>CAZSWP010000005.1:0-101727 GCA_964610875.1 uncultured archaeon
CCTGCTTTAATTCCCATCATTTTGAAAGCTGCTTTGACCGGAGGAGCCCCACCATTTCTAGTTACCAATCTTGAGAATGTTTGTACCGAATGCTGTAATTCGACAGCTTTCTCATGATTACCCGATCTAACATTCTTCATTATATCAAGCCAGATGTGTGGAATTATATTCGCAGAAGCGAGGATGGCGGCTTCTGCACCTGCAGCAACTGCGGATAGAAAGCACTCATCATGACCTATGATTACAGGTAGTTTGCCCTTCAATTTTTGTATTAGTTCAACTGTATGAGGTATATTTCCGCTGCTGTCTTTTATTCCAACAATGTTATCCAATTCTGCAAGGTCTTGCATAAGATTAGAACTAAGCCATCCCAAGGTACATTGTGGAATGTTATAGGTGATTATAGGCAAATCACTCAGCCTCGCAACAGTTTCATAATGTTCGTAGTACCCTTTTTCACTAGGACGTAGAAAGAAAGGTGAAATAACTAAAGCAGCATCACACCCAATATCTGCAGCGTATTTTGTAAGAGCCGTTGTAGCAATTGTACTGTTCTGACCAGTGCCAGCCACAACCGGCACACGACCATCAACGAACTCTACACATAGCTTGAGGAGCTTCTTTCGCTCCTCTGTTCTCATGTACACAAATTCTCCAGTAGTACCAGCAGGAACAACTCCTGTAGCACCTTTACTTATTGTGTACTCTATTATCTCTTTGAAGCTATCCTCAATCAGGTCGCCATCCTTTGTGAATGGCGTCACTAATGCAGGCATGACTCCTGTAGGTTTGAATTTCTTCCCCATATGAGTCACCAGACGACAATTAAGAAGGCAAGATGTCTGTATATATGTTTCCAAGCTGAAGTGTTATCCATGACAGAGTATAGAATTGTGTTAACAACTTGTCCCAAAGAAAATGCACCTGAACTTGCCAAACAGTTGGTTGAATCGCGATATTGTGCTTGTGCAAATATAATAAACAATGTAGAAAGCATATATCATTGGAAAGGAGATATAGAACAAGCTACAGAGAGTATTATTCTTATGAAGACACATGAAAAATCTGTGGCATTGCTCCATGAAGAACTCAGAAAATATCATACATATGATGTTCCGGAGTTTATAGTAATCCAAATAACTTGGGGAGCTTCATCATATCTACATTGGATATCTGAGAGTGTAAAGCTCTAATGAGATACGCTAAGCAATTCCTGACCGACGTGCAGCATACTCAAGAGATTCGTTGAAATACTTACCAATAACCCTAGCAATTGCAGGACCGAGAATATAGTTGACTTCTCCAGCAAGGAGATTGTTGACATCCGTTTTGCTTGTGAGTTTCCCTCTTCGTTTCAGAATAGAAATCTCTCTCTGGACAATCTTCCTGGCTTCATCCCAAGACATTGGTTCTGCTTTAGCTCCTAAGAGACCTTCCTTGATATCCGTAAACGCACGCATTACAAAGGAGGATAGTGTATCAATGTCACCGCTTTGTTTGACGTTTCCCTTACCATGTTTTGAACACTTGCCCTTTGTTGCTATCTCACCACAGACAGCACAGATGGGTCTTCCGTGATTTCTCCTGACAAAGAATGACAATAGATTTGCACACTTTGCATCATCATTTGCCGTCCATTCTAGACCCGAGCTTCCAACTCTTCCAATTGCCCGAAATGCAGTATGAGATTTTGTATAGATGAATGCATGTACGTCTAATTGACCCCTCTTTGCTTCAACAGCCTTTTGTTTCTGCAATTTTGCTTGGAGAGCAATTTCTTCTTTCTCCAATCGTAACTGCCTTTGTTGATTTAGGAACCGATGCATCAAATCAAACGCAATTGCATAGTTGTCAAAATTCAACTTTTCAAAATGGAGTGAAGAATCGACTATCCCTTCGAATACGGGAGATGGTGAGCTCTTGAGATCAGCTCTGGCTTTCTCGATACTAGTCCTTGCTTGTCGCGCGTGATACCATGAGCAAATGGCATCTGCGTCCAACTCAGGATGAACCGTTTTTATCTCGTTCAATCTCAATGCGGCAAGATCGATAATTATCTCCTCTCGCAGTTGCTGCATAGTTGGATCACTATCTTCATAGATACTCTTCAGTATAGCTTTTGATCTTAGCAAGTCTTGTTTGGAACGTAGATACGTTTCAATCAATCGAGAAATATTCTTGAGAAGACTGATCGTAAAATGCCATACCAAGTCTTCCCTCAGCGCCACCATTGTATTACCATGTGTTAGGGTGGAACCAATATCAGCAGAGGAAGATGCATGAATTCCAGAAATGCCATCTGTCTTTACCTCATCTCTGAGAGCTAACAATCTTTGGATTTCTTCAGGTTCCGGAACACGTGTTTTCTTTTTCAGTTCATCTAGAACCTGTTGTTCAATTGCTATTAGTGTGCTACGATTCTTTGTTAGAGTTTGAATCGAAACTGTGTCTAATTCTGAGGAGCGCAAACCTCTTGCTTTTAGCATTCCTTTTACTGGCTTTTCTAAAGTATGTTCCAACTTCTCTATTCTGCGTAGAGATCTTCCTATCTCTTCAAGTTCGTCCTTTGAATAACTAGGGCCTTCAGTATCCGGTGTTGATTCACTTCTCATCCCAAGACCTTGTACAATCATTTCGCCATTAGTGATTCCTTTCGACCTAAGTAATGCATGAAGGTCAGAGGAGTCAAATTTCATAAATGCCGCCAGAATATCAGTGGCTTCATCATACCTGTCATCCAAAATATCAGGAAATATTTCAGCTATAAAGAATCCCAAGTTTTCTTCGTAATCTGATAAGGTAGTTGGTGTTTCCAAGTCTTCTTCAAATCGCTCCAAGACAGCTACTTTTAGTTGATGGACCTTTTTGAGTGCGTCTTGACTAATACCAGCATTAAGATAGGCACTAATTGATGCTTTAGAAATCTCCATCCAAACTGAATCTGGCAAACCAGAAACAGATACTCTTGTTTCTAAAAACGTAGTTCTACCTACGATTTTTTCAATTCCCCTCTTTAGAACAGTTGTTTCTGGGACCTCTTCGTCATGAGGTCGCAGTAACTCTTCTCTTAAAGAGAGTGCAGACTCCTTTAGCCCAGATGCCTTAACGTAGATATCTTCACGCCAATGATTACCCCATCCCGTAATTTCATTTATGAAGTCAATCTCGCTATTTGCCGAATAATTCTCTGGGATCATTTGCAGGTGTTCTAGAATCAAGTTCCTAACTTCAATTTCGGTTTCCTCATCATGGGGGCTCCTATCATGAAAGAGGTCAATGAGTTTTATTGAGAATTCACTCACGAGTCTGGAAACATCCACCTCTTCTCTTTGTTTTTCACCAAGTAGCTGGCGTACCTCAATTTCGAGCTGTTCACGTTCCTGCTTTTCTAAAGCTTCTTGGTCTTCAATTGACAATTCTTCATCAGCAGACAATTGCAGCAATCGAACACCTTGGTAATTATAGAGATAAAAAGCAGCAAAATAGGAAATTACATCCTCCAAAGGAATGGTGTCACCAAATAGGTTTTCAACAATCTTACGATCTCTAGAACTCCGCATGTGTGTTGCCAAAGCTTCACTTAACAGGATTCCCTTTCCAGCTTCACTCATCTGACGCGTTCTAATGAACCAATTGCTAGACAAATCTAATCCCTCCTTAGATAATTGTTCCCAATCGTTACAAGAAGACTATTCCCGTGATGTTCGTATGACACAAGATAAATCAACCCAGGATCATTTGGACTCCGGAGATAGACTCGAGTAGCTTTTGGAAATACCCGCCCAATTTTGCGTATCCGCGCATTCATGAGATATTCCAAGAAATCAACACTAATGTTTACACTTACCTCAGATGCTTGTTTAGCTCCCTCTAATCTGAGGACCCCTAATTTCTCATTAAATACGGTTTCAATTTTTGATTTCTCATCTTCCATTTGCGATAGCTGAGATTCAAAAATCTCCTTCAATTGGAGGTAATCCCGTGTTTCAGCATCTCTCTGTGGTTTTGGTGGATAACCTTTCTCTTCTTTTACAGGATATTGTTCCATAATCTTCAGTCTTCGGTCTTCAAGAGATTCAGGTTTCTTTGGCTCTGGAATAGAAACTGGCTCACTATCAGACATCATTTCCTTAATTCTTTTTGTGAAGTTCTCAAGTTCAGTTTCATATTCCTTCATGTCTGCTTCATATGCATCCTTTGATTTTTGAAGTAGTTCTGCTCGTCTATCATTGTGCTGTTTAATAGGAACATTTTCTTCATCAACTAGTTTACATTCTGCCTCCCAAATCTTCACAGATTCTTGGTATTTTTCTTCACGAACTTTGTATGCAGTCCGAATTCTATTAACCATAGCTTGTGCCGTTGCACCTTGACCTAACCTATCATAGGCACGTTTCAGAATAATAAGTAAATTCTCACCCAAAGAAGAATTAGTTTCTGTATGCTCTCTAAAATCAGCCAGCCAACTTTTTGCTTCAATTAACCACTCCTCTGGTTTTTCCGTCTGTAACTCTATCAAATTATTAAGACCTTCTAGGAAGGGGGTTTGTCCGGTTTTTGCTTCACGTATTATTGGAATCAGGTTTTGTTTTGATAGAATTGTTTCCCCGACATCAGGTAAGGTTTCACTAACAAAAGTTTCAAACATTCTTAGTAATTCATTTAGCTTACTTCCAGATTCATCATTGCTAGGTTCCGAGGTAACATCAAATTTACCTTTGATTTCTCTTCTTGCGGCTTCAGCCATATCATTGAATCCAATCAATGTCAAAATATCTATCTGGACGAATGCATCAGTTGTTTCTCTAGCAACTGCAGCAATCAGGTCTTCCATAGTATCATATGTAGTACCATCAAAGGAGATTCTATCTGCTATAGCATTCACTATTGAATATAGTTCTGCAAACAGTTTATGAAATATCATCGACTCTGTTGGATTTAGATCCTTACTAGTGGTCTGAACACGAAAATCCTGAAGTACATTGAGAAGGACCTTCTTAACAGACTCGACCATCAAAAATTGCTTTAACTCATCACTAAAATAACCCATTACCCTTTTGGCAAATGTTGTGAAGTAGGAGAATATACCTCGCAATTGCCATGCACGAATCTCTCCTTCGACAGGATATTCTCTCTGAACTGAAAGCATCAAGTGTTCAACCAGGGCTTTGGCAAAAGGAGTGCCAAGTTCTCCAGTTTCATCTTGTCTTTGTGATATTGTTTCAATGAGGAAGGATTTGTGTTGATCAAGAGTTTTTTTCGCACCAGATTTTGCATGAGCCTCGACAATCTCCGAAAGAACATCAACTGCAGCTGTCATTTGGTCAATAAATTCATCAATTGAAGACTGAAGATTCTCTAACTCACTAGGTTGTACAAGCTCACGCCCAATATGCTTGACTAACACAGCTATAGTCGTGCGGGCAATATCAACCTCTTCTGTACTATAAGCATAGGAATTGAGTTCACCAAGAATTGCTTGACCCATCTCAGGTATCTGTGCTGACAATGTTGTGAGTGCTGTTGGAGAGATAATGCGTGTCATGAAGTGTTGAATCTGTGATTCCGAATCACTCATTGGTAGGCGAAACTCAATAGACTCTCTAGAAATGATTCTTGGACCTGGAGGACTTGTTGCAAAGTCATCTCGATAACCCATCTTGATTATGGTTTCCGTATCAACATGTTCTGGTTTAATCAGGACTGAAGACCATGAACCCTGAAATTGCCTATCCAACATATCAACAAATGTTACACCATTAAAACGATCTGAGAATCTTCGCAACACAGAAACTCCTTCTGATTCGTAATCTAATTCATTTGCTAATACCGCTTCTTCAATATCAGAGAGCTTTTGTGCTACCTTATTGAGATGCTCATCAACCCTGAATGGATCTACGACACCTTTTTCCCAACTCAGTGTACACAGATTTGATTTTACGTCTTTGAATCTACCCCCTGCGACAACGAGGTGCTCTGGTAATACCTCGGGTCCTTGAGCTCGTTCAAGGTCCCACTCCATAGAAAATAATTCTAAATTCTCATGCTCATATAGAGTATCCCGAACTGCAAATATCAGAGGAGCAATATTCATAGCGACAGTTTCAGAGTTCTGTTCCATCATACTTCCAGAACCCGTTGCGCTACCAATTGGAAACCCATTCTTTGTTGTTGTACCCAAGACTGATACAGAGGCCATTTTGATTGCCTCAACCGTGCTAGGTGTTTGAATGTCAGAGTGTTCAGATTTAGGCATTGAAAATCCCCATTGTGTTTGATTCTACTTCTAAATGGATAGTAGACTAAGAGAGATATAACCAATCTCATAGTCGTTTTTGAACTTACTTCGAATGTAACGGTTCTATCAAACCGGTTCCCAAACCCCATCCTCAAGCTCACGGACCAAACCAGCATTAGTAAGGTCGCTTAGACAAACAAAAAGAGTTGTGGGTAGCAATGCATCAATACCAGTTGGAATAGGTATACTGCGTGCTTCTTGAATATCAAATACAAGTTGTTGTATATCTGCATCTCCTCTTGCTGAAAGGTGATGCAATACCGTGTCTTGAAAGTGTAACATTGCATCTCTTGCTTCTTTGAATTGTAAACCAACTTCATTTTCAAGGTAAGATATATCATGAGATGGACACAAACATTCTATGGGTAACTTTGAAATGGTATCTAACGCACCACTTCGAGATGTAAAACTACCAGAGAGATCAACATAGAACTTTCTTGGTTCATTTGGGTAGTTATTCACCTCATCGCCAGAGAATAGGACTTTCTTTTTTCTTTCATAGAATAGACAGTGACCGGATGAATGACCTGCAGTGTGAATAACATCTATGGATATATTTCCAACTTTTATCTTATCCTGATGTTTGAAAATCCTATCGGGTTCTAATCCTCTATAGTTTACTCGTAATGGACCACGTTCCAACTTCATTGCAAATCTTTGTGCAAAATCTAATAGCAAACGCTCATTGATGAAAGATTGGGGGTCCTCAAGTAGAGATGCATCGTTCTTATGAATCATGATTGATGCACCAGTTGCTTTGCGCAAACGCCCAGCACCTCCAACATGATCAGGATGACCATGCGTACATAATATTCCAGCAACATCATTCCTTGGCTTAAACCCTAAATCTTCAATTGCTTTTACAATTTCATCTCCCGGATCACCAGCAGTACCGGGATCGATGATGAGAAGTTCATCACCACCTATTAGCAAGTAGCTAGTTAGATATCCAAAATCTTCTACGTATTTCCCTCGAATCTGATATACGCCAGGGATAACCTCAACCGTGTTCATGTCAAGAAAATAACTTCCGATGAACACTTATGACCATATCGAAAAAATAGATACAAACGCGGGAAGAATAGAGTGAGGTAAATGGACATCGAAATATTGAAACAGAAGCTACTTAGGATAAGAAAAGAACTTGATTATAGAAGAGGAGTGGATCCTGTAATCACCGAAGTCGTTGAACATCCAGATGGTAGTATCCATGTAATTCTTCCTGACAGGTCAGAAAAAAGCCTCATGATGGGGCCAGGAGGAAGAATAGTTGCGACTATTGCTAAAGAGATTGAAAGACCTGTAAGCGTTTACTCTCATGACGAATTGATGATTAAAAAACACAGAATCTCGCTGATGGTGAATAGGATAGAAGAAATTGGAAATGAAGTGAGTCCAAACCAAGAGAGATTTCTTTTGTGGCTTAAACAAGTAGGTAAATCAGAAGAAAGGATACCTACAAGCCCCCGGATAATGCCAGTAAAACCGAATGGTAATATTCGAGTTTCAGTAGCATATTCAGGAGGCGTTGACAGTACAGCTAGTTTACTTCTTCTGAAATCAGGTTTTGATGATATTACTGCATATCACCTAGATATTGAAAATGATAGCACTATGCATTTGAAATTTGTTCAGAGAATCATCGAGAATCTTGGTATCGAAAGCATGCTTCTCCAACCAGAAGATGAGATGCTCAAGATTTTTAGACTAGCTGGCGAGGGAAGAGTTCATCCCTGTGGTCAATGTCATGAAAACATTCTGGTTCAAATCAGAAATAGTGCTAAGGATTCAGGGATGGATGTGCTTGTGACAGGAGAAATGCTGCCCACAGGCAGGCAATCCATAGAAATCGATGATGACCTTCTTGTCGTACATCTACCAGCAGCATTTGCCTTGTCAAAATATGAAACTCAACAAATTGTTTCAAATGCAGGAATAGAAATACCATCAAACTCTTTTGGGTGTTCGAAACTTCAAAGTATTCAAGATGGTAGTTGGAGAATGTTAGGGCCATCAATCTTCAGAGTGCTTCGCGAACTTCAAGCGGGAGTTTTGTCAACGGGGAAGGCATTATCGTTGTTGAAAAGTGTAATCATGCCAGTAATAGTAGATTCTCACAAAAAAGATAGAAATGAATTAGAGATGGAGGCGACAAAAGACGCATGAGAGGGGTATATTCGCTTATTATTGAAATCACTCGAGAAACGGATATTAAAATAGGATCTCTTGGGAGTATTAGATTTGGAAAGGGAATTTGGCTATATGTGGGGTCTGCACAGGGGAAGGGTTCAACTAACCTGCAAAATCGCTTGAATCGGCATTTCTCCTCAGACAAGACAGTACATTGGCACATTGACATGCTTCTGGAGAGTGAAGAGGCTCATCTAATTGATGCTCTCTGTGCAGTGACCCTCATAAATCGCGAATGTGATGTCGCATGTACTCTTGTTGATGACAGACATGCAGTTTGGGGACCTTCTGGTTTTGGGGCTTCAGACTGTAAAAGAAAATGCAATTCTCATCTATTGAAATCTAAAACATCTTTTGAAACTACTAAAAGAAATACAAGTCATTCATTCAAAAAGATAGGTTTGTCCCCACGTCTATTTGACGACCTAGAATCTATACACATGTGATCCGATTACATTAGAAGCAAGGGTTAAATGTCTACAACAAATCAAATCTATAAGGAGAATTGAAAAATGCCAAATTGGAAAACAATCTTCGATCAAATGATGGCATCAGGACAGACATTTACTGTATATCTTCGTTATATGCAAAAGGACACATTGGCTAAGATTCCAAATGTGAGGGTAGCAGAGGTGTTTGAGGATTATATCAAACTAGAAAACCCCTCTGGATATGGTATCCTAGGCTACGATGACATTTTGTATATTTCAATCCCGAGACAATAATTCCTCATGGATCCACCATTTTAAACAATTACATAGTCTGGTCTATACGAGCCCAATCAAGAGACAATCTCTTTATCGTTTCATCAGTGGGTAAACCAGTTTCCTTGTCCCATCCTCGCAATCGGTAGTAATCGTCGAGCATTGGATCCAAGTCAACAACTTGTCCCTTCCCTGGACCATCAGGCATTGGTTCATGGGTGAATCTTCTTGGTAGTGTGTCATCTTTTCTAGTAATCCCCTCTCTTGCATTGAAAAGCCGCTTCAAATTCAACTGTCGTTCAGCAATTTTGATGAGATTTTCAACACTTCCAAGAGATTCCTCTCCTGTAACAAGAGGTAATACTGCTGCAAAATCATCCATCCAGAATATTGGAGGCCATGAAACAGAATACCAGCAAACGATGAGGGTATCTCTTATGCAATATGCATTTTCTGTTTCAAATACTGCATTTGCTTTGTACTTCTCTGTATATGGATCAAGGATCTCTGGTAGTTTGTCTGCACCCCATCTCTCACGTGCTACATCTTCATAGCCAAGTTGATCCACAACTACCAAACTTCTTAGATGATCAGCACCACGGGCACCAGTTGCATGGGAAAGCCCAATGCTTCTATGAGTTCGGCCGTCCTGTCCAGATACCTCCATTCCTTTCACATGTATAGCGTATTTCTCAGACTCCTCATTCAATTCCCGAGCAGCACGAAGACTACCTTTAGCTAATACATCTCCAATAGACTCTCTCTTTGCAATCATTTCAAGCAGTTGAATGATCAGTTTAGAATTACCCCATTCTAATTCCAATCCTTCAGTTTGGTCCTTAGTAATCAATCCGTTTTCAAACGATTCAATGGCATATCCTATTGTTGCACCAGCAGATATGATATCCATTCCATAATGATTACATATCTCATTCGCTTTCAAGGTTGTAGGATAATCATCAACACCTAAAGAACTACCAAATGCCATCAGACCTTCGTACTCAGGTCCTTCCTGTAGAGTGCCAGAGAATTCCCCTGAGGATACATAGTTCATTTTCTTGCATCCGAGGCTACATCCAAAGCAGGCTCTATCTGATATTGTAAATCGAGGACGAATGTATTCTCCTGTGAGTTTTTCATACCCATTAAAAACACCAGTTCGATGGTTATATGTCGGTAATTCACCAATCTCTTGCTTTACTGCTGTGAGAATCCAAGTCCCCCATTTTGACATTTCTTGAGCTTGGGGATTTCTTCTCACTCTTTGGTGAGCTTTCTTAGCCAGTTCTGTAAAGGCTTCATGATTTGCAACGCGCACACCACCATGACCACGTATGGCAATTGCTTTCACATTCTTAGAGCCAAGCACAGCACCCATCCCAGTCCGTCCTGCAGCTCTTGCGTGGTTCACTATGACTGAAGCATAACGGACCAAATTCTCGCCTGCAGGCCCAATAGCACCTACTTGGATTTCCGAATCATGATGCCGCTTTTGAATAGCTCTCGTCACTTTGTTTGTTTTCATACCCCATAAATCAGAGGCATCAATAAGTTGCAGGTCTGAATCATTTACAAATACATACACAGGTTTCTCAGACTTGCCTTCTAGGACCAACATATCATACCCTGCGTACTTCAACTCTGCTCCAAGAAAACCTCCCACATGACTCTCCCCCCAAATTCCAGTCAATGGTGCTTTCGCAACAAATACCGTTCTTCCACTCATGGGCCATAGAGTACCAGTAATAGGTCCCGTGCCAACAAGCAATTTATTATCTTCAGATAAGGGGTCAATTTTGGCTGCTAATTCCTCAAACATAAGACGAACTGCAAACCCATCTCCCCCAATATAATCACGAATCCATTCAGCAGGTATTGGTTCTGTCTTGAAAGCACCTGAGGACAGATTGACACGAAGAATCTTTCCGGCATATCCGTTCTTAGACATACTATACATCCCCACGTGTTTTTTGCGTTTCAGCTGTTCTTTCGATTTCACGAAGGTATGAGATAATTTTCCCATGACGATCTACAGTGGTTGTCTTTGATGCAGGACCATATTGAATTGCACCAGTGGGGCATACTTTAGCACATTCAGGGTCCCCACCACAGTGATCACATTTGATGATTCTCATTTTCTCAGTATCAAGTAGGATCACTCCATTAACGCAAACTCCCACGCAGGATTTACACAAGATACATTTGTCATGGTCAACATAGGTCATCTTAGTAACAGGGTCTCTTCGCATAGCAAAAACAGGACAGATATCAACACATGGTGCTTCTTCACAAGGACCACAGACATTAGGAATATCTAAGCCCAAATCATCATACTTTACAATTTTCAAACGGGCCAAACCCGGACGAAATACACCTTCATGCTTTGCAGAACAAGCTAGTTCACAGATTCTGCATCCTGTACATTTGGTATAATCAACTATCAGATGATTGGGCATTCTTATCACCCTCTGGATGTATTCCAAACCCCAAACTAGACTAAAAGCTTTGGGAAAGTAACTTTATTGGTGAATCACTTATTAGGCAATGGTGATTTCGCATGCATGGGTATTCCAATGAGCAAAGAGGAATCAGTCAAGGAAGATAAGAAAAGGGTAGAGAAATCAGATTATGCAGAAGTTGAATTTGAGATTGGAGATATTGAGTTTGAAGCTGCAGGGAGAAGCGTTGTTGTTGAGAGAATGTTTCGTCTCCTACTTGATAAAATAGAAGCAGGAAGCCTCGTAGCAACACTCACACTTCCTGAAGAAGAGAATGGGGAGGAAGAAACCGAGGAGGATGTACTCTATGAGGAGGAAATCGAAATTGAGGAATCAGAGGGTACAGAACTCTCTTCTGAAGAAGAGGCAGAAACTAAAGAAAGCGCTTCAGACGAAGACATACCATCCGAGGCGTATCTGGACCCGCCGCCGAAGTGGGACTCCCTAGATACCAGTACACCTCCTGAAACTGAACCGGAAAGAGAAGTGAGAGATATCTAACAGAATTATCATATCTCGATTTTGTGGACCCATCCAAATGGATCCTCACGTTCTCCACATTGTATGCCTGTCAGTTCATCATAGAGCTTTTGAGTAAGCGGCCCAATTTCACCATCTGATACTACATGTGCTTTTTCTTTGAAGAATAGTTCACCTACTGGAGCAATGATGGCTGCAGTACCACACCCAAATACTTCTTTCACCTTTCCAGATTTCAAGCCTTCTAGAACTTCATTAACAGATATTTTCCTTTCTACTACGTTATTACCCCAATCACGCAAAATTGTAATGACAGATTCCCGGGTAATTCCTGGTAGAATGGTTCCACTCAATGCAGGAGTAGCAATTTCATCTTCAAAGACAACCATTATGTTCATTGTACCTACTTCTTCAAGATACTTGTTCTCTTTTGCATCCAACCAGAGAACTTGTGAATATCCCTTTGTTTTTGCTTTTGTACCAGCCATTAGACTTGCTGCATAATTACCCATCGTCTTCGCGGCACCAACACCACCCTCTGCTGCACGGATATATTGATCGGATATCCAAATTTTCACAGGAGAAAATCCTTCTTTGAAATATGGTCCAACTGGTGAAAGGATAATATAGAAGAGATATTCATCAGAGGGCTTGACACCTAATTTGGGTTCAATAGCAATCATGGTTGGACGAATGTAAAGAGATGTACCTTTCTGTGTGGGAATCCAGTCTTTCTCTATACGAATCAGCTCGTTGAGATATTTTAATGCCAAAACTTCGTCAAACTCAGCCATTACCATTCGTCGAGCGGAGCGATTCATACGAGACATGTTTTTCTCAGGACGGAATAGATACACGCTATCATTTCGTCTGTAAGCCTTCATTCCTTCAAATATGCCTTGACCGTAATGAAGAACAAGAGCGGCAGGGTCCAATTCCAATGCTTTGTATGGGGATATGGTCGGGGAATGCCATTCGTTCTCACTGTATTTCATTATGAACATATGGTCGGTGAATATAGTTCCGAAAGGAAGATTAAGAGCATTCTCAGGCTTTGGTTTTTTCATCTCTTCAGAGCATAAGTCAATGTTGAGATTCATTTGAACCACGATGAAATCATAGAGTTTTCGCCCCTTTAAGGAGTTGGATATTGAAGAAACGCTTAAGTCAAATCATAATCCATTCTATTCAATGGGAGGAATCCATTATGAGTCATGGTGAAGGCACTCCTGAAGATTATCTCTACATAGATCCAAAAGAAATACTATCTCAATACTCGGTAGAATGGGTAGCTTTGAGAAAATCATTCAGCGAGATAAAACAGCAACTTGCCGCGGTTCAACAAGAACTCAATGATCTGGATGAACAACTAGAAAATGGTGATATCACACAAAAGGAGCATATGGACTTATATCATGAGAAATGGTTACAATCAACCCAGATTGTTCAAGTCAAACGAGAGGTCGAATCACGTCTCTACGAGATTCAAAGAGAGATACGAGAAGCAAACAAAGCTTTGAAGGAACAAAAGATAGAAGCAGAAAAGAGAGCACGTGTCGAACAAGAAAAAGCAAATGCGATGATAGAATGGATGTCACTTAAACAAGGATTTGAACTAGTAAAGGGTCGACGTCGCGAAATAAATTCAGAGATGGACAAATTGGAAAGACAACGACGGTCGGGAGACATCTCTGATGTAGAGTATAGAAAAGCACATCTCGCTCAGATTAGCAAGCTAGCTGAATTAAGCATTGTAGAAAGTGATGTTAGAGGACGTTTGGGAGAGCTTCTTGAAATCATTAAGAAGTAGCACATTTCAGAGAATGAAAAGGAAAAGAGGAACCCCGACTCTGGGGCTCCTACGTTGTTTCTCAATCTATGCGAAATAGCCTTGATCAACCATAGCGTTAGCAACCTTGAGGAAACCAGCGATGTTAGCACCAAGTACATAGTTTTCCTTTTCACCAAACATCTTTGCGGTATCATGAACTGTTTGATGAATGTTGACCATAATCTGATGTAGCTTCTTATCAACTTCCTCACGTGTCCAGAAGTAACGCATGCTATTCTGAGCCATTTCTAGCCCAGATACGGATACACCACCAGCATTGGCAGCTTTTCCAGGACCATAGAGGATTTTGTTCTTAAGGAAGATTTCAACACCCTCAGGAACTGTAGGCATATTTGCTCCCTCACCTACTACGAGGACACCATTATCAACAAGAGCTTGTGCTTCCTTTGCATCAACCTCATTTTGTGTTGCACTCGGTAGTGCAATATCGCACTTGAGCTGCCATGGGCTACCATTTGAATCGAAGGTAACGCCTTTGAACGCCTCTGCATATTCCTTTATGCGACCCCTACGAACATTTTTGAGTTCCATAATCCAAGCAAGTTTCTCAGCATCAATACCTTCAGGGTCGTGGACCCAGCCTTTAGAATCGCTCATTGCGAGTACTTTAGCTCCTAGGTCAATACACTTCTCTGCAGCATATTGAGCAACATTTCCTGACCCGGATATACAGACTGTCTTACTCTTCATATCTTCATTCCGGGTTTTCAGCATCTCTTGTACGAAATAGACAGTGCCATATCCAGTAGCTTCAGGTCGTATTAGAGAACCACCCCAACGGGCACCCTTACCAGTCAGGACACAGGTCCCGTGCCTATTTGTTATCTTCCTATAGGCACCATAGAGATAGCCGATCTCACGACCACCTACTCCAATATCACCAGCAGGAACATCGGTAAACTGTCCGATGTGTCGATATAATTCAGTCATGAAACTGAAACAGAAGTTACGAACCTCTGCATCAGTCTTGCCTTTTGGATCAAAATCTGAACCACCTTTTCCACCACCCATTGGTAGACCAGTAAGACTGTTTTTGAAAATCTGCTCAAATCCGAGGAATTTCAAAACACCTTCAGTAACGGTTGGATGGAAACGGAGACCGCCTTTATAGGGTCCAATTGCTGAGTTGAATTGAACTCTAAAACCCCTACTTACATGAATCCTATCATCCTTGTCAACCCAGGGTACACGGAACTTAATCAATCTCTCAGGAACAACAATCCTTTCGAGTATTGATTTATCCTTAAATACCGGGAATTTCTTAATAGCTGGTTCAAGAGTTTCTAAAACCTCGAGAACAGCTTGATGAAAGACCTTCTGGTCGGGGTCCTTCTCTATAACACTTTGGTAAACACTTTCGATATATTCATCCAATGGAAAGACCTCACTATGAATGAGTGATTGACAAGCTGGCACCGATAAGGGCTTACGTATAAATACATCGGAAGAGGTTACTTGCCAAGATAATGTACTTTTTTACCGTAATATTACAGGAAGTTAGTGACAGACAGATTATCAAGGATTAATGTAACATAATTGATCAGATAATCAACTAGAGTTTACATAACGAGGGCAACCAAATATGCCTACCTTTGAGCAAGAGTGGATATCTCCAATCCTAGAAGTGTACAAAAAAGAAAAAATTACTGATGTTTACACAGTTATCTTGGGGCTAAATCCTCTAGGACAAGCCCTGTGTAGATACATGTATGAAAGGAATATGTATGAAACAGTATTGATTTTCAATGCACCAGCATTCAACATATGGAATAGATATCCATCTGATGTCAAACCGCCGGTTATTCCAGTACAAGGGATGATATCTGAAGACATCATGCTGATTTTTGGTGATGTGTTCATCAAAGAATACGAATGGGTAACAGACATGCTCTTCTATCTTCGAGGACATGTTCCTACAAGATTTCTGATTGCTTTAATGGGCCACGATGGACCAACTGTAGGACAAGTCATCTCAAAGAAGGGTGAGAGATTACTGAAGAGAATGGCGGTTCCAATAGGAAGGGGTGATTTCTACGATGGATTAACTGCTCCACTAATGAGTATAGGCGGTACTGCTGGTTTTGATCCAGTAGTTATTTTTCAAGAAACAACACCAGAAGGAGAGATACTTACACAGGTGGATGATATAACTATAACACGTGAGAATATTGAGGAAGCAATAGAGATGCTACGTAAAGGCTTGGACTTTCATCTTGCATCAAGCTACTAGTCTATAGTTTCGCCACGAATTGTCTTGCCATACCCAGTTCTATCCCTTTCACGGTATGTCCCACTAGGTGTTGCTTTAGGAACTCGACTATCACAAGTTTCACACATTAAAGACCTTGCTTTCTTTGCTTCAATAATGTGACCACATGAAATACATGTCCACATTCCGGATTGGAGTAATTTGATTTTTCGAAACACCGCTTTCGCAATACCTTCCAAATCCTTAGGGCATTCAGAAGATATTCCAACTACACCGTTCTCTTTCCACTCACACACAACAGAAACCAATGTTGTAGTCAACTCAATCATTCTTGTTGTTATCTCATCAAGATTAGGAGGTGTATCAGTTTTCTTCTTCTTGGGAACATCAGGAATTGCAGAGAGAATTTCCATGAATATGAGAAAAGCAGGTACTGGAAGTCTGTCTTTCCCTTTCGCTTCTACAAGTTGTGCCATAACTGCAGAAATCATTAGAGTCTGCGAATAATCTGCTAAGAGAAGTGATTTGACTTCATTGTATATTTTCAAAGGCTTGATTTTGTATTTCTTTGGATCCAATCCATTTTCATTAGCAATGAGATCTATTGTCTTTTGTAATCCCTTACCCTCACTCATCATTCTGTTGACTCTGCGCGCAATTCGAAAATAGTCAGCTCCAGAGTCACGAGCAATCTTCTGCAATACCTCTCTGGCAGTTTGGTTCAAGTGAAA
The DNA here is from genome assembly GCA_964610875.1 of uncultured archaeon. Lineage (GTDB taxonomy): Archaea > Asgardarchaeota > Thorarchaeia > Thorarchaeales > Thorarchaeaceae > CAZSWP01. The sequence continues at coordinate 16,963 of CAZSWP010000005.1, forward strand.
CACAGATCCATGGTGGCAAATACTGAATCAGAGGAGATGTATTTTAGGTTGTTGGAACAAGAATAGAATTAGGAAAACTGAATTGTTATTACAAAGGAATACAATCCTTTGTTCATGATGCTCTCAGATAGGGATATCAAAAAAGCAATTGATAAGGGAGATATTGTAATAGAACCTCTTGATATTACAAGCATTGGACCTTGTAGTATAGACCTCACACTTGACAGCCTATTTCGAATATATAATCCAGGCGCACCGGTAGACCTCAAATCAGATAGACCTCTTGACAGTGACACGAAATTAGTAGACACTAGTGGAAAACCATTCATGATTCTACCTGGTCAATTTATTCTAGGACAGACACAGGAAAAAATAACACTATCAGAACAATATGCGGGATTGTTGGAAGGAAAATCAAGCATTGCACGATTAGGAATAATTGTGCATGCAGCTGGTCTTGTTAATCCAGGAACAGGAACGATAAAACCGGGAAAATTGACTCTTGAAATATTTTGCGAGAATCTTAGCCCAGTGTTACTTTATCCAGGAATGCGAATTGTTCAAATGATGTTCATACCATTAACGTCTGCAACAGAAAAAGGGTACGATAGTAGGAAAATTAGTACATACATTGGTCAAAAGGAACCAGACATCGCTTAAGGGGAAAATAACTTAAGGACGAGACCTCCGCGCACAACATGGCGAGTGCATTGAAAAAGTATGATATCGTCATTGCTAGTGGTGCAGAGCATCTTGGACTCAGATTCAAAGAACACGGATACAATGTTTATCGTTGTGCACCAAATTATGATAATGAAAGAATCTTTCCAAACGGAGACATCTATGTAAGAATTCCCCGTATCGAGCGTCTTAGTGATAGAAATGTATTAGTCCTTCAGAGTTGTACTGCATCGGGACCCGATGAGTCAGAACGATTCTCAACTTCCGATCGACTTGTCGAGTTGCTGCTAATTTTGGATGTCCTTAGGAACCCTGCTGAAATCGAACAAATAGACCACAAAACATACTGTAGTAAGCCTGTAAAATCTCCCAAGAGAATAGATGTTGTTCTTACATTCCAACCTTTCGGTTTACAGGATAAAGCATTCAAAACAGGAGAAGCTGTTTCAGCTAGGTGGGCAATGTGTGAAGTCGCTAAACTTGCAGACAAAATTCATGTCGTGAATCCGCATGCACCTGAAAGTCTAGATTGGATGCAAGACCTGATTGATGAAGGCAAACTATCGATAGTAGATGTAACTGAAGAACTTGTTCTATTTGCTGCTAGGCAGTTCGAATTTGATGACTATATAGTAGTAGCTCCAGATGAAGGGGGACAAGAGAGATTCGAATGTGCAGGCTTTGGCAAAAGTCGAGAGAATTCCTTCAAAGTGGAATTATATGGAGATCTTGATGTAATAGATAAGAATGTCATTGTAATTGATGACTTAACTAAAAGCGGCAGCACACTAATGAAAGCTGCAGATAGATTAAGGAAACAAGATGCTAAGGAAGTTGGCCTTGCAGTAGTGCATGTTCTCCCTTTGATTGATAGGGGAGAAGAATTACTAGAGAATCTGGTTGAAAAGAGCGACGGAAATGTAGTCGTGACAAATACAATTAGAACACATGAATTTTGTGTAAAGAATCCCGAACTTACTATGAATATCGTAGATATTCTGGTGAAACTAATCAAGTAGTTATGTATGAATCAAGTACTGCACAAAGGAATCAGTCCATATACTGTTCAGCTTTTGATTTTGCCACCCATGATTTAGATGTATAACGCTCAACAAGGTTTCTTTTTTCAAGTGAATTAAGCGCTTGAATCACCTGATTCTGATCACATTCGATATCCCTTTTTTGTAGTATTCTGGTGATTGCAGCAGGTCTCTGGCTATTGCTCTCATCAAGTATAGTAGAAAGTATAGCTTTTTCAAGTTCGGTGATTCCTTCAGCTTTACTCAATTGTATCACTCAGAGCCAAACCCAGTCTGATTCTTTTAAGCGTATCTCTGTGAACTTATTCGGACCACGAAATCCTTTTTACATTGGCAATTGCCTCGACTTGAGAGTTCCAAAGAATGATCGAAAACAAAGAATATCATATTGGAATTGCACCTAGTGAGATTCCTCCATTAGTCCTTTTACCAGGAGACCCAGGCAGAGCAAAATCAATTGCAGAAAATTTCTTTGACAACCCAGAAGAAATTGCTAAGAACAGAGAGTATTGGAGCTATAAAGGAACATACAAAGACCGACCGGTTGCAGTATGTTCTACGGGTATTGGTTGTCCGTCAGCAGCTATAGCTCTTGAAGAACTAATTCGCGTAGGATGTACTACTTTCGTTAGAGTTGGGACATCAGGAGCAATTGACTCTACCCTAAGAGTAGGAGATTTGGTAATTCTAACAGGTGCATACAGAGACGATGGAACCTCAAGACAGTACGTACCAATTGAATTTCCAGCCATATCCGATCCAAATCTTCTCCTAGCTATGAGAAAGGCGGCTATTGAACGAGATGTGAATTACCGAGTTGGTATAGGTCACAGTAAAGATGCATTCTATAGTGAATTTCCAGATATGGTCGCAGACACAGAGTCCACGGAAAAAAAGTGGGACCTCATGCGCAAAATTGGTGTACTGGCGACGGAAATGGAAGCTGCTGCACTTTTTGTGATTGGTCAGTTAAGAAGAGTGAAGGTAGGAGTGATTTGTACAATAGTGGGAGAACCTATTGAGAAAGAGGAAAAGATAGTTGGCAAACCAAAAATCAATAATATGATTTTGACTGCATTAGATGCAATGGTAATGGTAAGCGAAGGCCAAAATATCTAACTTTTAGATACCTCCAAACCAGACCTTCTTCTGTACGGCTAGGTGGATTTCTTGTGCAGTCTTGGCATCGATTGAAGCCATTTTTGCAATCTGTTCAGCACTTGTAGCTACCAGATCGGTAACAGTAGCAATTCCAGAACTGAGAATAGCATCAATAGTCGGTTGTGGAACACCAAGTTCTGTTAAGAGACCTCGTAACTCTTCAACACTTGATTTATCAGGGACAGGTGGAGTTACATCAGGCATTTCTGCTTCCATCGCTTCTGTTGGGGATTCTGTGTCTATAGCAGGCCTCTTCTTTTTCTTATCTCTGCGTGGCTTTTCACGTGTTGTACTATGTATTTCAATAAATGAGGGCCTCAAAACAACCAATCCTATGATCATCAATGCAAGCATTGATGGAATCAGAATAATTGGACCGATGTTAATTCCTGAAATTCCACCTACTTCATTGAAAAAGGGAAGACTATTTTCAATACCATTCAAAAATGTTTCAATGAAAGAGTCACCAGATAATTCAGTAGCTAGAGAAAACCAGAAAGGAGTGAAAAGAGAGAAACCTCCCAAATGAAAAATCAAGTATTCGCGAAATTCATCACGTCTTGCATAGTAGAAAATAATGACAGGAACAAAAAGTATTGCAATTGAAACAACAGTCCATACCAAAAACAAGCCCCATATACCACTCAATATTGCTGCATCAGTAATTCCATATCCTGCAGCCTTTATAATCGCACTACCGATAAAGATTATTCCGGGCAAGATGAAACCAAATAGAATACCATAGGCATATCTCAATTTGTATGGACACCCCTTCTTTTTCCAATCTGTCTATAATCTGTTCATCGCATCTTAAAGGTATTTCCAGCACGTAAGGTTTTCCCGCTAAGCTTATCATAGACAAGTTATCAATTAAGCGGGAGATTCCATGAGTATATTCTTTGTTGTAGGCACTCGACCTGAAATTGTCAAAATGGCGCCCATAATCAAAATATGCGATGGAAAAAAAATAGAGTATTTCGTGCTGCATACAGGACAGCACTACTCCAAAAATATGAGCGATTTCTTCATTGAAGATTTGGGTCTTACTGAACCCGATAAGAATCTCAACATCGGTTCTGGGACACAAGCTGAACAAACAGCTAATGCACTAGTTGGAATAGAAAAGGAGTTGAACATTCAAAAACCAGATGTGGTTCTTGTACAAGGAGATACTAATGCAGTCTTGTCAGCAACATTAGCAAGTGTGAAACTGCAGATTCCAGTCGGTCATGTAGAAGCTGGTCTTAGAAGTTATGATATACGGATGCCAGAAGAACATAATCGTAGGGTAACAGATCATTGTTCAAAGTACCTATTTGCACCTACAGAACGATCTGCAAAGATATTGAAAAGTGAGAATGTTTGGGGAGATATTTTCATTACCGGCAATACTGTTATTGATGCTCTAGAGAATAGGCTTCCAACTGCTCGAAAAAGACCTGATGTTATTGGGCATTTGAAACTGAATGAATTTTGTTTACTGACGTTACATAGAGCAGAGAATGTTGATTCAAAAGCAGTGCTTGATGGAATAATAACCGGGTTGTTAGAACTTGATGAGAATATAGTATTTCCAGCACACCCAAGAACAATTGCAAGATTGGAACAATTCGACTTGATGAATATGGTCAAGCAATCAGAGAGAATCCATATCATAAACCCACTCGGATATCTGGATTTCTTGAATATGATGACTAGATGTGCATATGTATTGACTGATTCTGGAGGGATTCAGGAGGAGGTTACAGCTCCTTCAATTAATAAGCGAGCATTTGTACTTAGAACTTCAACAGAAAGACCCGAAGCAGTTGATTCAGGACATGTTACAGTTGTTGGTGTGAATCCTGATGTGTTTCCAGAACAAATCAAATCATTAACAAAATCAGAATTGAAACCTTCGATTCTTTCCCCTTATGGAAAAGGTGATGCATCGAAAAAAATTATCGATATTCTGATAAATGAACTGTCTTTGTGATTAAAAAATTCATAATATTGGAAAATACCGCGAAAGCAGGGTTTCCGCGCCGTTCTGCTAACCCTTATAAGAAACTTCTGCAACAAAATATCAGTCTTAAGCGTTTAGGAGCGAGATAGAATGAGCTTTATTGTTAAGAAAGCAATTCAGGAATATGCAAAGAAGAAAAATATGCAAGTCAGCGGCGATTTCTATGGTGCCATGGATAAATTCATAAAAAATGCTCTAGATGAAGCTGCAGAGAGGACCAAGGCAAATGGTCGAAAAACTCTCAAAGACTATGACTTGTAATTCTATAATGTAGATTCATGTTGATACCTGGAGGCCAACAAGCTTCCGGGTTCATCTATTTTTCTTACACTCCGGCATTCTTATCAACCTTAGTTTTTAGCAGGATATACCTTTGTGAGTGATTGGATTGCGAAAGATATGCTTAACAAATGATGATGGCGCCCACAGCATTGGATTATTAAAATTGGCTGAGAAATTGAGCGAACATTATGACCTAACAGTAATAGTACCAGAAACACAGATGAGTGCTACAGGAAAGTCACTTACAATCAATCGACCCTTACGTGTCAGGGATAATAAAAATGCAGATGGTTATCGATTAATTACCCATGATGGGACCCCAGCTGACTCGGTTATTTTAGCACAAGTCTTTACCGATAAAATTGACATTTTCATATCGGGAATAAATGCAGGAGGAAATACAGGATATCATAGTATGCTGACCAGTGGAACAGTTGGCGCAGCTTTTGAAGCTGCACTCAAAGGGTACCCTGCTATAGCACTGTCCATGGAAGCGACCCCTGATGATTGGTTCGATCCTAACGGTAGTGCAAGTGACTATGAATATGCATGCGAATTCGCACTTGATATAATAGATAAAATTCTAGAAAAAGGATTGCCTGATGGTATTGATGCCATCAACATGAATTTCCCCTGTAGTGTAACTAAGGACACCGAGATTATGGTTACAAAACCCACTCGCGTCAGAATGACGAATGATGTTGAAATTAGAGTAGATCCCCATAAACGCAAGTACTATTGGTTCAAGGGAGTTGAACAAGATGGAAGACCAGGTGAGGATGCATACTCTGTTCTGAAATTAAATAAAATATCAATATCTCCAATCGTTATAGAATCAATTGGAAGAGATGAAATTGAACTAGTAAAATCACTCATAGAGTAGATAGTTTTTCTAGGGCAAGCCAAAGTGCATCGGTTTTCGGTCGTTCAAGAGTTTTTGTCGCACCATTATCCTTAATTTCTCTAAGATTCTTTTCTTCTGCAATTTCTCCAATAATTGACACTTGAATTGCTTCAGCTTCGATTCTAGAAACAACATCTTCTGCATATTTTTCCTTACAAGTCATTAACATACAACCACTACTGATTAGATTCATGTAATCAATATCTAGTAACTGACATATAGCAATGGTAGATGGATGAACAGGAATACGGGTACTGTCAACAATACACCCAACATCACTAGCATCACATAACTCATGTATGCCACCAGCAATTCCACCTTCAGTAGGATCATGCATTGCAGTTATATGACCTGTTTGAAATGCAACGATACCCTCCTTTACTACACTTATCTTGTTTCGAAGAGTTATTCCGGTTTCAGTTATTTCATCTCCAAGGATATTTGTTAGTCTTTTTCTCCCTTCTGATGCAAGAATTGCGGTTCCTTCAATAGCGGCAGATTTTGTTAGAATAAGTGCATCACCCGGATTTGCTCCAGTAGAAGTTACATATTCTCCTTCAGTAGTTTCCCCAAGCATGAAACCAGCAATGATTGGTTTGTCTATATCATCAGTGATTTCTGTGTGGCCCCCAACTACTGCAATACCAAGAGATTTTGATGCGTCATTTATTTGTTGCATGATGCGTCCTAATTCCTCCTTAGTAGAACCAGAAGGTAGTATGATGGAATTTAGGAACCACTTTGGAGCAACTCCAAAAGTGGCTACATCATTCGCATTCACATGCACTGATAGCCAACCTACATCTTCAACAGAACCGGTAATCGGATCAGTTGAGGCAACAAGAATTTTATCTCCGAATCTGATAAGTGATGCATCTTGGCCTAGACCTGGACCGAGTATTAAGTCAGGATCTGATGAACCAAGTCTACTAAAAACTTCAGATAGCAGAATTTCGGGTGGAACCTTACCAGGAAGCAAACTTTCTGTCTCCAATACTCTGAGGGCGCACCGCCTTGTATCTGTTGCATGAAAAGTGTGTTCATCGAAAACCCATTCGGGACTCTCAACACTCACTATGACAACAGACATCTTTCAGGAACGATGCGCACCTCTTGTTTTGCCTCTGACTTAATAACATAATCGTACAAACATACTCTAAGAAGGAATGTAAGCTTCGGCTTCTTTTAGACTCAGTGAACTCATTTTTGCTTGTGAATGAATAGAGTCAAGTATTGCATTAATCACAGATTTTTCCTTCATCAGTTCACTTGATAGAAATGCATGACCACCACTAGAACGAGCCACAATATATGCACCAAATGTTTGCCTAAACTCATGGAATGTAAGCAGGGTCTCCATTGGATCAGAAAAGCCCTCCTTACGTGTACGTAACATTGTTGCTAGTTCTAAGGCTTCATGATAAGGTCGTTTCAGGAACTTGGGCCACCTTTTGTGGTCTGGATTCGCTGAAACTGCAGCGATACGGACATTGTTTTTCTTCAGTAATCGTGATGCTTTTACGAGGTCTCTCACTGGAGTATACTGTGCTTCACCAGGTCCTGCAGATTGTGCTAATGGTATATTAGGCGCAAAATCAGATATGACGACTACAAGTGGTTCAATATCTCTGTTCCTCATTTTTTCACGTTTGATAGTTTCTAGTGCTTTCATTAATGCATCAGCTAGAGGTGTTAGTCCCGAAATCCGAAGTCTTGCCAAAGCGCGGTATATTTTATTCCAATTTGTAGTAGGGGCTTGAACCTCAACTGCTCCACTGTCCTTAAATGCAACAATACCAACCCTATCTTTAGAACCTCTTGTTTCTCGTTCTATACGTTCTACTAGTTTTCGAACCTCATTCATACTACCTTTCATTGATAAACTAACATCGATAACAAGAATTATGGTTAGTGGGGTACGACCTGTAAAGACACTCTCTCTTAGATCTTCGGGTTTTATTTCAATGTGTCGACCCTCTTCAAATTTACCGCTTCGTGAAACAGCTGCCATAATTGTGGCAGGTAAGTGGATGCTACCGGGGTCAGCAGAGGGGGTTCGCCAACGTGAAGGGCGACCATGTTTCAAACTCTCTTGAGCTTTGAGAGACCCTACTGCACGACTACTCACCCTCTTCTTTGCCCATCCTCCAGATGCGACTCTGGACCGAATCATTGCTCTAGCATGTAATTCTTCAAGGTCAAAGAGAGACTCACCAGTATCCAAATCAGGAGTCTTTACAAAGAATGAAGAGTCTAAGGCAATAGCCTCACGCAATTCGGATTTTGAACCCGAAACCTTACTCTTCTTTCCAGCTCGGTAAGGACGGGTGGCTCTTCCCCATTCATCGCCTTCTTCAGGTTCAGCTGCACTTGGTTCAACGGTATCAATTCCAGCAGCAGGCCCCTTCTGACGTTTTAACATATTTCGTAACCAATATCGAACTGTGAAATAGATGAGAGGTATGTAGATGATTGTATTAATCACAATAAGATACAATGGGGGCAATGAGAAAAATGGAACACCAGCAATTAGATTCAGTGGGCTCATGAAAAGCCATCCAAAGTAACCAAATCCTACCACTGCCATGATGGCACAAATTGTCCCCTTGATGGGATTTTCACCACGAGGATTTCTTATTTTACTCGGCGTTTTTTTTTACCATCCTCAGAGCCCCACTGGGCCATAGCTGATTGTCTACCAAATTGTCCTCCACTCATTCTATGGCCTGACTTGTCTTTGGACTCTTCGCTCATTTCAGTTGGGGATTTTCTTCTATCAGCTTTTTTTGCTACTTCATGAGCTTTGGATATAGCTTGATCAATCTCATCAAAGGGAGGTGGCTCTAAGAGCCCACCACGCCTTGTCCTATGACTAAGAGCAAGTTGTGCTGCAATTTTCATATCTTCAAGATCAACGACCGCTCTCTTATCAAAAGCTGCAAGTGTGATTGCTGTTTTACTAATTATAATATCAGGACGTACTCCATCTACCTCGAGAGCATCACAAGCCATTGCAATTGCTTTGAGGTTGGTTTCAGGTAAATTGACTTCGGAGAGTAATTCCCTTGCTTTGACTATTTGTTGACGAAGGTTTTCCTGAGATTCCTTCCACTCCTCTAGGAAAGCATCAGGATCTCTTTCAAAATCTAGATTTCTACGAACTAGTTCCATTCTTTCCTCAATAGATAGATTACCACCCACCGAAACGTGAAGCGGGAATCTATCTAGTAGTTGTGGTCTGAGTTCTCCCTCTTCTGGGTTCATAGAGCCCATTAGAACAAAATCGGAAGGATGAGAAATTGATATTCCTTCACGTTCAATAACATTCACTTTTGTAGCAGCAGCATCCAATAAATCATCAACAAGATGGTCTGGTAGAAGGTTAACCTCATCGACGTAGAGAACATTCTGGTGAGCTTCAGCAAGGATACCAGGTTTCAACGCTTGAATACCTTCTTTAAGAATACGTTCAATATCAATTGATCCTATTAGACGATCTTCAGTTGTTGATAAAGGGAGATTGATTACTCTCATTTTCCTTTTCTTTCGTGGAAGTGTACCTTCATTTTCTAATCTTCCTCTACAATTAGAGCAGAGTGCATCTTTCCTATCAGGATTACAACCGAATCTGCACTCTTCGACAATATCCACCTCTGGAAGAAGATCAGCAAGCCCACGAACAATAGTAGTTTTGCCAGTTCCTTTTGGTCCTGCTACTAAAACACCGCCAATACGAGGATTCACTCCATTAAGAATAAGAGCGAGTTTAAGTCGCTCCAATCCTACTAAAGATGTGAATGGTAACACTACTCTCTTTAGATGTTCCAAAGTAGATCCTCTCTAAGATTCTGAAGAGATTAGACACATATAATGGTAATTATTTAAGAAAAGGTAGGGATTACAAGTGTTCTCACTCATAACACACCTTGAATGCATGGAATGTAGTAGAAAGTATTCTGTAGACCAGCCTGCTACAATCTGCGTATGTGGAGCGCCACTCCTTGCACAATATGACCTCGCTTTAGCTCATGAGGCTGCATCTTCAGGAGAATTTCCATCTAGAATGAATTCGATGTGGCGTTATTCACAGCTCCTACCCGTGAAAGTACATTCATGCATTGCATCTTTGGGAGAGGGTTGGACACCACTATTGATGAGTAGAAGAATTGGAACACATCTCGGACTTAGACTTCTTAGGATTAAAGATGAATCTCAGAATCCCACATTAAGTTTCAAGGATAGAGGACTGTCAGCAGCAGTATCAAAACATGTAGAACTTGAATCTCAAGCTTTTGCTTTGCCGTCCGCAGGTAATGCAGGAGTTTCAGCAAGTGCATATGGTGCAGTGTCAGGAAAACAAGTCTATGTCTTTATGCCTGAAGATACACCGCCAGCATTCTTCAGAGACTGTGACCTCTATGGGGCAGAAGTCTTTCCAGTAAAAGGCACAATATCGGATGCCGCTGCGGAAATGAAACAATTAGATGGAATGTGGACAGACCTTTCTACGACAAAGGAACCGTATCGCGTTGAAGGGAAAAAAACTCTTGCATTTGAGATAGCAGAACAATTAACCTGGAATGTTCCAAATGTTATCATTTGTCCAACTGGAGGAGGAACCGCACTCATTGGGATTTGGAAGGGACTTGATGAATTGGAGAATATTGGACTCATAGGTTCAGAGAGACCTCGATTATATGCCGCTCAGAGTGGAGGCTGTGCACCAATTGTCAAATCCTTTGAGATGAATATTGATTATGTTGAAGCTTGGGAAGGAGGCGAAACATCTGCATATGGCCTTCGCGTCCCTCATCCATTTGCTGGCAGATTGATTATGAATGCCCTCAAGAATTCAGGAGGTGGAGCAGTGGCTGTATCTGAGAACGAGATTGAATCAATGGTTAAAATTGCAGGTAAAATGGAGGGTTTGAACATATGTCCAGAAGCTGCTATTGGTTTGGCAGGTGCTAGAAATTTAGTCGAATCTGGAGATATTGATTATGATGAAGATGTTGTGGTTCTTAATACCGGGTCTGGAGCTAAATACTTCTCAGGATAAAATGTCGTGTTCATACATAATATTATTTACTTTCAGTAAAATTCTTTATTTTGAATAGGTGTCGTCAAAATATGGAGGACAATCTTTGGCTAAGTCTGAAAAAACAGAGATTCAAGATGATAGAGCAACATATGAGAGAGAACATGAATATCGTTCTTTGAGGGAGGCTATCGGTGCCGGAAAGATAGAACTCGCTGTTGTCATAGGATTGATTATTATATACTTCTACTTCAGATTCTCCGGTGGGAATGCACTCCTAATCGTTCTTCTTGGACTTCTTATGGGGACATGGTTGGCATTTCGGCCTTCAGAGTGGGCAGTTGAAGGAATAGAAAGTGTAGCAGGTTATAGGGGATACACTGCATACATGGCGGGTTTGCTATCAAGTCTAGTAAGTAATATGCCTGAAGCGGTAGTAAGCGGATTATCTGCTTACAATGGCTTTACTACAAATCAACCGGAACTGTTAGACATAGCTGTTCTCTCAGTTCTAATTGCTGCTGGATTCAATATGGTCCTCCTCGGTATAACAATTGTAATCTCTACAAAAGGAAAAGGGGCCATGGATGTACCTGAGGAAGTTAGTATGAAGGATTCAGTTCTAATTAGATGGACAATTGTTGCACTACTAAGCATGTTTGCTCTAGGAGTTGTAAATCTAATCTCTGTTACAGATGGTCATGAACAGTTTTTCCCAAGAGAAGCATCATTCATCCTATTCATTTCATATATTGTGTACGCTTTCTCACTCTCACATGGCGAAGTGGGAGAAGTAGGTGAAAGTCCAAAGGTGAAACCTCATTTCACAAAACAGAATACTGCAATCCTTTGTATCATTGGTTTTGTAGGAATCTTCATTGCTGGTGAAATGCTTACATCCTCAATAGAAATCTTGTTGCACGATTTTGAAACAGATATAGCTGCATTAGGAGACCCCGTAACATTGGCAGCCCTAATTCTTGGGGCTGCTGGATCTATCCCCGAACATGGTATAGCGTTAATTGCTGCTGCAAAAGGAAAAGTGGGTTTGGCCATTGGAAATTTAGTTGGTGGAGTACTTCAAATTACGCTACTTGTTGCAGGAGGAATTGGAATCTTTGTTCCGATTCCACTCGATAGATATGTACTCTTCCAAATTGTTGTATTAGCTGGAAGTCTTTGGTTCCTGAAGAGAAATATTACAGATGATAAGAAACTGGATATGTTTGAAGGATTGATGATTATTTTGCTACAAGCGTATGTGTTTGTTTTGCTTATCTGGGGTTGAGAGTACATGAGGAAGGATTTCACGTAAATCCTTCTTCCTTATTGTTATCATTGCGGCCTCGGCCACTTCTTCTTTTGAGGGGTTGAACGCAATTGATAGTCCGGCGATTTTAAGAACACTAATATCATTCGTACCATCTCCAACGAATGCAGTTTCTTCTAAAGATACTCCAAAATGGGCACAGACTTCTTCAATTTCTTTTGCCTTTCCACCCCAACCAACCTTTACTCCCACTTTACCTGTGAGAAAACCATCTCTATAATCGAGTTCATTAACAAGCACATATTCTATGCCCACTCGACCGGCTATGTCAAGGGCAAGAATGTCTAAACCACCAGAAAGAATTGCAGCATGAATGCCATTTTTTTTGAGTTCATCGATAGTTTCAATGGCACCTGGCATAAGCTGAGTTTCTTTTGCAACAGTTAAGACCTTAGAAAGTGGTTGTCCCTTCCAAAGACCTGCATCTAAATCAGCCCATCTCTGATAATCAATCTCACCTGCAAAATATTGGTCATAGAAAAGTTGACCTTCTTCACGAGTGTTGAAAACTTCATGCAAACGCCACCATGAGCTATCATGAGTGGTTAGAGTACCATCTACATCAAAAACTACCAGACGGATTTTCATATCTGAGCACCAGATATGTTATGCTAAAAAGATTAGGTTAACTCTGTGCTTCTTTCTCACGCTCTTCTTTTGCCTCTCGTTCTAAATCAGCTAGCAAGTCATCAATACGCTTCTCATCAGATTCTTTTTCTTTCTCGGCGGTCTTTTCACCTTCGGTTCCCAGTGGTGGAAGGACACCTTCCTTCTCCAAAAGGATTTCGGCTTCCATTGCATCAAGTTGTCGTTCAATTCTCTCCTCGGATTCAATGGACGCTTCTGAACCTGAAAGATCTTCAGAAAGAAGCTCGCCTGCTATTGATATCTGTTCAAACGATTCAGATAGTTTATCTAACTGGGTTTGAATCTCACCAGGGCTCAATATCTTCCGTGCTGCAGTTAGTGCATCATTAGCGATACTGAAGGCTCTGAGAACCTCAGCTTGATCTTTTGCTTCTTCAATATTCAGCAAAGCTGTTTCCAAAGTCAAAAACTGCTGCTGATATCTACCTCGTCTGTTCTGAAGGTCCACAACGATGCTTAGATGCTGTCTTGCAATAGACCTATCCCCTCGAGCCATAGCTTCTTTTGCAATCTTTTGCTCTTCCGTCATCCTAGTTTCTAGTCTGCGAATCCTCAGAGTCATAGCGTTCATTGTGCCTTTTATTTCAAGGATTCCACGTTCAGCATCCACTTTCTTTTTTCCGCTTAGAAAACCCATGATAGTGCACCAAAACCTGCGCATTCATGAGAACTTCGGAATCTATGTATTTAAAGAATTGTGAGAAGGGGGATACTATTAAGAAAGATTGGCGCTTTAATCTACTCGGTGTCATAGTGGCAATTCTAGGTGAAATGAAGGAAGTGATCAGGTCTATCAAGAGCGCAGTTATTGAAAACATTCATCAATCAAAAGATAAGACCGGTAGCGTAAACCCTTACGGAGATAAGACATTAGTCCTAGACCAATTGTCAGAAGACACAGCAATAGAGATATTGCAATCATCAGGTCATGTATATGCAGTACTCACAGAAGAACAAGGCCTAGTATTGCCTGATAAAAAACCAGAATTTCTAACAGTATTAGATCCAATTGATGGTTCTGCTAATCTAGAACGTGGAATACCATTATGTTCAGTCGGGATATCAGTAGTTCCCTATCAAGAAACCATGACATCTGATGATGTGGAAATCAGCATAATTGACTCTTTCTTCACCGATGAAATATACGTGGCCATCACAGGAAAAGGGGTTACAAAAAATGGGGAGAAAGTCACACCTGCACAAGAGAAAGCATCTTCAGACTTGATAATCTCATATGATACTAAGCGACCATGGAAAGGCGAATTTGGTCAGTCATCAAAGCAGGTTCTTGAAGGCGTCCATGATATGAGAAGAACAGGTAGTAACTTACTTGATCTATGTTGGACAGCATCCGGATCTTTAGATGCGATGATTGACTTACGAGGTATTCTTCCTATTGTTCATGTTTCTGGAAGTCATATGGTATTCGAAGCAGGGGGTTTTGTTCTTGAGCAATCAGGAAAACGAATGGTACTACCTATTGAGAAGGATGTGAGGATGAGCTATGTTGCAGCCTCCTCAGAGAACCTAGCTAGGTATCTTTTGGATTTATTCAAAAAATGAAATTTAGCTGAATCTAACATTTTATAACTAACAGATAGAGTTTCAGTAATTGGCGAAAATAATGTCAATGCCTCCAATTCCAAAAGAAATTCAAGAAGCAATGGGAAAGATCAAGCACAAGATTGTCATCCTCTCTGGAAAGGGAGGTGTCGGAAAAACCACTGTGGCTACAAACTTGGCGATTGCATTCGCCAAGACAAAGCATAGCGCGGGAGTACTTGATGTAGACATCTATGGACCAAATGTACCAAAGCTTCTAGGATTAGAAGGGCAATATCCAACAGCAGAGGATAATAAGATACACCCCATAGAAGGACCGCTTGGAGTCAAAGTCATGAGCATGGGTTTTCTTCTTCGTAACGCAGATGATGCTGTAGCCTGGAGAGGACCTCTGGTAGCGAAGGCGATTAGTCAGTTCCTAGGTGATGTTAACTGGGGAGAGTTAGATGTGATTGTTGTTGATCTCCCACCTGGCACTGGTGATGAGATACTCAGTATTCTACAGCAAATACCAGACATCTCTGGAGTAATCATCGTATCAACACCGCAAGAGGTAGCAATGCTAGATGCAAGAAGAGCTATCCAACTCGTAAAGAAAATGAATGTCCGTGTTCTAGGTGTCATTGAGAACATGAGTGAGTTCGTATGTCCCAGTTGCGGAAAAGCATACAAGATTTTTGGAGAAGGAGCTGCTGCAAAGGCTTGTGAAACCTATGGAGTAGAGCACCTTGGTACATTACCTCTCGATCCTAGAATCATTACTTTAAGTGATGAGGGAAATCCCTTCGTCGTGGCTGAACCTGATTCAAAGGCTGCCAAAGACTTTAACAAAATTGTAGATAAGATTTCTGAGATGATTGGTATTGAATAATACATGATGGCTGTGCTACCTGCCATCTATCGTAGATATTGCAGGGAAAGAGAGATTAATCCTCTTCCCGTTCATCATCAGAAGATTCGAGTTCTTCCCCTTCTTCCTCGTCAAGAAGATTATCCTCTTCTTCACCTTCTACACTAGAAGTTGTGATTCCTGCTGGAGTCATCTTCCAGATGTATAAATAACCCAGAAAGATGCTAAGTAGAGCTAAGAGGATTACTATTGCAACAGCACCACCAGCACTAAACCAAGCTATAGGATTTATCCAGAGCTCATTTGTAGGTGTGTCCAAAAAAACTCGCTGGACCCACATTGGTACAGTAAATGCCAGCGGCAAACAAATTAGAATCAAAAGTATAATTGATGCAATAATCTCAGCAGTATATATGAGAAGTCTCTTCAAAGTGCTGTCAACAACTTTTCTGGCTTTGGACAATTTACTCGCTCCGATTGCTGAGGTCATCCATACGCCTTTTAACATTTGCTAACAAAAAATGAATCGGGGGGCTCAC
Organism: uncultured archaeon; assembly: GCA_964610875.1. GTDB lineage: Archaea > Asgardarchaeota > Thorarchaeia > Thorarchaeales > Thorarchaeaceae > CAZSWP01. The sequence goes on from CAZSWP010000005.1 coordinate 33,004, forward strand.
GAAAAGCAAGCATTTCGCCAGTGCCTGCGACAAACAGATGGATTTGAGAGAGATGTAGCGGATATATGTGAGCCCCGCATGTAATATAGAAACCTATTGCAATATATATTTTCCTATGAGGTTATAATATAATCTATCCAATTTATAGTGGTTGTTCTACTGAAGCAATAATCATGAATAAGAGGAGCTGGGACCTGAAGGAGGAGAGAGAATAATTCTCGTAAGAGGAGATCTTACATGCGAGAGAGAAGAGAGTCTTGAGGTCCCCAGCTCTCTATGGTATTATACTCATGTATGTATATAATACAATCTCGTGTGCTGATGGCTTTACTAGAAGTTGTTTATTTTATTGTGATTTTCGCAATAATATTCATGAAAATTGCGATACACACAAAATTTATATAAATTTGTTGTGGAATATGACATGAATGCGTGTGGAGGATCGCCAAGCTTGTCTTCGACAAGCCCCCTCCTGAAAATAACCTGACAGCACTTTTTGTGCACACACATCCTCTCCTCCTCAAACAAGCAACCAAGCGAAATTTTCTGGCGGTCCTCGCACCTTTCTACTCTTTATTACTACAATCAAGTGACTATTTCAAACAGCAATGGAAAACTACCATGAGAATAAATCTCCATAAGGAATGGGTTCTTTGATTCAGCCACTTTTTTCCATAGGTCATTTTCTCTCAGATAATACGATATGTCGGTACTGTCATTCCTTATCTCAACAACAGATCCTTGAGGAAGAGATTCTAAGTCACTCACATCTAGAAGTTCTTCGTTACTGTTTGGCATATTGGATGGTTTAGATAGAAAAACACGAAAGATATAGTCATCAGAGTGAATGAGTAATGCGACATGTGGCCGGTTTAACGAATCCCATTTCCGCGGGATAGGTGGAGTGCGACATGTATAAGCTCCCATAGCAGATTGCATTATCAATAACGTGCTTTCATCAATCATTCAAATAATACCTCTGAGATGTAACTCGAAGGGGGGACCTTCATCAATTTCATAATCAAATGCGAATCAACGAATATATAGCATTGTTTCAGCACAATTGACAAAAAAGGACCTCAATAAACACCAAATACTAACATAGATTGACTTCTAATGCTATTCTAGATTATTCAAAGAAAAATGTAAGAAAACCAATCTAAATCAATATGCCCATGTTTTATAATCAGTCATAGATAGACAATGCTACTTAACAAACGGACAAAATATGGAAACCTCATAACTGATCTTCTTTTACACGTTTTACGACATGGTCTAGAATTTCACGTAAGGAAGACACAACAATTGTTGCTCCAGCATCTCTTAAATCATCCTCTTTTGTTTCGCCTGTTGCTACACCCCAGAACTCAACACCAGCACGTCTTGCCGCGACACCATCAATTAGGGCATCACCGACATATACTGCTTCGTCAGAATCAATACCTAGACGTTCAACTACCTGGTGGAGACCGTCAGGGTATGGTTTAGGACTTCTTGATTCATGTCTAGTCTGTATAACTTCAAAATAGTCAGTAAGTGGTATTTTTGAGAGCATGATGTCTACAGCATTTCGGCCATTATTTGTCAGAATTGCTGTCTTCAAACCAATCTTTCTAATTTTAGACAAAGTATCGAATGTACCGTCCATAAGAGTCACATCAACTGCAGAGGTGTCTTCATGAGAAGATAAGATGCCATCTAACTCAATCTGCCATAGGTCCCATTGATATTCGTCGATGCGATGAGGTATGAAATACTTTCTTGCTTTTCCCGTTGTACTGGAGATACCATCTGCTGGTTCAATTAGTTCAGGAGGAAGTCCCTTTGAGATGAAGAACTTCTTAGTGTCCGACCGCATTGCTTCTAATGGCAACTTCAACTTTGTCAGAGTGCCATCAAGATCGAAAATAATTGCTTGAAGCATTACGTATTCTCCGAGCAGCAACTAAGGTGAACAGCACTTAAGGATAATCATTTGATAACTTCATAAAAAAGTCGTCAATCTCCTCGATTACTGATCCAAGCATGCTTGTATAGAAATGCCCCTCATTTGGAACCTTCAATGATTGAGAGTTTGGTAATACTGAGGAGATAGTTTCAAGGTCTTTAGGAGGGACAACTTTGTCAACCATGCCATGTATTGTCAGGGCAGGACAAATTATGTGTCTAAGATCATTATCGCTTATCCCAATTTGATAAAGAATTGAAATTGATGCACTCAAGGTTATTAAGAAATCCAGTTCAAATTTCGTTGCTACTGCAAGTGCCACTGAACCTCCAAAGGAATAGCCAATTACACCGAGTTTTTCTATTTTACGTAAATCAGTGAAATAATACATTGCACAAATTGCCTCATCCAGTGCAGCCTGTTCTCCGCGATAAACAGATTTAGACGGAGTGGCTCCAGAGAAATTAAATCGAAATGTATCAATGCCGAGATTTGAACATGCATTTACGGTAGCTTGAACTACATCATTGTGCATCGTTCCCCCATAGCGAGGATGTGGATGTAATATCAATGCACCTCTAGCTGATCGATTTTTGGGTGAGTTTAATATACAATCAAGTTCATGCCCGTTGCATTCAATTCTATAATGTAATTCCTCTATCATAATGCTCCTCGCTTTAGTCTTCTCTAATTACAAGAGCTTTGATGCATGTATCATCACCATTGGCAGCTCTAACAACTTCCATCTTAATTTCTGGAGCAATTCCTTCAGCAACTGCACCGACATATGGGAGACACACAGATTCACAGTATAACTTGCCATCCTTTTTGAATTCTTCATATTGTGGGCAATATGGATGGGTTGTTTCAACTTTGTTTTCAGAAGTCCAATTGGTCTTCATCTTTGCGCCCATTACATGTCCTATTACAATCCAAGCATCAACTGCATCCTTGAGTGATGAACCCAGACCCAGACGTTCTTTCATGGCACTTGCATCCTGAGCGCCAAGACGGCGGAATATTTCAGAAATAGCGTTTAATCCTTCTTTACCAAATCGCTCATCAAGTACCTCCGCCATAGTACTCATTAGACGAGTGAGATTACTCCGCAATTCTGAAACCTTGTTACCAGCAGGAATGATACCTTTTGTTGCGGCGGTTCTCATGATTCCCATTTTCTTTTATTCTCTCCTTATGCAGAACTTCTTTTTCTGGGTGATATCTGTAACTCATTAGTCTTCTCATTTCAAGACAATAATTCCGAAAACAACAAAACATCTATACTATGTGATGGTTGACAATTATGAGGTTATATTGATGTCACAATTCGAGGGTATTGATTTTACAAGCATGGAAAGCATGGTTGATGCATTTCCGAAACTTATCGGGTCTGTAAATCCACCAGATGAGTTATTGGAAAAAGCAAAAGAAATGCATGAGAAGGAATTGAATGGTATTTGTCTTCTAGGAATGGGAGGCAGTTCGATTGCAGGAGCTTACTGTAAGGCATTATATCATACTGATACAGAAATTCCAATTGAAATATGCCGCGGTTATTTTTTGCCTAAGTATGTGAACCATGATTGGGCAGTTATTGCAGTCAGTTATTCCGGGAATACCGAAGAGACTCTTTCTTCACTTAGAATGGCAAAAGAGAGAGATTGTGAGATATTCGGAATAACATCTGGAGGAAAACTAAAACATCTAATAAAACAGGAAAGACTGATGGAGATTATCCCAGAATTCCAACCCCGAGCTGCTTTACCTATTTTACTCTCCTATGAACTTCCTTTGATTGAAAGTCTCATCGGAAGAGAAATTACAAATCTGAAGGAACTAGAAGTCGAATCAATCGATATTCGAGTTAATAGTGAATTTATATCTTCTAGAAATCTAACAGAGAAAATCATAAACAAACAACTTCTCTTTATTGGTGCCGAGCATTTGTTACCTGTTGCATATCGAGCAAAGTGTCAGGTAAATGAGAATGCAAAAACATTGGCGTTTCATGCAGAAATCCCTGAATCAAATCACAATGAGATCGAGTCTTCTGGAGATTTTTCAAAAGCAGATATAGTTCCAATATTTCTAAAGAGTCAGAATCTATCAAAACGCATCTTAGATCGTATCCATGCTACTATTGATATATACAAGGATGAAGGAGCAATTGTTTTTGATGTTGAATCATGCAATTCCACAAAACTACCTGAAATGCTGGCACTGACATTTTATCTAGATAAAGTATCACTAGATATTTCAAAACATCTTGAAGCAGACTCAACAAGAGTAGAAAGAATATCTAGGCTGAAGAGGAAACTCTCCAGCCCTGAATAACAATCAAAAATCACCTTCATAGCTGAATGCTATTATTCTCACAGATGGTGCCCGTGCATTGAAGACTCGCCAAAACATAGTAAGAGTTACTGCGAATACCCACTCATCATTTACCGTGGCATTATACAAAAGCCATTTGTCATTTATTACAGTGACGGTATTTTGCACTGTGAATGTTTCATTATATCCTGAGGTTAGCGTCTTTCGGTCACTGGGAATATCGCGTCTAAAAGTAACATAATTGAATTTATCACCATTCAAATAGACTGATACCGTAAGATAGTCCAAACGTGCTTCTCCTGAAGATGCTTCAGGAGCCAGAAAGCTGAAATCAAGTGCTACACGAGGATTTATCGTTACGTTTTCAATATCCACATTGGTGACACGTATTTCTTCAAGATCAACTTCCAAAAAGCTAACAATGACATAACTGCCACCGTAATAATTGGCGGTTGTAGCAAGACCGAATCCACTTACAACACCAAGTACAATCATAATTACAACGATAAGATTTTGCGGCTTTGTGTCTGATATCACAACGAGTCACCTTGATTAAATTCCCAATATTTCCAATATCTTACTTCCGCTCCACGCAGATTTCTTGTTTTCATGTCACACACCTAGTATTATCAAACCAGCTATATGTATAATCCAAGGGGCTATAGCAAGAATAGCTGGGAGTGGAATAGCAGGCAGGATTTCATCATCCTTAGCTAAGATAGTCACATTGATAATAATACCTGCAAGCGCAAGTATCATTGACATCAACCAGACATAGATTGGAAAGAAGACGAATGCATGTGCAGACACTAATGAGAATGCAACATAATCTCCCACCCCAACTGTAACAGTTTGACTTTGAATTCTGGTATAGTCAAATGGATCATCACCAATTCGACCAGACATCATTGCAGCTTCTGCCACGGGAGAATATCTCGTGAGAAAGAAATCCTCTACAACCAAAGTTACTACTAAGACAAACATTGTTGAAGTAACCATTGTTATCCCAAGAAATATTCCGAATATACTACCATAGAATGCAACAAAGATATTTTTCAGTAGAGGAGGGATGGCGTCCATAAGTATCATTGCGAGCGAGAGCATAGCCACTCCTAGTGATACTATCATAACAATCCCTTGGAATATGTTTCCAGCACCTTTGAAGAGTATCAATAGAAAAGATTCCCCAATAAAGACCGACACGAAATAGAGAATTGGAGATACAATGAATGCGATCATGAGTCTCTTGGCTCCGCGACCTCTACGCTTCAAGACCCAGAAAAGCGAAAGAATAACTACTGTTCCCAGCAGAACCGACACAAATGCCTGCAGAACCAATTGGTTGGGAGTATAGGTTGGAGCGGAACCTATGATTTGACCGATATATGATGAATCTAAGACTGATGCTGCAAATATTGAACCAATTGCAAGGGGCAGTGCTGAAAGAAACACCATAATCTGGTAGGGTCTATCTGTATTCAACTATTCTCACCTGATTAGTAGAACTTCTATATCCATTAAAGAAAATAGGTTTGAGCAAGAGATGCTGAAGGATGATAAGAGGTTATTGAAAAAAAAGAAAGGTGAGGGGACGAAGTCCCCTAAATATTACTAGAACTATTTCTGTCTCATTAATACATAGCCACCAACAAGGATGACCACTGCAGCACCGACTGCACCAGCAACAATTGCCATTGTGAAGTCGACTGGTTCTTCAGTAGTCGGACCAGTATCGGTGTCTTGTGTCCTATCAAGACCGTAGAAGTAATTCTCGTTGTAGGTCAGCTCTGTGAACTCACCGGCAACATAGTCACTACAGTAGAATGGACCGGATGTAATCATTTCATCTGGATCAGTTGGGTCTGGATTCCAGAGATTCCATCCATCAAGACCAATGTCTGTAAAGATATGCTTTGGTAGGATTGGTTTGTAAGACACAGTGTGCAGATGCCAGAATGATTCAGAGCTAAATTCAACAACCAATTGATAGGTTGTTGGTGCGAAAGCGGCTGTCATATCAGTCAAATCTGCACCGTATGGATTACCAGGAGCATCACGGAAGTAGTTCAATGAGAATGCTACATCTGCAGCGGTAAGTGGTGTTCCATCAGACCAAGTAGCGTTCTGAACCATATCAAATGTAAATCGGGTGTAACCCTCAGGTACATCATCATTGTCGTCACTGGTTTCAGCAATGTATGACTCAGCAAGCCACATTACATCTGTACCATCTGGGGCAATGCCAAATAAGCCATCCCACATCATGTTGTTCACGTTTGCCGCATATGCAGATGAACTGACCATGAAGTTGAATGAGTCAATGTCAAGTGGATTGCTCCAGCGGAATGTTCCACCGAATGGACCACCCTCAGACTCCTTCAAGTGAACCTTGTAGTTGGTCCACCAACCTGGTACACCATCACTTACATCGTTAACGTAACCTTCGAACTTATCAGTTCTGTAAGCTGAAAGAAGGACGTTCTCATAACAGATGATCATTGGTGATTGATATATCCAGACCTTCTGCATCTCGATAGCTGCCTCATATACATCATCATAGTCTGTTGCGTAGAGGAGCTGGTTTCTCCAGGAATCATAAGTGTCGTTTCTGAAGTTGGGGAAGTTCCAGTAGGGTTCGTCTGCATATTCTGACCAGAATTCATATGCAAGCCAGTCAACATCAAATGAACCGAATGAAGATCCAAGGAATACGATATCGTAGTCTCCGTGGAAGTACAATCTGTTCAGATACTCGTAGAAATCAGTTGGTGTTGAACTTGCATCAATGTGTAATGCATTGAGTGCTTCAGCGACCTTCTGACCGACTTCAATAGCAATGCTTGACGACTGAGCACATTCTACAAGAATATCGAATGCGTTACCATGTGGATCATTTCTGAATCCAGTAACTTCATCAATATCGAAACCACTGTCATTCAACATCTGGTTACCAAGTAGAACATTTGCCTCATAGTAAGTCTCAGTCAACTGTTTCTCAATTGAGAATGGGTTTACCTGTGGTACAACGCTGTCCTGTGGGAATGATAGACCATCCCACACGTCGTCTGAGATTGCTTCTTTGTCAACTGCGAATGCAAGTGCACGTCGTAAAACAGTATAGTTTAACGGGTTTTTGGCTGTGTTAATTGTAACATATCCATAACCATTACGAAGCACATTCGCAACATCAATGTTTTCGGCTTCTTCCAGAGCTGGTAAGAAGCTTGGATCAACCATATCGCCAATAAGGTCGATCTCATTATTTTGTAGCGCTAGTACTTGCTGATCGTCCTGCGTGATTACGTTGAAGACTAGTTTGTCAATATATGGACCACTTTTGGAATGACCCGGTAAAGTAGTCTGGGCATTAACAAACATAGGTGAAATAGCCATCAACATAAAAGCAGCAGTTAACGATAAGGCAAGTGCTCTTTTAGCACGACTGCTAGCCATTGTCTCTCTATCTCCTTAATTCCGAGTCGAATCGGATAACAGATAAAAACAATTCCATCATAAAAGGCTTATGCTGTTTCTCAATACACATTCCTGCATATAGCTTTTGTCAATAGATATTTGAAAAAATGAGAAGTTCGTAATCATTTTCAGAAAGCAGAGAGAGATGAGTGAGAAGAAAATCCTCCCACTCCATCTATAGTTATATGCCTATCTTTCTCTTAATCTTGGGTTTAATACTTGGTCCAGCGTATGACCAACAAATGTGAATGCAAGCGAGATACTTGTAATCATCAGCCCTGGGAAAACAACTACCCACCAGGCACCATTGCTGAAACCACCTGAACCTTGTGCATCAGCTAGCATTCTACCCCAGCTTGGAGCGCTCGGATCAGTCAATCCAAGAAATGCAAGCCCTGATTCTGAGAGGATCGCACCTACAACACCTAGTGTGATGTTAGCAAAGAGGATTGGTGTCACGTTAGGCAAAATGTGTCTGAATATGATATAAGTGTCAGACGCACCAATAGCGCGTGCTGACTCCACGTAAGCCTTGTTCTTCTCAGCCATCACCTGCGACCGTATCAGTCGCGACGTCCCCGTCCAACCAAGTATTGAAATCACGACGATAATGTTCTCAATGGTCGGTCCGAGGAATGCTGCCAAGACCATCATAAGCGGTAATCCGGGGATGACAAGCAGGAAGTCTACTACTCGCATGAGGGCTTCATCAATTTTCCCACCGAAGTATCCTGCAACTAGTCCTACAATAACACCAACCGCTGTAGATAGTCCTGTTGCTACAATACCAATTGTCAGAGATACTTGAGAACCGTAAACGAGTTGACTCCACGCATCTGCACCTTTATCTGTAGAACCGAGAAGGCCAAAATAATCACCATAGGCTTTTACTTCAAGTCCGACCAAGGAAACTTTGACAGACCCAGTATATTCTTCCCATGGATGAGATCCTAGATAATCCTGAAAATAGTTTGTCGGTGCTAGACCTACTGCCATTGTAAGTTCATCCAGTGGATCATCTTGATTACCATCCTCGTCAGCAACCATTCCACGCCAGCCAGCACGGATATCAAAGTAGTTCAAATCAATCCTACGCGATTGTATCATTTCACTATATGGAGGATAGGACTGATAGACTCTCTGCCAATTGCCAGATGAATCAATCAGCCAGAGATATAGTTTGAACATAAGGCCCCCCGCTTCACGAGTCTTAAAATCACCAGTAAGATGGGTTGAAAATGACAATGTGATGTTCACGTCACTTGGAAGGGCTTCATAAGGCCATTCAAACGTCTGAGTGAGATACACAAAGTCAAGGGTATCAGGCAATTGTCCATCAGGTTCAGAACGATACGACACACCATCACCCGCGGCATAATCCCATGTTAGATTTGTATGAGTAAGTCCAAAAGTACTATTTTCGTCCCCATGAGAAACAGAATATTGTTCAGTATGATTACCAGTAATCGTATAATCAGGTTCAAGAGTGAAATAAGGATTAGGCACAACTTGATTTGTGACTACACCATTAGGGTCGAATACAGACATCCATTCAGGGGCGAGAAAACTCGGAGCGACTTTATTGTTTGGTGATGGGTCGTGAGTAGCCAACGTAGGAGCAGTTAGTGCCATTCCAGTATAGAATAACAGGATTAGAAGACCAATAATCCCAATTTTATGTCTACTGAATTCTTTCCAAAATCCTACAATACTGACATACCAGTTGCTATCACGCCAGGATCCATGTTTTACTTGACTCATTGTACTTACCTCTGAAACTATTCTATGGGAACATCAATGGTCCACTTTTTTTTTGGCATTACAAAGGCATGTGCTTCGGAGCGAAATAATGACTGCTTATCAAGATATCTGAATGTACTGTAAAATTACAGTCCGATATTCAAAAAGAAACGAAAGGATGCCCCGGAGGGACATCCATGTTTCAACCTTGACTACCCATACTTGATACGCGGATCAAGCACACCATAGAGAAGGTCTGCTATGAAGTTAGCCAAAATGGCTGTAATTGCAATGATCATAAAGATTGCCTGAACGACTGGATAGTCCAGAATGAATAGGCTATCAAAGATATACCGACCCAGACCATACCAGTTGAACACCGTTTCTGTCAACGTTGCACCATTTATCAGGAATCCAAAAGTCATAGCAATGATAGTTACCATTGGCAACATTGCGTTCTTCAGTCCATGCTTGTACAGCACCTGGTTCTCATCAAGACCCTTTGCTCGTGCTGTGAGGATGTAATCCTCGGTCATCACGTCAATGAGGTTGTTTCTCATATAAAGAAAATATCCTCCATACCCGCCTACTCCAAGCGCAATCATCGGCAAGATGAGATGATGGAGGATGTTTCCAGCAAGGACAAGTGCACCAAGTGGGTCATTCTTCACGCTTACCCACACGGAATAATCGATGGTTCCACCAAGTGGAAACGAAATGAGATTACCCGTCATTGCAGGTAGATAGAATGCGAATATCATCAAAAGCATCATACCCAACCAGAATATGGGAAGTGCATAGATGAAGAGTGCCACCGTGACAGCACTCACGTCTTTTCGAGAACCGGGGTCAGCTGCAACTTTGACACCTGTCCAGATACCGAGAATGATTGAAACAATGGATGATGTACCCATTAACAACAGAGTGTTGGGTAATCGTGCCATTATCTCTTCCATTACGGGTTTCTGAGAAACAAATGATATACCAAAGTTTCCTGTGAACATGTTGACAACATAGCGCCAGAACATGTAGATCCAGTCAAAGATGTCTGGATCAGGAACGAGTCCAAACCGTAGATACAGTTGTTCAAGAGCATCACGGGTGAGGTTCCTTCTAAGTTCCTCACTAATCATAAGGTCAACTGGGCTGACACCTAATACAAGCGTTGGGAGTCTGAAGAGAAAGAAGTTGAAACACACTACAGCTACCACTAAGAGGAACATGTAGATGCTTCTTCTAATAACGTACTCTCTAAGTCCCATTGTCAGACTCACCACATTTAGTACCTAGTGTCACTAAGTACTTTAAGGCTATATAATTCAAAGATTTCTTCCTAATAAGGATAATGTTCAAGGCGTTAATTATTCTAAGAAAAAATTGAGTAAATTTTTAGTTCATAGGTTCGTGCCTACTTACTCTATAGTGTATGTACCTATGTCAGATTCACATGTCCACGTTCCGAGTCATTAGAGATTGCATGTGCAATGCTGAACTCATCAGCGTTAATACAAAGTGCACCGTACTCTGGCATCTCTGTCAGATATTGGTCTGGCATATATTCGTTTGTTGCAACACCTTCAGGGTCGAACACAGACATCTATGATGGAGCAAGTAAACTGGGTGTAACCCTGATGTTTGGGGGTCGATTATTGGTTGCTACAAATGATGCACCAAATGCCATTCCAAAACAAAAAAAATGAGAAGTATTAAACCAAACATTCCAATTTTGTGATTACGATGTTGTTTCTAAAAATTGGAGAAACTAACATACCAATTACTTTCACGCCAATTAGATGTTTTTCCTCTGTTCACAGTCTTTACCTCTGAAAGAATTTATGCATTATTAGAAATCATTACTAATCATTCTTTCAGGTAGTAATTGTATCGAATAATAAAAAGGATAATTTTCAGAGCATCTTTGTGTCATAGTTATTTGGTAAAATATGACTAATTACAAACTTAGAATTGTTTCCACCATTATCATTTGAACCTAACTATGTCATCAAATCAATACATTTACAGTTGGAAGTCATTCAAGATACTGATAAAAAGAAACAAATGCATTATTGCCGAAAAAAGAACAAAAAAGGAGATAGATGGGTCCCATGGTGGGCCCATCATTACTTTGAAAATTACCTCTCGCGTAATCTTGGATTCAGAACCTGGTCCAGCGTATGACCAACAAATGTGAATGCCAATGATAGAACGGTAATCATCATTCCTGGAAAGACAACTACCCACCAGGCACCATTGCTGAAACCACCTGAACCTTGTGCATCAGCTAGCATTCTACCCCAGCTTGGAGCGCTCGGATCAGTCAATCCAAGAAATGCAAGCCCTGATTCTGAGAGGATCGCACCTACAACACCTAGTGTGATGTTAGCAAAGAGGATTGGTGTCACGTTAGGCAAAATGTGTCTGAATATGATATAAGTGTCAGACGCACCAATAGCGCGTGCTGACTCCACGTAAGCCTTGTTCTTCTCAGCCATCACCTGCGACCGTATCAGTCGCGACGTCCCCGTCCAACCAAGTATTGAAATCACGACGATAATGTTCTCAATGGTCGGTCCGAGGAATGCTGCCAAGACCATCATAAGCGGTAATCCGGGGATGACAAGCAGGAAGTCTACTACTCGCATGAGGGCTTCATCAATTTTCCCACCGAAGTATCCTGCAACTAGTCCTACAATAACACCAACCGCTGTAGATAGTCCTGTTGCTACAATACCAATTGTCAGAGATACTTGAGAACCGTAAACGAGTTGACTCCACGCATCTGCACCTTTATCTGTAGAACCGAGAAGGCCAAAATAATCACCATAAACCAAAGCACTAACTCTTGTGATTGTAACTGTGACAGAACCTTCCCATTCTGTTTCAGGAGATCCTCCCTGATAGTTACGGAAGTTGTTTGTTGGAGCCAGTCCAACTCGAACTTTCAGAACATCCTCAGGATCTATTTGATTACCATTCTCATCTTCAATCATCCCTCTCCAACCTTCAGCCATATCAAAATAGTTTAAGTCAATTCTTCTTGACTGAGGACTTTCACTGTAAGGAGGATAAGATTGATAGACTTTTTGCCAATCACCAGATGAATCATATAACCACATGTATACTTTGAACATCAGTCCTCCTTCTACATTTTCTGCAAAATCACCAGTAAGAGCAGTAGCGAACTCGAGAGTCATGTTGACATCACTCGGCATACTCTCATAAGGCCAGTCAAATTGTTGTTCAAAGTAAATGAAATCGTAAGCATCAGGCAAGTTGCCAGTCGGGTCTGGAGGGACTCTCCAGAACATCTCACCAGGTGAGTGTTCCCATGTCAGATTCACGTGTCCACGTTCTGATTCTTCTGAGAATGCATGTGCAATACTGAACTCATCGGAATTGCTACCCAACTTACTGTACTCTGGCATCTCTGTTAAGTATTGGTCTGGCATGTACTCATTTGTAATTACACCTTCAGGATCGAACACACTCATCCATGATGGTGCTAAGAAACCGGGTGCGACCTTTATATTTGGTGATGGATCATGGGTTGCTAGAAAAGGAGCACCAAACGCCATTCCAACGTAGAAACCCAGCAGTAACAAGCCGAGTAGTCCAATTTTATGTTTGCGGTATTCTTTCCAGAAACCGGAAAAACTGACATACCAGTTACTGTCTCGCCAACCGCCTTTCTTTTTTTCAGTCATTTTTCGGCCTCCGTATGAGTAAAAAGCTTCTTTATTCCGTTCTTAAAAACGCAACACAGTAAGACTTTTACTCTCTACTATCGTTCTTCCTAAGTAAGCCCTTGAGTTTGCACTAAAAAGCCTGCCTGTCTATGCGGAATATTCCAAAATAATTTGGAGAAATAAATGAACATTGGTAAATTCTCAAGCCTCATCTAGCTCATCTGTAAAAGGGTCGTAATCATCCTCAGATGCATTTTCGTGTTCCTCATCGCGTTTCTCTCTAGCTTTGAAGATATCTTTTGTTCTTCTTGATGCCGCCCAAAGATCTGCAAATACCATTCCCACTAGGAAAACTGTAAGTACTCCTGTTAATGCCAATATTGAACCAATAAATTGAAGCGTTGGATGTAACCAAGCAAGTCCAAGACCTCCAAAAAGTAAGAGAATAGGTATTAGAAGAATTCTTTTTTTGGGTTCATCACGGGTTTTGGGGAATGTTTTAATTTTCATAACAAAACCACAAATCCATAATCTATGACAAGCCTTTTACTGTTTTCGAAATGAGCGAGCAACAAATAAGGACTCAAGGTACTAACGTTACCATATCACGAGAAAACCTTTTGCCACTTCAGGTTTCTAGGAGTAAAGGTGCCCAGTGTAATGCTTAGAGTAAAAGCTTTGGATTCAGTGAAAAATAAGGGCATTAAGAGAGATCACGAGTATAATCTCTATCTTGTCGATTCCCATCATCATATGGGCAGAGAATCAGGACATCAAAACACACCATCAACTGCATATGAGTTCTACACTTTACTATGGTTCGAATTGAAGCGTGCTGCATCAGAGATGAAGAACAATGATAGATTACTATTCAAACCAATAGATGTGCAACCACTTGACTTTGTTTCAGATGTATATTCGATAAGAAAGAGTTGGAGATCACTATCCCATGGTTGGTTGGTAGATAGGACTGTTGTATTTCCTTATACTGATGATTACTCCTTACCAACGAAAAAAGGAAGAGCATCTTTTGAAGTGTCGAATGAAAGGATTTCTGGTTGGACAACTAGGTCACCTCATTCATCGAGATTGATAGGTTTTGGACGTGTGAATCCATCAGATGCTGAACAGACATCAATTAAGGTCCCAGTTGGCGAGCTAGATCGTTGCGTAAGCAAACTTGGTTTAAGAGGTTTGAAACTTCATCCTCTCGCACAACTTTTTCTGGAAGATATCGAATCCAATCCTACAAAACAAATTGTGAAGAGAGCTGCAACTCATAAGATACCCATAATTTTTGATACACGTAATATCAAGACTGTGATGAGAATTCATAATTTAGTAAGAGCATTGGAAACTGAAGACAAATCAATTGTAGAAAATCTTAGAATCATTTTAGCTCACTGTGGCATGAGTCCCGCCGATTCTAGACTATATGATGCTCTTTCACACCCATGCATATTTGCGGACACATCCAGTCTACATGGACAAGATGTGCCTTTATTGTTCGAGAACGCATTTCGACGCCTTCCAACGTTTTGGTCAGACAAGCTCCTTTTTGGAACAGATTACAGTTTTCTTACAGTACAAGCAATAGATGTCATTCTCTATCTTCTATCAAAACAATTTCCTGGAACTCTAATCGAAGCTCAGAAAATTCTTGCAGGGAATATTTTACGTCTAATTGGAAGACCATTTTCACGAAACACGGGGAAGACTCCACCTCAAAGACTATTGGGACCTTTGGAATGCGGAAGCACAAGAAAGGGGATAGAACAAGAGATTATCAGATTGATAAAAAGCAAGGCATGGTCATTGGCGTCTATTGATTTTATGCTACCGCCAAATCATACTTGGCCAGAAATACAACCCATTACAGAGGGAGGAGAAAATGGAATATACAAGAATTCAATGATTGTTTCACTAATAGATGAGAACAATGATGAAGTTCAGATCTGGATTCATGAGCTTCCGGATAATCTTATTGGCGTAGTTCTTTCTGGAACTAACAATATGTATTGTATTGATACATTGGAGTATTCAAGTCAAGCACTGCAAAAGGTTCTGACACAAGAATTAGTAGCGAAAACAATCTATGTCAAAGATAGTAAATCATTGGCGCGAGAGATTTTCCAAAGATTATCATAAAGCTTCACTCTTACTATTCTTTATAACATTATAACTCAATTCTATGACAGCTAACTTGAACTGGAGGAAATTAAAATCACCAACAAAATCAGTCTCGAAATCATTGATGGTGGAGATCTTCGAGGTTATGCACATCTACATCCAGCAACAGCGGAATCTCTTGAAGCCGAGATTGGGTCAATTGTGATTTTTGAAGATCCAAACAGTAGTTTTTGGGGAGCATCTGAGATAAGAAAAAATGATGAGGTTGATAAAGACAAAATCATTATTGATTCACTTGTTCTTGAAGCGTCCTTACTTATGGAAGGAGACACAGTGGAAGCCGTTCTCTATGATAGTGATATGATTGCTCTCGATTATGTTGAATTTGGTCTCAAACCACTCACAGAAGATGCCAACACAGATGACCTAGTATCACGAGCTGCAAAAGAAGTTGAATCACTAGAGAAACTGATTGGAGGTCGTCTAGTCTATCCAGGAATGTCATTTAATTGGGCTGATTTAGATGTTAAGGTCGAAATTATGAATACAAGACCAAATCTTGTAGGAAAGAGCTTTGCAAAACTTGCATTTGAAGCACTGAAGGAACGAACAGGTTATCAGTTCAAAACGGTGGGTATTGCAACTCCCTTTAATGCGATTCTTTGTATTGATACAAGTGGCTCCATGAAAACCACAGATGTTCCAGTTCAAGATATTGCACATGCAAGGGAGGGACTAAAAGACCTTGCAGGAGACAATCCAGAAGTTCAGGCATTCCTAGACAGATTTGAAGAGGGGAGAAATGTGAGTAGAGCTGAAGCTGCAGCAATGGCGGTTCTGCTTTACTTAGCAGAAAAAGTAGGAAGAGGTTACGGCGAAAAAGTTGCGGTCATCACCTTTGAGAAAGAGGTTTCAGAGATGACATTCCTAAACTCAGACACAGGAGAGGTGATGCCATTTGTCGAATGTACAGGAAGAGAGAAGGCATTGGGTCTGCAAATAATCAGCACACATGTTGTTGACAAAGTTGAAGAGGGGGGAACACTCACAAATATGGGCAGTGCTCTGGAGAAAGCTCATGACATCCTTGAGTCTTTTGGAGACCCCACAAAGCCAACAATGCTTATACTTCTCACTGATGGAATGACCACTACTGGTCCACCACCATTAAAACTCCTGAAAGACAAATTCACCGATAGAAGCCGCATCGTATTATACACCATTGGTCTTGGAGAAAGAAGTGAGATTGATGAAGAATTAATGCTTGCCATTTCTCAGTATGGTAATGGTAATTATAGACATGTAGATAATATGAGAGATCTTCTCGAATGGTATGGACGGCTAGCTAGTGAATTCGCAATTGTGGTTAGAGAATCAAACTAGTAATCTTATCTCGGTTCAAGAGCTTCAGCTAGACCTTTGAGTGTATCAACGTCCATTTCTTCAATCTGCTCTTCAGGTATTCCATCCAACATGTCTTGGGGTAAAGTTATCAGAATTTTCGCTTTCTTCACACCATATTTCGATACAAAATACTCTTCACGTGATTCTTGATCAGAAGGACCAGTACTTTCTTCTAGAAGCTCTTCGATCTCTGCTTTTTTCATCCGCTTCAATGTACTTGGTGCGATTTCTTCCTTTACTTCATCGGGAAGGGATTTAATAAGCTCCTTCTTAGTTTTTGGTGTGTCATCAGATTCTCTAAAACTCTTTTCTTCTTCAGACATCTCTTCATCATCAGTTGCAATCAGTGCCTCCAAATCTTCAATACTGAGTTCGTTAAGAGCTCCCTCTGGCAAAGAATCTTTGACCTCATCTGGAATCTTCTCAATCAAATCTTCTCTTGATTTAGTCTTCTTTTTAGGGACTTTCTTTACCTTTCGAACCTTCACTTTCTTCTTTTTCTTCTTAGAAGGAGGCTTCTCTTCTGGTTCTTCCTCTCTCTCAGGGAGTGACTCCTTAAGTGAGTCCACTAGTTCTCTTGCGGTCTTTACAGTCAATCGACGCATATCTTCAGGAGGGAGTGTTTTACGAATCTCCTCAGGTAACTCCGCGAGTATTTCTTCGACTTCATGAGAAATACCGGTCTTTGCCGAGGGGGTAGTAGTAGCAACTGAAGGTACTTCTGCATCAGGTAGAATTATAGGACGTGCTTCAAGTTCTTCTTCTAACATTTGAGTATCAATTTCAACATTCTCAAATCCTTCACTTTTCCATCGAAGAAGTTTGTTGATTGCTACTTCACTTAATTTCAGACCCGAAAGAAAGAGTTGTATTTCTTCATCAGTCATATCTGGAAAGTCATCTAAAATTTTATCAATGTCTTCCTTAGGAACTCTTGCCCAAATTGGACCGTTCATCAGTTTTGAGAGACCTCGTGCACAATGAGAACGTACCCAAGTGTTTGAATCCTTGAGACCTTTAAGAAGATTAGGAACTGTTCTTGGTTGATGATAGAAAGCTAAGGCTTCAGCAGCAGCAATTCTAACATCCTCTTCATCATCAGAGAGAGATTTTACTATCTCGTTTACTATCTCAGGATCGCCAAGATCAATAGATGCAAATAAGGCGCGTTCTCGAACAACATCGGAAGCGTCTCCAAGTGCACGAATAAGTTCTTCTCGTGCTTTCTTGTTTTCTCTCGCTTTCTTTGCTACAACTTCCGTTTCGAAATCCAATAGTAACCTTCTGGTTTCTGACAACGGCCTGTTCTCCCAATTTTATGAATATTCTTTTGTATACATCTATCATGAATCGATGTATCACAAGAGGTCGAATTGTATCAACTACTTAAATCAGTTGGCTCTATGTATATCCTTTTTGTATGAATACGCAATACACAGAAAATATCCCTCTGAAAGAAGATACTTAAACAAGGGAGAGTTCAGCTCGCACATGGCGTTTGAAATGGATTCTCAGAGAGAGCTGAATACAGTTAGGATAGTGCTCTTCGTATTTGTCATGTTTTTAGTTGTAGAGTTCTATCCTGTGATAACAGGTCTTGTAGAAGGCACAGAAGCGTACGGTCTTGTGGCAACAGCAGGTTTCTTCCTTCATTTCTTCTTCATGTATATTGCAGTAATTGGGTTTCTGAAGTGGGAACAATCCACTTCAGAATCCAGACGTCCATTAACAACCGATGATCTTGGAGCTAGCATTGACGATCGAAATTTTCTAAAGAATTTGATAATCGGAGCATTAGCAGGAACTATCGCGGCTGGGTCAGTTTTAGTTATTGCAAGTATATTCAATGCCGATTTGCGACCACTAAATGAAATCACAGCTGACTTAATTCTAAATCAGATAATAATCACTATACCAACTGCTTTCATTGAGGAACTTGCTTATCGCGGATACATGCTAACAAGAATGAGTAGACTCTGGGGACGAGGCATAGGAATAATAGTCAGTTCTGTGGTATTTTCTTTGTTTCATTTTAATTGGTGGTTTCCATTGGGAACAGTACCTATGCTATTGGTTGGCTTGTTCACATTGAATCTGTTTCTTGGAGGTGTGGTGCTTTCAATTGGTTATTTCTACTCCGGAGAGAAACTATGGTTGCCAGTGGCATTTCATTTCATGTGGAATATGATTGCATATCTATTCTTTCTGAATTATCCGAGAGATACTGTATTGATGCCTGAAATCTTTCAAATTGAATGGGGAATTACAACAGTAATAGGATTCCTGATAGGGTTAGTTGTAATAATTCTGGCTTTAAGAACCTCAAAGAAATAATATTGGAGTGGGTATTATGACCTACCCACTCTTCTAATTCGTCATTGACGCATCGGATTCTCGTGAAACAATCATTGTCATGCCACTAATACCTAGCACTGCAACTTTTTCACCAGAACTAATTGGTGGTCCAGTTGTTCTTGCCCACCAGATTTCCGCTCCGAATTTCACCTTTCCTCTTGGATTAATATCTGTGATAGCCTTGACTTCACGGAATTGCCCATAATTCCATTCAGGCCACTTATCATAGTCACGAAGGGCAAACCAATAGATCGCCATAAGACATACAATAGTACCCGTCATGATGTATACTGTTGTACGAAGTGTTGGGTCAACGAAAGCTGAAACAATGATAGCTAATCCATAGACCGGAAACAGCTTCAATGCCACTTTTGCATCCACAAAGCCGCCCTCTAGGACTCCGCTTCCGCCAGTAAACATTGCGAACATCAGATACAGCATGATTCCAACGATTATCAGCATCCAAGGCTCAAATGTGAATGTGGGATTGAGAAAAATCTGGAATACGAACAGGATAATAATCAGTGGTACAACGACTTGTGCCATCGCTTTTCCTGATGCGGGTTCTAATGTTACTACAAGGAGTGTAAGTAGCACTCCAAGAAGAATCAATCCCATAAAGGGATTCATTGTGATTATCCCGACAGCTAACCCAAGAGCTGACATTAGCATTAGAACCACGAATATTTTTACCCAAGCGTCCATTTCTCTTTCCACCAACCACTAACAAATTGACTATTCATCTCTGCCTTTATTCTTTGGCAACCTCATTCCACCAGTACCCGCAGTCAGCGCTGCAGCAGTACCTACTGTCGTGCCTACCTCAGGAAGGTTAGTTGGAACCATTATGATAAGATTAGCATTCTTGCTGATCTCCTGCATGATGTTCCATGTACGCAGTACAAAACCGATGTTTGATTCTTCATACATTCGAGCTGCCTTGAGCATAGCTTCTGAAGATTCAAGCTCTGCTTGTGCGAGAGTTATCCTTGCTCTCCTTTCTCGCTCTGCCTGAGCTTCTCTACTCATAGCATCTTGCAATTGAGTCGGAATTACAACATCACGTATCTCAACAGCAGTGACTTTAACACCCCAGTGTTCAGTCTTCTCATCAATGAGTTCCTGCAAATGAGCTGCAATTTTATCACGCTCTGAAAGCAACTCATCAAGTGTTACTTTGCCATTAGTTTCACGGAGTGTGGTCTGTGCAGCAAGCTCCACTGCGATTGTGTACCGTTCTACACTCAGAATTGCTAATTCAGGGTCAATCACTCTGAAATACATGACTGCGTCGACGACAACTGGAACGTTGTCTTTGGTCAGCGACCGTTCTGTCTTGAAAGCATATGTCTGCAATCTCAATGATACTCTCATAGCTACTTTATCCAATAATGGCCATACCCAGATAATACCTGGGCCTTTTATGTGCTTGAATTTGCCAAGTCGGAGAATTGCGACACGCTCCCATTCCTTCAACACCTTGATTCCGCTAGCAACGAACATCAAGAGGAAGAAACCTATTACTACAAATACAAATGTTAATGCAAATACATCCAGCTGCAATATCGTGTTACTCCCAAAAACCTAATTCACTTTAGGTTCACAAGTGAACGGTATAGAAACTCCCGTTCTAAGTAACCATTTACGTGAAGGCTTATGAAGTTTAACACTTCTCTCATTTTCTTGACAACAATTTTGATCTTCAGCTACTTGATGTCCTCATCTAATTCCAGTATTTCTGTTTCTGGATTCAGTCTGAGTGGAAGACCAAGACCAATCCGAATAGCACTAATTGATACCGCTGAAACAACCAATGTAGCAATAAAAGCCCCAATAAAACGCTCAATGGGATACACGAAGGTAATGGGTAGATAAATCGCAGCCAGGGCCTCGACATTAAAACCAGTCACAAAGACAAGATAGTACACTGTTATTGCACTGCCTATAGAACTATCAACAATTAACCCTGTAAGTATTACAAGGAATAGAGCTGGGGCGGTTAGCGGTTTTACTAGATCTGGATGTAAATCAAGTAATGAATACAGTTTTGCACCGATTGGGGGGATGATTATAGGAATGTTCACAAGGAACATGACTACAAATAGCCATACGTAGATTATGGTTTGTTCCCCAATGGGACTAACAAGATAGAGAAGCGTTGATACAGCCAAGAACAGAGGACTAACCCACATTTTCATTTCTCTAAAGGACCCGACTGAGATTGCACATGCAGTAGGAGCTAGTGTTGGCACGATTGGACCAAGAATACCACCCAAATTGAAAACACCTACACCCAATAAGGAACCAATGAAAACAGAGATTGCCCCATAGATTGGACCCAATAGAAAGCCGATTACTGGGGCAGAGATCATTCCCCATGTAATGAAGCCTCCACCTGTCCCCAGTACACTATAAGGAATCAATGACATTACTGTGTGAAAAGCGGCAAATATGCCTACTAAAGCCCATGGATATGCTTTTGAATCAACAAAATTGGACAAAGAATACACCTACTCCATGTTGATGGTTTGCAATCCTAGTATGATATAACGTTTCCTAAAAAAACGGCTCTGTAGAAAAAGTCTGGTCTATGTCAGATGGAATCATCATTTAGCTTACAATATCTCAATAATTCACAAAATAACTACATAAATCGTCTAACAAAAGGGGTATAATCTAAATGATATCCGAATTATTCTACAGAGCCTAAAAAAACACAAATCGAATGAGAGGAATAACTCGAGCAGGTGTGACTATTAGAACGAACGCTTCAGATGGAAATATGGTATCAGGGCCTATCAAGTGGCATTAAATGCTCCTTAATGCTCTCGCCAACCCATCAGACTCCACTTTAGACTTGATGTCGATTTCCTCTGATTCAGCCATCTTCAGAAGCGGAGGCATAAGAGCCATCTCGATTCCAATATGCTTTGCCAGCTGGGTTTCTTTTAGTTTTGCGTCAGACACTCTGAGGATCTCTTTCAACTTTTCATATGCATAATATATCTTAGATAACTCGTTCTTCAGTTTGAAAGAACCATCTTTATCATCAAGGGATTCTTTCACCATATTCTCAAAACGATGAATGTCAATCTTCATCCCTTCATAGATATACTTACGTTCTTGAAGATCATAAATGCAAGGTTGTCTATCTTTTATGGAGGGGATTTGAATGTGTGGAATAGTATGAAGTGCAAGATCTTGATTTGTGAATAAATCAGATATTCTACGCAAGATTTTGGAACCTGTATCGGGGTCGTCATGAATCAAGTACACAGGATTTGAAAGAAGGATTTGCATTAGCAGATTTCCGAGAACTTTTACATTCTCCTTTTTTCCTAAGCCAAAAGAATCGAGTAGTTCGGGGAGATTGATATTAGCGCTTGCAGGTAATTCTGGCGCTGCTTTTTCTTCGGCAATCGCATCTTCACCCTCAGCAACAATCGCATAAGGATATTCGATTCCTCGCACAGTAAGATTTCTGTCAAGATAAACCATAATCGCGTGAGGGGGCTCACCATGCATCGAAACGAGAGGTGTGATTACAGTAGAGATGGCTCTAAGCTTAGTTACGTCAACAAGAATTCCTATATTCCTTTTGCATATCTTGCAGAACACGAAGATTTCTGTTGAATCCGAATCATGAGCACTATCTGTGGACAAGAAAACACCTGCTAAGTTGTGCGTTTCCATACAATTGAATTTTTCCATTTCGAAGAAGCCCATCATTTCATACTATAGGATTGAGGATAATAGGCTTCTTGCGGATATTCAAGTTGGTGGTTGTCTGAGTACAGCTATTGCTAGCAATAGCATACCAATCCCGCCCAAGGGAGGATTGAGGAATGCGGTCACAGGTGATAGGAAGGTCACCTGTCCAAGGACAACTAGAGCCCAACCAATCAAGAGGCTAAGAGCTTTTGTCCTATAGAAGGCTTCAGTTTCGCGTATTACCATCTGAATGAGGAGTATGAATGTGATAGCAGCTGTAGTCAGAATAAACACGAGTACGAGAGCGTAATTCGGAATAAAGGGACTAAGAGAGTAATGAGCTAACGAATCATCAGTGAATGTATAGACTGCATCAGAAGTTAGCGTAACGAAAACCTCTGCAACTAGCTCGATTGCTACCACTGCTAGTATTGCTTTGTAGACCTTCTCCATTAAAGTACCTTCTTTCTGTTTTATTAAAGGAAGGACAATGAAAAATGTGAGAAGCGTTGCAAGCATCATTGGGGCAATCAAGGTAAACCTGAATAATAGGATATCCTCAGGTTGACTTGCAGTATAGAAACCTCGTGCAAAGAACATGACTCCAGTAATTACGTAGGTCAATAAGAACAAAGAAAAAATCAAAGTTAAGAAATTCCTCTCGGTGATGTATCGACGGAGCGTCAATATGAAACAGATACCAAGAAGAATTGAACCGAGTAGAAATGTGAAATGTACTATTCCAAACATCGCAAACACCTCAATAATAATAAACATCGATTTACTTACGTATAGATGTTTTCCTGATATCATATATAGGGATATCAAGGAATATCAGACCACTCTACACAATTTACTCCTCGCGGAAAATTGATCTTTGTAACTCGCCTACTTCAGTAAGATCTAATCGGATTCTTTTCAGTATAGTATGATTGTATAAAGTGAAAATTTGATAAGTAGAAGCATCGAGATTTTTATTGGCGGTTTCGATGAGGCATAGGTCTGATTCTGAGCTTCGGCTATGACGAATCGGTGAGCAGCTGAGAACCACCACTTCCTAAATAGCAAGAAGTAATCATAATGCTTCTTTGATTCTAAATATTATCCATAATCCTTATTTTTTAATTTTAAAATACCATAATTCCTAATATCTATAAGGGCTCAAACCTAATTTACCTAAGGAAAACGTAGGTATAGAACGAGTGACGTTCGGACCTGTCAATTATCAGACAGGTAGTGACAATCAAAAGATTCAGACAGTATTCCCCCTACTTTTTTCTCCAAATATCTGTCTGATAGAAAGGTGAAAGTAAATGTGTGAGAAGAAAATGATCAGTGTACCAGTACCAGTTAGCGAATGGCCTGAACTTGATAGAAATGGAGCCATAGTGAGTAGAATGACAGCGGAGCCCAACCAATGACACTTATGAGCAGCGAAGAGATCACAAGAGCCTTCTTTGATGGAGCGGATGATGATACTCTGAATGTTGAGCCAATCCACATGCGAGCATTGATCGAGAAGTGTGATGCATACATCTTCATCCGATCACCTATGAACATCACAGCCTTAGCGAATGTCGATCCAAAGAAGATACTATTGCAGAACAAAGCGAATCAGGAGATTCAGGCAATCCGATTATCAAAGAAATGGTGCTTGACAGTACATCCATGTCTTACACTTGCCCAGCAAGCAAACATGAGTATGGACGAATACCAGAACTTCGTCTACGGAGCGACACTAAACGATTGGAAGGAAGAAAGCAAGAATTTGTATTTGATGAAAGAGCATCTAGAAAGACACAATGACATTCGATTCATTGGTCCTGAAACGGATCTTTACGCGAAGACTGAAGGAAGAATATGGATTGCTTCAGATGGAAAGCATAACCTTCCTAGTGGGGAAGTTTTCACAGCACCAATCGAGGATTCTGTCGAGGGTAAGATATACTTCGACATTCCATTCCTCCAGCAGGGAAAGGTCATTGAAGGGGTCAGATTGACCTTTGAGAAGGGAGAAGTAGTAGACTTCTCATCAGAGAAATCAGAGGAAACCCTCAAGTCAATAATAGACACTGATGATGGTTCTCCTAGGCTTGGAGAGATGGCTATCGGCACTAATCGAGGCATCAAGCAATATACACTCAACATGCTCTTTGATGAGAAGATTGGCGATACCATTCATTGTGCACTAGGAAGGGCTTACAAGGACTGCAATGGAGTGAATGACTCAGCTATACATGTAGACATGATAAAGACAATGTTCGATGGCGAGGTTATCGCTGGCGACGAAACCATATATTCGAAGGGTTGATAACTGATTCGCCCATTGTATTTCTTTGCGATTCTAACACTCTGAGTTATACCAATACCACCAAATCTCCTCTCAGAATCGAAAAGGCCACCCACAAGATGAGATGGAATGTCAGGACCGTTGTCAGCAATTGAAATGAAAAACTCGTTTTCGTTGCAACTGAGTAACCGATTAAAAAGCCAAAGATCGCCTTTGCCACATATATATTTTAGTTACTAGACGAAGCCAAAATCCAGAAGAAAAGACCACCAAGAATCCAGACAAATAGGCCTGCACCTAGTACAACACCTAGAGTTGCACCTATTCCAGAAGAACCAAGATTCACATGCATGTTGGTGAATCGTTTAAAGCCACCAATATATTTAGTTTCATAATCACAGTGGAATTCTTTATCGGTAACAGCCCCGCATATTTCGCAAACAAACTTATTCTGGAAGACTGCACCAAGAAGACTGTCCATATTGCATCCAATGAAAGCAGTCAGAACGGATAGTGGAAAAATCAGTAGTAATTGATCAAAGGTGAATACCGGAATCCATCCAGGAGCAAGGAAAGCAAAGAAAAGGCATATAAAACCTACAATTGTACCAGCTAGAATTGCCACACCCTCACCCAATAGAGAAACCGCACCTATTGTACCTCTAGGAACTTTTCTCCTCAGATTTGTAATGAGACGAGGCTTCCGACTACTAAACACTCCAACCTCACTTGCTAGAGTATCAGCAGCTGTAGTTGCTACAGCACCAACGTAAGCAGCAAACATAGCAAAAGGATAGAATGGATCTGTTGTTAGCTGTTGAGATACAAAAATCCCAATTGAGAAAATCATTGGTATTATCCCACTGCCAAAAACATTCTTCCATGAACGTTTACCTTTCCCTTCTTGAGCAACATTGCGTTTCAATTTGGCCTTGTACTTGTATTTGGTTGCTAACCCCGCACTAACAAAGAAGAATAGAAGCAATGTGAAAGCAGCCACTCCACCTGTATACCAAACAGTAAATCCCACAACGAAAGCACCGATTAGTCCTGAAACGTCAACAAATCTAAGCCTATAAGTCAATGCACCAATGAAAGCCATGACAATTAGTCCCGACACTACAGGGTGCGTTAGCAGTTCAAACATCTCGTTTACTTCCTCTTCGTTTCTAGTAGTATCTCGGGCGAGGTTTGTTCGAGGGGACTCGCCATTGTTCTATGAGCATATATTATATAATAGTCAAATGCTCCGATTATATTAGCATCCGGTTTCTGCCCCTATTATACCTTTGCAATGAACTGTATAATATGTCGAATTGTATTTCGCCAATTTTGATACTTTTTGGTCAAACAATGGTTCTTATGCAGTCTTTTTTGCGCATTTCAAGAGATATGAGAGTTATATGATTGTAGAATAATCTCTACAAGTAAATAATGCTAATAAACTGTAAATTGTTTCCGAATTTGTTCAACAGCCCGTTCAGGAAGCAGTTTCTCACGATGTTCTATACCAGCTTCAAGATAATATGCAGTCACCATATCGACAGAAGGGGTTGTCCAAGGGAGAGATACTTCTATAGGCTTGTTATCTTCAAATGACAAAGCAGTTTCAAATTGCTTGACCAGATCTCGTCTTGATAAAACTCTAACAAGTAATACTATGTCTTCAATATTTGCAATCAAAGGTGTAATAACTGCTGAAATTTTTACAGGAGTAATTCTTGGTACTAATCCAGGTACTTCAGAACCGTCATTTCTTAGAAGAGCAACTCTAATTGAAAAGATAGGTTCATCAATAGACTTTATTTTGATGCGTACACTGTTCTTGGCAATCTTGCCATTTATGGCAATGGTTGCAGTCAAATGGGCGGTACTCAATTCAGCAGAAAGGGGTATTTTGAAATCAACTGGATAAATTGCAGAATCATTTACTGGAATCACAGCATCTATTCGACTTACTAAATCATTTCCAGTGGGGGTTTCTAAATGCACATTGAGCTTGCCACGGATTCTTTCTTTAGTGATGTTAGAAATATGTATGGCCGCATGCAATGATTCGTTTGGAGAAGCGAACTTAGGAACACCAGTAATTGCAATCCTAGCTTTTTCATCAATTGGTGTTTCTGTGAGGGAGATAGTCTTTGTTCTTATGTCGAGTGTGTTGCCTTGATATATTAGAGATCCCCTTAGAACAACAGATGTTTGGTTGATATTACTCGGAATTGGGATTTGAAGAGGGCCATATGCAACCGATAGATTTCTACTTGCTTTGATTTCCTGCTTAAGTGCAGTAATCTCCTGTCCGTCTGGAAAAACAAATGATAAGTTTAGATGAATTGGTCCACCATATTCAGTATTCCGTCGAATTCTCAACCATCCGGATATACTTCCTCCAAGATTTGCCTTTAGTGGTGCCTTAAGCGAATCAATCGTCGCACGAACACCTACTCTTTCTATTGAGAACTTACTCGATTCAGCTGCTGTAATTAATTCTCCATTACTAACTAGTTCAGTACGAATCACTCCAGTCCTATCAGCTGTTGTTCTTACAGTGAGATCGGGAACAGTCCATTGAAACCCGATGGAACCTGAGAGAAGTGCAGCAAGTTTGAACGCTGAAATCTCAATTCTTTCATTTGAATCACTAACATATAACACCTTGACTAGACTATCTTCTTTAATTGAGGAGCCACGCGTTCTTATTCCAACTTCTCCACTTAGAATACTCCCAGGAGATATACTAGTTCTTAGTGGAGCGCGTAATAGCAGCTGCGGGCCTTGACTCACATAACCGATGTAGAAGGGTCTGGATGTTCCTAGTGTTACTTCTTTATTCTTGTCATCAATAATGTTTAATGTTATTAGACATCTTTCAACTCCCTGAGTGTCCGCTGAAGGTATAATCAATGACGGAAAACTGGTTTCATCAAAAATTAAAGGAGAACTACCAGACACTTTTAATTCTGATTCAGAGGATGCAAGTAGCATTTCCGTTCCTGGAACATATACAGAAATTTTTGCATTGAGTCGAGTTTCACGAGGATAATTTGTATCAATTTCCCCATTGTACAAAACGGGAGATTTACCATCCACAAACTGTGTTGTTGTCCTGGGTCTGATTGTAGCCCGAATCCAGAAAGTATTGATTGTATTGCTGAGTTTGATTGATTTGCCGGCTATAATAATCTCAACAAAAATATTGTACGCAGATACATCCTTCTGGGTCTCAAAGGAAACAGACTTTACAAATATCTCACCAGGCTCCACCTCGGGTATTGATACAACATTGTGCTCAATCAAATGTCTACTAGAATCTTCAACTCGATAGCTAACAGACAGATTTGTTGCAGAACGCTCTAGAGCATTCTTGATTGATATTAGAAATTGTGCTTCTTGACCAGCAAACACTCGCTCTGTCTCTGTTACAATTTCCGGTTCTATTCCTTTCCACCAGCAAAGCCATGTTGGTAAATTTGGTGTGCCTTCCAACGGATCATAAAGCCAGTTTGTACAACACTCACGTGTAATGGATTCTAATTCCTTCATTAGAACTACCATATTCATATCCGATCGAGCATATACTTGTAATTGAAAATCTGCACCTGTTGTTCGAGGTTTAACAAACTCGCTACCAAAAACTGACAAAAGCAACGGCTGTAGGAAAGCATTCTCAATGGCTTCTAGTTCTTCCAACTCATCACGAATGAAAAACAACATTGATGCAACCGCATCTGCGAGAAATCGATTTCGAAGTTTCTTATTATAAGTGCCGTCATCAAGTAATTGCATATTGTATGAATTTCCAAATTCATCAGATTCAGTAGTATCAGTTGGTCTGAAAGGACCCCAAAGACCAGCTTCAATAGCTGCTTCACGATTTGCAGCTAGAATCTTAGCCCCTACATCAATCACTCTCTCTCCATTTTCCAACATCTTTTTTGTTTTCAGTGCCAGTGCTTGAAGTAGTATAGCCAACCCAATCCGACGAGGGACAGAGAGTTGGGTGTCAAAGATTCTAAGTTCAATCGTTCCATAATCAGTGAATGGGTAGATATCTACCATTCTCGGAGGGCTTCTATTCACATGTCTCGCAAATAGCTCTTTATCTGCAGTTTCAAGGAATGGTATAAGCTCGAATTCATTTGTTGGACCCATTTGTGTTGTATTTTTTGTCAAACGAATTGATCTCTTACACCTAGGAGCTCTGACATTCCCGTTTTCATCAATGTACACTTGGTCAGTTGGTGCTTTATTTTCAAAGGGAGAATTTACTGAAAGCGCGATTAGATGAGGCATGAAGTTTCTGAACATATTATAAACTGCAATACGGAGCCCATCACTGGTGTCAGGACCCAAAATATGATGATGCTCACCAAATGAAAGATTCTTCAAATAGTCTTGTGTTGGATTCAGACCAGTTGATACTAGAATAACTTTGGATTCTCTAGGAATCGAATCATAAGAGATCGCTACAAGCGTTTGTACCCACCATGCAAGTTCTTCCAAGGTCGTACATGGAGGTGTCGCAATCTCAAGAATCCAAGTCAAACTTGTGACATTGGGATCATGTCCAATCAATGTATACTCGCGAACTTTCCCCCCTGGGTCTTCATAGCTTGCAACAACGCGAGAACCTCTTTCACCTTCTTCCGTCTGAGATGAATGCTTGTATTTCGTCCTTACTGACTTTATATCGGTGTCACGTATCCTCTTATCCAGTAGACTTTTGGCACTGGAAACCAACCTATCAAATACTTCAAGTACGTCATCACCCCTAAGCCAAGTACCATCCTTTCTAATAACTTGGAGCTCTACTTCTATACCATGTGGAAATGGCAACTCCAACTCATTTTGTTCAGCCATTCTTTCTCACCACACGGTCAATAATAACACGAAGTATTTCTGCTAGTAGTCCATTATTGAGTATTGTTTCCTGAATAGTAATTTCATATGCAAACACATAGTCCAGTGATTTCAAAGACTCCAAAATGGAGAAGACAAGTGGACCACCACCATAGAGATATCGATCTTCCAAAACATGCATGCCTTTTGACTCTAAATCTTTTCGAATCGATTTCAGGAGATCACCAGTATCTCTGAAATATCGTTTTCCAAAAATAACCGTCTTTGCGAGTGTGAAAGGTCTGCCAAGAGGGAACACTTTGAGATTTAGAAACACCAATCCTGAAGATATTTTTTTAGCTCTGGTTTGAATGAGGTCCTGAATCATACTACAGATATTTTTTGGTTCGGATGTGTCTTTCACTTCAATCAAGGTTGGTTGATTTTTGGGAGAAAGACTATCAACGAACCTACGAATCTCTTTGGATTCTATAATATTAGTAGTAGCACAAACCACCATATTACCAGACCCTTGATTGAGTAGTTCGTATCCATCCTTCTCGATACATTTCAAGGCATCATCAGTTGAGTCCACCAACTCATGTAATCGAGTTACAACTTCATCAACTTTATGTAATACTGCTTGGGTCTTATGCAATTCATTGAGAAAGGATTCTTGCGGCAAACCATAGACCCTCATTCAGATTATCATTATGAAGTCAGTCGAATGAAACGTTATTATCTTTGCTAGCGGTATAACGTGAAGAACTTGAAACGTGCGAGTCATTGTGATGAAACAAGCTTGAACACATGCTCAACCTTTTGGCTGATTTCTCTTAGACGGTACCAAACAGATTCGCGACCTGAACGTTCAGCAAGCCGGTCCACAATCATTGTGAAATCAAATTGAGCAAGATCCTTTAACAATACTAATGCTTTATCATCAGTGAAATGAGATTCATTTACTCGACTGTCATTGAATCTTCTGACTAGGGGAGCTAGAGCCTTTTCTGCAGAATCTACTTCAATCAACGCTTCCCTGTATTTTTTCTTAGGGTCTTGCATTGCATAACCACCTACCAAGGGAGACATTCCTGCACCAATATTACCACGACCAATTTCATCAAGTGAATCCATAGCATTTTGAAAGTGGTCGAAAGAATCTGAAAGACACTTTTTGATAGCTCGAAGTATTCTTGGACGGTCAGATACTTCAGTCATGGATTCCCCTCATATTTGTCACATAAAAAGAATAAGAACTGGGCGGATAATCCGCCCATTGAACTTTTCTACATTGGAGGTGCGTCGCCAAGCTCACCAGCAAAGTGACAAGCAACATAATGACCATCACCCATATCTCTGTCTTCGGGAATCTCCCGGACACAAATCTCCTGTGCGTATGGACATCGTGGATGGAACCTGCACCCAGGAGGTACGTTGATAGGGCTCGGTGGTTCACCTTTGAGTGACTCAACTCGTCGCTTTACTGTTGGGTCGCCAGATGGTACTGCAGAGATTAGAGCTCGTGTATAGGGATGGTACGGGTTAAATGCAACCTCATGAGCTGGACCAATCTCCATGATTTTTCCAAGATACATGATAGCAATTCTGTCAGCAATGTATGTAGCAACTGCAAGGTCATGTGTGATGAACATATATGTTAGTCCAAGTTCTTCTCTAAGTTGTAGTAGAAGATTAAGAATCTCTGCACGAATAGATACATCAAGCATTGATACCGGCTCGTCAGCCACCATAAATTCAGGATGTAGAATAAGTGCCCTTGCAACTGATATTCTCTGACGTTGACCACCTGATAGTTCATGTGGATAACGGTCAATATAATCCTCAGCAGGTGTGAGTGCAACGCTTTCAAGCGCTTCAAGTACACGCTCTCTCCGCTGACTTGGAGTGAGAGGTATTCTATGCACCGTGATTGGTTCCTCTACAATACTAGCAATACTCTGTTTGGGGTTGAGTGATTCATATGGATCTTGAAAAGTGATTTGCATTCTCTTCCTGAGCTCCTTGAGTTCGTTTCTATCAAGGTTAGACAAATCCAGTCCAGCATATACAACCTGTCCATCAGTAGGGATTTCCAAGTGAATGACACAACGTCCGGTAGTTGTCTTCCCACAGCCAGATTCACCTGCAAGCACGAGGACCTCTCCTTTGTATATATCAAAAGATACACCGTCAACAGCTTTCACAAACAATTCCTGTTTGTATAGCAATGATGAGAGAAATCCCGTATTAACGGGGAACCATTTTCTCATGTTTCTTACTTGAATGAGTGGTTCTCCAGCCCTGATATGTGAGGACTGTTCAAGTACTTCGCTTCTATCTTCAATTGTCATTTCTTTGTCCTCCTAATCAAGATCGACGGTCAGTTCGCCTCTGAGCTGCTCGTGGAAGTGACATGCCACATATCTGCCGGGTTCAACCTCATCAAACGATGGCTCCTCACGAGAACAAATCTCTTGTGCATACGGACATCGCGGATGAAACCTGCATCCAGTTGGCGGGTCAATCAAATCCGGAGGTGAGCCAGGAATGGAAGTCAATTTCTTCATTTCTGCTTTCACCATGCTTGGAATAGCACCAACGAGACCGGTAGCATATGGGTGAATTGGTTCCTTGAATACAGATACAACATCTGCAAGTTCTGCAATCCTACCCGCATACATAATTGCGGTCTTATCACAAGTTTCTGCAATAACACTCAGGTCGTGTGTGATCAGAATGAGAGATAATCCTAGGTCTTTCTGAAGTTTCTGCATCAGTTTGAGAATCTGAGCTTGGATTGTAACGTCCAATGCTGTTGTTGGTTCGTCTGCAATCACAAGGTCAGGATTACATGCAAGAGCCATAGCAATCATAGCTCGCTGACGCATACCACCTGAGAACTCGTGTGGATAGTTATGTATTCTCCCAGGGTCTAAACCGACCATTTCAAAGAGTTTGGCACATCTATCCAGAGCTTCTTCTTCAGTCACGTTTTCGTGCATGAGGATAGCCTCTGCAATTTGTTCGCCAATCTCAAAGACTGGGTTCAATGCGTTCATAGCACCTTGGAAGATGATTGCTACATTCTTCCAGCGTATGTCACGCATCTCTTTTGATGTCTTCTTCAGAAGGTCGTCACCTTTGAAGTAAATATTACCACCAACAATATTGGCTGCAGGGGGCAGGAGCTGCATAATTGAATATGCAAGACTGCTCTTACCACAACCGGATTCGCCTGCAAGACCTATCGACTCACCTGATTCAAGATCAAGCGATACATTGTCGACGGCTTTGACAAGCCCTTTTTGTGTCGTGTAATACATCCTTAGCGCTCTAATATCAAGTAGGCTAGTCATGTTCGTACACCCCAATTTAAACAAGAGCTAATGCTGAGCATGAGTCTGCACCGTCTATATACGAAGCCTGCTGACGTTGCACTTCTTAAATACCTAACGGCAGGAGCACGTCAGTGGCTTTTGTGTGATTGATGAGTCCAAGATTTAATAGTATTAAAGTTTCTCAGACCAAGCAATATTCTAGATTCATAGACACTATGCATAAATTCATTCTCTTCTAGGAAGATTCAATGATTTTAGGGGTCGAATACTGATTGATTGTCGCTGAAGACCAAGAAACTGGAGAAATTCGCCAATTCATGGTCATTGATGCAAATGTGAGACTTGGAGTTGTTCAGGCAGGAACACATATTCGTACATTCGATCCCAAGCGCTTACTAAATTACTATACACTAGTAGAAAATCAGTTGAATGATTATGCTGCAAGATATCCAAATTCTTTCAAGTTTCTCCCACGAAGAGCATATTCCTACTTGATGCAACCAGATATTCTAGGCGAACTAAGTGATAGCCCTCTTGATACAGGAGGCGACAACTGGTTCTCAGATTTGTTTATGATTTATTCTTTGGCAGACATCAGAGATAGACCGATTCCAAAGTATCAGCAGAAAGCAAACATAGATTCATCATTTCGATGGTCAACGACCGCACCTTGGGGCACACGAACATATTATCTCCAAGATCTTAGATATGGTAGTAGCTCTAGAAGAGGCTGGGGATGTGTGGTAGATGCGAGTAGGATTACCGATACCATGAGGGGTTCAGAAAGAAATGATCTTATCCAGTATGTTTCAAAGGGACTTCCAATTTTCCTCGAGCTAAACGAACTGTCTGATTTTGATGAATTGATGCAATGGTTAGTTAATCTTAAGGAGAGTGGTCTCCCAGCACCAAAAATAGTCTACTCGATAAGAACTCATAAAAATTGGAGAGGAAAACTGAGTGAACTCTTAGAGATTCCAAGTAGCTATCTACTGATATCAGGCTCTATGATCACAACACTTTCTGAT
This sequence comes from uncultured archaeon, assembly GCA_964610875.1. Taxonomy (GTDB): domain Archaea; phylum Asgardarchaeota; class Thorarchaeia; order Thorarchaeales; family Thorarchaeaceae; genus CAZSWP01. The sequence goes on from CAZSWP010000005.1 coordinate 67,287, forward strand.
CTAGTCAATGACACACAATTTGCTAACAATGAAGAATGGTCACGAAGGCTGATTTATGGTAGTGCATACCCTGAAACACAGAATGGAGATGGCATTCCAGAAATCTTGAGTTTCTTACTAAGTAAAACACTTGATGCATCACCCGAAGCTTTACAACGAGTACTAGCTGGAAATATACTCTCCTTACTACCACCCAAACCCCCGTTCATCAAATACAGAGAACCAAGTATGACGGCTGTTCTGGAAGGGACACTCGGAAGGACGGGACTAGTCGAGCTATCTAGAGTTCTTAGACTTTTATCCGCCAAGGGAGAAGCAGATATTGTGTCATTGGATCCGATGATAAGTGATGACGGTGGAAAAGTCACATCGAACCCATTAGTTCTCACTCTTAGAAAACCCAATAGTACCGAGGGAATTAGTTTTATTGTATTTCGTGAAAGAAACGGCTCACTTCATATAGCAGGATGGAAATCAGCTTATGATGAGAAAATAATTGATAGAGATACAGGGAATATCAGCACTCTGCTAAGAACAATATCAAAAACAGATGCATCTATATTAGAATCTCCTGAACATCTTGTAACTTTCATCCACACCCTACTCATGAATGTCCATGTCGAAGACCTCCAAGGAGCGATCTCCGCATTACACTTCAAGTTACTCTCCCATGATGGAAAGCCGGGAGTTTTACATATCAATGAACATGACGCAGAAATGATTGGAATATCAGACGGAGAGATGCTTCTAGTAATAGATTATGATACAGGACAATGGTGGGGAAATAAATCACGAATAACAAGAACCTGTACTGAAAGATGTGTGATAATGGATGCAAAAGAAATGGTCCTAAGGGGGCTTTCAGAAGCTGCACGCTTAGATGTAATCAAATATACTGGACCAATCAAGGATCTTTCGGATATGGCTTTATCATACAACATTCCGTTAGAATTTGAAGTCGAAACAAACGCATATTTACAAATCCAGAAGGAGAAACTTTTGAAAGGTCTGAAAGGCCTCTACATCAGTCGTGGCTCTCGGATACAAATAGGACATTCAGAGAATCCAATCAGCATGATTCTTGCAGGTTCAACACCTGAAATTGAAAATGGCCAACTTGGTTATATTTCTGATGTCCGTTTAGATTTCGTATCGGACCAATTCTTGAAAGCCATTAATATCATTCTCTGTTTCATTCCTGATAATTCAATGAAGAATAAGGACATATCTTTCGAAACGAAATTCTCTACGATTCAAGCATTAGAAACCATTACGTTACACACAAAGGACATCGATAGCAGAATAAAACAATTCCAGGATGAATTGGAAAGAAGAGATGCTGCATTGTTATTCAGTTTCATCCTGATGAATGCAATTCAGTATAATAATTCAGAAGGTAAATTTGGTTTAGTAGATGTGTCTGAGAAAGCAGCAAAATTCTCGGTTCAAAAACAAGATTCGATACAGTCATACGTTTCATTTGCTGATGAGTTATGTACTCGAGAAGTATTAATTTCAGTTCTTTATTTCATTTCAGACACAATGGAGGTTGTGACGAACAAATCTAATTTGAATCAAGGTTATAGAGCAATTGCAGAGCTAATGGAAGATTTTGGCAATGATCTACCAACTCTGGTATTGATACTCGGCTCTGATATGGGAGACCAGAGTTACGAAAAATATCCCTTTTTGAAATCAATTTTAAAGATGGAACGATATCAAATGGAATACTTGAATTTCCAGAAATCCTCAGAAAATAATGTGACTTTCACCATCCCTGAAGGGATTAAAGGACGTGTTATACCAATTGAAGAGTTCTCAGTTCATTCTGTGATTGGATATTTGGCAATGATGATTGGTGGTTTGACACGTTAGTAATTGACATTATTTGATACTAAATCCAGATAGATTCTTTTCAAGTGATAGTATTTTACTCTCAATTGATTCCAGGGATTCCAATATAGCATCTGTAGTTTTAATCAATTCCGCCTCTACAGAACTATTCTCATCTTTATTATGGATTTCAGCTTTCTGTTGAACAATCAATTCTTCTAAGGCAGTAATTCGTGCGCTTATACTATGTAAAATCTTCAGATTTCTTTCTATGGATTTGTATTTATCAACAGCAGACATTTTATCATTCTTCACCAAGAACTCTCTTCATATCATTCTCAATTCCTTCAAGCCTTCTTACCAAGTCTTCTAATCTCTGTGTGACATTTCTAATCCTAACATCAATTTGACTTGATCTCGTTCGATCGTGATGTGTTTGATATGAGGATTTACTAAGGACAAGATTTTCTAGTCTCTCCAACCTATCAAGTAATCCGAGTATATCAACTTCTTTCATAATTTTCTGAATAGATGTAATCTTTTCTTCAAGAGCAGGTGATTCAGTATATACTGCTTGCTTTTCCTTCTCTCTTTCCTTTCTTACGACAACTTTTGGTTCAATTGCTTGAGAGGGTATTTCTTCAGATGATTTAGCCCAAAGGGGAAGCAGTAATGCTGATGATAATTTTTCTATTCTATTATGTGCGTATACTCCGAAGAATGCAACACCATTTGGGCGATTCCAGAGAATAATCTCAGTTCTATTGCTTTTCATCAATAAACAAGCTGCGACTAACTCTTTTGAATGTCGTTCACCGACCACGGAGGTAAGACTTTCTGTAAATAACAATCCGAAGATTGGAGAGTGCTTCAAATTCTCTGTGCGAACTTGGGATTCATCATCATCTTCAGATTTTTTTACAGCTTCTCGTAACCAAGTACGTGGCACCAGTTTTTGGGTGGGAATGTCCACTACTAGACCTTCAGTAATATCACCATTGGCAATATCAGATCGGATAGTTTCAATGTAATCAATATTGGGTTCATCAAAATCAGTTGAAATATCTTTTCCCATTTTATACTGCAATAAAAGGGTAACAATTTCATGCGAAGTCAATCCATCACTAATTATAATCATAAAGTAAAGGAAAGGTTTACCAGATTTTCTTCTCGCAAAGAGTGTATATTTTTTGTTTTGACTGCCTTGAGGCCCAAGGATTGCCATTGCATAGTTACCCTCTGTAGAAATATCACGGTCTATGAATGCTTTTAGGAGCCTTTGAGTCGGTTGTATATATTCAGCCTGATTGCTTTTTGAAGAAACTGACCCTTTTATGTCGACCACATCAAAATGTTCCTCTATTTTTTCGACTTTATTACCTAGCTCAATTTCTCCCACTATGTATCCCAATATTTTCCCCGAATCCTTGAGTGATTTCATTTTTGAAATTGTATCATTCACTATAATTGACCCTCCGAGATAATTTTGAGAATATAGATGTAACAATTTCATTGGTTTCCGAATCAGTACTAGCTCTAGTTACACTGCCATTCATAACTGCACCTATTCCATCTAGAAGAGGTGAATCAACATTATCACCAAGAGAAATACACCAAAAGGAAACAAAACCGCACAGGTCTGATTCCTTTAGAAGTTTAATAGGATTGGGACCAGAAGAATATGCACCATTGGAAATTAGAATCATTAACACATCGTATCCATTTTCTTCGCACATCAGGTTGGTGTACTCTATTGCTGCAACCAGAGCTCTTCCAGGATTTGCAGGACCTATTGAAATTTCATCCGATTTTGTATGAAGCCAATTTTCATAAGCAGCAATTATTGAACTATCAGATATTTGTGTGAGTATTGTTTTTTCACCGGTATCAGTAGAATACGTTTCAAAGAACACAGGCTCACTAGAATAGATAGCTGAAGCAAAGAGAGAATATTCCTGTTCAGAATGGAGGAACCGAATGATTTTTCCGGTTAGGTCACAAATCCAGTTTTCTACAGGATTCTCAATGCTACCTTCGGATTTTGCCTTCTTAATGATAGAAACATCAACGAGTGTGAAGAGATTGATTTTTCTCTTGCTCTTTGCAATGGCGGGGACGAGTTCAACACGTTGAAGTTCGCTCCATTTGATTTTTGCAAAATGCTTTGATTTTGGGACAAGACTATCAATTACTAATTTAATGCCAAGTGAATCGAATTCAAGAACATCTCCCTCTCTTAGAATCAATCCATCTAACAAAGGCTTGAGATCTCGAATTCTCTGAGATAAAGCTTCAGCAATATCTTGACTATCAATACCCTTGGTAGAAACCACTGAGAGAACAGCTTCTCTACAATTTACAATATCACCATCAACGATGGAGAGACTAACAAGTGAATCATCTGAACAGCCAATTCTTTGCTGTATTGAATTATCTAGTATGATTATGTCAGGAGGCACTCTATCTGATTGTTTCAAAGTAGTAATAGCATGTTTTCCATTGAACTCCACAAAAACAGGACCTTCCTCAAAACCATTGGGAATCGATTTGACAAAGCTGATTCCTCTTTGATTACGTCCATTTTTGCATTGAACTTTCAACTGATTTACCCCTAGTAGAGTCGTGTTGTGTATATCTTGGATGAAATAGACTTTGAACCATAGAATATCTCAACTTTAATTGAAGCCTTTCCTTTGAATTCAGTCATAGGGACCAATCGGAATGTTATTTCCCTGTCAGTTTTAGGTCCAATATCATGATGCTCACTTGCTATCTCAGAAACATCTTCTTCAGTAATTAGATTAGCAACCAATCGTATTCCCATTAATGTTGCACTCGGATTTCTTACTCTTATGACGTAATCAAATGCCTTACCTACAATGATGGCATCCGGAATATGACTCATCTCAATTTCTAATTCCATTTGACTACTTGTTAACGGCTGACCTTTTGGCCATCGTGCAATTTTACCTAACTCCAACAACCGAGAGAGTGATGTTTTCAAGCTTCGTAATTCCATATTCAGCTCTGATGCTGCTGTTGCCATGTCAAACGACCCATCGTTTGCTTCATAGAACTGTAAAACCCTGCGGTCATCAGCTATTAAATCACTCACTCCTTCTAAGATTTTTAGTATCGCTTGTGGAAGCTGGGATGCTTCACTCAATGAATAGTACTTGCCATTATCAACTGCTTCAGAAATCTCTCTGAAAGAGGTTTCAACAAGTGGATTGCAACCACATACAAAAATGAAAGCAGTATCACCATGATCTGATTTCATGGCTCGGACCTCATCTCGAGGATCATATCCCTTTGGGCAACCATTTGGAAAATAGTCATCACCCAATTGATTGTATTCATTCCCGTGTGGTGGAGCATCACCAACAAGTAGAAGAACTTTGTATGCATCCTTGTCCCATGAAAGTTTCACTCGAGCATCATGCAATCCATCAGCAACGGCTTCAGGTGTGTCTCCACCTTCTGATGGCTTTAGTCTAGATATTACCTTATGTACATCTTTTATTTTCTCGGTGAAATCAAATATTCTGGTCACATAGGTTCTATCTTGAGGTGGATGGTCTCTATATGAAACAATTCCAAATCTGATAGTCAGACCTGTAGTTTTTGATACAATTTTATCAACTATTCTGAAGAGCGAGTCTTTCACAGCATTAATGTCGTCTTTCATGGATCCAGTTGTGTCAACCACAAATGCAACATCGAGTTTCGCTTTCTGTAACGGAATCCACTCCTGTTAGAATTCAAATACAGTAGCAATTAAGCCTTTGCAGAAAAAAAGACAAGCAAAGGAAATTTTAGAAACTTTGCAGGAATATTAGACCTGTGAAAGGACATGAATGAAAGTGAAATTAGAATTGTCATAGAGTTTGAAAACAATATAGTGATGGAAATCATACTGGACAGAGTCCTTGCACCACTGATTGTAGAGTCGATTATCTCACGTTTGCCAATGGAAGGAAAAGCCGCATTTCTTAGAGGTGAGATGAATATAACTCTAGAACTGAATAAAGGAAATTTGAAACCAACAAAGACTGTGAAAAGAGGAGATGTGGCTTATGTGCCCCTTGGTGATACACTATGTATCTATACTCAGGATAAGTCAACATTTAGTCAGGTGAATATAATAGGGCATGTCATTTCAAAATCAGAGGGACTGGAGCTTTTGCATGAAGTAAGAAGGGGCAGTCAAGCAACAATTCGTTTAGTAGATTGAAAATCACAACCTCTGTAAACTTTTGATCAGCGACCGATTTTCATCAGACTCGATTTCAGTTGGATCTACTACCATCCCAGATTCATGTGTTTCTATAACTACTTCAACACCTGAATCAGCTACCTTCTTAAAACCTCGTGAAGAAGTAGCACGAACTGTTAATGTCCGAGTGTCAAATTCTGTCTTTCCACTAGCCTCAACAGCTTGTGTATCAGTTCTGATTTTTGATTTTGCAACTCGTAGTTGTTCCTTTGTTTCGGCCAACTGAATTTGTAAAGTTTTTCTTGATGCTTTTTCTTCTGCAAATTGCTGTTTGATATCTTCGTATTCAGTAACAGCAACGAAATCTTTGGTTTTATCAATCCATGTAACTGTAGTACCATTGAATCTACGCTTTGTTGTTACTTGGTTAAGAGCTCTAAGAATAGCTATTACATCATACACTCGTCTTTTCGGTACTCCTAGAGTTTCAGCTAACTGATCACTCCTAATACCCTCTTCATTTGACTCTTTAAGCATACGAATGGCTTGTCTAGCCAGATTTACCAGCTTCAAATGCACACCCCACTAGGTTCCGAAAATAACCTCGACAAAGAGGTTCCTAATTTATCTACCTTAGGTTCTATTTTAGTGTTTGTGTTATGAGTTGCGATTTTTCGAGATTGAATCCGTTTTCGAAAAACCGAAATAACGATTATTAGTGATTTCTTTCGATTTATGGAAATCCTCTTCCAGAAATGAGAGAGATTTCGATATTCAGTACTACCGACAATTTCATAACGAAGAACAAAAGTCCTCTGACTCAGACTTCAACCCTTCAATGGGGAGTGACAATTTCATGAGTCGGAAGAAAGTTATAATTTTAGGCGCAGCTGGAAGAGATTTCCACAATTTCAATACTCATTTCCGCGACAACGAGGATTATGAGGTTGTGGCATTCACAGCTGAACAGATTCCAGGTATTGGCGATAGAATTTACCCTCCAGAACTCTCTGGAAAGCTCTATCCTAAAGGCATTAAGATTTATCCACAAGGAGACTTACCTAAGCTTATCAAAGAACATGACATTGAACAATGTATTCTTGCTTATTCAGATTTATCTCATGATTATGTGGGACATATCATTGCTTGGGTAAACTCACTTGGCGTTGATCTCAGATTAATGGGACCTAAGACTACCTACATTAAGAGTAAAAAACCTGTTATTGCGGTCTGTGCAGTTAGAACAGGATGTGGCAAGAGCCAAACATCTCGTCGGGTCAATCAGATACTGGTAGATATGGGTTTCAAGCCTGTTAATATCAGACACCCAATGCCATATGATCCAGATTTAACCACTCAGATCGCTCAGAGATATGAAAAAGTAGAAGATATGGACAAATACAATTGCACAATAGAAGAGCGTGAAGAATACGAACCAATAATCAATATGGGAGTTATTCTTTATGCTGGTGTCGACTATGGGAAAATTATCGAGCAGGCTGAGAAGGAAGCAGATGTGATTACATGGGATGGTGGTAATAATGACTTTCCATTCTATAAACCAGATTTGCTAATAGTAATAGCAGATCCGCATAGACCTGGGCATGAAATCAGCTATTATCCAGGAGAAACAAATCTGCGAATGGCCGATGTTGTGATAATAAACAAGATTGATACAGCAGATTATGAGGATGTCGAAGAAGTAAGAGAGAACATTCTCGAAGTAAACCCAAATGCAATAATTATCGATGCAGCATCTCCTGTCGGAATTGCAGACATGTCAGTCATTAAGAACAAACGCGTTCTTATAGTAGAAGATGGTCCTACAGTTACCCATGGAGAAATGCCTTACGGGGCAGGATACATCGCCTCAAGAAAGGCAGGAGCCACCATTATTGACCCACGACCATTTGCAGTAGGCAGTATCGTTCATACATTTGAGAAGTATACACATCTTGAAGCGGTACTTCCAGCAATGGGATATGGACAAGAACAGATGAACGAGCTTGAGAAGACAATCAATGCGGCAGATGTTGATGCCGTTGTGATTGGAACTCCTATCGATCTTGCCAAGCTTATCAAAATCAACAAGCCAAATACTCGTATCAGATATGACCTCCAAGAGATTGGAAAACCAGATCTTGAAGATGTCCTGAAAGAATTTGTTGAGAAACACAAACTCAAGTGACAAGAACTTTAGACTCCGATTTGAATCGGAGTCTACATTACTTTTTTTACTGCAAGTATTCTTCCATCTTCATCAATGATCTTGCCTTCAGGTCTTTATACAATACAACTGGAAATATCAAAGGTATTGCGGTGAAAAAGAGATCCATGATTATCCGCTCAATGATTAGTGAGATTGGTGTGTTCATCAACGCAACTGGTGTCAGGAAAAGTGCAACACCAAGTTGAATGATGAAAATGAGTAGAAAGATGAAGATTTGTGCAATGAAGACGTGAAAGAATCTACCTCTTGTTAACTCAAAAGCTCTAGTAAGAGCCTGTGAAGGTGAGAGACCTTCAGCAATGACCACAGCTAATGCAGGGGCTAGTCTAACATAAGCATAGAGAGCAATTATGATTCCCACCAAAAACATCAGAAAGCCAGTAGTTAGAGTGTTTACATCCTGAGTAACTGTGGAAATGCTCATCAATACTATTCCCGGAGCTACAACAATTGATGAAACCAATCCAATAGCCAGTTGTGTGACAATCAATTTCATGCCTTTGGATAAAGCATTACTGAGGCTTCTACCCACGTCAGTATCATTTCCTAAATAATCATCAAGAGCATGAGACATTGCAGCACCTGTGATTATAGCAAAAATAATCATCCCAACAAAGAGGAAGAGTGATGCGGTCATCACTACCTGCACAGGGTCAGCAGGAGCATCAGTTGAGATGAATAGATAGAAGACATTGAGAAGGAATGTGAGGGGGTCTGATGCCATATAATTCGAAAGATTTACTCCATAGATGAATAAGGAGATACCAATTTTTACGATTGTGAACAAGACAGAGATTATCCCTACGATGATGATGTAATCACTGATTTTTCTGAGCCAAAGACTCAGAGTTTGTGTGATCAAACCTGTCGACCCTACGATATAAGACTCCTCAGCATATGTTGGACTCTCTTTTCCATCTATGGCCATCACAAAATCCTCGGGATGGCCTTAATTCCAATAGGGATATAACACCTTTGGAGGAGGTGCCTTGAAGTACCATTAATTAGGCAGGTTTTGGACGAACATCTGCTATCTCCATGAATTTCATCCCGCCAGCCTTCTCTATCAGTTCTTCAAAGGGTAGTATGAAGACCCCAGGAGTGACTTCTGTACTCGTCTTTGTCATTTTCTGGACCTGAAGTATCAAAGATGAATAATCACCATTTACCGGACCACGTGGAGCGATATAGAGATTTAGAACATCCATGCTATATGGATCACTCATATCTTCCTTTGCAACTTCTATCTGCAATTCTTCTATTTCAGATAGCGATAACAGATCAGAACGGAGTGCGGTAAGGTTGACCGTGGCACCTTTAATTTTCTTCTCAGCAAGCCCCATAACTTCAATTTGTGCTTCAGCGTCATTTGTTCTACCAATATCCCAGAAGAATGGTCCATCCATTCCACAAATCGGGCACTTCCCACGTTCCTGATGGGATGCTACATCTCCTAATAAGAATCCTTCAAAGATGGAACCGGCACCATCAAGGTGGAACAAGCAAACATGACCGGGTTCATCATCTCCTACGAAGTCATAGGTGCCATCATCATTCAATGCAACTAATTCAAAACTTAATACAAGTGGAGATACATTGTGGTAAGGTCCTTTCCGCTCACATTGAACTGCGAATGAAATCTTACTCTCTGATGATGCATATCCTCCAACAGAGTGTACTTCCTTTGCCCCTTTATCTGTGAGTGTTTCAATCATGTCATCAAGAACGGGGTCGTAGATTTTCTCACCTGCTAGAAGCAACACAATCCTGTCAGGTGCAGAATACTCCTTTTCAGCCATTGCACGGAAGAATCTGTTACGTAGATAGCTGGGCATTCCAGCAAATGCATTTACTTTAAAGAGATTAGCCATATCTACAAGTTTGTCACTAGGAATAGCTCCTCCTGCACTTGTTGCTACGTAGAATTTTGACATCTGCTTGAGACCCATGTCAACTGCATGCCATCCTAGATGAGGTGCATAAGGGAACAGGTTCATACTTGATACTTCATAATCAGTCCCAGAAAAATAATCAACAGCCATCTGTCCAACCTTTACACAATTCTTGTAGAGCATCTCATTATCATATCTAGTAAGGAAAACCGGTGCTGGCATTCCTGATGCACGTCCAGAAGATAGCCAGAATTGTAGTGGTGCATATTGATGAGTCAGTTTATTTTTGAGACGCTCCATAGCAGCGCCACCACCAATTTTGGTCTTTACACGAATACCATTGTTTCTGATGAATTTGTAAAGTTCAGAATTCCCAGATTTTTTAGCATGTGTCATTAAATTCGATACAATATCTGCAGGAGGTCTTTCTTTATCATCGACCTGTGATGGATTCAAGACAAACTGCCGTAGATTGTCTTTGTAATCCGTCTTTCGTACTAAAGGAATCTTATACCTAGCCCAGTCTTCGATACAGGTGATATTGTATGGGTCTACATTTTGTTCCTTGAACAAACGCCTATAGTACGGATGATTTGGCCATACTTGGTATCTGATAAAGGCTCTAAACTTCTTATCTTGGAGCTCTTTGATCTCCCTATGATTGGTACGTTTTAATTCTTCAAAAGTAAATGTCTGTTTGACCATCTTTATTGCACCCCAAAGCGTTTCACAACGTCGATTCGCTGTCTTTTCGCGAATAATAAACATTCCGAGTTGATGTTATATTATGCCTGTAACACATTTCCTCAATAGCCAGTAGAAAGTCATATAGGTATTGAAATCGCATTTGTGAAATAGTTACTTTGTAGAATTTGGAGGAAACCAGCGTTGTCCGAAACCGATGAGAAATTACAGCGGGGAATTATAGAACTCGATAAGGGTAATGACAAGAAGGCATTCAGTTTATTCAAAGATGTATTTGAGAGTAGACAAGAACGCCTTCTGAAAAAAGTTCAGGATAATCCTAAATCCCCCACTTTGATGTTAGACGCGTTATACATGATTCATGCATTAGTTTGGCTTAGAGTAGCAGAAGCTGGTAAAGAAAAGAACAGAAGTGTAGAATTGATGGGCAAGGCAGTTGGAACAGTAGAGGCTGCTCGAACAGCTCTAGGTCCACTTGTCACAGGTCTCGCTCAATGGGCAAAGGAGAAGAATATCAAAGTAGTACACAACAAAGCTCTTGGTCTACTTGCCGCAACCAAGGATCTTGAAGAGATGGCAAAGAAAGCACTTGAAGCAAGAAGAAAGATGAAATAGGCCGAATTTACAAATCATTTAGATTTCATGTATTTGGACCACTCTTCCGCTGGAAAACGTTCCTCCATTATTTTCATCTCAGACAGAACAGCATCTTCTAAGTCGATATCGAAATGATTGGCTAGTTGTACAAAGAGATTAAAGGCCTGAGCAAATTCCCGTGCCAAGTCAGATTTCTCAGGAGCGGCATGTCCCAATCCAATAGCCTTGTATCCTTCCTCAATAGATATGAACCGTGAGATTTCACCAATCTCCTCAACTAGATGTGTAAAGACCTGTGATGCATCAAATTTATCCCAACCTCTAGACACCTCGAATGCTCTCTTCATCTCTTGGATAGATTTCAATTCCATTCATCTCATCCTCTTTGTAATCTGCATCACCTGAGCTCTAGCTTGGTCGAGTGCACTTGGAGGCACCATCTCCATCTTTCCAAGTGAAGAGTCATCGGGTAACGTTTCTCCACCAAGAAACATTGCTTCACTGACCACATCCATCATCTCAACTGGAGGTAGAATTGCACACACCATTTTACTACTAGATCTGATATTGGATATATTTGTAGCGATATTCCATATCTTTTTACCATCAGAACAACGGCACTCAGTCAGATTTTTTGATCCCTCAATTGGTTTAGTTTGACTTATTTCAACTGCAAGAATGTCAACAGCATAAGCGGGGTCATCATTTCTGTTAACCATACGTTCTGGAAATCCTTTGATAATCCTAAAAGCATACTCCATCTCAGCAATCACCAACATTTCCTTTGAACTCTGTGGCTTGAATCCATCTATTGCCTTTCGGTATATTTCCTCGAGTTCCTTCATAGAATCTAATATACCCCTCATTGACGGGAGCTCGACGATTTTCTCGGGTTCAGTATAAGAATACTTAACCTCATAGAATAGACTTCCAGCAGATTTGAGTAACTCGTTAAGTTTCCCATATTCTATGTGTAACTTTAATTTTCTATTCCCAATTATTTCATTCAATCGTCTAAGTGCATCTTCTAAAACTAATATACGGGTATCTTTTGCAGTATCCATAATCAACACCCTACGAGTTCCTGCTTATGAATTGAGTAGATAAAGGCTCTTCTACAGGGAATAATATAAGAGAAAATCGATTTGATAAGGTCACGAGAAGTGATATAAAGCTACAAATGCTATGCTATTACAATCCTGAGAGGAGACACGTAAATTGATTCAGGCACTCTACATATTAATCGCAGATAGCGGCCTGTGTGTACTTGACAGAAAGTATGGAGAGGCTGAAATGGATCCCAATCTCATAAGTGGGTTTCTCACAGCTTTGATATCATTTGGACAAGAATTGAGCTCAGGAAATCGAGTGCATGTCATTGACTTTGGTGTTTTCGATATCTGTTTGTCTCTAAAGAACAATATTATAGTTGCTGCATCTGTAGACAAGACGGATGATGGAAATGCTGCAATGGCAGTCCTCGCAGACGTGAATAATGAATTTGTAAAACACTTCGGCAAGATGCTTGGTAATTGGGATGGAAACTTAGAGCCTTTTGAAGCATTTGCGCCAAGAATAGACGAAATTACTAAAGATGGTCGTGCATCTGAACTAAGAATTGTGGTTCCAATCCTGAAAGGAAAAGTATCACCGATGCTGGTTCGCTTGGGACAAATCAGTGAGGACGTTTATGATGTTGCCCTGATGTGTAAGGGAAAATTGACAGCTAGGGATATTGCAGACCAATTAGGAAAACAGATGAAAGATGTCCAGAAAGCATTGAATAGTTTAGAAGATATGAAGATGCTGGAATGGAAAGAGATTGGTAATTGAACTAGCTCTCTCTATCATGTTCCAGCATATCTGAATGACTTATGAACACCATTGGATAATAGTAACTATTGTGTCTGGCCCCATTCATTACCTGTAGCAATCAAGATGAGTCCAATAACAATTAATCCTGGAGCTAGAACTCCACTAATACTATAGTTAAGAATCAGAGTGGTTTCTAGCATAAAGCGTATAGAATGAATAACTCTGCCTGCAAATAGAATTAGGAAGCCTAATCCAAGAATGAAATTTGATCTTCTTAGAATTCCACCAGATTGCCATGAAAGGTAAAAGAATAGGAACGGTATGAATAGTGCATAAACAATTCCCCCAATGGCAACCAAACCTGAAGTCATTTCAAAAGGTAATGTTGCTAGAGTCACACCGATTGCTACTGCAGGAATTGCAAATCCAATTTCTGCCCACCTCTTTCCAAATATCATGAAACCAGCTGTTGCAGCCAGAGCTGCTAGAGCCATCCATTGGAAGAATCCACCTAACCGAATCCAACCATCGGCTGCTATTAGGAAGGAGGATAATCCAGAAACATCATTAGGTAATGACCTAGCATCAGCATAGAAATCACCAACGAAATAGAATACTCTTCCTACAGCTAGTAACAAGAAGAATAACGCCATTGCAAATTGAAACGGATTTCGATTTACACGCCATCTGAAAAATAGCAGGAAGATGAACACATAGAAGTAATATCCGACAACCAGAAACCAAAGTCCGATATGCACTTCTCTAATAATCATGTCAATTGTCTGTAGCATGATGGACCGTCCTTATTTGCCTTTGAATGAAACGTGTGCGTACAACCAAATAAAACTATTCTGCATACCTAGATTAGTACAGCAAAACAACTTCTATATTTAATAGTGTATCACATTAACCTTGGTGTTTCCTTGAGCTCTAACAGAATCTGGAAATTAAAACACAAGGATGGCACATTAGAGGAGTTCATAGATATTAGAAGATTGGTCGGTAATAGAGTAATTAGGGCATATTTGCTAAAAGATATACTCGATAGTGAATATGTCCAATACCTTGAAGCATCTTTAAGAACTCCAAAGGATGAGTTCAAGGATTTCGATAAATTTCTCATTGTAGAGGCAACTGTAAATGGGTTTCAATTCAGAATTCTAGTTGAATCGGGAGTCTATGAAAACTTACGAATAGTTGCCACTAATAATGTGGATGTGATGAATATTGACCCAGATGATTTGATCAACATGTTTGTGGAAGCCCTAAACAAGCCAAGTGAATATAATCTGATTCTTATTCTGAGTCCAGAAACACGAGTAAAATCTTAGATATATTGAGTACATAGAGGAAGTATAATGCTACAGAGATATGCAGATTGTCCCGTTTGCAAGAAGAAGACGGTTCTCAAAGTCCCAGAAGGAATACTAAAGAAAGCAAAACGATTTCCTTTCTTAATTAAAGTAAAGCATGATGATCATTATTTTTACATTAATATAGATAGTCAAGCATATATCACAGACATATTGAGTCCAGAATTGGTTGAATGAACTATCCAATATAGCGATCAGACGGTCGATCATTTGATAAACTATCTGTACCGCCCCTTGATGCAATCTCAGTTTTTGCCCACTCGATGAACTCCACAACCTTCTCTACTGCTTCATCTAGAATATCAAATTGTGCTTTCAATTTGACGACTTGTCTTATTGTATCCAGAACTTCTCTTGATGCACGGTAGTCAACCTTTATCACACCTAAAGTTTCTCCCAGAAGACACGCACCATCAATGCTATAAAGTGAAGAGGCCCATGCGGGAATCACACCATTGGCACCATTAATGACTCCTTCTTCTGTTGCTACTGTTCCAGGGATTCCAAGTATCTCATCCAAGAGTTCTCTTGAATTTGAAGAAGTGAAAATGCGGGGGGGATTTGGATACCTTTCGAAGAAATCTTGATATCTTGATTCATAAGCGGCCATTGCGAATATTGATTGAACACCTAGTTTATTGAACTCCTTAGTGATAAAATCAGCATATTCAAACACTCCTTTCGGTGTTGCAGGTTGGAAATCGGCAGAAAGAATCATCAAATCGTGGGGTTCATCAGGTGCAGATCTATAGAGGGAAATTACGGATGATGGAAAATAGGAGATTCCATCTCTAACAAAAACTCGAGCTGGGAAATCATCACTGTAAAATCTGAGCATTGGTTGTGCGTTGATAACATCCACAAGAGTTTCAGCAGCAACCCTACCCACATTTCCAATACCAGGGAGACCTATAATTGCAATAGGTTCTTTGAGAGAGGATGGTTCAGGAGTTATGAAACGCTGAGTGTACATAGTAAGTCAATACCATAATTATATCCAAATAATCCCATATGGCACTATTGGTCTATCTCTTCAAATCATAAAACATCATTGCGTTACGTGTTGTGGTCTCTGCAACAATATCCTCATCCATATCAAGTATCCGGGCAAGAGATTCACAGCCATGGATGATCTTTGCTGGTTCATTGCGGCCCTCATCAGGTGAGAGGTAGGGTCCATCAGTTTCTAACATGATTTGGTCTAAGGGCATCATTTCAGCGGCTTTAACTCGATTTCTGTATCTCGAAAAGTTCGCTGGCAGAGTGATATACCATCCATTATCAGATATTCGTTTGGTCACATCTGGAGGACCATCATAGCAATGCATCAACACATCACCTTGATAATACCGTTCAAGAAATTCAGTCGCTTCGAATTCAGCTTTCCTCGAATGGATAACTATGGGGAGATTCAACTCCATTGCCAATTCGATAAACATCAGAAATAGGGGTTCTTGTGCTTTTCGCCCTGCAGAGTCCTTTATCCAATGATAGTCGAGTCCAACTTCGCCAACTGCTACAATCTGTGATGCATATTTTCGTGTCAATTCAATTGTCTTTTTTGCATCTTCGAGAGTAAGTAGTGAAACTCCTGTTCCAGCTGAATGATGTACATAACCCCTATGCTTTTTGATAATTCCAAGAGTCCTTCTAAAAGAACCGGGGTTTATTGAGCATGTGACCATTCCAACTAATCCGTTCTCTTTTGCTCTTTGTATGACCTTTTGTCTATCATTCTTGAAATGTCGCATGTCTATGTGAGTATGAGCATCGAAGAGTTTCATGTATATCACGACTGTATGGATACCTGCAAGATTCTCTTTTATTCTGTCCGGATAAGGAGATTCTTGAACCACCTTGTCAGACCCAAATGATAGACTAAGAGAAAAGACAGTGATGATTGCTGCACTGAATCAGAAACTTGAAACATTGCAAGCACAACTAAGTGGAGCTCAAAAGAGATCTCTACAATTGGGAGAGAAAGTATCACAGCTGGAGAGTGATGTATCCAAGCGCGATTATGAGATTCAGTCACTAAAAGCAGATCTTTCCAGAACACAAGGGGCATTGGAAACTGTAGGAAAAGAGATGCGAGAAATTAAATCGGGACATACACAGAGCCTTTCGAGAGCTAAACCACAGCAAGATAGTGTTGTATCAAAAGAAGAATTGTTGAAAGCAGAAAGAAAAATTGCTACTCTAAAAGCAGATATCAAATTACTATCAGAAGCTGCAACCGAAGTATTGCTTGGAGATGACGAGGCAATGGAGAATCTTCGAGAGGTTGTAAGGAAAGTGGGAGACCCTCGATATCGCATTATAAATCTGGTTTTGGAAAAACGGTCAGTAAAGATAGACGAGTTGGCTTCGATTCTTGTAATGGACATATCTGAAATTCGAGAGATAACAGATATGCTGCAGACTGAGGGAGAGATTATGTTCAAGGATGAAAGTACGGTAATTCCTGCTAAGAAATACCGCGAAGTGAAAATTCCGCTTGATGATTGGAGGAGATGGGATCCATTCCAAATCTTCGAATCATTAGAAGAAATTATTGAGAAAGCAGAAGGAAATGAAACTATCGTAGAAGCATTGGAAAATGCAGTAGATATAATCGAGCAGAAACTTGCAAGAGGCGGTGCACTCATTTTTCAAATGAGGAAAACTGCTGGCTTTTGGAAGCGACAGGCAGGCGATACACAAGAATTACTCTATACAATCAAGGATTGGAAATCAAGAGCATTGCAATTATCTTAATCCGAACCATCTTTCTTAATCGCTTCACGAACATATGCACCAAAGTCAGATACTTCACCATCACGTTGTATCCGAATCTTAGGTCCTTCACCTTTAATTTGCCTCTCAATGTACCGAACATCAAGACTACTGAACATTTGTCTTACTCCACGATAGACAATAAGATATAGAATAATCTCTTCAATCTTTGAGGCGATGTGTGGTTCTGTTTTTTTCAAGGCTGTCAAATACGACTTTGCTTCGGTTGCCAAGAAGCGCTCTAGTAATTTCTCTCTCTCAGCTTCTACTTTTTCTTGTTTCTCTTTTGTGGCTTTCAGCTGCTTCTCTCGCTGCATTATTTCTGCCATCTTCTTTCTTCGAATCATAGATAATTCAGAATCATCATCAGCCACCGTATTTGCCTCATGGTTTTGATTTGAAGAGTGCCCTTAAGCGTGTCGATACAGCGAGGATTGGTTTTTTAGCAATCTTGTCTATGAGAATATCAAGTCCTTCTAGTATTATGAAACAGGTGAGTCATGGATGTCAATACTTGACAGTGAAGATTGTGATAAGCTTGAGGGAGATGCTGATGACTATTCGTGCAAATTGAGGAATGAAAAACTACACCCAGCAGAAGTAAAAGAAAAATGCAAGAAGCCAGAACTTTCTGTCATTTGTGTTGACGCATATAGCTCATTATCCAGAGGACAGGAGAGCATGGACGCTGGTAGTACTGATGCATTTCCTTGGTTCTTAGAATCAGCAAATCAGTTTGAAAATCTTGGTGAAACTGATAATGCAATTATGGCAACTCTAAAAGCTATTGACTATGCCACAAAGCTGAATCTCTTAGAGAAAGCATACACATTCTATTCTTATGGAAGAACTGTATATGAAGAGGGGAAAGCAACCAATGATCCTGCATTAAAAGACCCTGCAATAAAACAGAAGTTATTGAAAGCAGGCCAAAGTATAGTCGCCAAAGCAAAAGAGATCAAAGAAGGATCTGCACTCTCAGATATGCAAGCAGAATTGAAAGCTAGCATTCTGGGTGGAATCAGTCTACAAAAAGTGAAGAAGGATGAAACCAAAGATTTAGTCATAAGTCACGGAAGAGCATTATATGAGAAAAAAGCAAACGAGTATCGGGAAGGAGCAGATAATTACATAAAATCCGGTCTAGTGAAAAATGCAGTTATTTTCGCCTGCATGTCGGCACTCTCGGAGCTTATGCTTGGCAACCCAAAGGATGGTATGAAATATCTCTCAAGAGTTGCATCAGAACCAGAAAATAAGGAAGAGTTTCATAGCGACCCTTGTTTCCGTTGGACTAAGCTTATTTTCAAAGCCCTGATTAAAAGAGATACAGAAGCCATTGTGCAAGCAAAGAAATTGTTTCTACAGATACCTTGGAGTTATAAAGATGATAAAGAGTTTGCAAGGAGAGTAATGGACTCTGTTGCAAGACGACTTAATGCTTAACTCTGAATTTTGCCATAAAGAAGCCATCTGTTTCATTCTTATGTGGGAACATTCGTCGGACTCTCTGTGAGCATTTGAATCCCCTGTAGCCATTATTACCGAGATTAGAAACCTCTAGAAGCTCAATCATGTCCCGATCTAAAAGTGAGTCAATTTGTGATTCACCTTCATGAGGTAATACAGAACAGGTTGAATAGAGAATTTCTGTTTCGGGGGAGTCTTGATAAGCATTAATGATACCTTCAAGGATTTTGTTCTGAATCGCCATTATACTGAACAATACATGTTTATTCAAGCGCCATTTGTAATACGGATGGCTCCATATCATGCCAGTTGATGTGCAAGGAGCATCAATCAGAATTTTATCAGCGACTAAAACACAGGGATTGGATGCATCAGAGAGAACCCATTCTGTGTTCTTGAAACCATAATCTTGTGACCGTTTTCGAGCAGTTTTTATTCTCCGTGGACTGATGTCGGTAGCGATAATTCGACCTTCTCCCTGAAGCATCTCTTCCATAACCTGAGTTTTCATTCCTGGAGCGGCACAAGCATCCCACACAGTATCACCTGGTTTTACTTGAAGAGCTTTTGCTGCCATTACACTGGCATAATCTTGGACCAAAATCATCGATTTCTTGTATAGTTCAGAAGCTAGGAGCTTGGGAAGCCCTTCTTTCAAACGAAAGATGTCCTCATTCCTAGGAAGTTCTTGTAGAATTACACCAACAGGCGAGTTTTCAAGTATCTCATCATTGTGATTTTTTAATCGATTGATTCTGATATATCTTTGAGGAGGTTGATTATTCCGTCTTAGCAAATCAATAGCATCTTCGTTACCGAGATGTTTTCGCAATATTTCAACCAGAAATGTTGGATGAGAGTAAATGATGCTAATCCGATTATCAGAGGGCATTTTTCGAGTGACTACTTCTAAATTGATTTTCTTTGCCTTCCTTAGAATTTGTTCGTATTTTGACCTGCTAGAGAAATAATCACTGAGAACATCGTCCACCTGAACTGTAGCCCATCTTATCTCAAAGACAGCAAGACGCAACCTTTGTTGTATATGGGGTGGTAGTCTATTAATATCAAGCCTTCTTGAAGAACGACTCAAAATGAAATCAATCGTGTTTAGAAATCTCATGGTGTTCATTGTCAAATACGTGATTTTTGATGATAGGTCACGCTTCAGAGAGAACTCCATTTCAAATCTTCTAAGAACAGCTCGTAGTGAAATATCTGATTCTTGATGTTTGACTAATACATCAACTGCGTATTTTCGAGCCTTTCGGATTGAACGCAGTTCATATTTGCTATGGTCCATGACAATTACCAATTATCCAAAGTCTACTTCAGGACCTATATGTACATATTTCATTCTTGTGAGCATCTCTTGGAAGTACTTCCCTCCGATGATTCCGGAGTCCTTGTAACCTCCTAAATGTGGCATATGTGGATCAAAGTACAAGTGGTCTTGCCCCACGTTAATTCCTGCAGCTTGTACACCCTTCACCCACTGCATTCTAATATCAGGATCATCCGTAAAGACTGATGAACGCAATCCGAATCGTGATGAATTAGCAATAGCTATTGCTTCTCCCACGGTTGATACTTTCAGAACTGGGAGAGCTGGAGCAAAGACTTCTTCCTTCACAATTAGCATGTCAAGAGAGATATTTGTAAGCACCGTGGGTTTGTAAAATAGTCCAGCAGGGTCTCTCTCACCAAGGTAGTTCATCCGATAGCCCCCAGTTTCTATTTTTGCCCCTTTGCCTAAAGCATCATCCATTTGATCTAGCAATAGATAGAGTGCAGTAAGCCCGATTGGAGGAAGTGTAACATTGGGATTAGAAGGTCGACCTACTTTGAGTTTTTCAGCTTCATCAACTACTAGTCGAACAAGTTCTTCGAAAAGGGATTCTTGAACTAGAAGACGTTTTACAGCCATACAAGCCTGGCCACTTCCAAGATATCTGCCCTTCACAATCATCTTTGCTGCAAACTCCAAATCCACATCTCTGCCCCAAACAAGACTGGCGTCGCTGCCAGCAAGTTCTGGGGCCATTTGGATTCTTCGCCTCACAGCGGTGGACCACAATTCAAGACCACGATCACTATCACCATACCACACAATTGTTCCAACACGTGAGTCGGTAAGAAAGCGATTCATCAAACCCTTTCCACTACCTGTTATTGCTTGAATCATGGCTGGTGGAAATCCCATCTCGAGGAACTTCTGCATGAAGATTTTACCGAGTAGTATGGTACTTAGGGGGACTTTACTTGGTGGTTTAAGAATCGTTGAATTACCTGCAAGAATGGATGAAGTTATGCTCAGGATACCAAGTGCTAAAGGAGAATTATAAGGTGTAAATAGACATGCAACTCCAAAAGGTTCTCTGAACTGATAGTTACTACCACCATCTCGTCCAGGGCTTGTTTTTACATCTAAGGCACGACCCCATATCTCAAAGGTATCTCTTTCAAGATATTCTGTAAACATATCCCAAGTCCAATTGAATGTGCCAATTGGAACACCCTCCTTTACAGATACCTCCTGAACCTTCTTGAATTCATCAGTAACAGCTACTCCCGCTTCATATAATGCATCTATACGTTCATCTAGGGTGACACCCATGTCAGCTCTTTTGAATGGATTGAACAGTTTATCATGATCACGAACACCTGCATCCAATGCTCGATTGATATCATCATCTCTTGCTTTGCACACTTTAGCATAAGCTACTTCATCCAGTTCATCATTGGTGTAATCTGGTATTCCATGGTGTTTTCTAAAATCACGAAGATACCGCATCTCAGGGCTATTCTTTGGTATTAAAGAAGGAATCTTCTCGAAAACAAATTTCTGTGTTGATGACGACGCACGTAGTTGTAATGCAATTGCTAATCCTGGTTCCGTAATCACTTTGTCCATATCGGGAAAGATGGTATACTGTCCTGTGTCGACTTCTTTACCATCAACAAGTATTGGGTATACTTCCATGAAATCAAATCCTGAGATTTACGTGGAGGAGGCTGGCTTGAGAGCATCTAATAGCCTTTTTGAACTGACAGCGTATTGTTCATTTAGTGAAAAACAGAGTTTACAGATAATCATAAAATTCTCTCATATGTCTGAACAAGCATACCCTCGTATTGTTCAAATGGTTCACCCCAAGGAGTGAAACCAAACCTTTTCATTAAGCGCTCTCCCACATCCTGCCCAACAAGTATATTGCAATAGTTTCGCTTACATCCTTTTGCTCTACCATATTCAGCAAATTGGATGTACATGGCAGAAGCAAGTCCCGTACCTCTACACATTGGCTTCACTGTCTGATGTTCTCCGAAGAGGCCTTTCTCGGTGATGATAGCTTTATAGAAACCTACAATCTTTCCTTCAAGGCGTGAGCCAAAATAATGCTGGCCTGAGTTCATATCCTCAATAATCTGATCAATGGAATACATTCTCTTTTGTCGCCACTCTTCAGGATATTCTGTAGCAAGAGGCCATACCTCTTTCATAAGCTGAGAGAGTTCTTCGGCATCCCGTTCACCGAATTCAATAATTCGAATCTCTTCAGCTGGAAAATCTGACATATGAACACATGAGGTCAAAGGTCAAACTTCTTGATAAAACTCTCTGTGTCATATCATGTCCGCTGCTGCATCATAAGCTTCCTGGATTGGAGTGCAAGCACCACATCTAGAGCATCCAGCAATGGTTTTGCTTGGTTCTAAATTATTGGAAAACAAGATTTTACCTAATGATTCAAAAAATGAAACCGCACCATCAAGATTACCAATATATGTTGGTACTGAATTGGCCAGTTGACTACCTTGAGCTGGTCGTACAGGAGTGACTATAGGCAGTACACCAAGATTGGTTATCTCCGCACATTTCCTTAATGTTAATTCCTCATCTTCTCCAAGACCATAAAGAACGAATGTTGTAACGTTTCCTTTCCCAAATATCTCAATAGCTCTTTTCCACGACTGAAGATATCTTTCATATGTTGCATAGGAGTGTTTGCCAGGGCATATATCTCGACGTATTTCATCATCCATGCTTTCAATATGTATTCCAACTGAATTGACACCTGCTTGTTTGAGATTAAGCATCTCGTTGTCATTCATTGGTGGTTCAAATTGTACTGCAATCGGAAGAGAACTCACATGGCGAACGGCTTTTGTAATAGACACAAGATTATCAATACCAACATCATCTTTGTTTGGAGTCCCTGTAGTTAATAGCAAATCCTGAACTACACCTTCAGCCAGTGCCTTTTCAAGAACTTCCGCTATTTGTTTGGGGGTCTTTTCTAGTAGCGTATCTCCTCTAAGATATGAATTTGGGATAGTACAGAACTTGCATTGAGTACCAGAAGTCCAATATCTACATGATTGATAGACGGTTGTTGCTAGGCAATCCTGACCATGGAGCAATGCAATTTGACGAAATAGAACACCATCCCTATTTATTTTGGAATAGAATTGAGGAATTGGTACGACCTGAAGCTCGAATTCATTGTCATACAGCCAAATAGACTTCTTTTCGGTTGGTCGTAAAGAGGCTGATCCATATATCTTTGCCTCATCTTGTGTTCGGATTGGAATTCCACATGGACGTCCATTAGGCAACAAAAAGTATCGTCCACCGACAGGTCCTGCTCCCCCCCTTCTTCCAGTGTCCTCACCTTCAGGAATGGTAGCACCTTCGGTGAGTAACCGGATTTTCAAGCGAAGGATTACTGATGAGTCCATGAGATTCAAATCCTTGAATGACTGTTATTCTTTGCCTTTCAATGCTTTAAGTACTAACTCTGGGAGGTCAATAACTGACATCCCATCAGATTTCCGAGCATCAAGCATATTCTTACAGAAAGGACATGCAGTGACGATGATGTCCGCACCAACATTGGAGGCATCTTCGACTCGCTTTTCACCAATTATCTTTGCTTTTTCAGTGAATAACATTCGCATACCTGCACCATTACCACAACAGGTTGCATCATCACGATTACGCTCCATTTCAACAAATTCATCTCGCGCAATACTTTCGATTATACTCCTTGGTGGGAGGTATACACCCATGTGTCGTCCAAGATGACAGGGGTCGTGGTAGGTCAATTTCCGAGTCATTTTCAGCGGAGGAATATTTTCCAGATGTTTCTCGAGAAACTGACTCAGATGAATGACAGGCTTATTGAGTACATATCCAAGTTTAGGATAGTCCTCACTCAGGACCCTGTAGCACCCCGGACAGGTTACAACAATCATTTTAGCATCACTAGAATTAAGCAATTGAGAGTTGTGCTTTGCTACTTCTTCAGCATCATCTCTGAAACCAGTTCTGAGAAGAGGAGATCCACAACAGTATTCATCTGAGAGTATTTCGACTTGATAATTAAGGTATTCAAGAACCTCTACCGTGTCTCTAGCTATCTCCTTCTCGCGATATACTGCAGTACACCCCGTGAAATACAATACCTTTGCATCATTGTTGTCTTTAGAATACAACCATGTATTTCGATTTTCATGTGGTTCACTGAAGGGATTATGATTTTTCGCAATAGATTCACGAAGTGTATCAAGTCCTCTAGGATAATCACCATCTTCTACTAATCTCACCCTAGTCTGTTCTACAATTGCAGCTATGTCAACCTCAGGTTTGCACCAGGTAAAACAATGGCTACATTCAAGACATTGATAGAGAACTTCAATCGCTCTCTCATCGAGCTTTCTTACTCCTTCATTTTCTTGGTACAGGACCAATGCACGTCCATGAGGAGTAGGTGAATCGGATCTCCATGCTAGGAAGGTGGGACAAACATGGCGACACATCTTTGGACAAGCAGCACATAAGCGAAGCATGTCACCCAATTTTTCATCTTCTATCATTCTCGCAACCCCAATCCAAGTTTTCCAGGATTCATGATTCCCTTTGGATCTAATGTCTGTTTGATTTCTTTCAGTACACTAAAACTAGAGCCAAGTTCATCTTCAGTATATGTACTACGAGATAGTCCAACACCATGTTGATGGCTCATTGTTCCACCCTCTCTAAGACATGCTGCAACTCCATCATCCCAAATTTTTTTGTAAGTTGCCCATGCTGTTTCAGCATCAGGCTGTGAAGAGAAAAATATCATGTAGATACTGCCGCCATTCTCATACATATGAGAAAAGTGGGACATAACGAATGCATCATGTACCTCCATGGCTTCCTTCATTGCAATGTATACATTCTCTAGTTTATCGTATGTCGCTACTATGTCTATGGTGTCCCCTATTGCATACCCACCAGTTGTGAACTTTGTCGGATAGTACATATCGAACCGGTGTTCCCACCACCTCTTGGATGGACCCTCACCCCAATCTACACCCTTGAACTGATTACAGATTTCTTGACACTTCTTATCTTCATAGTCTACTTTAGTTGTATCTCCATCAAAAGCAAGAAGAAGCATACACCATCCCTCTTGAACAGAGAAGTGTGCACTCATACTCATTGCTGTATCTTCTGGGTCATAGAGCCTGACAACAGAGGGCTTTATGCCGTTCCTGAATATGACCCTGATTGCTTCTAAACCGGAATGTAAATCTGGAAATGCAATACTCCGAAATATTCTTTGTTCAGGGAAGGGAAAGAGACGTAGTGTAGCTTTTGTAATTACGCCCAAACATCCTTCTGAACCAATGAACAACTGTTTCAAGTCAGGACCCACAGAATGTCTAGGTACTGCTTTGAATTCGATTATATCGCCTTGTGGGAGGATAACTTCCATACCGAGTGTCATGTCTTCTATTTTCCCGTAGAGAGAGGACATAGATCCTCCAGAACGTGTTGCGATGAATCCTCCTAAATTGGATGCGCGGACAGATGTGGGGGTATGACCAGTCGTATATCCTCTCCGATTTACAGCTTCTTCTAACTCGATGCCAACTATACCAGCTTCTGCAGTTACTAACATGGATTCATCATCAATATGCAAAATCTTGTCCATGCGTTTCAAATCAAGCTGGATCCCGCCATAAATTGGTAATGTTCCACCGCATGTGCCAGCCCCGCCACCAACAGGAGTGACCGGTACTTCAAGTTTATTACATATTTTCAATACTTGAGAAACCTCTTCTGGTGACGCTGGATAGACAATTGCATCAGCAAGAGGTAGCATTTCACCTGCGCGTATCTTAGCCTCGCTTAATGGCCAAGCATCATGAGCGTTGAGAATTCTATCCGTTACTTGTATTGTTATGTATTCATTGCCAACTATCTTTGAGATTTGGGATTCAAGTTCAGAGAGCATTTCTTCAGACAGCATTCATACTTCACTCCTTGAGAGGTAGATGCCTGGCAATAAATACAGCCAAATCAAAGACCTCCACATCACTACCTTTTCTAAAGAGGTTCTCTTCAATCTGAGCTGAGCAAAGAGGACATGGCGTGACTAGCATAGTTGCGCCCGTATTCTCTATGGCTGTCATATTCTCTTCTACTATCTTTCTTGCTACATCGGGAGCGTGTCGAACAACAAGACCACCGCCGCCACAGCAGTTATCATATGCTTCAGAAACCTTCACTTGAACCCCAGGTATGAGACCCGCAATACCAATTGCATATTCAGTGATCTGTCGTGAAGTGTGGCGGATTAAGTGACACGGGTCATGCAATGTGATTGTGAGTTTTTGTTGTTCTGCAACACGTTTGAATTCTTCAGCTACACGATCCAAGCCTATTTTCTCAACGATAAATTCAAGAAGATGGTAAACCCTAACACCCCAGTCATGAAGGGTAGTGAGTTCATTCAAATTCGAAGTGCAACCTGCACAGGTTGTGACTATAGTCTTGATCCCCATTTTCCTAAGCTTCTTGTTAAGTGTATCAGTTAGTTCAGTTGCTTTTTCAGAATCACCGATAAGACGAGAGGGAAGACTACAGCATGATAGTTCATCAAGCATGGTATATTTGATGTTGAAGTGTTTTAGAATGAGTTTTCCAGCCTCACGGACTTCTTGTGCAAGCTCTTCAGCTTGACAACCGGGATAGAAAAGAAGTTCAGAATCAGATTCGAGAGGATCTTCGATGAATGGAAGCTTCAATCTTTCCAATCGCATCATTTTGCTATCCAGCTTCTCTTCAGGATCCACCCATGGTTCAAAAGCAAGGTTATGTTTACGAACTATCTCAGCTTGTTCTACAAGACCTTTTGGTACTAATTCTGGCATTTGATTGAATATCCTTCGTCTCACAAGATTGACTATTTCAGGGATATTGACATTCTTCGGACATACTTCCCTACATGTGCCACATCCTGTACAGAGATAGACTTTGTCTGCAGTCGACCAGAACTCGGGAGGAGTTCTACTCAATTCGACCGCAATACTTCTCGGTCCTGAGAATCTATCAACACCTACCGCCGTTACGACTGGACAATGATTGATACAGAGACCACAGTTTATGCAGTCCTCCGAACTTTTCACAAATTCAAGTTCCCCTGGAGAATACTGGATTATTTTTTCTTCCTTCAGTGTTCCTTTTACAAATTCATATGCTTCTTCTTCACTCATACAGAAACCTCCTTCAATTTTGATGATGCAAGTTTTCCGACAACACGACCTGTCGTCAGAGCGACACCCAGACCGCTTTTTTCTACAGGATAATTATATCCACAAAGAATGGCACCTGCTGCAAAGACGTTGGTTGAGAACACCTCTCCAGTGACTGTTGTAGGTCTGAACTTGTTATCAAATCCGATTCCAATTCCAAAAATAGCATGTCCTTCAGATTGTACTGGGACAATTGTAGTTAATCTTCTTGGGGATGTTTCAGACACTAATTCTCTACTTGAATCAAGAATAGGCAGACCAAATAAGGATTCAAAGAAACTGTGGTCATTGCTAGTGATGCCACCTCCAATGAATTTGCCTGTAGTCAAGATTACACTTTTTGGTCGAACATGTACTCGTCTTCTAGGACTCTGTAAAGTGATTTTATTTACTTGTTCATCGTTTAGGGTATATTCGACTGCTTCGTGACCGATGAGTAACTTGCCACCAGCATTCTTCAAAGCGGACTCAAGAGACCGAAGTAACCTAAATCCAGGAACAGAAGGTGGAAATGACAGTAATTCGAATATCTCAGCACCTGTTTCTTTCTCTAAATATTCACGAACCGTGATTGAATTTTTCAATCCCATCACAGGAGGAATAGCAACCAGTGTTGCATTTGTCTGTTTTACAGCTTTTTGTAATTGGTCTGTGAGCGTTTCTAATCCTTCTTCTGTATCAATAAAACGAGCTATTTCAATTGGGGAAATATTGAATTCCTTTCCAAAGGGAGAGCAACTAATCATTGTATTGATTATCTTCCTTGGACCCCTTTCTCCTGATATTGTCGAGTCCATCATTGATTTCGCGGCTGCCAAGGCATTATAGGAAGCAAGACCTTTGATTCCTACGAAAAGCAGAGTTTCATCCTCATTCTCAATTTTTGATGAGTACATTGTTTTCTGGACAAGGCATGTAGGTTTCTTAGTACCAATCTGTGTTAATGCCATGATATTTTTAGATAGACTACCTTTAACTGCTGCAGGTGTTTTTTCAAGTGTCTTCTTTATCCATTCAATAGACTCTCTTACTGTATCAACAATGACTTGTACATCTGTGTGAACCTCAGAGTCAGACACCCCTAGAGTCGAATATGGATGCAACGGGCATAATGCAGAGTATGCGGTTAATCCCTCAATAGAGGTTAGGAAAGGAGCCTCTCCACCAATCATATACCCTGCCACATCAATGGCTCCTGATGAATCAGCAGTAGAACCTTGACCTTTACGAACAACAAGAGTTTCAACACCTTGTTCAGCTGCAGTGATTCCTGCTACAAGCCCAGCCATACCTCCACCGATGACCAGAACGTCAGCGTCTATATCCATTTAATTCTCCTCCCATGGTTTCGTTCGATATCCAATGAATTCGCGATCCAAATTACCCACACAAGCATAGATACCCTGTGAGAGTTCTTCCTGAGCAAGCGCAACTCCTTTGATGGGTGGTCGCTTTCCTTTCCAGCGTTCTGATAAGTAATCTAGAATTTCCTCTTGCATTTGACTTCCACTTAGTTCTAACTCATCAGCAAGAATTGCAGCTGCTTTGAAAGTACAGAATGTACCTTGACAGGGTCCAGTACCGAGACGTACTCTTCTTCTAAGATCATTGAGTGTCAGAGGAAATTCATTTCTTATTGAATACCGCAATTCTGCTTCAAGTACTGGTTCACAGGTACACACAGTGTTAATCCAGTTTGGGTTTTCTTTCGTCAATTCCAGAATTGATTTCGTTTCAGTACCTCTCCGCGCTCGAAGACGCTCAACCGCATGTTGTGAAACTCCGTGTTCAGAAGCAAGTGAAAGAATGTCAACATCATCTTCATTGCCCGGCAGAGGTTTAATGTGTGTTTGACATGGAGTGTCATTTCCTAGTTGTTTCGCGACCATATTAGTAACTGCTTCTGCCATGTGGCGGCACATCACTAGTTTGCCACCTACGAAACTAAAGAACCCTCTGAAACCTTCAGTTTCGTGGTCAATGATCTCATAACCTCTAGTTACATCATCCTCAGGAACTTTCCATTGAGCAATAAGAGGACGTACACCTTCCATTGTTCTGATTATTCGTGCTTCTCTTATTTTAGGTACAACCCATTCCATGCTTTTAATCAAATATTCAATTTCATCTTGAGATGCTACAAGTGTGTCAGGATCATCCCATGTATCAAGAGCAGTTGTACCAAGCAGCGTCGTGTTCTCATGAGGAAATAGATAGATCATCCGTCCATCCACGGCACGTGTTATGACTCCGACATTTACAATACGTCTATCAAATATCACATGTGCACCCTTGTTCAATCTTAGTTCGACATTGGCACCAGCTAATTCTCCAATCTGAGTAGCCCAAGGACCTCCTGCATTAATAACCACTTTTCCGGAGATTTTTTCAATCTCTCCCGTGATTCGATTGAATATTTCAACACCTGTTACTTGGTGATTCTCTATAGAAATGGAAATAACCTCAGCATAGGTTTTGATGTCAGCACCATGTTTTCTTGCATCTAAAGCTTGCAGGATGCAAAGTCTGAAAGGATCGATGAAGAATTCTTCAAAATACATGCTTGCTATAATTGCTGGATTTAGCATAGGTTCTATTTCGAGAGAGTCTTCTGGTGTTAGAAATAGTACCGGCGGGACATCTCTTTCAGCTGCACGTTTCGAGTATTCTTCTGCAAAATTACCACCTGTTGAGAGGTCACTCATCTTCAACATTGGTGTTAGAATAGGATTCTTCTCGATGATGTGTCGTGCGATTCGATTGAAATGAATAACCTCTTCACTGCACATGTCAACAACATTAGGTTCTTCCATGTATTTCAGGCCAGATGAGATCATTCCTGCACAGGTCCCAACTGTTGCAGAAGCAATGTCATCACGCTCAAGTAAAAGGGTCTTGAGTCCACGTATTGCACAATCTCGAGTGACAGCAGTACCAGTACTTCCTCCACCAATGACAATAACATCATAGTCAGTCAACATTAAGGTCTCCGTTGTTTTTTGAGGGAAGGATTCGTATGTACATCTTCTTTACTCTGACCCAACTGCAGATATTCTACAATACAAGGATTTCGGAACGGCGCGAGAAGGACTTTTACTATATACACAAGCTAGATAGATTAAAAGGAGAAATAACCCAGCATCGAGTAGTCAAGTACACAATAGCAGTACTTGGCATAGGTGAGAACTATGCCCACATACAATTTAGGAACGCTTACAATAATCGACCACGATGTTCCAAAACTGACCGATGCACTTGGAGTACCTGAGCACAGGTTTGACGATCTCGTAGATCACGCCCGTCGTGCTTATGATTACGAAGATACAATTTCAGAATCAATTGAATGGCTGGCACAACGTCTCAATGGGTCCGAGCTTGTTTTAGCTATGGTGTTCTTTGGTCGAATTTGGGAACAAAAGCAGGAAGACAGTCAATAGACTATCTTGCACATGAGATGAAAGGATAGTGCTTACTAGAGGGCGGTAGAAGGCGCCCTCTTGCACGTCTTCACTAGGAAGTTAACTCAATTAACTCACCCAATTCTGCAACAAGTAATTTATTGAATATACCATATTGCTTTTCGTAAATTGCTACATTTTCTGGGATGGGTTCGCGGCGCTCTTCAACTCGAAACATGTTTGACACGGCCTCCTCATAACTACCATAGATACCAGTTCCGACCGTCCCTAACATAGCAGCTCCGATAACAGTGGAATCTCTAATTCGTGGAAGCACAGCAGTCTTGTTTGTACAATCCGCCTGAATCTGTCGCCATAGAGGTGAATTTGCACCACCACCATCAATACGGATTTCGCTGAATTCCATATCTAGAATACCTTCCATCATCTGCACATACATCTGGATTCCATATCCATTAGCTTCCATGATGGCACGAGCTACATGAGCACGAGTATGTGAAAATCCAAGATTGTAGATTATGCCTTTGTTATAAGCCATGAAGGGAAAGACCACTAATCCATCACTTCCTGCAGGAACTGATGCAGCAGACTGTTCCATTAATTCATAGACATCTTTGTCACTCTTTGCTGCAAGCGCAATCTCTCGTTCACAGTATTGGTCACGGTACCATTTGTATGCAAGTCCCGTACCCGGAATTGCTCCCTCAAGAATCCAACTACCGGGGATAGCAGAAGGATTTGAGAACATGACATATGGGTCTTCAATGAATTCATCTGTATGTGTTATCACAAATGTGCCTGTACCTGTAGTCGCTTTCACAATTCCTGGTTTTATTGTCCCAGTGCCTAAAGCTGAGCACTGTTGGTCTCCCGAACCCATAATAACAGGTGTGCCTTTACGAAGACCCGTAGCTTTAGCTGCCTCCGGAGTGATATCACCAATCAGTTTGCCGGGATTTACAATTTCTACTAGTTTGTCCATATCAATTCCAGTCAGTTCACACAAAGATTCAGACCATTCTAAGGTTTCATGGTTGATAGGACCGTATCGTGCATTGGAGGGTTCAGACACCATAGCTCCGCACAATCGGTAGTTTATTAGTGCGTCCAAGTGTACAAACTTGAATGAGTCCTCATAGATTTTCGGTCGTTCTTCAATGAACCACATTATCTTGTTTACGGATTTTCTGGGACCAATATGTTCAGCCATCTCTTTGCTCTTTGAACTGGAACGGTTGTCAACCCATGTCACTGTTGGTGAGAGCGGATTACCATCTTCATCTATAGGAGTGACACAGTCTCTAGTTGTGGCAATTACAACTGCAACAATTGCTTCTGCTAAAGGGGTCGTCTGACTTAATGCCCTCTGCATAGTGTTGCATGATGCTCTCCAAAAGGTATCTGCAAGTTGCTCATGTGTTGAGAGAGTTCTTGGAATTGGAGGGTATTCCTCATATGCCCTACTGATTTCTTTTCCTTCTTCATTCACTATCACTGAACGAGTGCCAGTTGTTCCAATATCAAATACAGCAAAGAGACGGTCTGACATTATATCACCATTAATGATTGTCTTATCTGTAAACGACCTAGCTCGATAAGACTTTACCGACCAAGAGAATTATCAGCAAGTAATCATGCTAAGATGTGTGACATCTGAATATAACGTCCTTCTTGAGATTGAACCGAGAGTATACTTGCTACGAGGTGCAAACAACGCACGATTCCCAGAAGCGAATTGTATGCTTCTTGATGATGATGTTCTAACACTAGTGGATGCAGGAGCTAATATCAAACACATAACCAAAGGCCTGAAGACACTTGGACATGAAATTGAAGATATTGACCGGATTGTACTAACTCACTTTCACATTGACCATAAGGGTCACTCTGAATACATCCGCAATATTTCAGAATGTGAAGTAATTTGCCATCCACTTGCTGTAAAAGGAGTAGAATCATTCAAAGGAATGGCAGAATATTATGGGATTCAGAATCATCCTCTTTTTGGTAAATGGAAAACAACACTAAATGAATGGTTACCTCATGTCATTGGTGATTATGATATTACTGGGACCTTTACAGAGGGAAGGTCGATTAACTCTGGTACAATCGATTTGATACCAATTCATACACCTGGTCACACGATAGATCATACAGTATTTGGAATCAATGGAACACAGACGCTCTTTCTTGTAGATATAGACCTTACAAAATTCGGACCTTGGTACGGAAATGTTGTTAGTGATATTCAGAACTTCAGAACATCCATTGAGAAAATCATGAAACTACAACCAGTAGTTGGGATTAGTAGTCATTTGTTAGAACCTGTGACTGAAGATTTAGAAATAAATCTCTCCAAGTATCTTCAGATATTTGAAAATAGAGAGAAAGACATTCTTAGTGCAATAGAAGATGGATACAATACTTTAGAAAAACTTGTACAGCGACCTACAATATACCCTAAGATTCCTAGAGACCTTTACTATGTCTTTGAGGAGTTCATGCTCTTAAAGCACCTAGAAGATCTTAAAATGCGAAAGATGATTACCATGGATTCCAGTAATCGATTCAAGATAGTTGATTGACTGCCCCAAGTCAATGGAGCAGTCGTTTAGTATTCTAACTACTTATGTTTGAATGTCGGTTCTCTCTTCGAGAGAAATGCGTCAACTCCTTCGTCTTTATCTTCTGTATCAAAGACTTCACAGAACCTATCAACTTCGTATTCTAGATTCTCTTTAATAGGTAGAGTCCATGCGTTATTCAAACTCATCTTACAGAATTTCAAAGCGACACCGGGTTTAGATACTAGTTTCTTAGCAAGTGCATGCACACCAATATGTAATGCATCCACCGAATCAAACAACTTGTTTACAAGACCAATTCTATATGCCTCGTCAGCCTTAATCGGATCACCTGTATAAACTAGTTCTTTTGCTATACCAAGACCCACCAAACGAGGTAGTCTGACAGAGCCGCCAAATCCAGGAATGATACCTAAATTAATCTCAGGTTGTCCAAAACGAGCATTGGTTGAAGCGTACCGAATATCGCAAGCCATTGCAATCTCACAACCGCCTCCTAATGCGAATCCGTTAATGGCTGCCACCACTGGCTTCGACATTGACTCCATATACTTGCATAGCGTCTGACCATTTTCAGCCAATGCACGAACAGTTTTGGAGTTCTTGCCTTTGAATTCCGTTATATCTGCTCCAGCGGCAAAGGCCTTTTCGCCAGCACCAGTAAGAATCACAACTCGAATCGAATCGTCTTCTTCTGCTTGTTTGAATTTCTCTCTGAGAGATTCTACCACAGAGATATTGAGTGCATTATACTTACTTGGGCGATTTATCGTGATTTTTGCAATACCTTCATTGACTTCATAGAGAACTTCTTCTTCTGACATTTTGTTCTCCTCCTATCGAACAAGGCGAATCATTCTCGGTCCTAAATAAGGATTCCCAGAGTATTGGCTCTGTAGAATAATACAAGAATTTAGAGGCGAATTGGCCACGTCACATGAT
>CAZSWP010000006.1:0-100659 GCA_964610875.1 uncultured archaeon
GCCTTGGTTCATGTCATCTTGGAACTCTTCAACAACATCATTGATAGCACCAATGTCCTCAATGATGACTGCGTCAAATTCGTAGACCTTGTCAAGTTCTCTTTCGTTGATTTTCTCCTTAGAGCCCCAAGCTGCATAGCCATAGTCGGCATACCTGATTGATGATTCAATCTTATCTGTGAGTGCCAGCATTCTATCAAAGGTTTCCCAGGTTTTGGTCAGGTTGTAGTCAACCACCATCATTTGGAGTTTTTCGAGGTCTTGCTTGACAAGTCGAAGCTGGTCTGCAAGAAATTCTCTGAGGACCTTATCAGCTGAGCGGCGTTCCTCCTTCTCTTGGTAGCCATGCCATCCAGGGATGTAATGTGTTATCTTTCCAAATACGCCACCTTTGATGTCTTTGGCTGCCTTCTTTCTAATACGCTTGGCAATAGGATCTGTGACCTTGCCCATTGTGAATTCTCCTGATATCTTCAACCCTTTCTAGTGTAAGAAGCAGGGTTGTTCTATACAGGCTCTGTACGTGAGTGCTTAAAAAATATGTTACAAAGTATCCCGTTACATATAGAAGCCTGAAACAGCGCTTTTTGACATCGCTTCTTGAGATTCTCTCTCATCTTCGTTAAACTAAATCCTAGTATCGGTTTGAAGAACAATCGTAATGTTGATTGGGGGTAATTCAATGGCAGATGAATTCGAGTATCAACATGAGAAAAAGAAATTATGGAAATATAATACACTTGTCATGCGTTCAGGATTGAAGGCATTGAGTGGTCTTTTCTTAGTAGGAGGTTTAGCTGGAATGGTCTTCTATTTTCTATTGGGATATCATTTCACATATTCACAACCTGCTCTTCTCTCTCTGTTATTAGGAATTATCTGCTGGAGTATATTCTACAAATTACATTTGGATTATAGGGAGTTATATCCTAGTGGAGGTCTCTAAAGAACAGGATTGAATTTTATACAAGGTCCTCCTTCAAGAGTTACTTGATTTCGATTAGAATTAGACGGTAGTAGAATCAACTCTGATAGGTTTCTCAAGATGACTCCTATAGCGTGCTGGAACGGGATAATTACTGAATGAGTGTGAGTACCATCTTTGCATCATACCTGCAATTTCAGATTCTGTTTGATCCCAGCGTTTTTTACTCAATTCGGGATGGACTGAAATTACTTTTGAACCGAGATGTTTTCCTATTTTACCATTTTTACAAATCTGTACACCATTCTTGAAAGTGTATCTTGATTCACTGAAGTATTTGATAATCTTCTCCGGTCTACTTCTTAGATTGATTTTGACAGGGTTGAAGTCATAAACGGTTATGTCTGCATCTGCGCCAATTCCAAGATGTCCTTTCGATTTCTGTATTCCAAGTATCTTTGCAGGAGCAGATCTAGTAATTATCGCGATTTCATTTAGTGTGTATTCGCGGTCGATGTCTGGGAGATTTGATCTTTCTTTGACATAATTATGTGATTTGTCAATCCAGTCTGATCTTTGCTTCGCACTCATCAACCATGAAATAACAAGTGGATATTTTGAGAAAGGTCCACCATTTGGACTATCAGTACTCAGTGCGCAACGCCAGACATCTTTAGTGCTCAATGCAAATTCTAGAGGCGTTGCCCATTGTATAGCATTAGCTCCACTCGAAGATGAATAGTGATACGGCACAATTCCTGCTCCTCCTGGCAATTCTACATCTATTGGGAGATTTGACCATTTTGCACTTCCATCAGACATCTTGTATAGAGCAAATTGAAATGGACCATCAGCTGTCATTGTCATTGCAGGTCCATAAGTTATCTGTCCAAGATCCAAACTGAAGTGGTTGTTTCTCTCAAAATATTCGGCAAATTCGGAACCTGCACATGCGATGTCCTTCCATTCAAACTTTCCACCATCCACCATCCCAATACAATCAAATGACATATGTGCGAGGTGAAGAACCTGCTTTCTTCCATTGTGACCCTTTATTTTTCTCAAAGCATCAAGCTGTTCGATAGTTGTTTTAATATTGCCAACTCTTCCTAAGTTATTGGGATGATAATGCAATGAATGAGGAAGTCCTAGGAGTTCAACCGCCTTGACCAAACTTGTTGTTATTTGTCTGGGGGTTATTCCCCATTCTGGAACTTCAGTATCAAACAATCTTATGTTTCGTCCATTTGCCCAAACATAGGTGCCACCGGGATTCACAACTTTGACACCAAAACCCCCCACTTTTTGCAATGTCCAAGCGATATAGGCTGCAAGCCCAGGGATGTCCTTATCTCGAACATACTTGAAGGTAATCATACTATTACAAAAGAGAGGTAGCATTCCGATATCCAGACCTGGGATATCTTCAATCTCTTCCCATGCACTGAGTGCTTTTACTGCAGGGAGAGCAGGTTCTATTACAGTTGTATAACCCATGATTGAGTATTGGTACCCCAATGCATAAGATGAAGGAAGAATTCCATTGACCCCTGACCTCGTCTTCTTTGTTACTGGAAATCCATGATGTCTATTTGATTCTGGAGAGGTAGCTCTTGCCGTGTTCATCTTTGACCCTAGAATATGAGAATGAAGATCAACACCACCTGGCATTACGACCTTACCTTTGAGGTCTATCGACCTTGTGCTTTCAGGGACCTTTTCTACTATCTTACCCTTAGATATGCATATGTCAAGGATTTCTCCATCAATCTGATTAAGTGGGTCATAGACCGTACCATTCCTCAGTATCAGATGGTTTTTCACTCTATGTCCTCCCTTATTGATTTGTATAACATCTGTAAAATTTCTCGGTCTGGATATATTCCATCTCGTGGTTCTACTAACTTCTTCAAATAGAGTGGTAGACCATCCATCCTACTAGCGGATCCATCGCATTCAATTCCTGCAATTGCTGAAGGTATATTGACCTTAGCTATCTTTGAAGTCATGTTGACTTTGGGATCGATATTGATTATGGGAATTCGCATCAGGTGGTTGACTGCTGCTTTAGGAAAATGTGCAACTGGATCCGAGGCAATATTAAGCAGTGCATCCACTTCTCCTCTTGCTAGAAGGTCTACCGCTGTATATTCTCCTGGTTGAAATCGCGGATATCCTTTTGAGAAGTCTACTGCAAAAGGAAATCCTGTTTGCCATGTAGATGTCTTATTTGCTCCAGTAACATTGTAATGTCCTCTCATGGGCATCATGGTCCATTTTGTGTATGAGTTCAAATCCTGAACAAGCCGAATTGCAGCATCTACATTGCGATGCCTACCTCTACTTTGTGAGAGACCCAGACCAAAGAAGAAAACACCATATTTTACATCCTTCAGTTTTGAAGCGATTTCTCGAAGTTCATCTATATGGATTCCACCAACTTCCTTTACATCTAGTTCATGTCCTCTTACCAAAGCTCGTAGACTGAGAAGAACTTCAAGGTCATCTCCTGGTTTGACTCTGATGAAACGGTCAACCATTCTTGCAGTAGTAGTCTTTCGAATATCCACAATCCATATTTCACGCTTGGTTTTCGGGTC
The DNA here is from genome assembly GCA_964610875.1 of uncultured archaeon. Lineage (GTDB taxonomy): Archaea > Asgardarchaeota > Thorarchaeia > Thorarchaeales > Thorarchaeaceae > CAZSWP01. Next base: position 3,526 of record CAZSWP010000006.1, read on the forward strand.
TGAAACATATTCACCTGGTTGACGAATATAACGAGGTATGTGTCTTGGATGAGCAGATGCAGGATTAGCCCCCCAATAGATGACTAGATCTGCACGATGTCTTACTTCTGCCAACATAGCCGCAGACTCACCTGATTCTTGGGTGCCCATAATGGTTGGTCCATGGCAGACAGAGGAGGTATTATCCACTAATCCTCTAAGATACTCGGCTATTCTGTAAGCCTCACGATGAGCATCATTTTCAGTTGAACTCAAGCCATAAACAAGAAGCCTTCTTGCACTAGTTACTATCTCAGCAGCTTTTTTGATAGCTTGTTGTAACGGTACGCTTTCTCCATCTATAGTTGGGAATTCACATCTATTTTCTCGATGTCCCAAAAACTTTTCCTTTGAAATTGCACAACCATTTGTGTTTTTGACTATTCTTTCTCCGGATACTTCTATAATCAAATCGTCACAGAGACAGCCACAGAATGTGCAAGGCACATCGTTAATTATCCGGGTCTTTTCAGTCATTTCACTCACTCTTATGAACTTCCACGAAATCATCAATATCTCGAATCTTAGAACCTGGTGCAGGGATAACAATAGCGTCAATACTTTTGTACGAGGGCATGCCAGTCTGCTGAGTATCAGAACCAATTAATTCGTTAAAATATGGGCCACATGGTATGAATGCAATTCCCGGCTCCATATCCTTACCCGTTTTTACTTTCACAACCGTTTCTCCTAGTAGTGATTCAACTCGAATAATGTCCCCGTCTTGCACACCAATACTATTCATGGATATGGCATCAATCTCACATATTGCTACAGCATCTATATACTGTTGACTGTTTTTCCCTTTCTCCATAGCTCGTCCTTGATTCAATGTTCTGCCTGATGTGACAATTACCTTAATGCCGACTCTACTCATACTCCTTTCTCCAGACCATTTTGTAACATGATTCTTATTTTTCAAACAGTCCTAGTTGATACAAGTCTATCTTATACTTTCCAAGTTTTCCACCAAAATTGCCTGCAGTAACTTTGATGATTCCCTCGTGTTTACAGACTTCAGTTATGGCGACTCTCATCGCTTCAGAGACTGCTTCGAGAGTCAATCCGTTTATCACAATCTCGACGACAAATTCACAATCATCTGGAACCAAGCTATTTGCAACCAGTGTACGAATCGTAGGACAGTATCTTTCATTAGTTGAAGCAAGTAGTTTTTTGTATTCTGATGACGGTTTTGATCCGGAACCAACAATTCCTCCAGGGAATGGAGTATAAGCACCCTCTACATTCTCTATTGCTTTGACTGCTTTTTTTCCACTGTTCATTCCTGATTCTATATCGGTACTGAAATAGATGAAATTGCCCCCAGCAACACCTTTCGTTCGACCGAAGTCTTCTTGCACAATAAATGTGCCGCTCATTCTGGGAACAAGCCAAAGAACTCTTCCTCCAACTGGTCCTTTCTTAACTTGATACTTGTCACCAAACATTGCAATTTTCTTGCCGATATTATACCGTTCTCTTGAATTGGGTGTGTCATCAAAGGCACAGGCAGTAGGACTTGTTAACATACATTGTCCAATCCGTGCCAGTAATTGTTCTTCTAGTGCGTTCTTCTTTGCAGTAGCAAAAATCACACGAACTCCAGGTCTTCCGTCGGGTGTTTCATCTGACTTCAATATAAGTTCAATTCCTGCTTCAGCAGGTGCCATAATTATTGAAGTAGCAAAACCTGTAGCTTCCAAAGCAGTTGTTCTAGCCCAATCCTCATCATATGCAGTAATGATTGTTCTATTCATGTGCATACTGAAAGCTTCTGCAAAGGTATCATCAATTGGTACTCCATTGAGTTCCACTATTGTCACACTCTTTTGGTACTTGAAAAGATACTTGTGCTATCTTTTCTTTCTTCCTGCTAATGTCAGTCAAAGCGCTTATCTGCTAGAATTTTATTAGACATGAATCAGGTCTGGGTGAAAGATGGTAGTATATTTGACTCTCAAACAGCCACCTGTCTTACCAATTGAAGCAGACACGATCACACCAAATGAATTTGCAGGAAAAACTTCATACGAAATAGGAGAACTTGCAGTACAGCAAGGTAACGAGTCCAAGATACTCAGCGATTTTTTCGAAATAAAAGGTGAATCCAGTAGCAATCCTAACGAAACGGAGATTGAGATAACTGGTGACTTACGAAAAATAAAAATGATTGGTAAAAGAACGAGCGGTGGAAAAATTGGGATTACTGGAAATGTAGGTATGTATTTGGGAGCAGAGATGATAGCTGGAAGAATTCATGTGAATGGTTCTGTTGGTGCATGGGCTGCAGCTGAGATGAAAGGTGGAAATATTCAAATTGAGGGTGATGCTGGCGATTGTCTTTGTGCTGGGTATAGAGGTAGTCCTGATGGCATGGAAGGTGGAAGAGTCTATGTTGCAGGCGATGTTGGTAGAGAGATGGCACTGCATATGAGAAGAGGATTCATTGCGGTAAAAGGAAATGTGTCTGAATTATGTGCTTCTAGGATGCGCGGAGGTAGTATCATTATTCAAGGTGATCTCGGTAGTAGAGCAGGTGTTGAGGCAACTAGAGGTATGATGTTTGTATTAGGAAAGATTGAATCTGTCTTGCCAACTTACAGATATACTGGAACTTCTGAGAGAGAAATAACCGGTTATTATCTGAGATATTTGCAGTCACGTAGAAGTGATTTTCTACCTGAGTTCATTCAGCCATCTGAGAAATGGATGAAGTTCATTGGTGATTTTGCTGAGGGCAATCCACGGTTCGAGATATTTTCTAAGGCTTCCTCAAATTTCCATCTTCTTGATTAACTCACAATTTTACCCATTTTGACAACTCATAGAAAAGATGTACAAATCGTTTCATATCGAGAAAGAGATTCTTTAACGCAATGCTTTCATTTGGAGCATGCTGTCTTGCTTCTACATCTGCACATCCAATTGCAACCATTGGTACTAAGTCTTTGAATAGGAATAAAGGTCCGGAAGCTGGAGATGTTGGATGTACTACCAGATCCCCAAAAACGGCTTCGTTGGCTTTTCTTACAACTTCAACAAATGGATGGTCTATTGGCGTTTTAGCGGCCGGATACGCCTCGTACCATGGAATGTGGATTTTATCATATCCGAGCTTGGAAAAATGCTTCTTTAGGTTTTCAAGTATTTTTTCAGGGTCTTGATTTTCTACGAGTCTGAAATCTAGTTTCGCTGAAGCTTTTGCTGGAAGAATTGTCATCGACCCCTCTCCCTGATATCCACTTGTTAGTCCTGAAATTGTGCAAGTTGGACTATTGTAGTAGACCTGTTTCAACTCATCACCACTCAATCCATGGAGCAGTTGCTCAAGCTGGAAGTTTTCCTTGATATCATTCTCATGTAATTCTATTTTCTCAAGAGCTGTCAATTCTTTATCATCTAAAGGTTTGATATCATCATAGAATCCGTCAATCTGTACTCTTCCATCCCTATCCTTCAAAGATGCAAGAGCTTGTATCAGCTGATCCGGAGCAGAAGGAAGGTGTGTGGCTTGACTTGAGTGCACATCTCTATTAAGACACTGGATCTCAAGCTGAATATACAAATCGCCTTTAAGCCCCAACCAGGCTTGTTGTCTTCCATCATATCCTTCTCCACCGAATTCCCATACTCCAGCATCAGCCTTAAGGAAATCTTTGTTTTTCCTTACGAAATCCGGGAGATTGATACTGGCAATCTCTTCTTCTCCTTCGATACAAAATTTGATATTCACTGGTGGATCGGTATTCGTTTCCTTGAAAGCTTTCAAAGTGAAGATTCGACTAATCGTATTTCCTTTATTATCAGATGTTCCTCTCCCGTAGATTCTACCATTTCGAATATCGGCTTCAAATGGGGGTGAATCCCACAAATCTAAGGGCTCTGCAGGCTGTACATCATAATGGTCATAGAATAATAGTGTTCGTTCTGCTCCTACATCAAGATGTCCTGTGACTACCGGTGCACCACCTGTTGAATGAATCTCTGATTGCAGACCTGCCTCTTCTAACTGCATAGCAACAAATTCTGCACTTTCTTCAATGCCAATTTTTTGAGCAGCGATTGAAGGAATCACAATGAACTCTGAGAGTGTTTTCAAAACATTGTCTTGATTTTTATCGATATACTCTAACACAGCTTCCAAAGTAACACACCTGGATTGAGTAAGTAGGTACCACCTGAAATATTCTCTCTATAGCATTCTTTATGTGCTGTTTCATGTAAACTTCTAACATTCTTGGTGTATCTTGGAATGCATGTAATTCAAAGTGGAGAATTCTCAAATGAGGACGAATCCAAGTATTTGGTATCTCGTATGCAAACGAGAGGTATTCTTAGAAAAACGCATTTAGAAGAGCTAGAACGAGTTCAAACTTTTTTAAGACCACTGATGATTGTGTCATTTCTAGATGATGATGAGCAACTTATATCCAAATCCCTTCTTGACGCCAGTTTCGTTCAGTGCACCCAAGATCTTGACCTTCAGTTGCTTCTCTGGCGTCCAAAATATCTCTCTCTAGAAATAAAGGATGCTGATTTTCCTATCATACCAAAGATTGTTAGTGAGGACACATCATATCATGCAACTGGATATCTGAACTCCCTCCTTTCTAAATGGAATGAAGCACAGCAACTAATGGATGATATGTCTGATGATGTTAGAAAGATACAGTTAGATAGACGATCACTGGTTGCATTCATACTGCCTAGGACTCCTAGTAATGTCAGAAAGGAGGATGAGATATATGGCATCCATAGCAAACTCAATGGTTATCTTCTTGCATATTCACTAGTGTTGAACTGTACAAAAGAATCAACGATTGCAAGATACAAAATCACTTCGAATATATATCTGAAAACCACAATTGCAAAATATCGTCATATTGAAACAAATGAAATCAATTATCGCGTTCTTGAACATGCTGGATGTAAATCTATCCGGGATGCAGAAAAAAATGGTGCCGTGTTACAGAGGTTGCTAACATTACAACCAAACTGCTATTCTGTTTTTTCCTGATTTGAATGATGAAAATCTCATTATAAGAAACGTTCTTTGTACGTAAATAACAATGTTTAAAGAGCGCCACAACGTAGTCATAAGCACTTAGGATTATATCCTATAAAATTCTCTTGGAGGAGAACTTTTGAAACGAAAGAGTAAGGTGTTATATGCCCTTTTAGCAACATTCTTGCTGTTTCCGTGGGGTGCTGTTCCGGCAGCTCACGCACAAACAGATGTTAAACCTGAACTCGCTTATGACCTATGGGTTCTATCATGGGATGATATAAGCGTAGACACAGGTGGAGCAATCAAGACGTTGCTTGCAGAAGTTGGCATCGATATCAACGTCGTTATTCAAGACGATGGTCCGATGTATGAAGGAATCTATCAATTACCACGGCAATTCTCATTATATGAGATGAGTCATGGCTATGGAAGTGTGCCAGACCACGTATGGTACAGAATGCACTCTGAGAATATTATCGATTGGGGTGACAATTGTTATGGAATTGATAACGCCACAATGGATGCAGCTCTTAATGATTTCCTTACGTCATCGCCAGCTGAAATAGAAGACAATGCAAGATTAGTACAGCTTTATGCAACTGAGAATGTTCCATATATTCCATTGTTCCTATCTGATGACACACATGCTATCAGAAAAGAGTGGGTTAATTACACAAAGAAACCTGGTGGTGTCTTCACTGCCTTTAATCCACAAACAATGATTTACATGTATGATGAAGATCACACTACAGGCGACATGGAGTTCGTCATGGCGTACGGTTCTGACATCGGAGAGCTAAATCCGATGTTCTATAGAAGTGAAAGAAGTCACTGGTACGACATGCTTGTGTATGATACTCTTATATCATTTGATGAGAATCTTAACGCAATCCCATGGCTTGCCGAATCTTGGGATATCAGTACTGATGGGACTGAGATCACATTCACAATTCGAAGTGGTGCCAAGTGGCATGATGGTATAGATCTGACTGCTGAAGATGTTGCTTTCACCTTCCAGTACTATAAGGATGCTCCTGAGGATGCAGTGTACTGGTCATTCTTGCAACATATGGAATCCGTTGCTGTTGATGGCAATGATGTCACCGTTACAATGGACGATGCATGGACATTTGCTTTGGAATCCTTAGGGGACATTTACATTCTTCCAAAACATATCCATGAAGGCATTCCTGCCGATGATGACCGCTGGAATGATGCTACAAATGTAACAGCTCACACTGGTTCTGGTCCATTCAAATACGATAGTAGAACTCCAGATGAGTTCACAAAGCTTCTTAGGAATCCAGACTGGTGGGGTCCTGAACCAAGCATCGACATCGTAAGAATTGACGTTGTTAGAGGTCAAGATGCACGTATTCTTGCAATGAGAAGTGGTGATGCTGACTCAGAACGGTACGAGGTATTTGGTGCATATGTACAGACTATCCTCAATGCACCTGAACTAGATCTTGTAACTGGTGTAACAAGTCAATGGGACTATGTCCTTGGATTCAATATGACCATCCCTGGTTTTGATGATCTCAATGTGAGAAAGGCTATCTCTCTTGCAATGGATCGTGACTACCTAGTTAGTGTTGGTCGTCTTGGGTTTGGTACACCTACAAACAATACAATTCCTGCAGAGTTCTTCCCAAGCCTCTATCATGAGGATGGAGTGTTTGAAGAGAGTGTCAATAAATCCAAAGCACTTCTTGATGCTGCTGGCTACATTGATGTAGACAATGATGGTATCAGAGAATTTCCAGGCGCAGTTGCTCCTGGTGGTGGTATTGACTTACTCTTAGTAGCAGGTATTGGTGCAGGTGCCTTAATCGTAGGCATTATCGTTACATTCTTCTACATGAAAAGAAAGGGTGCATAGTATCCCTTTCTCCCCTCTTTTTTTATTTTATTTTCAAGAGAACACTACGTATCCATGATACTCGATTCGATATGCTTTAATGTTACGTAATTCAGAGAATAGTAAACAAATGGGTAAATGGAGATGCAGATGTGAACAGCCAATCATCTATTGGAACAAAGCGATATATATTACAAAGAGTAACACAGACTCTGATAGTATGGTTTATCATCATTACTCTGAATTTCTTCATCTTCAGGATAATGCCTGGTGATCCTAGAGGTGCGCTGATTGGAGAACATATGTCTCCAGAATTGCGTCAGGCTGTTATAGCAAGATTTGGACTAGATCGTCCTCTTGTAGAGCAATATTTTCTATATCTATTTAATCTGTTTAAGGGTGATATGGGATATTCCTTCTCCCACTTCGGGGAACCAGTTTGGGTCACCATATTCAGTCATCGATTTAACAATACTATTCTCCTTATGGGTGCTTCACTGATCATCTCGATTGCCATTGGAATGGTTATGGGAGTTATTGCTGCTGCTAGACGAGATAGCAAAGTTGACACAGGGTCAACAGTCGTTTTTCTTGTTGCTTACAGTATTCCAGTATTTTGGGTTGGTCTTCTGCTGTTGCTATTCTTCGGATTTCATTTCGACCTAATACCAATTGCAGGAACAATCACTAGAGGTTATGACCATGCGAACTTCTTGGAATATGCTCTTGATTATGGATGGCATATGATTGGACCAACAATAGTTCTCACTTTGTCATTTATTGGTGGGTTCTTTCTTATAATGAGAGATTCCGTTCTTGATGTATTTACACAGGATTACATGCTTGCAGCACGAGCGAAAGGACTCAAAGAAAAGACCATCCTGTTTAGGCATGCGATGAGAAATGCTATGCTTCCAATGGTGAGTGTGATTGCTATTAATCTACCCTATCTCATTAGTGGAGCTGTAATGACGGAATTTGTATTCAGTTGGGAGGGGTTAGGTCTCCTAACATATGATTCAGTTCTATCTAATGATTATCCCGTTTTGCAGGGTATCTTTCTATTCTTGGCTACAATTACGGTCTTTGCTAACCTCGCTGCAGATCTAATTTACCTCTACCTTGACCCAAGAATTAGATATGGAGGTGAATAGATGACAGTTGCAGAATCTCAAACAACACAAGAAACTGTAACCTCCAAACCAACAATTAGAGAGCGACTGGAAATTGCCGGCAAACGTCCAGATGTAATTCTGGTATCTTTGGGCAGTTTTCTTCTATTGTCATTAATCACTCTGTTCGGAATCGATCTAGCTATTAGTACATCTATGACATGGCTTGCTCTATCAGTAGTAGGATATACCGAAATAAACGCCATTGGATTTGCATTTATTATCCGAATTTTGGGTTTTGTTGTTCTTGGAATGTCAATATGGATTGGACTACTAGGTGTACATCTTCATGAGAAAAGACCTGGTGAGATAATGGCTATTTTCCTAAAGGTCGGCATTGTCATCTTTGTGTTTATGGCGTTTAGTATTGGTATTGGAATTCTCACAACATTTCTATTCTTCTTTTGGGAACCAAAACAGATGCTAACATGGAGTAAGAAACGTGTTCAAGTCTACCACAGTTCAATCATTGGGATTATTGTTCTTTGGATGTTTCTTGAATTACTCCTGACTGAAGATAATATTGGAGTCAACATATTGAGACCATTCCTATCAGCTTCTGCTGGAGTCTTTTTATATGGAACCGGACTAGAGGTAATTGCACTTAGTGCTGCAATTATTGTTGTCCCTCTCTATATATTGTTCCCAAAACTAATGGGTATGTACTGGAAACAGAGAAGAGGAATTGAAGAGTTTTGGAAAGATTTCATCCATGATAGAATTGGAATTATTGGCTTTCTAATTATCGTGTTTATGGTATGTTTAGCTGTATTTGCGCCCTTTATTGCACCATATCATTGGTCATACTTTACAACGGATCAAGCACAATGGTTCTTGCCTCCAAGCATTGAACATCCCTTCGGAACAAATCATGATGGTGGCGATATCTTCAGTCGCATCATCTGGGGTACCCAGATTTCGCTTCTTGTAGGATTTGTTGCAAGTATTGTTGCGGTTGTTATTGGGACTCTAGTTGGTTTAATTTCAGGATACTACGGAGGATTGCTTGATACACTATTGATGAGGATAACTGATGTCTTTCTATGCTTACCGACATTACCACTAATGTTGATTTTCCTCCTACTTTTCGGTCAAGGATTACAGAATGTCATTATTGTTATTGCGATTCTCGGTTGGACTGGAACTGCAAGGATGGTAAGAAGTGAAGCCTTATCATTGAGGGAGCGCCCTCTAACAGAAGCTGCTCATGCAATTGGTGCATCAGACAATTACATTGTGTTTAAACATATACTACCTAATGTATTACCCCTGATTCTAGCCAATGTGATAATTGGAGTCGTTTCAGCTATTCTCAGTGAAGCAGGAATATCTTTCCTAGGTTTCATGCCAATACATGGCCAACCAAGCTGGGGGATTGTTCTATATTGGGCTTCAAGAAAGGCTGCATTGAGTAATGAACAATGGTGGTGGATAGTACCACCAGGACTATTCATTATGCTAACAACTCTTGGGTTTGCTTTCGTCAGTCATGCTGCTGATAAAGTTGTGAATCCCCGTCTAAGAGGGAGGCTATGATGTAGATGCCTGTTTTAGAAGTGAATAATCTATCAACTTACTACTACCTAAGTGGAAAGCCTGTGAGAGCAGTTGAAGATGTATCATTTACAATTGACTATCGTGAAACGCTTGGTGTGGCTGGGGAATCGGGTTGTGGTAAAACTACTACAGCTTACAGTATCATGCGGATTCTACCAGCAAATGGTGAGATTGTGAATGGCGAGATATTGTTGGATGACGATGACATGGTGAAGAAATCCGAGGAAGAGATGCGAAAACTTCGTTGGAAAAGTGCATCAATAGTCTTTCAGTATGCGATGAATGCATTTAATCCTGTTCTAAGAATCGGTAAGCAAATCATCGAAGTCATGTTGGAAAAGCATGATATGACGAAAAATGAGGCTGCTGAGAAATTAAAGGAGCTTTTCGATGAGGTTGGACTTGAGCCAAATCGTATGATGGATTTTCCACATGAATTCAGTGGCGGCATGCTTCAAAGAGCGATTATAGCGCAAGCTCTCTCTTGCGACCCAAAATTAATCATTGCTGATGAACCTGTTACTGCACTAGACGTTATTGTGCAAAACAAAATTCTAGATCTTCTTAGGAAGCTTCAGACGAAGTATGATCTTGGTGTTCTCTTCATTACACATGACCTTTCAGTTGTTGCTGAGAACTGTGATAAAACCGCAATAATGTATGCTGGAAATATCGTTGAAACGGGTGCTACGTCAGATGTCTTCAAGCGAAGCCTTCATCCTTACACGTACAAACTCATAGGAGCGTTTCCAAGTGTAAGTGGAGATAAGAAGAGGTTGGAGTTTATTCCAGGAACTCCACCTAACTTATTGAATCCTCCATCAGGATGCAAGTTTCATCCAAGATGTCCCTTTGCAAAAGATATCTGTGTATCAGAAGTGCCTGAATTTAGAGAAATGAAACCAGATCATTGGGTGCGATGTCATTTTGCAGGAGAACTTCCATTGGAGGAGAGATAATGACTAATGATTACATTCTTGAAGTTGAGAATCTTCGAAAATGGTTCCCCGTCAGAACCAGTCTGTTTTCCTTCTTTGGTGAAAAGAAGTATGTGAAAGCAGTAGATGATGTTTCTTTTAATATTGAAAGGGGCGATTCTCTATGTATCGTTGGTGAGTCTGGTTGTGGAAAAACAACCTTAGCAAGAACGATACTAAGATTGACTGAACCGACAAGTGGTGTAACTCGTTTTAATAGTGAGAATATCTACGAAATGAATAGATTGGAGTTAATTCAACTACGTCTCAAAATGCAACTCATCTTCCAGAATCCTTTCGAGGTCTTGGATCCGCGTCTTCGAGTGAGGAACCTCATTGGTGAAGGTCTGATGATTCATGAGCTTGTTGAAGATGAAGAGGAACTTGAAAATAAGGTACTTGAAGCTCTGGAAGATGTTAGGCTTGTTCCAGCATATGATTTTGCAAATAGATTCACACACGAGCTGAGTGGTGGTCAGTTACAGAGGATTTGTGTTGCACGGTCACTGATACTTGAACCAGAATTGATTATTGCAGATGAACCCGTTTCTATGCTTGATGCAAGTATACGGACTGAGGTCATGAATCTCATGGAAGATTTGAAGGAAAGACACAATCTCACATATATATTCATCACGCATGACCTCGCACAAGCAAGATACATTGGAAACAGAATTATCGTGATGTATCTTGGACGTATCGCCGAGATGGGACCGATGGAGGAAGTGATCCATAACCCAATCCATCCTTACACCAAAGCTTTGGTTTCAAATGTCCCTGTGCCTGATCCTGACTTAGAGCGAGATAGGATTGAACTGCCTGGAGAAACTCCCACACCTATTGATTTGCCTGAAGGTTGTCGATTCAAACCCAGATGCCAAGAATTCGGGGCAAAATGTAAGCCTGAAGAACCTCAACTCCGTGAAGTTAGTCCAGGACATTTTGTGGCATGTCATCTCTAGAATCATAAAATCGTGGTCTGGATTTCACCAGACTAGTATCATTTTTCCATATCCTAACACTCATTACTGAAATTTCGATATTGTGTACATTTCAGATTGCAAAATTGGGATGTGATTCAGATGGCTAAGTTGAGAGGGATACACAGTACTTGGAAGAGCAAGCAAGCTATGGATGGTGCAGGTGTAAAACTTCGAAGAGTGTTTGGATTTAATGAAGTTCCAAAATTAGATCCTTTTCTTCTTCTAGATGCTTTTGGTTCTGATAATCCTGATGACTATTTGGCTGGGTTTCCATGGCACCCTCATAGGGGTATTGAAACAATAACGTATGTTCTTGAAGGTGAGCTTGAGCATGAAGACAGTCTTGGAAATGGTGGAATCATCAGACCGGGTGAAGTCCAATGGATGACTGCTGGAAGTGGTATTGTTCATCAGGAGATGCCTAAGAGAAGTGATGGGCGAATGGCAGGTTTTCAATTATGGTCTAATTTGCCTGCATCTCATAAGATGATGATTCCTAGATATCGAGATATTCGCTCTGGTGATATACCTGTCTTTGAAACAGATGCCGGTGTAATGATTCGAATTGTATCTGGTGAAATAGATGGTACCAAAGGTCCAGTTGAAGATATAGTTACTCAACCACAATATTATGACATCACAATGTCCAAAGCAACTAAATTTCAATTTGATTTCCCAGAAGAACACAACGTGTTTGCTTACATCTTTTCTGGGAGTGCTTCTTTTGATGATTCAAAAGATGAGGTCATTGAGCATACTCTGATTCATTATGGCCATGGCGAAAGAATAGACATAACCACTACTAATAGAACAGCAAGATTTCTACTCGTGAGTGGCAAACCACTAAATGAACCAATTGCATGGCGAGGGCCAATTGTTATGAACACACAAGAGGAACTAATGACTGCATTTCGAGAGTACCATGAGGGCACGTTTCTAAAACACAAATGATGATGATTTTACTGTATATTAATATGATAATGGTAACTTCTGTTGGCGCAATCTGAAAAACAAGTATTCTGTTTATCAAATGGTTTTTGATAACTCGTCGGTCTTGAGATAAAGTGTTATCAATCAGTGCAACTGGAAGGATGATGATAGATATTTGAGGGATCACCATGCGATACGAATCAGTGAAAGCAAGAACTCTTCTATCTAAGAAGATGGTAGCTGATTCGTGGTTCCATGTCAACCGTACTCTTAATGCATATCGTGGGTGTGAGCATGGTTGTGTGTATTGTGATGGCATGTCTGAATACTACCATGTCGAAAATTTCACAACCCACATACGAGCTAAGGAAAATGCTCCTGAAATACTCGATAGGGAACTGAAGAAGGATGGATTCACATCTCGATCCACTCTTGAAACCGAAACACTCTGGTCTTTTCTTGATGACGATGATGCCAAGAGAATTGCACTAAGAGTCCCTCGAAGAATCGTTATTGGTGTGTGTGGTGGTGTGTCGGATGGTTATCAACCAGCTGAAAAAGAATACGAAATCACACGAAGAATCTTGAAGGTCCTATATGACTATGGTATACCTGTGTTCATTCTTACCAAGTCTGACCTTGTGTTGAGAGACCTCGATTTATTGAAAGACATCCACAAACGAGCATATGTCAATGTAATGTTCACAATCACTCTACATGATGAAACGATTCAGAAAATATTCGAACCAAAAGCTCCGACTACACAAGAAAGGTTTGATGCTCTTACGGAGATACGCAAAGCTGGTATTCATGGTGGTGTTATGAGTACGCCTATTATTCCCACTATCGGTGATTCGGTAGAAAACATGGAAGGTCTTGCAAAAGAAGCAAAGAGTGCAAATGCGGAGTTCATTCAATTTGGTGGTATGACTCTCAAACCTGGGCGACAGAAAGACTACTTCCTAAGTGTCGTTCAAAAGAGGTTTCCAGATAGTCTGGAAGCAATAGAGAGAATTTACTCGAACAACGACCGTTATGGGTCTCCGCAGTACAAGTACATGCCTGTTTCTCCAATGTTGTTAGGATATCAAGTATGTAAAAAAATAGGGATTCGTGATCGTTCGATTAGACATGGTCTTCCATATGACCCTGAGGCAAATATACGTGTTTTGAACGTGCTTCTTGATATCATCTTTCGTCAATCATATTATCTCGGTTATTCTAGGGGAAAGAACAAACCTTACTGTTCATTGGCAACAAGGATAGAGAACGGTCTTCCAGACCTTCTGAAATTAAGGGAGGAAGCGACTTTACGTGACCATTTGCTAACAAACGATAGGATGGTTTCCATTGTTGAGGAGATACTTGAAACGGACAATTGTCATGTTCTTGAAGATCTGGAAAAGAAAATCGACTTGTTTTCGAAGGATAAATTTATCCTGTAATTCTAGAAAGACATAATTGTAGTTCTGAATTGTTTTGTATTAACTGTTGGTGATTTGTGTGGTTAGACAACTTGCTATAGAATCTTTGTATAAGAAGACCGGAAATGAATATTCTCCAGAGGATGCAAATATTGCTACAACGATGGCATTGATATGGGCATATTCAAAGTTTGGTAGTACTGATATTGTGAGTCTTTCGAAGATATCACTTCCCTTTTGGATTGTTCAGATATCTCCTGAAAATTCAGTTCTCTTATCATCATCGTCATCAATATCACACGAATTTACTTTCAAATATGAATCGCGATTAGCAGAAATCAGGCGAATAATCAGTAATGATGTTAGTGAACCGAAGGATGTTCCAATTGCTGTGGAAAAGGGATTGGAGTTGATAAAGACCCTGAGTGATTCTACCAACAACATTGCTAACATGGTCTCACCCAGTGCATTACAAAATGCCAGCAAACTAATCATCGAAGTGGATCCAAATGCAAGACCAAATAGAATAGAAGAGACTCTTCACTCACAGAAAGCCCTCGATATAAGTGAGAATATTCAAGAAATAAGAGATAACCTACTCTCAAGAATTGACAGGTTGGAAGAATTAAAGGGCCTATCAAAAGACCAACTCAGAAGCCAACTTAATGTGATTGAGAACATTCTGGCTATGGAGAAGAAGAGGTGGCAACAGAGACTAGCCGCAATGGAAGAGAGTACAGAGGTCGCAGTTCATGACGTTGAACTTGAAAAGCAAGATGAAATCTACAAGTTGAAAGAAGACTACAAAATGCGTCTAAGGGCAAGTACCACTGATTTTGCACGAGCAAGCAGTGATATTGAGGATTATTTCTCAGGGTTACTCGAACATGTTAGAGAAACAAGAATAAAGATTGCACAGCAGAAGGATGATGTTGAGAGCGCTGTTGAGGAATATCAGAAATTGTCAAAATATCTCACTGATGCACTTCCTTCGTTTACAGATATACTAGACCGACTATCTACAAAATCTGCAGAAGTTCTGAAAGATGCTGACAGGTATAATGAAGAATTTGCAAAGGGGACCAGCGAAACTGAAGCTGGTGCAGAGAATAGAATAGAACAACAGAGAAGAAAATTGGCATCTCTTGAAAATGAACGGGATGAGATGCTAACAAATCTTGAAGAGTTACGTGCCTCAGTGAGTAATGCAATTGACCGTTTGGAAGGGAGAATAAACTATCGTCTGCTTGATCTCCAAGGCAATGTATTGAAACTCAATGAGATGTTACTTACAAATGCATCCATTCAAAATCTTGCACCTTTGACTCATTTGGATATATCACTATTTGTTTCAAAAGATGCCAAAGATAAAATCACTGTATTTGCACCAAGTCTCACTCCAATGGAGAGATTTAATTTACCAGTACAGTCCCAGTCGATAGATACAGAACTTGAGGACTTCATTCTGGATATTATTACTGAATCCAGAAATTCTGATATCTCTTTTATCAAGAGATATGATACTGCAATCTCAGAGGGGAATCTATTTCAAGATCCTGATTTTTTCAAGTCGGTTGAATCTGGACTAAGAGAGTTACAATACAGACAGCTTCTCGAAGAAGGTGTTAGTGAGAGAGTCTTAGAGATTGCAGGCAAATACAGTTCGATGTGATTCGTGAAATGGTGACATTCAGATGGAATCTGAAACCCAGCATTCGAATAATCCAAACAAATCAAGAAACCTTCCAATCCTTCTTATTGGGATTCTCTCTGTCACTTTTGCTGAGGTTTTCTCGGGCTCAGCTCCGCTCTGGTTTATTGATCCTTGGGGCATTTTCGTTGTTCTCCCGTTATACTGGTTTCACACTCTAATTCTTCTTAATCTTGCTTATCGTTTCAATAGAACAACTCTACCACAACTCTACTTATGGGGTGTTATCTTTGGTCTGTATGAATCATGGATGACCAAGGTGATTTGGGGCGGATACATGGATAGCACACCACAATTCGGAACGGTTCTTGGATTTGCTATCGGAGAGTTCATGATTATTGCATTATTCTGGCATGCAATATTCTCCTTTATTGTCCCGATTTTGATATACGAGATTCTGGTACTAGACTCTGTGAGTAACGAACCTACACGAATAATCCCTTCACACTATTCATTTCTTAGAAAGACTTCTGGCAATCGTGCTTGGATGTTATTTGTTTTTGTAGTTGGTGCAGGATTTCTCTCAATGAGCTTCACACTTGAAATTACTGGAGTCCTGATATCACTTGGGTTAAGTTTCATTATGGTAGCTGGTTTCCATCAAATCATCAATGCCAAGGGTGTCCATATCTCAATCCAATCGCTTATTTTAAGCAAGAAATCGTTGTCGATTGTCACAGTGCTACTATTACTACTCTATATCTTTCTCTTAGTTATTGTATTGCCTGAAAGGATTCCAGGCTTATTGACACTATTACTTACGATAGGATTCTATGGATTCATCATCATGCTGATTTGGATCAGTCCAGTTGATTATATCAAGCCAAGTCCTTCGATTCTCCCAGGTGAAGCTTTATCATTTAGGACTGTTTACATAGGTTTCATTATATCTCTTCTACTATCAGTGATTTTCGGGATATTCATTGAGATATCTTTACTCATATTCACGCTTGTCTATCTCGGGATGATGATTGGTGGTCCTATTCTTCTCATTTTGACGATTATTTGGATAATTCGTAGAAGGATTGCAGAGAATGTGATGGAACCAGATGCCTGATTGCTTAAGTATCGGTTTGAGTCTTAAGTGACCATGTCAACTGAAATTCCTTCACAATACTCTGTTTGGCGTGACGGATATCTGGGAATCCAAGGTCTCTTCTACTTTGCTCAAGGTGTTGCAATGGGTGCATTATTTTTCCTAACTGCATTTCTTGATTATCTGTTATTGTCACCATTCGAAAGAATCGTGGTTCAGGCAATCATATGGTTCCCATGGTATGTGAAAATTATCTTTGGAATTCTTTCTGATAACTTTCCAATCAAAAAGTATGGAAGAAGAAAACCATACATCTTTGCAGCTGGTGTTCTAGGTTTGATTGGTTGGATAACACTACCCTTACATACCATATACTCCGCTGTACTTCTTGTATCAGGAATTCTTGCATCTCTGGGAACATCGATGAGTGATGCTACAATTGACGCACTTGCGGTCGATATCACTCCACCCAACAGAAGAGGGGCAATGCAAGGTGTGTCTTGGGGATCAAGGGGGCTGGGTGTAGGTGTTTCGGCAATTGCTGTTGGTGTTCTTGCTGATCAGAATGCTTGGTTCATGATATTCGCTATTCCTGGAGCTCTTGTCAGCTTAGCCACACTACTTGTTCTGCTTTTCAAAGAGAATCCATTACCAGTCGACTTCCAACGTGTGAAGTTGAGAATCTATGGTGCTGTTTTCAAGAAACGGAACGTTCAGGTCTGCATAATATTCCAGCTGCTTTCAGGAGCCGCCATTGCAATCCTTTCAATAATGCAGACATTCTTGGACGAGAGTCTAGGCTTCGATAATACGACAATTGGAATTGTATTTGCGATTTTCTCAGTTGGGATGTTTGCAGGAGCACTAACCTTTGGATTGCTAGGTGATAGGATATCAATAAAGTATACTCTGCCAGTGACAACTACTGTCTACGCAATTCTTGTAATGTCAGTCCTAGTAATTAATATCTCAATGGCTTCTATTGCTATGGTATTCTTCTTTGGGGTTGGTATTGCCAATGGAGGATATGAAGCTACACAGATGCGCATCAGTATGGACAATTCTCCTGCAATTGCTGCCGGAACGATGTATAATTTTTACAATAGCCTCTCAAATGTAGGACAAATTGCTCTTGGTGCCATTATCATAGCTGCTTTCGTGGAGTTCTTCGGTAGCTTTGCACTAGGCTGGCAAATCGCTTGGGTCTTTCTATTACTATCTCTCATTCCAGGATATCTATTGGCTACTAAATATCGGAGTGAAGTGGAAGGGGTCAGTGAAGAAATATTGGTGACACCAGAATAAATTTGTCAAGGACATCTGAATTCTCGGATGCCCTCAAATTTTATATTCTGGCAAGCTAAGAGATGAATCAAGATGAGTCAAAGTACTGGCGGCAAAGTCGTTGGGTTCTGTTTCATGGTCATATGGGTAACTATAGCTCTTAGCATAGGATTCTCTGCGCTGAGTTTTGGTGCTCCAACTATCTTTGGAATAGTTCCCTTTTTGATGGCTGGATTTGGAGTTATCTTCTGTTTGGCAATGATGACTGATAAACTGGGTTCTTCTGGCTTTAAAGGTAGAGTTAGAGTTCAACCAAGTGCACAATGGGAGAGCACTGGAGACTCGTGGAGCTCTAGTAGCGACCGTTGGAGTAGTTTTAGGGATGAGAGTAGTACTATCTATGACCTTCCGGATAAATGCCCTGAATGTGGCGCGTCAATAAACATGGAGAATGTTGATTGGGTAGGACCACTTCAAGCAAAGTGTCCCTATTGCATGGCAACAATCCGTGCTAATAGACGACGGTTATAGTTTCCCAGAATTACTCTCCTTTCAGAACCTCTTGGGTTTCTTTGGATAGGATTGATACCGCAGAGGCATCATATTACTCAACCATTCAGTATCTCGGTCTATCTTCGATAGTGAACGCAGAATATCAAAAGTGATCCATCTTGATACTTCTGGACGAGGTTCATATTCCCATAGACCAAACTTTCCTTTTTGTTGTGTTATCCACTCGATTAGTTCTCTGACCCGTCTATCACTTTTATCCACGCCAATTCTCCAACAGAGATTCAAAATGAGTACCAGGTCGAACCTTGCATGGTAAGTGAGTAATCCTCGTTGAGACTCATATCCTATGACTTTTGCTACATTGAGTCCGAGATTCTGTTTCTCTCGTGTTTCTCTAGCTAATAGCATATCGAGTGGTCTCTTAGCTATCGTGCTCTTCCTTCTGGTAGGAGGATACTCAAAACAGGACAACGTAAGAGTCGTATTTGTCCTGCATCCCCAATCAGAATTGGGCATCTTTCTGTATCCTGCTTGATATCCAAACACCTTTCCGATTTGTCCTGTGGGCCAAGCTCCATCATCCAATCGTTCTTCAATCAACCACTCGTAAGCTGTTTCAGCTCTCTTATCCATAGCATGTCCCGAATTGCTCCACAAGTAGATTCAGGAGTGTCTTGTGCCCTCCATATGCATTCTTTACTAAATGCGTCTTAAGGACAGCTGATTCTCTGTTTGTAGCTTTACCTATCAGTTCTACAATCTCATCTTCTGTATGTACTTCAAAACGCGACCTGCATTTCGGGCACAGTCGTTCACCAAATTTCGCGAAGAGTAATCCGAGGAAAGGGTGAATGCCTGATAATGTCGCAAGTGTTGAAAGTGGATTTCTATTCAATGTATTCTGGGATAAAGCAATCGTTGGGCCTTCTCCACTGACTTCTTTTACTTGTGCTGGGGCAAGCTTTGGTACAGAACCCCCTGAATTGAAGATCTCTGCAAAGCGTCTTCGTGCTTCATGGTAAATTGTATCAAATATCAATGAGGACTTTATCTACTGACACATCTTTCAGGTTATTCTCAGATGCCTCTCGTATCCTAATCTCCATGGAATCTACACTCTATTGTCTGTAACTTCTTCTGCCAGGGAACTGACATAAGTTTACTTCACTCAATGATGCCGAGAAGTATTTTGGATATCACCAGAAAATTAAACACTAAAAGAATCTCCGATTGGAGTATTACACACTATCTATTTATTGCTAAAAAAGGGTGAGGGTATCACCCCTCAAATTGATTCTTCTCTATCTGTGTAGTCATCGTCATTTACTCAGTGTATATGAGATAATTGAACATCCCTCATCTTCATTTACTTTTTTATTTGGAGTAAACGACCAATGACGAGAATTCAGAAGAAAGAAAAAAACTCGAGCTAATAGTAATCCTGAACCAAAACCATATAGTAATAGAAGAAATTGTATGAAGGAAGTTTCAATTACCATCAAGCTCATCAGAAATGCACTTACTACCGCAAAAAGCGAAAAAGGTGGATTGAGTATAATAAGTGTCGGGATGAGCGACAAAGTAACAGAACCTCGTGCGTCTAGCTTGGTTTTAAGTTGATTCGATGACCACAGACTAATTGCACTACCTGATAAACTTCCAACTAAATATATCATTGAAACATACGAATTGGAAAACGGAATACCCCAGTCAAATCCAAGAGGTTTGATTGCTAGGAAATATAGTATAGTGAACACACTAATTAGTGAAATTCCTGCCTCGACAATCGTTAGTAGGATAAACCTGCCTGAAATCAGATAATTATCAAAGCTTTCGTCATATTTCTTACTATCTTTCAAATTATTCACCATTACCACGATATTATCCAATAATCCTTCCATCCACCATATGATGCCTGCAAGTACCATCCGTTCCAATAAGTATATGCCCAGCCGTCCCCCTGTTCCGCTTGTAAAACATGATTTGCCCAAAGGCTAAACGCAACACTGTAAATTGCGAGGAATGCCATAAGTCCTGCAACAATCCATAAAGCCAATGTCATGGATGTAATAGTCAACATGTATAAAGTAACTGCTACATCTGCGATCACAAGAGCAACAGCACCGATATCCGCTGTTAAAATCGTATTAGCAACTTCACTTTGTGATAAATGTATCATTGCGTAGTCGGTCTGCATCTCTCTGTACCAATTTAGATTCCATTCTTGTGGATGATAATATTGATAATAATAATTATCTGGATGATCATACGCAATCCTTTGTTGCGTACTACCAGAAATACTTACCATCTTAGCACAATACCACCAGTAATATTCAAATTCGCCATAATCATCTAAAGCTAGAGCTTTGTCACATGCATGGCCATTTTTCTCCAAGGTTATTTCTGAAGGAATCTCCTGAGTGAAATTTTTCGTTGACTCAATTTCCACTCCGTCATCACTTTCGGTGGTTATTAGAGTGTTATATTTTGCAATATTTTTCCCGTGCTTTTCAAATACTATACCCTTTATTAACAGACGATATTTTGTTTCATTAAACTCTAAAGATTTTTCTTTCGCAAAACATCCTTTTTGTAGTCTGAATTTCTCTGTCTTAATTTGATTTACATGTTTTGCTTCTTGTATGATTTTTGCTGCTGGAATTGGTGCAACAAAAGCAAGAAAGAGCAGCGTTACTATCATAGATATTGAAATCTTATATCTTGTACATGCCATTACGAAACCTCAAAAAGTACAGTGATGGTCTTTCTAATATTTTTTTTTGGTTTGCGTAATTATGTGTGTTTACTGTCTTGTAAAATTCATCAGAAATCTATATTATGTCTTAAAAATACCCACCAATGCGATTTGGACTAATCATTTGTATTTTATGAGAACTCAACGATTGTAATTGAGAATATTGAATTGTTTGCAATTCAATGTAGAATTTGTTGGATGCTGGAACCTTTCCTCCTATTCTTCCCAATCTAGAGATTCTAATTCTCTAGCTTCCCGCGTGCCTAGGAAATAAGCAATTGCAAAGAAAGCTACGAATGATATGAAGAAGACTGCAAAGTTCTGATATACATTGAACGGCTCACCAAAGAACCAGAACCAAATGAATAGTACAATAAGCCATCCGTAGAATATGCCAATTCCTTTGACTTCTACTTTTCGATCTCCCATCTTCCAGAAGATACCTATTTCGATTGCACCAACTATCATGAGTGACAGGATCCCGATTGCTAGATTCTGTTCCCAAGGATATGATTCAGCTTGGAACCATAACCAATAATCGAGAAAGGCAAGCCAAAGAATCAATACAGTTATTCCGGCAGCTGGTCTTCTTCCTAGTTGGGTTTGCATCAGATCAGGCGCTGCTCCAATCCATGTTGCTCCAGCGACTAGTATGAAAATTATAAATGAAAGCAGTATGACTGCCATATTTTGATATCCTGTGTAATACTCCCAGAAGAAGGGGATCCACAGAATTATGAATGCTATCTCTGTGAGAATGATGAAGATGGATAATCTTATTCTTTTGGCAGATCCTACAGGACCGGCTTCTATAGGAGCATAGATCATCCCTACTATTCCCAATGCAAACAAAAGTGATGCAATAGCTACAGCTATGTTCTCGAATATTCCAAAATCAACCGCAAAGAAGAACAACCATATTGCAATGAAAGCACTCCATCCAATGAAGGTAAGGATTGTCGAGTTCTGATTCCTTCGACGTTGCACTTTTCTGCTTCTTGCTTTTGTTGGAGGAAAATCTTCTAGATCTTCCATTCCATCCGGGTCCACTGGCGATTCTCCGACACCCATTTCTTTCCTCTCAGTAAATAATTACATAAACAGGGAACTAGTCACTCTTAAATCCAATCTTTACTGCTATATTTGCTAACTCACATATTTTGAGAAATATTGTCATATGCTTGATATCTTGGGTATGACCTATAATGGCTTGACGCTTGGTGTTCATAATGTCATCTTGGAATATTTAGCTTAGGAATTTTGTAAAGAATTGGATAATGGCCCTTGGAAAAGGATTGAGAACTTTTAGTGATAAGACAAGAGAATATATTGTCAATAATATCATGTCAATAGAGACTGATGAAGACTTGGAGGTATTGAAGCAGGCTTGGAGTGTCATTGCTGATGAAGAAAAACATGATGAACAAGCAACTGATGGTTTTTCTATTCTTGATGAGTTCAGTGATTCTATTCGAGATTATCTCAGATCTGTCTATAACGTAATGTTGAGTGACTTAGACTCTATTGAGAGTATAGTTGCAAAAAGTATTCTTAGGATAATACGTATTTCGATGTTGTCTTATGGTATGAGATGTTTGATTCGACTCTATGTGTCTAATGTTCATGGAACACTGAACATTTCACACTCTTGAATGGATTCACTACTTGGCATGAAATAGGTCGTAGAATTCCTATACATTATTAACCCAAAACCTATTTTCCAAATTGGTTCAATATTTATCCATGACGCGAATTTACAGAGCTTCTGAAGTTGAGTTGATTGAAGGTGGTGGTTACTCTAGAAGATATATAGCTGATGTCCACTTCAGATTTGCTATTAAATCTGCAGGACTCATTAACGTTCACATTCCTGGAGGGATAAAGACACAGCCTCATGCTCATACGCAATTGGAGGAGATATTCATAATTATGGGAAAAACAAGAATGGGGGTTGGAGATCAAATCTATGAGCTTACAAAAGGTGATATAGTTGTTGCTGACCCTGGTGAAGCGCATTGGTTTGAAACATATCCAGATCAACCCATCGAGATATTTGCAATCAAATGTCCCAATATCAAAGACGACAAAGTAATGCCTGAATAGAATAAGAAGATGGTGAAGAGGGTCCCTCCAAAGAGAGACTTACTCTTCTGCTATATATTTACCAGAGTTGATATTCGCGTTTAACAAAGCCCTTCCACACATCGGGGAGTTTTGCGATTACTTCCTCTGCGATGCTTTGAACGGACTTCTCGATTTTTGAAACATCACAATTACCATAGAGTTCAACATTGACTGCCCTTGGTTCAGTGATAGGTGCACCAATCTGACTCACCATATAGCAGTAAACCTGTTCGATATCTGGATGTTCTTCAACAACACGATCGACAATCTCATGAGCTGCGACATTGTAGGTCTTTCCAACATGACTCACAGGATTCTTTCCCGCAGCGGCTTCTAATGTCATTGGTCTGTATGGTGTGATGAGACCATTTGCTCTATTACCGCGTCCGACCTGTCCGTCATCACCGTGTTCAGCAGATGTACCTGTCACTGTTAAGTAGTAGAGGTTGTCCTTTGGACTATCAGCTGTATTAACACTTACCTCTATAGGTAGTTCTGTGATCTTTGCTGCTTCATCAAGAACATAATCTTTGATTGCTTCCATAACATTAGCATATTCATTTGCATCTGTGGTTTCTGTAGAAATAATGGCTGCAGCCACTTGAATATGGATAATGTCACCTACACGAGTTCCCATGATTTTTATGTCTTCACCTATCTGTGGCCATTTCTTTTTGACCTTCGGTTCGTTCAAGAGAATCTCTGAATCAAGCACAAGTTGTTCTGTTGCGGTCATTGGTCCGTACGCGACACCAAAGCTAGTGTCGTTCGCTCTAGGTACATCTTGGTCCCCCTCGAAGTTCCCTACCAAGTCGGTACTCCCAGCTCGAATTTTGTAATCGATGATTATATCCGAATTGGCATCCAAATGAGGGAGGTCATTATGCAACCAGTGACGCGTGTGCTCAACAGCAAACTTACCAACTGGTACTTGACGTTCGTAGTCTTTGTCAACAACATCAACTGCACGACCACTCATGAGTAGGTAGATGGGTTCAATGACATCGCCTCCACCAAATCGGGCATTTGACTGCCCTCCTACAAGCAGGACCTTGTCTACATTGTGATGCTGGACTCTTCCAAAAGCTTCCAGATAATATTCACTAAGACGAACTGAGAGTTCTTCAGCGGCTTTATCACACAATGTGTCCGGGTGACCTTTTCCTTTTCTTTCCACAATTTCTATCTCACGCTTGGACAGTGGGGGTCCCGCGCCTCGAGTTACTTTCAAATCCATAGTAATCAACTCGTCTTCTAATCAATGCGGCCGGATGTAACAACTTATATAATTTCCCCTGTGCTATTACTCTCAGTAATAAAATAGTATCTGCAGTAATATATTTACATAGCTGATTGGGATAGTTGGATAGAAATGATAGTCACAAGAGAAGACCTTCGAAGGATGCGTATGGAGGCAGGATATAGTCAGTCAGATTTGGCAGATGTGGTGGGGGTTTCTCAAGCATATATCGCACGAATGGAACGAGGTGATCTGGATCCCAAACTCAGTATAGTCCATGCAATCGTAGAAACACTGACAGGTCTGAGAAAATTATTGTGTTCTGAAATCATGACTGAGAATCCAGTAACCGTTGACTCACGTCAGACGATTCATGATGCTATTGAGCGGATGAAGGAGGGACACTTTTCACAATTGCCGGTTGTTAGAGGAAATAGAGTTATTGGTTGTGTGACAGATGAGGATGTCTTTATGGCGAGGGGTTTAGACAAGAGAAGGGTTTCCGTTGAAGCTATCATGAATCCATTGGGAATTCCGACTGTCGAAGAAGAGACTCCTATTTCAGTCATCCTTCCGTTATTCCAGACTTTTCAAGCAGTAGTGGTACAGAATCAGGGTCGGATTAGTGGAATCATCTCCAGAACTGACTTGTTGAAATTAGGAAAACAAGGAATCCGTGTACGAGTATCCGTTTAGGAGTTGCGACATCAGGATATGAGCTTGCAAGAGAAGCATCTGATCGAACTGGGCGTGTAGATATCTCAGGTCTTGCCTAATCGACTTGATTACAAAGGATGCACATTATTAAAATGAATATCAATATTACATGCATTAATGTCAGATGAGAATCTCTTAAAAGGGCTCAAAACAACAGAAGACCGGAGTAGATTAACACGTTGGCACGCGAATTAGATATCATCGAGGACATCCGCGATGGGATCGATACCTTCGTGGAACGTTGGCAAAAGATCCAACGAAATTCAGTGAAATCTATTCAAGCAGTGACTAACACTCTTGTACAGATTGAACATCTCGATGGCCCACTAGGCAAACTTGATGGCTATCAAAATATTCGTGAGAACACACGTGGAAAACTTCTTGTCCAGCTCTTTGACAATCTAGTACCATCTCTTGAGAATTCCATAAAGGATTTTACCAAGCTCATGAAAATGTTCGAAACACTCAGACAGAGAGCATCAACTATTCAAACATTTACTGAAAGCCTACGTGGCAATCTTGAAGAATGGCCAGAGCTAGAAGATTTGGTAGGCTTTCTAGATTTGATTATTTTGAGTGTTCAGGATATCTTGAACATGTTTGAAGCAGAATTCCTTGTCAAAATCACTATCTTCAGAGACCTAGAGGAGAGTGGCGTTGAACTGGGTGTAGTGAGTAACTACCTCACTATTTGGACTGCCGAACCTAATATCGAACCACATGCACTTGAGAAGTTGATGAAGGACCTTGATGAACACTTCGACCTTTTACGAGATGTCTTCAGTGGTAAAACTGGCATCCGTATCCCGGATGTCTACAAGAAGGTTTCATTCTAATTTGCTTGAGATAACAGTTTTTATTTCATAATTCTCTTTCTCAATTCTTCGATGATTAGTACTAATGGTGAGATTGCTAATACTATTCCAATGTCATAGATTGTAAGGCTTGCTAATTGGAAGGCTGCAGTCAATGGGGGCAAGAGGAATAGAATGGCAACAAGAAAGATGTCTATAAGATAGACTAGTAATATCACCTTATTCTTTAGCAATCCAACTTCCAGTACCGATTTTTCTTGTGACCTACAATTCTGGATGCTAAACCACTGCATTACAATAAGACCGAGGAATATCATAGTGCGAGTTTTAATTTCTGGTTCTCCAATATAAATCAGATAAATTACAAGTGTTAGGGACATCATCAACAAGCCATAGAAGATTGCTAGAGCTGCATTCTTTCTAGAGAGAATTCTGTCTTTGAGTGAATTTGGTGGCCTGTCAAGTAGGCCTTCTCCCTTTGATTCCAGTGATAATGCCATGTCCAACATACCATCTGTGACCAAGTTTACCCATAGAATCTGCAATGGTAATAGAAGAACTGGATTTGTAAATAGCAAGAGTGTAGATAATATGAGGAAACTCTCGGAAAAGTTTGTCGACAATAAGAACAATACTACTCTCTTTAGACTATCAAGGATATGTCGTCCTTCTTCTACACCATCGACTACAGCTTGGAATCTCTCATCCTGAAGAATGATATCTGCAGCTTCTTTTGCAATATCCGTCCCTGTGATGCCCATAGCAATTCCAACATTGGCTTGCCGAAGTGCTGGGCTATCGTTCACGCCATCTCCATTCATTGAAACAATATTCTCTCTACTTTGTAGCGCCTTAACGACGCGGAGTTTATGAATTGGACTTGTTCTAGATAGAATTGTGATATTCGAATTCACTGCTTCTGCAAGTTCTTCATCATTCATATTATCAATGTCATCGCCTATTATAGCTCGGTCTCCTCTCGTTTCGTTGTATATACCCACTTCTTTGCCTATCGCCTTTGCAGTGAACTCATTATCTCCGGTTATCATCATGACTGAAATACCTGCATTCTCTGCTTTCTGGATATATTCTGAAACTCCTGCACGAGGTGGATCATTAATTCCACAAAAGCCTACAAATTGCATTCCAGACAGATCTTTCTCTGAAATATCATTTTGAGTTTCAGGAACCCACTTTATTGCACATGCAAGTATACGTAATCCTTGAGAAGCAAAGTCATTGGCAATCTCTTCTGATCTGGAGGGGTTTTCCAAAAATGTTTCAATGATTTCAGGAGCTCCTTTCACAATGATGAGGTTTGAATAGATGTCATCTTCGACTCCTTGATGTCTGTGAAGTGTAGCCATGTATTTTCTTTCACTAGAGAATGGTATCTCAGAAATTCTTGGCCATGATTCATCTAAAACATATCTATGTAAACCTGCCTTCTCCAATGCAACAAGTAATGCTCCTTCAGTAGGTGAACCTCTAATTTTCCAGATTCCCTCTCCTTGAAGACATCTTGTTCTAGGGTCTTTCTCATCTAAGCATTCATAATATAAATCCGAATCGTTACATAGAGCAAAAAATGAGAGGATGTCTTCTAAATCGGGAAAATCTCCCAACAAATTTCCTTTGATTGGATTATCATTGTCAGCTGATGTCACAGGTTCTGAAAATTTTTCTGACCTCAGACACCCTTCTGGTCCACATCCTGCCAGATAGATATCGCCTGAATTCACATCAAAGCCGGAACCGCTTACTTCATAGAAATGACGCGATGTGAAAATACGTCTGACAGTCATCTGGTTTTGTGTCAGAGTTCCTGTCTTATCAGTACAAATTACATTGACAATTCCTAAGGTTTCTACAACTCCTAGATTCCTGACAATCACGTTCTGTTTTGAAAGTCTGTACACACCCACAGAGAGGACGATTGTAATGATTGCAATGAGGCCTTCAGGAATTGCAGATACTAAGGCAGATAGCGAGAAGAGTAATAGTTCGATTAGGTCAATACCTCTGAATAATCCCAGCAATACTGTTGAGATTAGAAAACCGAATGACAGTATCAAAAAGAAAATGCTGAGTCTCTTTGTTCTTACCACGATCGATGAGGGTTCTTTTTCAATACCCGTAATCTCTTTATTGATTTCACCTAATACAGTATAATTTCCTGTCTTCTCAACTAGAACTCGACCCCTTCCCTGGGTAACAAAGGAGCCTGCAAAGACCTTATTTGACTCCTCATAATAGTGAGGATTTTCTATCAGACAAATTACTTTCTTATTAATCGGGAGGCTTTCTCCCGTGAGTAGACTTTCATCGACTGTAAGATTACGCTCAAATAATACTCTACCATCTGCAGGTACTTTTTCACCAGCTCTAAGTAGAAGAATATCCCCGGGAACAATCTGCTCAGAGAGAATTTCCATTTCCTCTCCATTCCTGATTACAAGTGATTTCTGTTCTATGAGTTGTTGTATTGATTCAATTGTTCTTTCTGCCTTGTATTCTTGAACAAAACCAATTATGGCATTGATTATGAGAATGATGAAGATAACAATGGCATCGACAGCATGGTTTGCGAGAATTGATACAATTGCAGCAAGAATGAGAACATATACTAATGGTGATCTGAATTGATTCACAAATAGTAATAGAGGATTGATACGTTGTGCTTCAGTCAATCTATTGAGCCCGTGAATTTGTAATTTTTCAACAGCTTCCTCACGATTCAATCCTTCAGGGTTTGACCCGATACTCAGTACACATTCATTGTATTCTATGTGTTGTTCTCCACCATCCACTCTATCTCTCTCCCTTTTGCTATAGGAATTGTATTGCTTGTATTTCATTGTATGATAAAAAAACTCTCGAAATGGCATAAATTAGCGGCAGTCATCGATTTTTGATTGACTTGCTGAGATATGCATTGAAGTGTGGATAGCTAATGATTATTTCAAGAAGAATGAGTTGCTTGTTTCTCAGAGGATGCTCTTCTAGAAATTCCTGCCATTCTTTTTCTTGAACATAACTCCTCCAACTCCGACTCAATCTCACTTTTACATTCTTCATATGCGACTTCTGAAATTCCACCTTTTTCATATTCCGTATCATAGTATTCTAGTTTCTTTCTGAGAA
Source organism: uncultured archaeon (assembly GCA_964610875.1). GTDB lineage: Archaea > Asgardarchaeota > Thorarchaeia > Thorarchaeales > Thorarchaeaceae > CAZSWP01. The sequence continues at coordinate 32,819 of CAZSWP010000006.1, forward strand.
GTTCCTCTCTTATCTCCAACTCTCTTAGTCGTGCACGTCTTTCTGCAACAATTTTTCTAAGCTCACGTTCAATTTCAAAGATTTGCTCTTCAAGTTCCATCTTTAAACGTGAATATATTTTGGAATCGACCTTACCTTCAGTATATTGATCAACCAAATGAAGGAGTGCTTGTCGGATAGCATTTCTTTCCGTAGTTATCTCTTGTGGCCTATCTTGCTCTTCAAGTAAATCCAATTTTTTAGCAATAAATGGTGTCGTCAAGCCTTGAATTATTAGACTCATCATTATAACAATAAAAACAATAGAATTGATTATGAATCCAATTCGAGTGGCACTGATTCCTAAGAAATTCTCAACTTCTATCCCATACTCAAGAATAACTGATACTGCGATTGCCGCAAGTGCAGCACTAGCTACACCTTTTACTCCTGCCCAACTGATTAGAAATCTGTCTTTCCAATCTACTGTTCTATCATGTAATGTTACCAGAAATACCGATGCTGGTCTTGCGATAAAGATGACAAGTAATCCTACAATAATTCCTGTAAGCACAAGTGTGGGGTCTGCTGCAAGTGCAACAATATCAAGTGTAAAACCAAGAAGAATGAAAATAGCTATTTCGAATACAAAGGAAACATTCTTTGTTACTCCCCGCATTGACTTTTGCGGCATCACATCAAGACCAATCAAATTTGCGTTAGCCAAGAATATTCCCGCAAAAACACAAGCTAAAGCTCCTGGATGTACTCCTAAGAGAATCTGTGCTACCCATTCACCTATTCCATAGGCAAGTATTGGTGTTGTTGCAGTTAGTATCGCAATATTCGTGTCTTCTACGGTCTTATATACTAATCTTCCGATTCCCCATGCAACACCATATCCAATTACTACACCAAGTCCCATGCTCAAAACGAAATCAAGTAGAATGATGTACCATTCTTGATATAGAGGTGGAACAATCAATGGTTCATACACGGTTGTCACAAGAATGACGGCTGTTGCATCATTGAATACAGCTTCACCTTCTAACAGAGTGAAGAGTTTCCTTTTAACTCGGACACCCCCACTTTCGAGTACCGAAAACAGTGCTGCAGGATCTGTAGCAGACAATATCGCACCAATGAGTAAAGTGAGTCCTAGGACTGGTAATGCAAGAGTGAAATAAATGGTAACACCAGCAATGACTGAAGTCAGTAGAACTCCTAGAGTCGCCAGCAAGACTATCGACGTCTGAGCCTTCTTTGTTTCCTTGAGATTCATTGTCAATCCTGCATAAAACAAGACTGCAGCCAGTGCTAACTGTGCAATGAAATCTATTCCAAATTCTGTTGGCAGAAACGAACCAGTGAATGTCTGTCCAAGGATTATCCCTGCAATAATCAGAGGTATCGGATAGGGGAATCGATACTCTTCTGCGAGTTTTGCTAATGCTGCTCCTGTTATTAATATGCCCGCAATCAGGTACAATTCAACTGCCACTTATTGCACCTCAGACACCAAATATGATCTCTGCACTCTCCTTCAAATAATCTGAAACATGTTCCAACTCTCTGACAATCTTCCGCATTATGTAGCAGATAAAATCCGACTCCCTTTGACCTATTGCTACAGATATTTGTCTACAAATCACTATATTGTCTTCATCGATTTCGCGTTCGAGTCTCATAATAATTTCTATTGTATCACGAGCACCATCTGGATTTTCAATCATATCTCTCACAAGTTTTTTTGTGGATGATAGCATTTGCTTTACCTTGGATGTGATTGTTGATAACGAGTCTAGGTAGACTTCATCAAAATGCTCATCTCTAACCATATCGAGCATAATTAATACATGTGCCAATGTATTTTGTATCTTTAATAAATAAGAGAGAATAGCTTGGATAGCAATCCCCAGTTCATCTTTCGGGATTCTTTGAGAAATAGAGTATTTTGGGGTTAAATCCTGAAGGTGTATCGTCATTTTCTCTCTTTGTGTTTTCCATTCTTCAAATGCTTCTTCTGAATCACGGGATTCACAGAGTTTGTTTGAGATGAACCCAAAAATCTCTTCTTCTAGTTCAAGAATACTGATTAATTTCTCTAGGGTTTCATTTCTCGACAGAGTTTCTTCACTCACTCTTCTCATCCTCCGTAGAAGGCATTTGCCACGATAGGTCAAGAAGCACATGTATGAAATGTTTTCTAAGATTTACTTCAATTCCAGTTTCTATTGGTTCTCCAATTGGAACACTTATGAAGCCCTCTCGTAGACTTGGCATAGGAAGTTTTAGCTTATTACCTTCTCTAATCTGCTCTGCTATATCTGCAAGCAGGTCTGCAAGTCTTGAAAGCGTCTTTTCTTCTTCAAACTCATAATCTTCTATCTGCATCTTCATTTCTCCGAGTGCAGTAGCTAGTAGTCAAAAAGAACAAACAATCCCTTTTTAGAGTACCCCTTTGATATAAAATTAGATGAATGTTTTAACAAAGAGTCATTCTTCCCAATTTCAAGTCATTCGCTTTCTTCGATATAGCTCTATGAGTACAAGACTGTAAATTACAACAGATATGGTCCCTGCAGTAATGATTAGACTGGTAGAATCAGCAGGTTCAGTAATTGATAGCATCAATGATTCACTCACCTCATTCTCAACCATGTCTGTAAAGATGAGAGTAATATTGTGGCTCCCTATCTCTAAAGCTCCAGTCCTGACACTGATTCTCCCCCCAACTGTTTCTTCTTCTTCGACAACAGAAGCATCATCAATTATCAAGGAATAGGAAAGTGGAAAGTCATCTTCAATGTACCATATTAGGAATTCTTCATCAATACCTCTCTCAATCAATGAATTTTGTGGAAGGAAGACTTCAGGTTCTATAGTATCTTCAAGTAATGATGGTGTATTATCAACACTGTGAGCAGAACCTTCAATCTCATAAACTCCTGTGCCCGAATAGTCTGACCATTCATTATTCTCCCACAGATTATTACTCCCATGGTCTTCAGCTTGATGAATGCCTAAATCCTCTAGAAACTGGGAATTCCATCCAAACTGATTTGATGCTATTGTGTTGTTCTCACAATATTCATTGAACTCCAATGCAGAACCATAATTATTATAGATACAATTCTTAGTGATTTCTAGATTGCTGCAACCACCAAAATAGAGTCCATAACTAGAATGAGCAAATGTATTTCCATCAAAGGATGCATTGTGGCATTGCTGGATGTATGCTGCATAATCATCAGCACCATAGAATCGATTTTCTTTTAGTACAAAATTATCTGAATGGTGAATCCTGAGTGAGTTATATCCACCTTTCACATAACAGTTCTCAATTCTTCCATTCGTCAAATTGTAGAAACTGACTCCATCTCCTTCAATCATTGAAGTTCCATTTATCAAACAATCCCTCACTACGAAATGAGAGGTAGTATTCTCGATCCTTATCGAGGTTTCTTCACAGATTATATGAAGTTCTTCAATAATATATGGGTGACTCTCATTTCCATGCCCTGAAAATCCCAATAGCGAAAATGCAGAGTCATTGCCAATTATGATTGAATCATGATTTGTATATGCCACTTCTACTTCATTCTTTTTGTTTTTCTTCATGTACTGTTGACAAATCAGGTAGTGCTAAAGAACCTATCAGAGTTAGTAAAACCAGAATTGTCTGTATTCTCCTCTCTCTCATCTATCCACCACGAATATTTTATATGTTAACCAGTAACAGGTTAATACAATATTCTACGAATTTAAACTTTCGTCTTCATATTTCCATTCCTCAAATGAACCATTAGGCTTAATTGTGAAGCAAAGAACGCAGGTCTTGCCGCTACTTAGTAAACATCTAGAGGAAACTGAAATGTCACATGATGAAGAAGAGATGGTTGTCACTCCTTGGGAAGTACGGGGGAAAATTGACTATGACCGTCTCATCGAAATGTTCGGTACTCAAAAGATCACCGAGGCTCTCAAGAAGGATATCTATAGTATAACCAAGGAACACCACTTTATGTTGGACCGAGGTTTAGTCTATGCTCACAGAGACCTCGATTGGATTCTAAAAGAGTACAAGAAGGGAAACAAATTCGTAATATACACTGGGCGTGGTCCTAGTGGAGATGTTCATCTCGGACATCTAGTACCTTGGATGTTTACCCGATGGTGGCAGGAGAAGTTTAACACACGCCTCTACTTCCAACTCACCAATGATGAGAAGTACTGGTTAAAACAGGACCTAACAATTGAAGATGTGCACAAGTATACATTCAGTAATGCCCTTGATATCATCGCACTGGGTTTTGAACCTGAAAATACTTACCTGATAGATGACATCAAGCATATGGATCTGCTCTACGAACTGGCTGTTAGAGTTGCTAAGCGTATAACTTTCTCAACTGCTCGAGCGGTCTATGGATTTGATAATAGTATGAATATTGGGTTCATTTTCTATCCATCTATTCAAGCTGTACCGGCATTCTTGCATTCTTGGATATATGGTGAGAAGACCCCTTGTATCATACCCTGTGCAATTGATCAAGATCCATTTTGGAGGGTGACAAGAGATATCGCTGAGAAGATTGGTTACTATAAACCTGCATCAATTCAGAATAAGTTTGTGCCTGGTCTGGGTGAAGGCGGCAAAATGTCTGCATCTGATCCCATGTCAGCGATTTTTACTACTGATACTCCAAAGAAAGCGAAAAAGAAAGTGATGGCTGCTTTCACTGGTGGTAGAACGACTGCTGAAGAACAAAGAGAACTTGGAGCAAATCCTGACATCTGTTCAGTCTTCATGTATTATCAATATATATTCATGCCTGATGACAAGGAACTCGCAGACATCGAGAAGAAATGCCGTTCAGGTGAGATTCTCTGCGGCGAATGCAAGCAGATTCTTGCACCACGTGTTATGGAATTTCTTGAGAAGCATCAAGCAGCACGTGAGGAAGCGAAGGAACGGGTTCATGAATTTTCAGCAGCTCGATTGCGTGATGAAATACGAAGGTGAGAAGATTTCTCATCTTCTTTTTTGTCATATACTATCTTTGTGAACTAGAAACTGATCCTATGTTTGGTCATACAGTAGGTGTATCTGAATTATCATGAATGAGGTTAATTCGATTTGAATATTTGAAAGACTGAAGAAGAATAACTACTCCAATTAGGACTAATATTATAGCTGCAATAAAGCTACCTCGATATGCATCAGCGTTCGTAAATCCCTGCAAAATTAGCAAATCTGCAACTGGTCCTGTAACAAGTGTAGCTGCGATTCCCCAGCTTAGGAAAAATGTTGCATTATAATATGCAAAAAGACGCCCTCTATATTCTTCTGGTGCCATTTTGGCAACTATAGAATAACTGGTTGACTCTATAATAATATGGGATGCTCCAATAAGAAATGATGAGATTATTGATAACAGAAAGGTGGGTGCAATTATCAACCAAGCTATGCCAAATATGGAAAGAATGACTCCGAACATTAGGAACCTATTATCGTCTGCTTTTGACACAACAGAACCTATCAGAAATCCTGTGAGCATTGATGCTATACTACCAACATTCCTATAAACTGCAATCATCTCTCCACTTGCGCCAAACGCAGAGGGTTCAGCGAGGAAAATACTCGTGATGATAGCAATGGAGTTCCTTCCGAAATTGAGAAAGACCAAAGCTACTATGAATATGATGTAACTATTCCTCAATTGTACAGGTAAATTCTTTAGATAATATCTCTCATTTGGCTCATCTTCTTCCTCCTCCCTACACTCGAGTTCTGCTTTTGATCTGATTGTGAAATAGACAATGAAGCTAGAGAATATCATAACAACAGCGGCAATATAGAATATACTCCCGTTACTGAAACCTGTCCCAAAATCATAAAGAAATCCACCAAGAGTGGCACCAGCTATTCCCCCAAATCCACCAACGATTGATAGTTGTCCCATGACCTTCTTTCTTTCATTGTAATCGGTCAATTCAGAAATTAACGCAGACCAGCCTACATTAGACATGCTCCAGAAGACTTCAATTCCTCCCAGACTAAAGATAATGACATATCCAGCGACAACTAGTAGATTGAGGTTCAGAAAGTACTGATATCCTAAAACCATGAAAATATGGCCTAATCCTGCTAAGAATTCTCCAAACATCACAAAAGCTCTTGGTCTCTTGAACTTGTCCAAAGCATTTCCCCAAAGGAATGATTGTGTTCCTGCATTTGCTATCATGCCCACCGTTGCCATTAGGGTCACTTCAGTGGTTGAGAGACCTAAGGACCGCAGATAGATCGAAAGAAACGTGTACACAATTGACCGACGAAAGAGTGCCAAAAATTGGAAGGTAGAAAGTCCTGTGAATTCTCTTCCTCTGAGTCGAGAGTAATTCAAGGATCTCAATTTAGTCGCTCAACCCTCATGTTCTTAAAACGGTTATCCACTGACTATTAACCTGAACGATACGATTTTGAAATTGTTACAAAACCTTCCATTCTCTCACGCCATGGATATAGCATGCTTTATTACAAAGTCCAACAAAACATTCCAGGTTACATTTGATTGGATAAGTGAACAATTTGGCATGTCGCGAAGAACAGATATCTGAACTTCTCATAGAACTTGATTCTGCTGATAAATCAAGAGTTGCTGAGATAATTGATTGTTTAGGAAGAAATATCGCACCAGATGAATCTGAGAAATTTCGGACCGTGATTGTCAGATTTCTGAAGCCAATGACACTTGATGTTAGTGATTGGACTCGTCCTGCTATTAAGATAACACTTGAAGAGGCAGCAAAACGAAATATCAATCTCACCCTGAAACGAGGTCCGAAAACCTTCTCTTCGATAAGGCTCCCTACCGATAGTAGACTACTTGAGATGTTTGTAGATGGTGTCTACTCTGGAGAATGGTAACACCTCAAGCGATGAAGATGTTTCATTTTCGCATTTCATAAATTCCCTTATAGGAATAGACTTCATTCCAAACCTCATTGAATCTATCGGCATCCACATATGGTTTTTTGATGCACCTTAGAAGTATCTCCTGCTGCTTTTCTGTACTACTAGGTTTTGAGTATAGTTGTAAAGCATATTTGGAGAAGTCTCGAACCATGAAATCAAATATCTGATCCAGCAGAGCGTCATCAAGATTATGTGTTTTGGCGTTCTCAATTATGAGCTGACCGTATACTACCAAGCTAAAGAGTTCCCCTGCATTTAAGATGAAATCCAGGTCCTGTCCTTGTTTATCATCTGGTGTCGCTTGTGTCATAAAATCATTGAAGGTCTTGATTTGTTCCTTGAAGATATCCAAATTTGGTAGGTTTATACTATCGTAGGTTTTTCTATAGTCGTGAAATCGAATCAGGCTTGCACCTTTTGTTGGTCCCTGATTAAACATAAATTCATCATGAACTGGATCTTTTACTGTTGGTATCTTTGATTGATTTTCCGCCATAAAGAAGTAAGCTGGCATGAATTTGATGATTTGTGCCATATTTACGTGAACGGTCCCCTCCAGTTTTGGTAATGCTCTGATATCTCTTGTTGCTGCTGAAAAATAGGTTTCACCTTCAAAGCCTCGTGCTGCAATAATATCCCAGAGACCATCAATTACCTTCTCTCCTTCACTAGTAACCTTCATCTTCACAAGGCTATTGTAGAGAATGTATCTCCTATCTTCTAGCGATGCCGCTCTCATATAATCCCCTGCACGCATTGCAAACAATTTCATTGCCACTAAACGTGCATACGAATCAACAAAGAGCTGACGAATATGTGAGAAATCGGTCACCCACTTCCCATAGAGATTCCTATTTGCTGCATGATTAATGGCTTCGTAGAATGCATGAGTACATATCCCAATTGAAGCCCAACCCAGATTATACTTGCATAGATTTACGGTGTTCAATGTTGAGTCCCAAGCATCACGTCCTGTTGAAAGAATATCCTCATCAGTTATTGGATAGTTGTTCACTCTATATTCTGCTACATATGATTGCACGGCAACAAGGTCTCTGACACATTCGTATTTCTCATGTTGAGAATCAGCAACAAAGAAAACATAGTTGCCGTATTTCTCATCATCAGGATGAATCGATGGTTCAGTCTTTCCAAATATTGACACTAAGCTAGCTATATTTCCGTTTCCAATGTAGTACTTACTCCCTGATGCTTCATATGCCCCATCATCAATTTTCTTTAGTAGCATCTCACTGGAATAGATATCTGCTCCATGCTCTTTCTCGCTCAGTCCAAATGCAAAAACTCCTCCTTCCTTGAGAAGCTGAGCAGTTTTGCGTTTGACAATCTCATTATCACTCATCCAAATAGGACCTAATCCAAGTGCTGATACCTGCCATGTGTACCAGTAATGTAATCCATAAAAAGCAAGAATCTCATTGAACTCCATGTTTCTATAAGTATCCCATCGGCAATCTTTCTCGCCATAACTTGGTGGAGTCAGAAGTTTGTAGAAAATTTTTTCTCCCTCTACGAAATCAAGAAAATCTTGATACCATACCATTGCATGGTCATCGTTCTTCAGTTTGATTTTGCCTTTCTGTTCAAAGAATTGTACTGTCTTTTTCATGATTTCTTCTGTTGTATCATCTGAGTAACTTCTTGTCAGATTATTCGGATTTAGTAATATCATGTGCCGCCGACTCCAGAATTATTACACAGTAATTGGTCCGTAAAATGTCTTCTTGTTGAAGTATGTAGAAAATTCTGCACTCTAATTTGCTTGAATACACATAGCTATGTCACCACAATCCTAAATAGAACTCAGAGTAACACTCGTAAACAGTCAGACGAAGGAGACTATGATAATGGCTTCCGATGCACAAGCAGCGGACATGTACAAATGTCCTGTCTGTAATGGAAATGTGCGTGTCGGGCCGGATGACGTTGTGATTACCTGTACCTATTGTGGTAGCACTACTACCATAGATGGCAAGGAGATTGGAGAACACCTGATGGTCGTTGGTGTTGACACTGATGAACGACTGAAGTTCTTCAGGGAATTCCTTGACAAGAACAAAGGGATGAATAAATCGCTACTGACGAATTTTCAGGTCGTCGAGAACAGGATCATCTTCGTTCCGGTTTGGACCGCCAAGGTAAAAGCTGATAGCTGGTATAAGGGCTACAAGACTGTCCAAGTACCGGTGCAGCGCCAAGAGAGTTATACTGACAGTGAAGGTAATAGAAGAACCCGCACTGTCACAGAATACGAGACTGGATATGTACCTGTCCAGGATGAGATTCATACTGACACTGATGAACGCCTTCTCGCTAGGAAAGGTGCAAGGTTCTATGGTCTTGAAGAGTATTTGGCTGAAATCAGCCTCAAGAATGCAGAAACCTACAATTTTGAAAGAATCAAGGACCTTGAACCTGCAATCCTTAATGCAGAAATTGATTCTGAGGAGTTTGAGAAGACTGTACATGGACGTGTTGCAGATAGACATCGTAGTCAGGCAAAGAGCGGTCTAGCAGAGCTCTTTGATTGTCGAACAACTACAAATGTTAGAGGTACAACATACCTTCAAGCACCCTTCTCTCTAATACGTTATAAATTTCAAGGTGACCTTTACAAGTGTGCTCTTGATGGACATTCTGGTAAAGTGGTTCTTGGTGAGATTCCAATCACAATGGCACAGAGAGCAATATGGACATTGGTTGGAATAATAGGTACAATACTCTCAGGTGTAGGTGCAGAGCTTGCATTATTGGGATTTGGTACCGATTCTCTCGCATTCATGGGAGGCGGGATTGGTGCAGTGATTGTAGGAATAATTCTTGCATTCTTTGGATTCAAGACATTGCTGATGACTCAGCGGGAGAAGAAGGGGTGATCATATGGCAAGATGTAACTTTTGTGATGCCGACTTTGAAACAGGACCTGGAGATGTTCTTCTAGTATGTCCGTACTGTGGAACTGCTCAGACTACTGAGGGTGCAAAGTTTAAGGATCACTACATGATTCGTGTGCATTTCGACCAGCATGAAGCACAGACAGTATTGCTTGATTGGGTTTCTAAGCAACTCGGAGCACCACAAGATCTCCCCGTCAGAGCTCAATTTGTGCAATACAAACAGATATGGTATCCGTTCTGGATCAGTCGCGTGGACTCGCATTCTACTTACCAAGGACTCGGTAAAGATGCCAATTTCTACGGTGAGTGGCCTCAGAGAAGAGGTGCTTACAAGAGGATTGACTTCTTCTGGAAACCTGAATCTGGACAATTTACTCGTCGCCATGAGATTAAGATATCTGCAGTAGAAAGTGTTGATGAAGACATAAAGGCTCATCCTATTCCTACTCGCTCGAAAGAGTACTTCAGTCATGCACATGCTGAGGAATTTGATGGTAAGGTCCTTCATAGTGAGATGTCTGAAGACGACGCAAAAGCTCTAGCAAAGAAAAGAGCTTTTGAAAAACAGACTGCCCTCATAATGGATGAAGTTGATAAGATTGAATCTAGAAATGACCAACTCGATGTTGGAGAAACATTCCTAATTCATATTCCTGTTTGGGAGTTGACCTACCGTTATGGCAACAGAAAATACAAAGCTTCAGTAGCAGCATCAACAGGCTACGTTATTGAGAGCAAGTATCCTCGCTCCATGGCTTTCAGAGCAATGGGTGTAGGATTCGGCTTGATAATGCTCTTGGTCGGAGTGGGTTTGATTGCGTTAGCCGCTGGTGTACTTGGATTCACAATATTTCCTGCGGGTGGATTCGTATCAGGTGGCATTCTAGCGGTACTTGGTTTGATGCTATTGTATAAAGGAGTTTCACGAAAAGAAGCCAAAGAGGAGATTTAGAGGAACTATCCTCTCCTCCTTCTTTCTTTTTATTTATTTAATGCGTCCAGTGATTGGACTTTCTTCAAAACCAATTCTCTCCAAAAGGGGAATTCCTTCTGACCAGAATGCCAATGGAGGTTGTAAGATATTTTCCATGATGACTGAGAGATTAGTCATAGTATCTAACTCCATCTTTTCCTGCGAAAGCGCTTTACTCACACCACTTCTAGCAACCCAAGGTCCTAGGATGTTGTTCTTATTTGAGGGCGAGAAATGGAGTATTACTTTATGTGAACTGGAATTGCTTTCTATCATGCTCCTGTATGCTGAAAATCTAGAATGAGCTGCATACATTGCTGTTCGAGCATCTGATGTCATCTTTGATAGAGATTCGAAGCTATATCCCTTACGATAACCATTGTCATCTTTTGTTACATTCACATAGTCTACTCGTGATTCTCCCGGTTTAGATATTACAACAAATGTATCTCCGAGGACATTTGCTGTCTGAAAACTGATCGAGTCAACCGTGCTTTTCTCACTTAGTTCCATTAGTGCCATGTCGATGTATGTATCAATCGCAATTTTAAGCGAGCTTCTCATAGGCACCATTCTACGATTCTTGTGTTTTCCAAGAAGACCAACACAGATCAAACGTGCAGTCTGCTCAAGGGAATAATCATAGCCAATCAGTTGCCAGATTGCTTCAGCTGCATGTACATCCTTCTCTGTTATTCTCTGTGCAACAAGGCTGATTTCAGGTTCTGTTAGGAGTGTGATTTCTCTTACTGGAACCAAAGGTCCAGCAGGCAGCTGTCCTCCAAGTGTTGTAAGGTGGCGTGGAGGCAGGGTGGGACCTTCCACGCCGATTGCGACTGGACTTACTGAGAGAGCTATTTTTTGCAGGGTTTCCACAACATCTTTCGGTGTTCGTGATCGTGCATCTACCGGGAGCTGGAATTGATACAATGACCTACGCATAGAGAGTATGGCATCTCTACCAATGCCCTCCCATGTATCTGGGTGGTCGAAAATTGAAAGATGTTCTGAAGGTTGAGTTGTTCCAAGAACTCCAGCGTGCATGATGGGATATTTAGCGGCATTCATACAAATGCCCGGTGGAGTAAAGATTGTGAAGCTTTGAGAATGTGTAGTTTGTTTCGTCAGGCGTATCTGCCTAGACACAATATGACCTGTTGACACTGCCGCCACCTTAGCTTGAGTCATGTACCTTACTCTCTGAGTTGCTAAGGAGATTCCTGCCAACAAGTGTTCATTAGAACGTATACGGATGGTCTGGAGGGAGATGCCCGAAAGTACTCTCTCTTCTATTTCGCTCTAATATCTCGAAATAGCAATATAGAGGGCGAATGGCAGCTACTACAAACACCCTATGTTTTCCTTAAGTTTTGCTACAATTTGATGGAACTTTTCCCTATATTCATCAGTCGTTGGAAAACCTCCTGTAAACACTTCTTTACTTCCTCCGCCCTTACCTCCCATCTCCAATATAATATCCTTAATGTAATCTGATGCGTCTTGTTCCATTTCATTCGTCCAAAAAACAAAATTGCATTTTTCTGATACTCCCATATAGAATATAGCTAAAGGACCTTCGAGTTTCATTGACAGGATCATGTTTCTGATGATTCCTGCATCGAATCCTGGAAGAATCTGATACATGAATTTGACATCATTCAGTTCTTCTACTCTCGGTCCATTTTCTAGAAGACTAGAAATGGTTTCTACCATCGCTTCTTTCTCTTCGATATTTTTCTTTGCTTTATCAAGAACGGGTCCAATCTGGTTCATCTCATACGGATATTCTATCTTTCTTGAGAGGACCTTATTGTATAAATTAACGACCTGATCAATGGCTTTTGGTCCTGTCATGAATTCGATACGGGTCTTATCCGGCAGTATCTTGTAATCGGTTATTTTGAAAAATTGAATTTCACTTGAATTTTCGACATGGAGTCCAGAACATGCTGAGGAGTCATAGTTTCCAACACTCACAATTCTGATAGGTCCTTCCTTTGATTGTACTCCTTCACGTGCTCGGACGCTTTCATCAAGTTCTTCACCTTTTACTATTTTCGTCTTTATTGGTAGTTCTTGATTTATGATATCTTGGACAGCTCTCTCCGCATTGAATAGATCATCAGTAGTGATTGCTTCACCATGTACATCAACTGTTCCTCTCTCACCATCAATCCAGATGTATCCAAGAGACCTAGACGGATTTTGTCTTATCATGCTGGCAACAAAGAGATGCTCAGCGGTATGATTTCGTCTTGATGCGTTTCTCCATTCCTTGTCGATGATTAGTTTGACCTTCTTTCCACTAGATATTTCAGAATCGATAAGGAGGGCTATCACTCCATCGTCCATTAGAGTATCATAGAAAGGGACTCTTTTGTCGTCAACAACTATCCATCCTTTTTCCCCTGCCTGACATCCCCCTTCAGGTCTTACTACATTTTTATTTATCTGCACCACAAATTTGCCATCCCTTGATTTGCAAGAGAGTACACTCACTGAAAACTCGCCTTTCTGTGTATCTTCCCAGTATGGATATTGCATTTGCAACTACCACCTAATAGCCGAAAGCAATAATACATGTATATCTTGCTCTTAGTTCGTCGAGAGAATAAGGAGTGCTACAGGCAAATGTTTGGATTCCTAAAAAGAGACCCTGTTGAACGTGCGAAGAAACATGTTGAGAAAGCATTGAAAGAAATCGAAGATGACTATTACGATTATGCCAGCGATGAATATGAAAAAGCGGCTCGTTTGTTCTTTGAAGCAGGTCGTAATGATTTTGCAGTCAAGTACTTCAGAGAAGCTGCATATTGTGCACTCGCGATGGAGAATCATAATAGAGCAGGGGAGATGAAAATAATTGCTGCAGAAACTGTCGTTGGAGATGCGATGTTCAATGAGGGTGGTTCATTATATGCTGAGTCTTCAGACCACTATCATAGGACCAAAAGAATGAAGGAATCTATTAATTCATTATCAATGGCGATAATTTGTTATCTGGCTGCTAGGAATTTTGACACCGCTGTGAATATGATACGCAAAGCTGACAAACGCTTAGGTAAGAAGAAAACCACTACTCCTCTTTACGATCTAGCGAAATTGGGAGTTAGCGTTCTAGTTGAGGGTGAAAGCACTTCTCCCGATATTTTAGAAAAGACAATCTCAAAAGCAAAACCAAAAGAGACCAATGTGGGTCTTTTCAATTTCATTGGCGATTCATTGAAAATCGCTCAAGAAACTGAAGTTGTCATTGAGTGGGCAGGGAAGGTTCATGAAGAAGTCAATGCAAAGACACCAATTGAATTCGAATTGAGATACAAATGTCCTGCTGATGTCAGAGTCACGGAATACAAGTTTTCGCTATCAAATAGTGTTGTATTTGAGAAAGAGCCCGGGATTGATAAAACCGTACGTTCCAAGGATGGTTCATGGCTGATGGTCATAAAACCCGTTCTTAGTGGTGAAGGTACAGTCGGACCATTTAGATTGACACTTGATGGTGATGAAGTGTTAGTTCATAAACACAGCAATAAAATCGATTTTCGAATTGCTAGAGCTCCGTCCAACCTAGTTATGCATGTGACACCAAAGAAGCTCTCCTGTGATTTGGGTGAAGAGTTGGTTTTAGATGTCACAATCAAAAATGAAGGGGACGGTCCTGCAGACAACATTCGTGTTGGTACCGAGCTAACTGATGGCTTGGAACTTTCAATTGGTCTACCAGAAAAACAGATACAATTCATCGGCCCTGGTGAGAAGATGGTGTTTCAGGTTTATGTGAAAGGGATTGGGTTCGGTGAAGGTACTGCAAAGATATGCTTGACAGATGAGAAGGATGGCTCTGAAATAACTGAATCTGTCAGTATAACTGTGGGTTAGCGCTATTCCATATCTTTCAGACGCCTCTTTCGCTGTACATCTTCACGGATATCTAGACAAGCACCCATGACTTGTTGGATGGTGTCTTCTTCCTTGAAAATTGCAAGCATATCTGAGGCTTTTTCTAAGTCATCCTCAGTGAGAGCTTCACTGAAAGCAAGTAATGTTTTCAACCAATCCCATCTAGTCTTTTCAATTACTCTATTCGCTTTCTCAATCAGTTCTTTTGCTTTGTCTGTTTCTTCAATTGTTGCATACCCCATCGCACCAAGAGAAAGGTCGATTACCGCACGTTCAGCTTTCCCATCATCAAGTGCTTTGTCTGATGCTTTATTGTACAGACGTGCCATATTCTTCGCTGCTGTCAAGAAATACTCCTTGTTATTCAGTTTGTGACACATGAATGCTGCCCATAGATATGACTGAGCTGCGGTTTCAGTCATTCTCTCTAGAAGTGCTTCATTTGCGGCATTCTCATATAGTGACAGAGCTGTGGCAAAATCGTTTGCATTACGATATTGTGTTGCAGCTTCAAAATAGGCAGTGGCAGCTTTTCTGTGTTCATCTCTTTCTACACTTGTCTCTGCATAGATGTGATAAAACTCGGCTGCTTTTCTTGTCATTTCTATTACGCTTTCCAAGTAACAACTAGCAGCCTGTTTGTATCTATTTGCTGCTTCATAGTATTTCTCTGCTTCAGCATACTCTCCAGCAAGCCTCTCCCATTGGATGCATTCTTCTTCCATTGATGCCTCGGCTCCATCATGTATTCTCACTAGTAACTAAGCTAGTCACGTGGGAATTACAGTAAATGACTCATGTATAAATATGATATTCGGATAGATGTTTGACGATTTTTCGGTGTTCTTTACCCTTCCATTTCCTCAAGAAGTTCTTTAGCACGCTCCACTTTAATCGTTTTCTCCGCAATCATCTTCTTTGCTATCTTATCAACCAGCTCTCCTCGAGCTCCGGCTGTTGCAGCAACATTTCTTGCATGGAGTGACATGTGACCCTTCTGTATTCCTTCTGCAGCCAGTGCACGAAGTGCTGCAAGATTTTGTGCAAGTCCGACGCTGGCTATTACATGTCCTAACTCTTGTGCTGTCTTTACACCGAGAATACTTACTGCAATTCTTGCAACAGGATGAACTTTTGTTGCCCCTCCAACAAGACCTACTGCCATAGGTATCTCGATTGATCCCACAAGGTTGCCAAATTGATCCTTTTCATACTTGGTGAGTGACCCATAACCTCCAACAGATGCATATGAATGTGCGCCAGCTTCAATTGCTCTAAAATCGTTTCCAGTAGCTACTATTACAGCATCAATTCCGTTCATTATTCCCTTGTTATGTGTAGCGCAACGATATGGGTCTGATTCCGCAAAAGCCCAAGCTGCAATGATTCCATCAACAACTTCGTTACCACCTAGTAGCTCTTTGTCAAAAACTGCTCTGACGCGTGTTAATCGTTTATCAGCAAGATTTGACAGAATCCGAAGGAGTACCTTCCCACCAGATATTTTCTCGATCTCTGGTGCTAATGCCTCTGCCATAGTATTAACTGCATTTGCACCCATAGCATCTTTTGTGTCGACGATTATCTCTGTAATGACCATTGATCCAATCTCTGAATCAATCACACGTACACGTAGGTCTCTTGCCCCTCCACCGAATTTAACAAGGATGGGGTCTTGTTCATTAGCAAGCTTTAGTAAACGGTCCTTATTTTCAATAATCATGAGTTTTGCTTTAAATGGTGTAGGCACCTCAATTGCTTGGATTTGTGCTATCATGTGAGAACCGGTATCGGTAGCGAAGAATCCACCATTCTTCCTAGCGATTCGTGCAGCATTACTTGCTGCAGCTACAACAGATGGCTCCTCAATTGCCATAGGAATGAGGTAATCTTTCTCGTTGATTCTGAAATTGGTAGCAATCCCAACCGGAATCGTCATTGCGCCTACTACGTTCTCAATCATATGATCCAGTATCTCTAAGTCGACTTCTCCAGGATTTGTGAGTGGTTTCAGTTCTTCCTCTGATATGCCTGTTAACTTTGAGAGTTCTCTTACTCTTTCTTCACGTGTGAGTTTGTAAAAGCCTGATACTCTTGAATCCTCAACCATGACAGCACCTTGCTATTTAGTCGGAATTCAATTTCTAATAAGACTAGCGCCCTAATGTATGGTTGCGACCATAGCTTTAAGAAAGATATACTACTGCTTCGGAGCGGTTCTCTACTATGACATCCGAAAAAGACTTCCATGAGATAATTAATGGTTTAGCAAAAAATAGAGGGTTCTATTGGGGGCCTTCTCCTGAAATCTATGGGGGCAGTGCTGGATTCTATGATTTAGGACCTTTAGGAAAGCTACTCAAAAACCGACTAGAAAACAGAATTCGTGCATCATTTGTGAAGGCTGGATTCTGGGAGGTTTCGTGTCCAACTGTATCCCCAGAAATTGTCTGGAAAGCATCTGGTCATCTTGATGGCTTCATAGATCCCATAGTGAAGTGTACTAAATGCGACCAAGTTTTTCGAGCTGATGATTTGATTGTGGAAGCGACTGAAGGAACTGTAAGGGGACTATCTTTGGAAGAGATGTCTGAAAAGATCAAAGAGTTAGATATCCGATGTGGTTCTTGTGATGGTGAACTCGGAGAGGTTGAACAATACAATCTCATGCTAAAAACTACATTGGGATTGGACCAAGAGGCATACATGCGACCTGAAACTGCTACATCAACATATTTGCTTTTCAAGAGGATTCTGAATTTTTTTAGAAACAAGTTACCCGCTATGGTCTTTCAGATAGGGACAGCATATCGAAATGAGATATCTCCTCGTCAAGGGATGTTGCGACTGAGAGAGTTCACACAGGTAGAAGGTCAGATTTTCATACTTGAAGAGGATGAAATGAAGTGGGAACCGTTCGATGAAATCAAGCATGATGAATTACCTATTCTCCCTCATCAAATTCAAGAGAAGGGTTCACAAGATGTTGAAATGGTAAAGATGTCTGAAGCCTTGAAGAGAGGCTATTTTCAGAAACCTGCTTATGCTTGGTGCGTTCATTTAGCTTACTCTATCTATCGTAATATGGGCTTCAATCCAGAGAACATCCGTCTTAGACAGCATCTCCTCAATGAACGGGCACACTATGCAAGAGACGCATGGGATGTGGAAATCCTTACTAGAAGTTTCGGATGGGTTGAGTGTTGCGGTGTTCATGATAGAGGGAATTATGATCTCACACAGCATCAGCAGTTCTCCAAAGAAAAACTTCATGTAAAAGTGGATAAGAAGCCGGTGGTACCCAATGTCCTCGAAATTGCTTTTGGAGTTGAGAGACCACTCTTTGCTTTAATTGACAATGCCTATGATGAGGATGAAGAGCGGAACTGGTTACGAATTCCACCAGAAGTTGCTCCAGTGCAAGTAGGTGTATTTCCACTTATGGGTAAAGATGAACTCATGGAGCCTGCGCTTGAGATATTTGATGCTATAATGGAGAGCGGGCTTGTGGCTTATTTTGATAAGGGTGGGTCAATAGGTCGTCGTTACCGTAGGCAAGATGAAATTGGTACACCTTTCTGTATCACGATTGATTACGACTCTCTTGAGGACAATACAGTTACAATTCGTGAGAGAGACAGTATGGATCAAGTCCGAGTGAATAGAGATATCTTAGTAAAGACTCTGAATGACCTAGTAAAAGCACGAATCACATTTGATTCCCTAAAATGATAACAGATTGTCTTTGCAGAAAAGGACATAAGGCTGATAGCTATTAGGTGCTTAGAGAGGGTGCATCTTGAGCGAAGAAGAAAAGCCAGTGCAGGTAAAGACAATCCTAGTAGCTGTTGATGGTTCAGAATACTCAGATAAAGCAGTGCAATATGCTTGTGCCATGGGTCCATTATTAAATGCAGAAGTCATTCTGCTACATGTTGTGCCAATGTTGGTTTCAGCTACACCTTATCATGATACTCAGTCGGACCAACCATTTCTTGCTCTTCAGAAGGTTGGAGAAGATATTCTAGATAGAGCGAAAAAGATTGCAGATACATGTCCAGTGACTGATCTGATTGATCATGGTGATCCAGCTGCACGAATCATCGAAATCGCGAAAGAGAGAGATGTGGACCTCATTATAATGGGATCAAGGGGCCTCAGTGGAATTAAGCGGTTATTCGTGGGTTCCATCAGCGATAAGGTTGCAAATAGTGCTGAATGTCCTGTAATGATAGTGAGGTAGTATTCCATCTAACTCCGGGGGTAGCAGTAGTAGATGTCCCCTTATGGTATTGCTGTCGATCTTGGCACATCAAAAATTTCTATGGCACTATATGAGATTGAAAGTGAAAACGCATTGGGAAAAATTAGATTTCTTAATCCGCAATCTACTGCTGGAGAAGATGTTGTTTCACGAATCAAATATGCTGTATCTTCTTCAAAGAAAAAACAAGAACTGGTTGATGCTTTGAGAGAAATCGTCTGTAAACAGGTTGTATCTCTACTTGATACCCATGAAATAGACACGAATGAGTCCATTGAACTTGTGATTGTTGGCAACACTCCCATGCATCACTTCTTCTTTGATTTAGAATTGAATGACCTGCTGGAACCTCCTTTTCTGACAAAAAATAGAGATTCCATAAACGTAAGTATTGATGACATCTATCCGAGTATATCACTTGATGGAACCATCTACTCTCCCCCATTAGTTGGATCGTTCATAGGCAATGATCTTATTGCATCGTCATTAGTTGCCTTTTCAGTTTGTGATAACTATCCTATGATTGTAATAGATGTTGGTACGAACACTGAGATTCTTGTTTCTAATGGTAGTAAGCATTGGGCCGTTTCTGCCGCATCAGGCCCTGCCTTTGAAGGGATGAGTATTCAATCAGGTATGTCTGCTGAAAGGGGTGCAATCCATTCGGTAGACATTGACATTGAGTCTCTCAAAGCTGTAGTAAGAACAATAGGCGATGAGCCTCCTAAGGGGTTCTGTGGCAGTGGAGTTGTGTCAGCACTAGCAGCTATGTTCAAGTCAGGAATAATAAATAGAAATGGGTCTATTGAAAGAAGGATTTCAAATCGTTGGATTCACTCATCAGACGGTCTATTGTCTTATGTGGTCGTTCCTCATACAGAGTCTGGAACCAGTAACACAATTCAAATTACTCAACCCGAGATCAGAATGCTACAACAATCAAAAGCATCAATACGTGCAGCTATTGAAACCCTATTTACTTCTGCGTCGATTAATCATAATGAGATTCTATGTGCATATATTACCGGAGCATTTGGATCTGAACTGGTTATTGATGATGCTTTTGCTATTGGATTATTCCCAGATGTTTCTAAAGGAGCGATAATACAGGAAAATAATGGAGCATTGAGTGGTGCAATTAAAATGTTGCATAGTAGTGGCAGAAAAATGGCTGAAGACCTTGCTCAGGAAACAAAGTATGTTGATTTGATGGAATCAGATGCATACTCAAATTTTCATGTTAAAGCACAATTCTTTGGTTCGGACTTTTTTAGTAAATGAGCTCGCTATCATCGATCTCTTCTCCTGCACGGATACGTGATGATGAAACCGGTCTTCCATCTTTGGTTCTTACAAGAGGAACCACAATTATGTGAAACCGTTTTAACCCATTTATTATTCTGAGTTCATTGATCTCGAAAGCAGTGTCAACTACATTCAATTCATCAGAAACAACTAATGCCTCAAGATCCCTCATCTTATCAGCTCCTCCCTCCTTTGTTTCGATGGGGAAGATTTCACTCCGATTAACCGCTCCTTCTTCTCTAAGGAAATTCTCAAGATTTTTGTATCTCGTTTCATATGATTGAATCATTTTTGGATAGGATTTTCCTTCTAGCATTGTGTCTGTAGTAAGGCCAACTGCAACTTTTTCACCAAGTTGCAATGCCGTTCTGAGAACGTGCTTGTGTCCGATGTGAAGGTGGTCAAAGGTTCCGGCAAATACAACTTTTCCATACTGCCTAGAGCCCATTTACTCACCCTTTTCGAGTTTCAATCACATCAGCTTGTTTCAGGTCTTCAGTTATGTCCTCTAGAGTACTCAGACTGAATTTACCAAACTGGAAACAGAGTCGGTCGTGGATCTCATCAAGTGATATCCAATCCGTTGACATATTCAGAAGTTCATCAATATAGTAGAAAATCTTCTTATCTTTCTCATACAGTTCGGAGTATTTGATTGCTAATTCTGTACTCATGTCGCCAAGATGTCCAGGCGGCATTGCATATTCCAGTTTCCTCTTGACTTCAATCTCTGATTCAAATGAGTCCAAATCAAAGTGTTCTTCTTCTTTGGCTTCTAATCCAACTTCCGCACATGCACCAAGGTATGCCTTTCGTGCGACAACCATCTCTGTTGCATATGCCATCTCAATACTAGCTTTCAAAGCATCTCTGAGTTCTTTTTGTTCGGAGATAAGATGCCATTCATCACCTGTTTTATCTAAGGTGTCACATGCGATGTCCTTTGCATATCCGAGCCATCTCATAGTTCTTGGATATACTTTCTCTGGATTCTCCAAACATCTTCCAAGAATGTTGACGGCATCGACAGATACCCTCTGCATTATTTTCGTACCCTCGTTTCTGATTAATGTGAGCAATTTCTCTTTACATACGAATCTGGGATGAGCCAGTGAGAGTACGGATAATACAATCACTCGTGATGCCCATGCCATTTGTGACTCATCGATTTTGTCAATTGTGTCACTGGATGTGTGGTAGAAATTGTCAATGGATTGATTCAACATAATCCCTGGTATGCCTATTGTACTATCAGTGAACATGAAATGGTCGCTACCCGCTCCATAGTGATGAAGATTCCATGGGTGTGGTGTCGGTGCTTCTCCTAATGATGGATTGGGTTTTCGATCTGCTTCAGCTTGTAACCAATATCCAACAACATCGTTTAATGAGCTTGGGAGTGAATATGGTGTACGGTATAGAGTTAATATCGAACCTGCTTTAGCTGGATCTGCACCCACCATATCTGCGTTAATCATGAACTTGCATTTAGAAAGCAGGTCTTTGTTAGAATCAATATAGTGAATCATTCCATACCATTCACCCATCCAAATAAATCGAATTGAATACTCTGGGAGCTCAATCTTTCCTTCGTTTAGAAGAGACGCAATCGTTCGATATGTTTCCAACAAAGCACCACTTCCTGATGCATTATCGTTGGCACCTGGATTTGGGTGGCATATGTGTGATGTCAACCATACTTCTTTGTCCGTTTCTTTACCTGGAATGACTGCGGAAAGTACGCCTTGAGTCCCTGGTTTCAATTCTGCTTTTATTTCAGCTTTGACCCTGATAGTTTTTCCTTCATCAAGCCAATTCTTTATTCGAATGCCATCGGCTTGTGTGAGAGCAAAACCAAATTTCGTCTTTCCTTCTTCTCCTTGTTTTGGCCAAATTCCTTCATACCTTCTCATAGCCGCAATTTCATCTTTTCCGGATGGTGGAATGTAAGTGAGGAGACCTATTGCTCCATGCTCTATACAAGCTATTTTGTGAACCTTTGAAGCACGTGATGTGGTTAACACTACCTTTCCTTTCACGTCTTTTCCTTCATAGTCTTCGGGCTTCATACCTTTGCCGATAAAGACCACTTCCGCTTCACTATCAGTAGTTGTAGAAAACGCGGCTAAGGAGATGGGTTCTGCAGAAAAATCACAAACTAGAGCTTCCTCGGGCTCTATTATTCTTAGAGTACCACGAATAGGATACCATCCCATTAGATTTTCCCATAGGCCAATGCTTCCCTTTCCATCAGCCTTGTACTCATGCATGATTGCTGAACCATGACCAATTCGATCAATTTCATTCTTCACATATTCAAGTGCATTAATCAGTCCCTCTGTCGCCTGGATTCTGTGATGTTGTGCAATTCCTGCAACATAGTATTTTGCTCTGATTCCAGATACCATTTGGACGACTGATTTGACCATATCTTCAGGTAGCATTCGAAATCACAAGTAAATGAGAACTAATTTCTCACATAAGTACCCTACGACTTGGTCATTTTATTGCAAGAAAAGGAAAAATGTAGGAATGGGCGTTCCCATTCCTAAGAATAATCGGGTTTATGGATCGGTTGATTCTGCTGGAGGGCCAGCTGCAGGAGCCCTGCTACCTAGTTTGGAGTCCAACATGAAGAGTGCGTTGACTGAATCTCCAATCTTCTTTAACATATCACGGATTTCCATTGTGGTGGCTTCTTCTTCCACTTGTTCGTCATAGAACCAGTTCAAGAATGACATTGTTCCCCTGTCACCATGTTTCTCAGCCAATTCACCAATCTTGTAGATTCTCTCGGTGACATGTGCCTCATGATTGTATGCTTCCTCAAAGACATCTAGTGGTGATGACCACTCTGTCTTTGGTGCATCAATCGCCTTCAACTCAACACGAGCTCCGCGTTCAGTGAGGTGACGATAGAACCTCATTGCGTGATTGAATTCTTCTTGATATTGGAATTCCATCCAACGAGCGAACCCTGGTAAGTTCTCTTCTTCAAACCATGTCGCCATTGACAAGTAGATATATCCACTATAAATCTCGAAGTTTATTTGGTCGTTAATTGCGTCTATTAGTTCTTGATTGATCTCCATATTATGAACCTCGACTTCCTACACGAGTTAGTGCTTAACTTCACTATAGCTAAGTAGCATCTATTAAACTTTCGGTACAGCATTTTTCCATTTAATACATATGAGTCTGACCAACGAACCTTTTTTACTCGCCATGGTCCATAAAATTCTCTAAGGATTAGAGGAGCTAGCGCTTATGGCTGATTTAACGCTCATGACAATATTAGTACAGTTTATTCCGTCAATTATTGTGATACTGGGATACCTCATTCTCTTTGGCAAGAGAAGGAATCGCTTTATTGAAGCCTTCATTTTGGTAATGGTTGTCCAAGCCGTCACCTTTTTCATCTACAACATTTTTGTAATTCCTTCGATAGTACCGAACTACTTCAGTGAAACAGTAGATACTGACGTGTTTATTGGTGTTCTATTTACTGATTTCATGTTCCAGTTTGGATATGCACTTCAAGGATTCTTCACATGGATAATGGTTTCATTCATAGCTGTTCTTTTTGGACAACTTGTCCTTTTGTTGAAACTTGCTTTGCAAGATCCACTGAAAATGAAATTCTCAAATCTGACCAAGAGAATTGTTGGGAAGGAACCTGAATCTGATGGTTACAGTGGTCTGGGAGATCGACTTCAAAACATCCGCTTTGAAGGTGTAGAACCTCATCCACTTGATCCTGAGGTTGTTAAGAAAGCATATAGTGAATCTTGGAAGGATTACCTTATCATTGGATTGGCAACACTACTTCCATCAATTGGTATCTATATGGGTAATTATGCTAACTTGTACATATATGCAGTAGTCGTATTTGTTACATGGATTTACCGTTTTGGTTATCCTGCATCAAATCGTATTGCTAAAGGTGCTGGAATTACTCTTGGAGATCGTGATCTTGGTAGTGAGATGATGCGTGGAGTTCTCGGATGGTTCTTCCGTCTTAACCTACTACTATCTCTTGTAACAATCGTATTTGATGTTATCAATGCCATAGGAACAGGTACTCTCGCATCTTTGGGTGCCTACTACTTGGAAGGATTAGCACTTGCGTTTCCGCCAATTCTTCTGGTTATCATAGTATTTCCAATAGCTGAGGACTTTTCAGTAATTTTATACAAGAGAGTCTTTGATGCAATTGCATCTGCTCGTTCAAAAATATCATTAACAGACTGGTCTGCAGTTTTAACAAATGCGGTATCCGGAGTGTTAGTTGGTGGCATTGCATTAGCTGCTTTTCTAGGAGCAGTATTTGGAGCCACAGTTCATTATGCAAGGATGCACGGGCTTGGATTTCTATTTTATCCCAGTGAGATTGATGCTTTTGTGACAGGTGCCATAGTTTCTGCACCTACAAACTTTGAAATCATATCTCCGGTCATTTGGGAATTATTGATGTTGATGATTCCGTTTGGAATGATGATACTACTAGGACTTCTAGGACATCTCATTCTAGATAGGACTAACGCTCGTCCACTTGGATTTGCTTTCTTCTCAGGTCTATTCCTTTCAGTTGTATCTTACTTCCTAATGCCTGGATTGGATTACACACTTGGTGGAAGGATTATTCCAGCAGAATACATGGGAAATGTCTTCTACCGTATAGTACCACTTGTGATAGCTCCAACTGAACTCGACCTTTTGTTCCGATTGGCTGCTGAATTCATCATAAATGTGCCACTCAATATCTCAGTCGTCCTCTTCATACTCTATTACCTTAGATATAGAGATAGATGGCGAGAATCAACAGGTGAAGAGAAAGGACCACTGCTGAGTGTTCAATTCCGTGATATCAAAGATGCAGTATTGCTCTTTGTTGGTGGTATCATCGCATCAATAGCTGGAATCCTGATCATTTCAGTAGTGCTGGATCCAGGATATCTATTCTCTTTGATATCTTCACTAATAATTGAGATTGGTGAGCCTAATGGACTTGAGTTGGTCTTCGCATATCAGGTGTCAATCTTTACAATCGTAGTTGAGCATAATATTATACGCACCTTATTGATGTTGATAGCTGGACCGCTGTTCTGGACGGTAGTTTTGTGGATGGTTGGTGTGAGGTCAAAAGAAGAAGCTAATGGAAATGTCGGTTGGTTCACGTTATTTCTCATTGTTGTAACAGGCATTGCGTCATATCTATGGACAATCAATGATATTGCCGCTGGTTTGATTGTGCCATCAACAAATCCTTGGGCTGACCCA
Source organism: uncultured archaeon (assembly GCA_964610875.1). Taxonomy (GTDB): domain Archaea; phylum Asgardarchaeota; class Thorarchaeia; order Thorarchaeales; family Thorarchaeaceae; genus CAZSWP01. The sequence goes on from CAZSWP010000006.1 coordinate 58,417, forward strand.
TGGACTTTTTCAGCACATCTCGGGTACCGTGCAGCTATTCTCTATGGAATTTTATTTGGTGTGTACTTTTTGGCTATAATTGTTAACTATGTTAGCAAAGGTAGTGTGGGAGTATGGTGGTTACCACCAATTGCCACACTATTTGCCATCGAGTACTTTGTATATGATGACCAATTCACACTAATTGCGCTAATCATTTTGCCAATGATTCTGGCTCTTGTATACTATCCTTTCAAAAAACCAGAAGAACAAGGTGATTTGCTTATCACATACATCAGATTCAGTCTGTTGTCTCTAGCGATAGCTGAAATCCTTTCAACAGCTCTCTGGGTTGCTGGAATTGCTACACTTGAATTCCTCTTTACTGGAAATATTATTCCATATCTTGCACAGATTCTCCCTCATGCAATAATAGAAATACCTGCATTTCTGTTTGCTGCAGCCGCATCCTTCAGGATTGCAAGAGACCTCGAACCTACCATAATTGCAGAAGATTGGAGTGAGGTGCCAAACAAAACGAAAGAGATTCTAACAGACTCACGAATGTGGCGAACATATTTACTGGTGATGTTCTTCCTAGTGATAGCAGCACTTATTGAAGAAAACATTTCCTGGATAATATTCCAATATGTAACGCAACCATAGACGTATACTTCTAAGCGACGCATCCAAGCGTCGCTTCCTTTCTATTTTTGTACCTGTTCTAATACATCTTGTTTCAAATATGGATACTTATTCTTCTGTTATTTTATCTTCATGATGATTTTCTTTTATCGTTGCGCCCTCTTCTGACAACAGTTTTGATTTTTCAGTGTCAATTTCATCATGAGTACTTACTCTCATTGCCGAAAATTTCCTCACAATTCGTGAAGACGCGAATGGTATCAGTACAAGAAAAACAACAGGTATCAGAACAATTGCGGCCATTGAGTAGTTCTTGAGAAACTCAAGTTGCATGATTGTAGTAGCTCCAAGGATGAGTAAGAACATTAAGAACTTGATTCGAATTGAAGAACCAGTTCTACCTATCAAGAGTGCCTGCTCCTCATCAACAACATGTTTCGGCGTACCAGCTGCTATCATATCATCGATTCTTCCCAATCCTTTCCTAATCTCTCGATAGAAGCTGACTACAACCACCACTATACTAGTGAAATATGTGGCTAGAACGGTAGCAAGTATTGGCGGGAAGCTTAGTTCACCAACGACTACGTGTGGGATCTCAATGATCCATCGTTGAAACATCTCATGAAAACCACCATAGAAGAATATGATGTAAACAATGAATGGTACTAATATAAGATGCCACACACCAAGTACAATCCTTCGTTTACTTAACTGACCTTGGAGAAGGATTGAAGAGTAAGCATCTCGATAAAGCCAAAGCCCATAGAGAAGAACAGAGCATCCAAGCAGAATGATGCCCTCGATTAACGCAAATCCTATCTCTCCTACTGTAAATAACCACCAAGAGTGGAGGAACAACAACCCCGTGCTAGCAACTATTACAGCATAGATTCTATCCAATTGAGTGATACTACTAGTGACTTCCTCTGTCTTTCTAGATGAAGTTGTGACAACGGATGACACTTTGACAAAAAGTATCATTCCAATTATACTCAAGAGGAGTGCGAAACTGGCAGCTAGTGATAGTTGACTAACAGATAGTGCTTCCATTCCTGGTACGAATACTTCCACAAATACCACTTCACTACTATACCTTGGTACAGAAAGCATCCCATCTATACTGACCAAGAGGTTATAGTACCCATGGTGAGTGTTTCCTACTTGAAATGTGACAGAATAAGTTCCTCTGACTGAGGTTTCTTCTGCTTTCTTATTCATATATACGAATTCGATCATTACCAACAGGTCTGTCACAGGATTTTCATATAGGTCAGTAACTTCAACAATGACAACCAAGTCTGAATATTGCTCTGGCACAACAGGTGAGGTTCTGATAATGATAACCGGGTCTGCTATTACTGCAAGATTACCATCTTGTTTTGTTTCATGTAGAAATTCGTGATTGATTGTGATGTAGTAAGGATGAAATCCATATGGCCAACCAATAGTAGAGATATTCGTACGATACAGGCTACCGGTAATATATTCAAGTGTATAGGTTGACCCTCGTATCAATACAGAAACAGATGCAGCCATAATATCTGTACTCAACCAATCTTTTACATGGACCTCCAAAGTAGTTTCATTCCCCTGCCCTACACTCCATTCCTCCGATGGAATTACAGCTAGTATTGGTGCTGACATAACCTTAATGTCACAAACCATTTTTCCTGAATAGCTGTAATCGGACCCATAATAGACTATGAAGTTCCATTCACCTACGCAATAGGTTGCATTTAGTACGGCCGTATATCTTCCAATAGTTGATTGACTTGCGGTTATATTCTTACCATCGATTTCTAGAATGATCCAAGTGTCAGCTGGGGCTGAGCCATAATTATCACTTATGTATACAGTTACTGCGAACTCCTCCCCACCACCAACAGGGGGTAATTCTGGGACTTCAGAAAGAAGATTCCCCTTGGTCACGATTTGAACTTCTCCAAAGTCAAATCCTCGGATAAATTCATGTTCTACTGATATATCGAATGTATGGTTACCTATCTTGAAATTCGCGATAGTATCCAGCAAGTAGCATCCAGGGGATGACTCAGTCAGTGTGAGCTCGTAAATTCCACTGACCATCATAACCTGCGCGTTCTCAATCGGATTTCCAAATATGTCCGTGATGTTCAACCAACCATAGAACTGCTCATCTTGTTCAGTCAATGAAGGGATGTTTCTATCGAAACGGAGCTCATCTGTTTCAACTCTCAATTCTGTCGATTCAGAGGCTACAACGGAAGCGAAATCATGAATCACAGTTGAGTTCACCAAGTATTCTCCGGGAATTAAGTCTATATTCGGAACCAATAGTCTATACTGCGTATTCACATATGTAGTAGCAAAATTGACACCATTCATTGACACATTCACAATAGCATCTGGAACTCTGGTACCAAGGCTATCGGTGACTGTTACATTTACAGAGAGAGTACTATTCTGAAGAACAACATCTCTTGTATAGACTTCTACATCCAAGGGACTTCTAATAGTTAGTGCATTGTGATAATATTCTTCCCATGTGTCGTATAGGATGTGATTGACCTGTAGACTTAGATTGACAACTCCAATTGGCCAATTAACCGCGACCAGTGTTGAATAATTGTTCGCTTCGAAAATGAGGGCCTTGGTTTGGTTGATAATGGAGGTTCCTGAGAGATAATGTACTGTAAGATAGACCTTAGCATCACTAATGATTTCTGAGTAGATATTTGTAACATCAACATCAATCTCAAGTGAATCTCCCTGCAAAAGATTCTCAGATGGCAAAGTCAAAGATGCATTCAGTCGACGAATCAGGTTGATATCACGAATGACTCCTATCTTTGTTATATCATTTTGAATAAGAGGATAGACTACAATTTCCTCTCCATATCCAAGATCGACGTTGCCTAATTTTAGCGACCCATATCCTTTTCCTATTATCATTGTTCGTTCAATAGCCCCATCCAACGAGAATATTCTAAGAGTTTCATCTTCTTTAGTGAAAACAGCGAATTCATCTTCACTATCGCCATCGAAATCAACAATTACTGAGCTTAGGAACTCGGAATCACTGATAGTGACCTCCCATTCAACAATAATCGGATTTGCAAGTGTGATACGAATAAGATTTCCTGTGAAATAATCGGGACTAATTATGTCATCTGTTCCATCAGAATCAAAATCTTTGATTGTAGGCTGTACGAAAAATCTCCCAGGACAATAGAATAGTGTAGTTTCGTTAATTCTAGAAGTAGTTGCATCAAAAACATGAAATCCACTTGAAACATTGTTGGGGGGATTCATGAAGTAAAAATAAAGTAAGAAATTCCGCGTCGATTCTGATTCATTACTGAAAGGATATACCGCCACTGGAACAGTGAAGGCATACTCTGGTAAGGTTACACTATGAGTCGAAATAAGGGTCATTGATGTAACATTAATGATATCTATAGGTCCAGAGCTTGCGGAAACACACGCTTCAGTTGACCTGCTATTCACTGTGTGCCCTAAACTCAACGAATAGAATTCTGCATTCTGCCCAGTCACATTTAAGCTTGACCAAGAGCCATCTGCACTTAGTTTCAACATCTTTGCATAATTCTCAAATCGATGTTTGGATACGTACAAGAATTCGTCTATCCCATCATTATCACAGTCGAAGATTTGGAAAGACTCAGGTTTTGAGAAGTTTTCATAGGGACATTGTGATGAAAACCAAAAACTACCAGTAGAACCATGATACATTGAAACATTGGTCGTCAATGTAGTAGCATTATACAATACAATGATAGGATCAAGAATACTGTCTCCATCCATCATTCCTGTATAGATCCAGAAATCACTGAACGTACGATTTGCAACCAACCCCAAACACTGTTTTTCACCTCTAGCTGCGTATCTTTCCAACCAGATTTCATGTGGTGTTGAATCAAGTGTATAGATTACTTCACTTCCATCAGAAGCATTGCCAATGTCCATCAAATGGTGTTCGAACTGTGAATCTTGATTCTTTGAGTCTGACCAAATGAGATGTCCTGCAATCGTAAAGTTCAACGGATGTGTTTCGTTTCCTAAAGAACCAACATTCAGATAGGTGTCTTGAAAAACAAGATAATAGTCGTAGTATCCTTCTGACAACCCTACCAAGAATGCAAAATATTGTGTCCCTGCATTCTGAAGCTCATCAGTTGGTTGTACCCAATACTCACCTTCATGACGAAGATATATATCTGCTAGGATTATCGTTGTATTATCTTCCACTCCGACCTCGATTTCTATGAAGGGATCATGTATTGTCGGATGTGGTGGAGATAGAGGTTCTGGGCTGAGGACTGGAGCCTGAATATCACTAAGAATTATGTAAATGGTCTGGGATTGTACGACAATAATGTCATCTCTACCATTACCATTGACATCAAAAGTGCAGAGCTGTTCTAATTTGCTTGAAATTGTAGGTTCGTAGAAACCAACTTCACCATCAACTCCTCTAAGGAAACCCGGGTTGTTACCGACAGCTGTCATCAGGGCAAAGTCAGTGAGATTGTCTGCATCTAAGAAGCCTGAATCACACAGAAGTGTTGATGGGTCTGAGCCCATAGAACCTGCTGGAGAACCATAAACAACTTCTGATTGGCGGATAATGGAACCATTGGACCCATCTATAAAAACAGTATAATTGTCCATTTCAGGTATTACGAAAAGATCCTCCTGATTATCATGATTAAGGATTCCAGTTAGTACTTGGCTTCTTTCTGGAAGTCCTGTTGTATTGAAAATAGCATTCATTGTATCTGGTAAAATAGTAGTGAGGTTCCCATCGAACATTAGTACAGCTAAGTCGTCCAATCCTGTTCCATAATCAAAAGTAGCTAGACCATATATCTCAGTGTGCATCATCTTGGTTCTCATTAGCGTTCCATTGCCTGCAACGATACTCAAATTTCCATCTTTTACGTTATTATAGATTCCCAGAGCAATAGAATCTTGCGTTGGTTCTAAAAAGCGACCTATTGCACAAGCATCTAGCGCTAGACCGGAGAATGAGAAATTTCCTAGGACCTGACTGGTTTGAAGATCCAATGTCAAAACTCCGTATCTGCCAAATATGGCAACATCAAGTTGCGAGTCGCCGTTGAAATCTCCTGTTGCTATCCCCGAAGGACTATCAATGGAGATGTTGAATGAGGTCGTGATTGCATCATTAAAATCAACAATGAGTAGATTATCACTTGTACCGTTGTTATTCAAAATTAGAAATTCGGTACTTCCATCTTCATCAATATCTATTCCTGTAATTGTAATCTCCGAAAGCTCACCGGATTCTACGGATTGGTTCAATATCACATCGTTGATAGGATCTACAAATCTTAGATAATCTGCATCATCATCTGAGTAGACAATCCCTCTATATGTACTGACATTGCCAGTGGAGATTCCATTGGAGCTAGCTGTCATTTGAATTGTGAGAAGTAAATCATCTGAAGATATACGAGGTTCAGAAACTGGAATGCTAGATATGACCGAATTGGAGGACAAATCCCCCGATAACAGGGGCATAGCAAGGAATGAAATTAATAATGCTGCAAGTAGAAACTTGATAGCGTCACACTCGTAGTTCCTTAGCTGACGTGCTTGAGTTCTAGATGTGGCATGCTTTTCCATTTCTTCTCCATCCAATGCGAATGCATCTTATTGAGAAATTGAAGCATTTTTATGTTTTCAGTATATTTGAGATTCATAAGAAGCATATTATTCCAGGTTGGTTTATGTACTTCTAATCAGGTAGTTTGATGATTCTACTATTGTGATATATTGCGAAATAAAACGGGAACACTCTTTCATGTAAAAACTTTCTTCTATTTTTTGAGCTTAATTTCTATTTTTAGTTAATATCTTCGATGTAGCTATTATAACTAATCTTATATTACATATTTTCAACCCTTTTATAATTGACACACCAATATGAGATACTGCAGTGAGGAGCAGTAGATTGACATGACACTGATAACCCGTAGCGGATAGGTGTTCTGTGTAATTTCATCACGGTTAGCACGCCAGCTGACCTTTGTGTGTCTTATTAGAATCGGTGAGATAGAATGAAAGCCACGGCAAAATCTCTCGTAATTATTACAATTAGTTTATTCGTTGTTTCTCTTGCAATAACTCCTTCAAATATGGAGAATATCGGTTTTTCAAACGATACTGCTGAGAACAGCTTCATGCAAAAACAGACTGTTGTTTCTGATGATCCTGACAACTATACGAAAGTTGTCTGGAATCAAGGGACATCTTCTGAAGAATTTCAAGATTCTTGGGAACATAGTAGATGGCTGTTTGGTCCATCTGTTACTTGATCAGTTCGAAATTCGACTACTGACAAGCTCATAAATATCGAGAACAAAACCGCAATCAATGGGTGGGCTGATTATATAGTCAAAGTTCCAAAGAACGCACTTCAAGGACAACCACCCTCTGGAATTGCCTTCGTAGGTCAATACCTAAACCTATCGGAAGCAGTGCAAGGATATATGCCTGCAACATCAATCATGTTTGTCGCGGTATATGACATTCCTGAGAATTCATGGTATCTATATTCGACCAAGAACTCAACTGGTTTTGAGGAATCTGAAAGTAATGAAGAACCATCAATGAAAGGCACAACTCTTGGTCCTGCAGAAATTCCGTTTGAGGATATCTTTGGCACTCCGGTAGAACCATTCATGGAGATCAATCCAACAGGATCGGGTTATTTTGTTGGTCCTGAAAACATATGGACAAGATTTCAGTTGAAGTATAACACAAGCACTACCGTTGGTGTCTATGCATATCATGCTGCTGCTTTAGATTCGAATATGCAAGCTTATGTTTATTCGAGAGATGATGAATTTGATATCCGTGCAGTCGGTATGACATTCGATGAAGCAGTTGATATCGCTACAGGAGGTCAATATACCTGGGATAGGTACGATGATGACGGTAACCCAGTCTATTCTGCAACACGTGGTGTAGATTTCAATATGACTGCAAGTATATCTGGTAGTGACCTTGATAATGTTACTGTGTTTATCGACTTACCAAATCAGGTTCAGGGGCAAGAACTGATTGATGGTCCATTCCCAGTGACTACTACTGAATATGGTGGATGGCAATACGATCCAATTGCAAAAACGTATGTATGGAATGCTTCGTTAGAAATCGAACATACCGAGATGAGATTTGGACTTCACTGGGAAACGACTCAGACATGGTATGAGAACGGTGTAGAATTTGAGTATGATGAACCATATTGGGACGGTGACTCTTGGGAATGGCAAACAGCAACTGGGTGGGCTTGGGCTCAAGAAGCAATCGTCTACTGGTTCGGCAATGAAACGTTTGGTTATCTACTTGTATATACAACATACCTGCCCACTGAATTCATCGAAGACCCATCTAGTGATGAAGGAGGTTATTGGGAGTGGAATGAAGTATCAGTATTCTATGACTTTCCAACAGATGGTAGTGTCCCTCAACCCTACCATTTGAACACATCCACTAGTAGCTATAATAATGTCAATGGAGAACATGTCGTCACGTTCCGTGGCCATATTGGTGAGGACATGCTTCCGACTGGTGGCATGAATTCTTATCCTCTTCAAGTTAGGGAGAAAGTATTTGCATACAATGGAAAACAACTTGTTCCATCGGCATATCTTCCAATTGCATCTCAAACTGAACAGCAATATTATCAATCACTACAATCTCTTGCAATTGAAACCCCAATTTCTGTAGTCAGGCTCCTGCATAAGGGCGAGCCCTATGACCCTTCATGGCTATTCTTGGTCGACCAGGAAGAAACTTTCACCGTTAAGGCGAGACTGCAAGGTGGTGCAGAATATGCTGACGACATTGATGGTGTAGCTCTGGTTCTGAGGGCTTGGGAAAATGATTGGGGTTACAATGAAACTACATCATCCCATTGGTCACAATGGAGTGAGATTGAAATCTGGATGAGGGTTAATCCTCAGGGTCAGACTGATATCACTGTATACAACAGAACTGAGAGAGAGTCATGGGAATTCGGATATTCTTGGGTATGGGTAGAAACCTATCCTGGCGTTTGGGAACAGCAATACATTGAGGATTACTACTGGTCGCATAAGGTCTGGAGTTTTGAAACAAACTCGTGGGTGGATTTTGTACCATATCGTAGTAATGCTACTGTCATGAATGTTGACTATGTTGAACTTGGCAACTTCACTTACGAATTGATTGGCAATGACCTTCGAACAATTTTCGATGTCACTGTTGATTCCACAATGCCAGATATGGAATGGCAATGGGACTACTACTACGGGAATCTCACACTTGTTCCTGATTATGAATCTGGTTGGGGTGAACAGACGCATGTTGGTTGGGTGAAAGAACCAGTTTATTCCTACATGAACATGACCTCAACTAATCCGAAAATCTATGCAGAAACCCCTCACCGTGGTGTGACTATGCGTGACAATGATACGGAAGTACTCTATCCCGCAGAAACATTTCCATTCATCTTTTTGGACGGAAAAGAATATGATGTTAAAAAGATCTATGAATATGACTTCTATGGTGGTGTAACTGAAAGGGTTGTTTTCGAGGAATGGAACTCATCAGCCTATGATCCAATGACGGGTGGTTATACAGGGAACTGGGAGTACTACTACAGATTAGCCAAAAATGACAGCCGAATATACATCAAGACAGGTGCAAAAGCCAATATTTACAATGTATCACTACTTGGAGGAGCATGGTTTGAAGCGTACCGGGATTACTCTTCACCTATATGGTGGAGAAGTGACCTTGCTGGCTATGACTATGTGGTTGCCATCAATGGCACCCCAATTATTGGTCTTCATTCTGGTTTCTGGGATTCTGCAAACTTCACTCTTCTTGGAACAAGAGGTGGAATAGAAGTTGGAAAGCAGATTTATGCAAATGAAACAATTCCCGTTTACCTACAATATGAGCCGATTTGGGATTTTGACCACTACATTCTGGTACTAAATGGTACAGGACAGGAACTTCATGTATGGGAGGAGTACTATGCTGAGACTGATGATTATTTCTATGTATATCACAACACAACCTCTGGTGAGGATTATTGGTTCTTCAATGGGGTATGGCCACAAAAGACATTCAGAATCTTCTGGGATGGCAAGAACTATCTCGTTGGAGAAAAATACACCAAGTTCTTAGCATATACAACCATCAATGGCAATAATATGCAACTACCTACCCCTGGAGCGACCGATATCTATAGTATCTGGGACTTGAACACAAAAACACCAAAGAGAATCCGAGTAGAGATAGATGGAGCTCTTCATCCTGCAATCAAATCTGGTATATATCATAATACGGAAGGAAATTATGATTATCAGTTCTATACAGCAACAGTCAATACAGTTACTTACAATCTGACCCTATACAGCTATGATGAATGGGAACCTTGGAATCCTGACCCCTATAATACATACGTCTGGCCTTGGGTGACTAAGGCGAATAACTCGATTCGAATACCTGAATTGACTCACCATGACTGGACTGTAGCACATGGCCATAGAGATCCACAAACTTGGGAATTCGTTGTTGAGGGATACTTTGACCTAGTTTCCGGTTACTATGATGGCAATCCATCAAACAGTAGAATATGGGATGATGACCTTGGATATGAGTACGTCAATACAAGTACAGGTCAGCTTTTGAATTACTCGCAATTTGAGCGTTTATTCCTATATCGTGTGGAATTTCCGAATGGAACTTGGTTCTATGCACCACATCCATGGGTTGAGGATGTTGCTGTTGATATGGGTGATTATTATGAAGTGATGTACTATTACATGTACAACATAACTGGTGATATGGTTACATGGACTAATTGGCAAGAATTGAATATCACTCTGGCAATTCCTAGTAATATTATCGTTGACCCAGATCCGTATAACAATACAATAACTGATTTCGAAATGGATCACTCTGACTGGTATCCCGTGTTTGAGTTCAATTATACATATTGGGATATTGAAATGCAACAGTGGTACTGGTATTATGAATGGAATGTCGAACGTGATTGGTTCTGGGGACTACAAAACTCAACAGGTCATAGATTTGAAGTTGTTCCTTTGGATCAAGATCCAGAATTCCGGTATAACTTCCCGAGCTTCAACTTCACTTACGGAGCCACAGAGTATAATCTCACTGGCGCTCCAGAGATGATATACAAACAATTCACTTTCTGGGGTTACTCCAAGAAATTGGACTATGTTCCACTTCCAGTCACTATTATGAAGGAACAATGGTCTTTAATTGTTGGTGCTCCTAAGTGGGGAATGTGGGGCTTACAGTCATGGACAACCAATCCATCAAACGGTGCGATTGATTTGGATAGCAATCTTCAGACAACTGGTGACCAGTTCTTTGTAAGGAGTTCATTCAACAGTACTGACCTCTATAACATTACACAGGAATACATGGACGTATCGATTCTCTGGGAGCCAAATGCAACTATTTTTGGTGATGAATTCATCATCGAATCCAATATGGGAATGCAGACAGTGAATTGGACTTCAATGTGGGAGGACAATTACTACTGGTATAATGCTGAGACTGGTGAGCTCGTATCACCTGCTGAATGGGCAATGATCAATGCAACAGTCTTTGACGATGAAGGTAGACCGAATCCCGGATACTGGGATATGGCTTGGATGGCTGAGAACTTCACATCAGCTGACCTCAAAGCGATTGCTGAGGAGGAAGGCTGGGACTGGGCTGTCGAAGACTCGCAAGAGTGGAGTTGGGTCTGGTGGGAGATGTACCAACACTACGGAACTGAAATAGTGAACGATACAGAAACAGAATACGTCTCGGTTGACGTGTGGTACGAATATGCAGGAATGTTCGCTTGGAATGACACAGATTCCAATGACGTGATGGACTATAATACTCCAACTGATTCAGAAGCGACCCATTACTGGCTACCCCGAGAAATAGGCGACATCAATTTCACAACTCCTGATGGAAGTCCATCTGGTGATGTGAATTTTACAGTAAATGATTCAATACCTTTCGGAGTGACCTTTACTGATGTTAATGGAACAGTATTCCCATTCGGTGACTATAGCTACTTTGATTGGTTTAGTGGCCAGTACTACGGTAGTAACTTGGCCACATTCGACGAACGTCCGACTAGTGCAAGTACCCAGGAGTTCAGTATAGGTGCTATCTTCTCTGGCAATATCACAAACAGTGGTAACAATGTGGGTGAAGTGAAGTTCAACATGACAGTTGGCAACTGGGATGTTAATGCACCTGGTGGTCGTAATCTACTTGCTGGTAGATCTCTGGGTATTGCATTCTACAGTCATATTGCTATGCGTGATGATGCTGGTCAACCTTTAGTGACTCAGTATCTGGATGACCTTGGTCAGCCGCTTGGAGGTAATCAGACTACATCCTCTAGTACGTACAACATTTCAATGGGATTAGGAAATGTGGCCAGCATGAACCTAGGAGGTTCTCCGTATACATGGGCAAAAGTAGCGAGTGCCAACTACACAGTAGTTGATTCTCAAACAGTTCCATTCGGAGCATTCCAGGCTGCATATACCTCTCAGGCTGGTGGTAGCGCGACTTCATTCACTGTCATTGCAGCACACTTCTACACGTTGATCAATTTCAAGTGGTGGGATGGCTATGCTGTAACGGTGGACCCTGTCTTTGTGAGCTATTCGTCTAAGAGCGGTTCAAACGATGAGATTAATCCTTCAGTTGACAGTGTGTCAACAAATGTGCGGTATATTGACAATAATGAACGCCTATACTTTGAAGTTGCAGCGAGTGATGCAGGGTCGGGTGTGGCTGAGGTGCGTGTCATGGACCAAAGTGATTCCTTCAATACTACTTTGACATACAATGGTGATATTGGAAAGTATGTTGGCTATGTTGAGATGAAAGGAACTAATCCCTATACCTTTGAATACGATGTCATTGCGCTTGACTATGCATTTAATGAAAATGGTACTGGGGTCAACTCTCACACATTCTATAATGACCAAGACAAACCAAGTATCACTAATATCGGAGTGAGTCAATCGGACCCACTACAGAGTTCAATTACGATCTCTGCAAATGTCGAGGATATTGGTGTGTCTGATATCGACTATGTTGAAGTCTATCTTATCAACTCAGAATCAACAGTTCCTATGACTTATGATTCGGGTAGTGGGAAATATGAGGCAAGTATACCCCGTTCGTCCGGATGGGTCTACACGTTAGCATATAGAATCCGTGCATATGACAATGCAGGAAATATGAAGAGGACTTCAGAGCTTAGCTATCAATTCAAGGACATTGAGGCTCCATCACTAACGGATGTCACGGCAACAAAGACAGAAACTGATGGTAATGAAACTGCGTTTATTCGAGCCACAGTGACTGAGGTAGGTGGTTCAACAGTTTCTTCAGTTCAGTTGACCTACACTATAGCTGGATCTCAGACTGTTGTAGCTATGCAGAAGGAAACTGGAACATCTCGATACAATTACACTATCCCGAATCAAAATCCTGGTACATGGGTGTATTACACCATTACTGCTACCGATAGCGAGGGTAATAGCTTCACAACATCTGAGGCTACTTACCAATTCTCGACTGAAGGTGATTCTGCTCCTGGAATGGGTGCACCCACAGCGTATCCAACAAGTCCAACATCATCGGATACTGTTACAATAAATGTGACAGTGAATGATGATTTTGGAATCAAAAATGTCACACTCTACTACAAAGTTGATAGTGGTAGTTGGAATGAAGTGGCAATGACTGCTGATGGTTCTACCTATTCAGCAGATATTCCAGCTCAAGCCGATGGTTCGGTTGTAACGTACTACATGGTTGCTTATGATAGCATTGACCAGATGACACAGTCAGACGAGTACACCTATACTGTAAGTGATGGTGACCAGACAGCACCTCAGATCACATCCGTATCGATTGACATCGCTCAACCGACATCATCTGATAGTGTTGTAGTCACTGCTGTGGTTAGTGATAATGTAGCTATAGACAACGTGACTCTCTACTACAAAGTTGATAGTGGTTCCTATGTATCTGTATCAATGAGTGGTTCTAGCGGTACTTACACTGGCACAATACCTGCACAAGCCGATGGTTCGGTGGTGACCTACTACATACGCGCATATGACACATCAGGAAATTATGTAGATTCAACCGAATCATCTTACACTGTTGAAGATGAGGAATCAACAACCACTGAAACTACTGACACATCTACTGAAACAACAGACACAGGACCAACCAGCCCTGAAATCCCATTCGAAACAATGACAATGTTGATTCTCGCTGGCGGTGCGGCAGTTGTTCTAGTCATCATTGCTGTGATGGTGAAGCGCAGAAGATAATTTTGTAGCGGGAGCAATCCCGCTTCTACTTCTTTTTTCTAATTTATTTTTTTATCTCATATCATTAGGATAATTCATGAAATTGCGCAAAAACGATTTATTGGAACGGGTTCATGCGCAGATACCTTATATTCGTTTTTTTCAGGATATTACCAGCAAAGAAAGCAGTACGCGCGCCTTTGTATCGTTCTACAATGGACTAGTCTATAGCTTGGCCTTTACACCAAATTCTGAATGAGAGATGGTGCGCTCGGAGATGAAAAATTATATGCAAATACGAGAAAGAAAACGAGCATTCATCTCACTAGTTGCTGTTGCATTATTCTTCTTTTCAACAATCTACGTAAGTAATACTGCGTTACTGCCTACTACTTCTGATGATAGCTTACGTAATGTCGCTGTATCCAATGATACACCCGAATGGGTTGATACAGCTTATAGTGCACAAGACCAACAGGTTGGTAATGATGTGTACTGGAATCAAGATGCAAACAGTACTAGCGATGAATGGGAGTGGGAACACCGTAATTGGTTATTCGGTCCGTCGCCGGAATATTACATATATCATGAAAACGGCTCATTACTGACCGATGACAGTTATGCGGAGATTAATGAAGATTTAACATTCTATGCAGTTATTCCAAAGAGTGTCTTTGGAAATAAAGATACAGACTTAGCTAGACTGAATTTCAATGGATGGTATATCTCTCAGAATTGGTCTGAATATAATGCGAATTTCGACTTTTCTGTTGATATGCAATTCAGGAATTTTGAAATTGATCCTGCTGTACCAACTTCTTCTGACACTGTAACCGTTTCTGTTGATGTTTCAGGTAGTAATATCCAATATGTTTGGATTAACTATTGGACGGAAAATGGTGGTTCCTTCAATGAAGAAATGTCATTTGTAAGTGGAAGTACATGGGAGTATACAATTCCTGCATATCCAGATGGTGAAGAAGTATTTGTCAGATTTGACATGCAGACCACTGAAGACTGGTGGTACAGCTCTGGAGAAACATCCTATATCGTTGGTTCAGGAGCAACTGGTGATATTTTGCGTTGGGATGTATGGAGTAGTGAGTATAATGCTTCACTACAGGACCCTTGGGGATATGAACCGTACATTGATTTCAATTATGATAAATCGAATGTCACTGAAGATTCTGAAATGTACTATGTTGCCTTTAATGTGGCTTTCAATGACGGAGCTCCAATAGGTCTCTTCGAATTGAACTACAACTTTGTAGACTCCACTGGTAACTGGTATGATAGTTGGAGTTTTGGTAATTCGTATGAAATGCAGTTCATAGCAGTTGGTATTCCTCCTGATGATGCTTGGTCATATTCGAGGGGAGGTAAATATACTCTTGAGAAAATTGATTTAGAAGGAGATACCCTTTATTCTGCAAGCCGAAATACTGACTTTACCATGAGATTCAATGTTTCTGGTGCTGACCCTGAATATATACAACTCGGATTTAGAGTTCCGAATTGGTTAGAAACTTGGGTGAATGTCACTGGATGGCATCAAGAACTTGTCACTGAACAAGGTGGCTGGGTCTATGATAATACTCTGGACACCTATGTGTGGAACGCTAGCATTGAAGTGAGTTACATGAAGGAAGTCTATGGTCCTTATCAAGAGCGTAGGTCAACTGAAATAGGTACTCACATGGAAGAAACATTCTATCATCTTGAATGGAATGAAACCCACGGATATCATGTTAAAGAGTATACATGGTGGATCGAGAAGCAATTCTTCTTTGTCTACAACCATACAACTGAATCCTTTGACACGTTCTATGGATACCAATACTGGGGTTACAGATATCCTACATACCAACAGGAGCTACAGGAGTATAATGAGGAGATATGGGTCTACGAACCAATCCCTGCTGAAGTTCCAATCTTCTACGAACTTAACACTAGTGAATGTAGTGCAGTCAAAACTGATAAATGGTTGACCGTGAGTTTTGTTGGCCATTTCACTGACAAGATGCCAAAGACTACTGAATACTATTCATTCTGGTTTGATGACGTGGTCATGGGACCAGATAATTGGCACTATTGGCCTGACACTTGGGGCGATGGTGCCCTTCAGACATATTCTGAGTATGAAATAGCCAGAAAAATAGCAGTAGAAACGCCAGTAACTATCGCCAAGATTCTCTTAGAAGATGGTACAAGTCCTGGTGGCTGGATGATGGCAGTCGAAAAGAATGAGAACTTCATGGTAAGAGGTCGTCTTCAAGGTGGCAGTGATGTTTCAACTGATTTGGATGGTTCACGATTCACCCTTACAGCTTGGGACAGTTATTGGAGTGAAGAGGAGACTCGTTGGTCAAGATTGAACTATGAGATAAACGTGGATCGAAATGGAATTCCACACCTCAAAGCATACAACTACACTCAGAAGAACAACTATACATATGGAACATACTGGGACTGGGCTGAAGTTGAGGTTGAAGGTTGGCATTATGTCTATGATTCAGCAACAAACACCTGGGACTGGGAATATGGTAACTTCACAGAATGGCAATGGGTAGAACTTGAGGGTTGGCATTGGCAGTGGTGGTACTATAACCAGAAGACTGGCGAATGGCAAACTCAGTGGATTCAAGAAAAAAGTGAGTTCACAAAGGTGCCAGCAACTTTTGCTCAAGTGACAGCTTACAATGAATGGCATGATGGTGGGGACTTCTTTGTATCCTTCCTGGTAAACATGAGCTCCACAGTTCCTGACACCAACTACTGGTGGGACTTTGCATTCATGAACAATACATGGTATGAAGACTACAGCAGTGAATGGGGTCTACATGAAATCGAATCATGGAATAGAGAATGGACATATTCATTCCTCTCTTCCGGTGAACGTGTATATGTGGATATGTTCGAGCATAATCAGCTTGCATACTACAACGATACTCTTTGTCTTAACGAGGGCGTAGATTTCCTTCTAGGGAGAGAAGCCCCCTATATCGAATTAAAGGGTGAGAAACTTCCAGTTAAAGTGATTGAGAACTACGATCCTTGGAGTGGCCAGACATACGATAACATCTTCTTCTATGATCACTATGATCACTTAACACAGAAGGATGTGTACAGATATGACTTGACGAATGGATCCTCTGTTGAAGTCCAGTATGACAATGTGATGCATATCTACAATGTCACACTTGGTACTGGTGAATCGTTCTTATCAGGTCAGAAATGGTCTAGAAGCTACTACTACAACAGTCAGTACTACTACTATTGGATGGACATTGATGGAAACATCTACCAAGGAACAAGTTGGGATAACTATGCCGATTACAGTCCTTTGGTATCAGTTGAGATACATGAAAGGATAACACTGGATTCTGAACCATGGCATCTAGAAGAATGGTTTGTACGATATGGTGCAACAAACGTTCTGTGGCTAGCTGAACACTGGCGTTGGGATAGTCGCACTGGTACGTACTTCATGACAGATGTGGATGGTGCTCTCTACGAGTTGGATTACAACTCAAATGATGGTTACTACTACACTACAATTGGTGGGACCTATCAAAGAGTATCATGGCCTCAACACTATTTCGCAGTGGATTATGAAGGATCAACTGCTATCATCTTTACATGGGATATCCATCGGTATTTCTACACTGAAATTGATGAGGTGAAATACGAGATGCCATATCCTGGTGCTAATGCGAATTATCACTGGGACATGGAAAATACCGAGAGTAAAGGTGGAAAAGTTCCATCCTCCAAGTCTGTTTGGTACAACGGAGCTTATAGAGCGATCTATAATGATACTGTTGACCCATACATCTACTGGCTAGATTATGGTGGAGTTTCATACGAACTCTACGAGTCACCAGAAATTCATTCGATGGCAAATGGTACACATATCTGGAATCCAGATACTGTCGGTTGGACCATTCAGTCGGGCACCTATGATGAATACTTCACATTCACATTCAAGGAAATGTTAAACTACACAGTTGGTAATTCTTGGGGTGATCCTGACTATGATGATGTACATGATGAATACTATGTTACATTGACCAATGGTACAGTGATGATTGTTGAAGACAATAGGCAGACCCGAGTCTTTGAGTATAATCTTGATGGAGATATCTTCAATTCCACAAATGAATATCCTCGATGGTTCGATAATGGCAATGAGTCATTCAACTACTTTGTGGATATTGATGGCAACTGGCATAATTTGACAAACTGGTACCGTCCACCAACTGAGAATGCATATCTTGTAGAAGTCATTTACAATGGTTCGTTTAGCTACTTTGAGCTTGACGGAACAAATTACAGCTACACCCATGATTCATGGCTGCTGTTCACTTGGTTGTTTACCAATAACGATACATCTGATACAATAAACAGCATTCAAGACCCGTGGGGAAGAAAGAAGCCAATACTGCAGTTTGACTATAGAGGTACTATGGTCAATGCGACACCTTCTCTAGAGAACATCTACAAGCTGAGAATGCGTTGGGGTCATGAGATGGTCTATGGACTTACTCCAATTGAGAGTACACTCTATAAGAACTTCAATGACCTTGTCATAGGGAATCCTGAGTGGGGAATGTGGGGCGTCAAGAAATGGACTACGAATCCAGATAATGGTGCTCTTGACCTTGATGGAGACCTAGACACAACTGAAGACCAATATTATGTCATGGAATCCTACGAATCCAAAGACAGTTGGACTCATGAATGGGACTTCATGGATGTCAGTCTGATGTGGAATCCAAATGCTACAGCTTGGGGCGATGAAATGAATGTTCACTCATGGATGGGTGTCAATACCTTCACCTGGACTTATGAGTGGAATCAGACCTTCTTCTGGTACTATGCAGATGACATGACTCCTCTGACCCCTACTGAGATGGCTGATATTCAAGACATTGTATTGAACGAAGAAGAGGACCCACGACCTGGTTATTGGGACATCGCGTGGATGGCAAAGAACGTTACATGGCAAGACCTACTACAAGAAGCTGAAGAGAATGGTTGGGACTGGATCTCTGATGAGGGACAGACCTGGACATGGCTCAGCTTTGGAATAGGACAGAACTATGGTACTGACTATTGGGACGAAGTAAATCAGCAGTATTCTTACCTTGGTGTAGGAATGCACTATGAGTTCAGTGGTCTCATGATCTGGGAAGATTTCAATGAGAATGGTCTCATGGATGTAGATTTGACCGATCCTGGTAGTGGTGAGCTAAGCCATTATCTCATACCAGATAACGTTGAGAGCGTTAGCTTTGTGACTCCAGGTGAAGCATATGGCAACTATAACCAATCTGACAGTATTTTCCTCAATATCACCGATGAGGTGACTTGGGGTGTTACATTCTCAAATGTGAACGGAACAGTATTCCCATTCACCTTGAATGGATATTGGGGCTGGTATGATGAGGTTGCTTCAGGATCTGACATGAGAACATTCGATGAACGACCTACTAAGGTCACAATTAATGAGATCTCATTCTTGGTTCATTTCCAAGGCTATCTCAATGAGACTGAAGGTGGAAATAACTACGCAACAATAAAGGTCGACAATTACATTGGCGACTGGAGTGTTCACATGCTTGGTGGTCGTGCCAATCTAGAGAATAGATCACTTGCATTGAACTACTTTGCAGATGTTACCCTCCAAGGTCATACCTTTTCTGTGAAAGCTAATGGGACTGAAGCAAACGCAGAGTCCTCTGTGAGTTCATCGAATTTCAACCTTGCATCTGCCCAGACAAATGCTCAGTTCGCTGAGATGATTATGGGTGGTGTGGCCTATGATTGGGGCAAGAACATGTCCTCGCGATATGATGTGCTGAGTTACACAACACCAGTCGGAACATTCCGTACTGCTTTCGAATCCGAGTCTGGTAAGTCAGCTTCAGCATGGTCATTCTCATCGACTATGTTCTATGTGACCATTGGCTTCCCGTATTGGGATGGCTACAGCGTCTATCAAGACCCTGTGTTCGTGAGTTATACATCCAGTCAAGGAATGCAAGCTGGTCCTGGTGGTCTTAGTTTCGGTACCTTCAGTATCGACCCGGCAATCCCAACTGCAAGCGATTCTGTTACTGTCAGTGTCGATATCTACTCTAATGATCCACTTAACCAAGAGGACTTAGAGTTGTTGTATTGGGTTGGCGGTGATAGTCCTACCTCAACTGAGATGTGGAACGACTATAATCAGAGATGGAGTGGTAGCATACCACCTCATGCTGATGGCACGGAAGTCTTCTTCCAAGTTGTTGTACACACAGAACAAGGTGATTATGCATCTGCAGTTCATTCCTACATTGTAGGACAAGGTATGGTGACAGTGACAACCACAACTGGGCCTACAGGTCCGATTGGTGATGTTCCAGTCGAACTACTAGTACTAATAGCTGGTGGTGTTCTCGTCTTGGTCATCGTCCTAGTTCTGGTTGTGCGAAGACGTAGGTAGCATAATGAAGAGGGGTAAAGCCCCTCTCCTCTCCCTTTTTTTCTAAATTCTCTTCTTCAACAAATATACCTAGAAATAACTTCTGATGAAAATTCTTTCAGAATATTCATTCTTTTCTGAATTCGGGAAGCAGTTTTTCATGAAAGAACTTGAGTCCTGAAAGATGTGCTTCATAGGTACAGTTGAATGCATCATATGATATACCATTGACAGGAACCGCATTACGAAGAATCACACAATTCTTTTTATCTATTCCAAAGGAAATCTCTACGAGCTTGGCGTTTGTCTTTAAAAGTAGTAAGTAGGCTTTGTTTTGTTCTCTTTCTGATAGTTCGGACAAATCAAACAAGCGAGTTGTGAGTGATATCCAATTTGCCCCAGGAAATACTTCGATTTGCTTGGTTTCCACAGGTCCATATGGAAGCAGGTTGAATGTCTTCCTATCAATCTCTTCGAAATTGATCTCCAACCGTTTGAGGTATTCTTTGGCAATGTACCATGTAGTAGCCATTCATCTGGAGCCTCCAAGCTGCTTAATATACTACAATATATAAATGACAAATTCTGGTAAAAGTCTTCGCTTTTTTAACTCGCAGAAAAAAGGCGACACTATCAGTAATAGAAAGATGATGATGCAATCTATCTCCAATCTATTGTGTACTTATCTAGAACATCTTGCAACCATAGAAATCCGAATAGATAGTCTGCAGGAGCGTATTTTGTTGGAATCCTCACCTTTTCATTTGGTCGATTGATGAGATTTCGGACTTCTTCTTCTGGAATTCCCACAATCACTTTAGTTTCCTCATCGATAGTGAAAGCAATTTCCAAACTGGTCTGATTGGCAAAAGACTTTCGTCTTATCTCCCTCTTCTTTGATATCATTTTCATTCTAGTTGTATATCCCCTTTTCAAACTAGCGACTGTTCAATCAATATCAAAATAGGTAACACCAATTCCAATTATTTATTCTCAGGATTCATACTGTCCCAGAAACTCTTCGGAGGATGTCGAAGGTCCCAGCCTACTCGCGTATCATGCAACACACGCTCCGACAGCCTTTCTAATCATGATGGACACATCACTAGAATATCAATCATTAGAGTTATGATAGAGTAGATTCTTTGAAGCGGCCTATCTTAGTACAAGATTTTCTTCAATGAATTCCGAAATTTAATGATTTGGAAAATCTTCTTTCGTTATTCATCGCTTTCCTAAACCGAGTAATTTCTTATGACTTTCAGGAAGCGCTTTCAATCGCAATGATTACGTACTCGATAAATAACACAACAATCTGAATTATGAACAGTATTAGACTGATGGAAACGATTTTCTCATATCTTTCTGAGTTTCCACAAATCGAATATAATCCAAATACAACGACCAATATCACTAGTATTGAAACTATGAGTGTGATACCAACTAATGGACCATAATCCCCTGCACTGATGAGTAGTGGAGCTTGCGATGTGAATACCCAATATTCCATTACCAATATTGTTAGGAGTACAAATAGATGTGGTATGAATTTTGGCTGTGAATGTGGTTCTTGCACCATGGTAAAATACCTTCGTGGTCAGTTCATTTACGAATGAGATAATAATCTTCTGATTTCTTGCTGCATCAAAGATTCAGCGGAAGTATGTTATACCTATTATGATTAGAATTGCAAGAACACTCAGCAATGTGCATGCATATATACATCCTTTCTTTTCACTTCCACTTCCCTCTTGATCTCGTTGATCATATGCCTCCTTTATATCTGCAACCTCACTACCAAGCATACAAATTGCAATGATAATGACGATAACCGCTACTATTATTCCGAACATCCATCCCAGAAATTCTGGCAGTTTCCCAATCTGCATAATACAACTTGAAGAATTAACACTCATTTGCTAAAAGGATCTCTCGAAAAAGAGATTCTGGATAAGATGAATCTTATTTTGCAGCGTATGAAGCAATACCTGATTGATGAACACATATCACTATATTGTTAACTCATACATAGAAAGTTAACAATGTTGTGAATGCTTTGAACAGATTTTCAAGATATGAAGTTGGTCCAATCCGACCACCCAGTGAATCGAGAAGTCTTCTGATTAGAATCACTCGAAACTGCCAATGGAATCGTTGCAGTTTCTGTCCAGTCTACAAGAATAGAGAATTCTCTGTGAGGTCGGTTGAAGCGGTGATATCTGAAATAGATCTCTTGAGTACACACATATCGAGATTTCGTGAAACTTTTAGTACACCTACTGCGATTACGACAGAAACGATTGCTCCTTTACGAAGAGAAGTAAATCCTATAGAAGTATCTGCATTCAACTATGCTTTGAAATGGTATATGGATGGAATGAAATCTGTATTCTTACAAGATGCAGATTCACTAGTCATTGGTTCTGACAATCTAATCAAGATACTTATATACCTCCATGAAAAATTCCCTTGGATTGAACGTGTCACCACATATTCTCGATCTAGTACTATACAGAAGGTTGGTGAAGAAGGATTCATCAGCTTGAAAGATGCGGGTTTGACCCGAATCCATGTAGGATTAGAATCGGGTTCAAACGAAGTTCTCAAGCTAGTCAAGAAAGGTGCAACACAAGATATACACATTCGTGCTGGCGTAATGGTGAAGCAGGCGGGATTTGAATTGTCTGAATATGTCATGCCTGGTCTTGGGGGAAAACGATATACTAACGTACATGCAGTGGAAACAGCTAAAGCATTGAATCAAATAAATCCTGATTTCATTAGACTCAGACCTCTTGCTATCACATCACGAGCTCCTTTGTATCTTGAATTTGAGCGAGGGAAATTCAAAAAGTTGAATGATATTGAAATGACACAAGAGCTTAGACTTCTTATTGATGGGCTTTATGGAATAGAAAGTATGGTCCTCAGTGATCATATTCTGAATCTCTTTGCAGATCTTGAAGGAAAACTGCCACATGAAAAAGAGAAGATGCTTTTCATACTCGACTCATTTCTAAAGATAGATTCAGAACACCAGCTAATATTCAGACTCGGTCGACGTTTGGGATTATTCAGTAGTCTTGATGATCTTAGGAACAGGCGAAAGATCAATAGAGTCCACCAAATAGTACTCGACCAAGGGATTTCTGAGATGAATATAGACTCAATTATTGATGAACTGATGCAGCGATTCATTTGATGTCTTTGAGCGTGAATATCGCAAACTTCCTTCCTTTATACTGAGGTAACAGTTAGTATGGTTGGTTCCTGGCTGTTTGTTTTAGTTGCTATTGATATTAAATAAAGAAGTATGTATCCAACCCAAGAATGAGCAGAATATACATAATGATATAATATTTAAGCATATTAGTAATTATTCAAACCTGCTTGGGTGTGTGCCATCAAGTGAGTGAACCATCTTTTATCTACAAAGTCTGTGTCATAGGCAATGGCGGAGTAGGAAAGACCAGTGCTGTGAAACGTTATTCTGATGGCACTTTTAATGAACAATATCAAGTCACAGTTGGTGTGCAGCACTCTTCACAAACTATTAGAATTGATAGTGATACTGGACCTACTGATGTGAAAGTAATCGTTTGGGACCTTGGTGGCCAAGACAAGTTCAAGTTTGTGCGTCCAATGTTCTACCGTGCTGCTCGTGGACTCGTTTTGATGTTTGATATCACAAATCGCGAATCATTTGAAGCCCTTCCAAAATGGATTAATGAAGCTGAAACAAACATAGGTACATCTGTCCCCATGATCATTGCGGCTAACAAGACCGACTTGTCAAATCATGAGGTGAAAATTCACGAGATTGAAGATTATGCGAACTCAATCGATGCTGAATTCGTCATGACTTCTGTAAAAACGGGTGACAATGTACAGAACCTTTTCAAGATGCTAGGAGAAACTGTCTATGCAGACAGGATACTCGGAGTTTCAAGTTCCTCAGCAAATGTATCTACTCCTGTCTGGCGAGTTTCTGGATAAAGCATCATAATCTTGCAGTAGATATCTCAAGTCCTCAAAGACTATCATCTACTTCTCTGTTGAGAAAATATCAGATTCTCTAGATTGGAAACATGTCTTGTATTTGGAAAAATTGTCTTTCCTGAATCAATGTCATTCCTTACTCTGTCTCTTGTTTCTGGAATTGACTTTCAGACGTTGAAATCCATATCCTTTATTCCAGTTTCATTCGCGTATGCTTCAGCTTCTTCTCGATTAGCAAATGTCTGTAGTACATCGAATTCAAAGAATGATGTTTCACCATCGATTTCGTATTTCATAACAGGTCTGGCCATTAGTCCTGATTCGAGGTATAGTCTGATATGACAGATTTTGACCTGCTCTTGTGCTTCTCTACACTTTGCACATCTAGTTGGTCCTCTTGCACAATGAGGCGGTGAAATGACACGTATGATATCAATTGACGGGCTTTCATTATTGGATGCTGACATAGTACTATTGTTGCATCTGATATCTATTCAATCTATTTCTCTTATCTTGTCGTTTAATTAGAATCAGGAGTTGTTCAGTTGAGTTTCAAGCCAATTCAATAGATCATCACTAGCCGGCATTTTATTTTTCCATTCAGGGTCTCTATAGAATCCCTCATGACGAAAAGTCACCATGGCATCCATTCTTTGCGGTTTATTTTCTGTGACATCTTCATCGAAGAGATGTGATGGATAATTGTAATCGATTGGTAGTTCTTTCATTTGTTCCTGATGGAACTTTTTCATGATTACAGCAGAAAGAAATGCTTGATGAATGAAGATTGCATATGCGTCACTATGCTTGTAGAATTCCTTCAAGTCGGCATCATTGAATTTTGATAGGGATAGATCTCTCCAACATGAAAGGAGTTGAGTATCCGGTCTGGTAGCAAGGACACCTGCATTGAAGTAAGGACGAATCACTTCATTATCCACATGTGTTCTCAGCTCAAAGATTCGATCTTCGGTTACTCCAGCTAGCGCATAGACAACTGACCAAAACGGATCAACAGGGTCTCCAAGAAGAAGAAGAAGGAGAAGAAGAAGCCCTCCAAGAAGAAGACCTCAGAAGCTTGCACGGGAAGTGGCATCCTTGGACCTTCTATCAGGAGGGAGGTTCACATTGGGTGTAATATTTGGTTCTCCAGAGGATTTTGCCTTGTTTGGAGAAGAAACAGATACTAAGACACGAGCGGAGAAGCTGGATGAAAGTCTTGAGATTCTCCGAGGATTATGGAGTGGAGAAGAATTCACATTCAAAGGAAAACACTACAGTATCGATAATGTAACTTTCAGACCCAGACCAAAGCAGAAGAAAATTCCGATTTGGTGTGCAGGAACCTGGCCTTTGAAAGATCCATTTAGAAGAGCATCTAGATATGAGGGAGTGTTCACTCTAAGAATGAATCATGACTTGACACTAGAAGATCTTGTTGAAATTAGAAAATACATTGACCTTCATAGAACCAAGAAATCCGAATACGATGTTGTTGCTCCTATTAGAACCAAAGATCCTAACGACACGGAATGGGTTCCTGTGCTATCCGAAGTCGGAGTCACATGGCTTGCAGAAGTAGTTATTGAACAAGATATGAATACAATCCCAGAACGTGTCAAAAAGGGACCAGTGACTCCATAGTAGAAATTACATCGAGATTGCATAAGGCAATACTAGTCATGATTCGAAGACCAGAGAATTGTTTGCATTAGCTTTATAATAGTTCAAGATACAAGTTAGTTAGAAACACCAAAAGGGGTTCTAGATTGAGTAAAGGCAAACCAAAACGAGATGGATCAGGGAAGGGCAAAAGGGCAAATCGTGGTCGTGGTGGTTGTAAGAGTCCTAAAGATAAAGGGTTGAGTGAAAAAAGAAAGAAGTAGAGACTGCTGAGAGCAGTCTCATATTGACTAGGATTTTCTCTTATTTATGATAACGACAACAATGATAATAATCACAGCGGCAATAGCTGCAATGATGATGATCATTGTATAATCTCCATCAGGTGGAGGTATAGTTGTGCCAGTGTCTGTTGTCGTATCAGTTTCTGTCGCTGTATCTGTTGTTGTAGTATCCGTTGTAGTGGTTTCCTCTGTGACTGTCACTATCACTTCATCTTTCACTGAATTGCCAGAGCTATCTGAAGCAATAATCGTCACATTGTGGACTCCAACATCAAGACTGAGGTCATCAACAAGCAATGTGACATTCACACCACTTGTCCATGAACCACTTGCCTCAGTAGTACCATTAACCTCAATCACATAGGTGTCTGGGTCAAGGTCTTCAAAGGTCCAGTTCAATTCATGACCCGTTGTACCTTCTTCAAACTCCAAGTCATCTGGATTGTAGGTGATAGTCGGAGCTGTGGTATCTTCCACAGTGACAACTACAATATCCGATGCTGATAGACCATAGTCGTCTGTCACAGTAATTTCGAATGTATAGGTTCCAATATCATATCCATTAAGAGATTCTGAATATGATTCTCCATCCCAAGGAGTATTTGTAATCTCAACAGAATTTCGTTCTACTACAAGTTTGTCTGGGTGGATGCTTGTGGACACCCATGTCACTGAAACTCCCGTATCACCGAATTCAAATGTGAAATCAGATGGGCTATCAATTCTAGGTCTTAGCAAATAGATAATCTCATTCATGTATATTTCAAATGCATCAGAGTATGTTGAGTCATCTGTATCACCATCATATGTCGTCAAAAGCATCCCGTTAGTAATGGCATTTCCATTTGCCCCAAGAACTATTGTTGCATTTGTTGTACTTGAGGAGCCAGATAGACCCGCTAATGCAGTTGCATTGTCATAAATACTCAGATTCACACCATCTACGATGACATAGTCGTAAACTGCAGTGAAATTATCTGCATCATAATCTATTGGTGTATTGAACAATGGATGAATATCATCCCAAACATAGAAAGTCTGAGGTGAGGTATACTGATTTCCAGCATAACTAACTCCAAGATAGTCATACAAAGGAATCAATTCTTCGTTCAATACCGTGTTCATTTGCCATGTACTCAGCAGTAGTTTTCCCCCTGCGTTCAGATGATTCAATAGAGATGTGTTAGCACCATCAGTAAGATCTCCTGATGGCATATCTACAACAACTAGTGTCCAATCTTCTGTTGCTAAGCTGTGGTTGAAGTATTCCATGTCTGTTGTCATCAAGAAGGGAAACTCTAATGCATTCATTGCAAATGCAACAGGTCCTCTATAGGGATTAGCTTGATTCGGATTAGAAGAAGACCCACCAGTTCCAGCAAATACCAGCATATCTCCAGCTGTTAGCCAGTTATACATATTCACTGCAAATTCTCTGTTATCGAGTGCATTAATATTTGTATCTCTGAATATAGCAAAATCAGCTATTACAGCTACTCTTCCCTCATCCACTTCTTCAAATGCAATAATTATGTTACCTGCGGTATCATTACAGACAGGAAAAGCTGGTGCTGTATAGTTTATTGTCCCAGGAGCTAGCGCTGACATTGAAGAAATACCTTCATGTGTGATATGCATATCCGCTGGGTAGAGAGTGTTTCCTCCACCACTGATGTTAAGTTTCAAGTTTGTATTTGATATTAGATAATTCAAGTTGTAGTTATAACTGGTCACGTGGTCTCCAATTACTACCAATGCCCCTCCAGATGATATCCAATTTGATACTGCTGTTACTTCTTGTGAAGTAAAATTGATTTTAGGTCCGCATATCATGAGCACATCAAAGGACTCAAGATTCTGAGATGTTAGGTTACCAATACTGGATGGATACAGCTTGTCGAATGTATATCCCCTTGCCACAAGATCATTTCTCATAATTGAATGTCCTGTGGAATATTGGGAAAGTCCCAAATCATATGAGTCAACACCATAGTACGGATTGTGAGTCATATCGTAAAGTACTCGTCCTTTAGGACTCGGTGTCAACCACTCTACTGCATCCACCATCATGGGTTCATAATCAGGAGGTGCAGCACCACCACTTGGGACGCCTATGTGCACAACTTTACCTCCTATTAAGCTTGAATCCAATGCAAGTGCTTTGATATTGTCTGAAGTATCATCATCTTCAACCAAGACAGTCAAGTCTTCTTCTTGCGTTAATCCTGAAAATGCTGACAAATAGTACATTGCATAACCTCCAGTGGGATTAGTGAGAGTATCATCAATCTGATATGATTTTGAAACTGGGTGTCTATTAGCAACTACTCCGGTATCCTCAATAATATACTGCCAATATGTTCCTCTTCCGTTACCACCTTCGGATTCAATCGGAAGGATGCCTGCATAGTTGAGATATTCGCATGATGTGTCAAAAGCAAGTATACCTCCACCACCAAGCCAGAATTCTTTTACTAAATGTGTAATGTTCTCATTTGGTACTAGGTCGGCAAGGACGAGTACATCGTAGTTTCCAGTTTGAAGTTCATGATTTTGAATATCTTGAAGATTCACTTCAGTTACTGAATATCCCGCATTCGTGAGTACACTTATGACCCATGTATTATTCAATTCCATAATACCACTATCTACATAGGAAGGCTCCGTTGCATTAGTTGTGTTATAGACTGCTACTCTCGCATTCTTATCATTTGGAAGCCAGGAGAGTTCTGTATGTTGTTCAAGTGTTACATTATTTTGAGTGGATGTTTCCTGCAGGCGTGCTGGAGTACTTGTGACTCCTACAGGTACAATGAAAATACCCGCGAGAAACAACATTGTTACTATAAGTGGTAATACGCGTTTCAAATCTCCACCTCCTTTAGTGATGAAATAGATTGTGATATAAGCTTGCGTTTTCCTTGTTATAGCTCAATTTTTGTCTTTTATCCGATGAAAAAGCATTTGAATTGCTTCTTTCGAAGCAGATATGAATAATTGGTAATTATCTAATGTGAGCGGAGATGAATGCTATGGCACTTGAAGACTTGTCATATTGTGCTCTGAAATATAATGAATGTGAGGCGTATATCGCAACAAAGAATGATGATTCTACTCTACGTCAGGAGCTTGCGAAGAAATGGAGTGGTCCTGACTACTAGGTGACTCCTGAGGACATTGACTGTATGGGCTGTAAATCAGAAGTTGGAGCACATGCTAAATTTTGTACCGACTGTCCTATACGTGGTTGTGCAAAAGAGAAAGACGTACTAACTTGTGCCCATTGTAAGGATTTCCCATGCGATATTGTGGAAAAATCTGGAGAAGCTAATCTCAATCGGCTTCAGGAGATTCTTGACTCTCTAAAGTAGGAACATCCTGTTCTTGATACTTGCTCAATAGGATTACACCAATTATTCCACATATGAGACCTATTGCATAGAATGGCACATTTGTCATGGTCTGACCGAAGATGTAGAGTCCTCCAAATATGACTGCAAACATACTAATTGTTCCCGTAATTGAATTGAATCTTGCCGCTGGATTGCGTTGAAGACCAATCGAGATTGTATAGACTGCTGCAATGAAAGTGAAGATGCCCAAGATTATGAGTGGGATTAACCCATTGATAAATCCTTCAATTATATTGGATCCTGTGAATAATGCAAGTGTAAACCATTGTGTATACTGAGATGCTAATGCCTGCAATAGTGATGTTATTGGAGCCCAAAGAATAGATATTTTTCGGGTCCCTGGAAACATCACAGCAATGCCAATCAGAAGAATGATTGAGTAGAGAAGGATTCCATCATATGTAGTGAATATCATCGGTTCTGTCACCCCACCTAATGCGATGAATACTGGAGTAAGAATGAGCATAATGATTCCGATGATCGCTTGTGCATCTATCTCTTCACCCAATCTACGATTCGAGAGAATCACCAATGCAATAAGACCTACATTCATTAAAGGCTGCACTACAACGATACCTGCCATCTGAGTTGCAAGGAGATAGGTTAAGCCTCCAATCAATGATAATGAAAAGCCAAGCAACCATCTTTTATTCTTGAAGAGTGCACCAGTATGTTTCAATGCATCTGATGCTTCAATATTCTCCATAGTGCTAAGTGCCTCTTTCTGGATTATCGGCGCGATATTCCACATTAGAGATGTGATGATTGCGAGAATGATACCGAGAAACACTCCCGTGATAATTATTTGCAGCATTGGTAGTCATGTTTGATTCCTTGAGAGTTGCTAATAAGATGTGCTGTAGGTAGATTGCCCTTTGAATAATTGTTACTTTTTTTTTGCTATTGTACAAGATTTGTAGAATCATATTCCTCCAAAAAGGAATTAAAAGATGAAACTTGAACCTTTTACTGCTGGTTGGTGAAGGATGTCAAGAACGCACGCTAGTATTCTAGTTCTTCTTCTAATCTTAGTTATATCTTCGACTAGAACCGGTGTGGAATCTCCGGTTTCAGAAAGCATGGATTCTTCGAGCTTAGATATGGCATAGACTGAGAGTGGCAGGATTATGGTATCTTCAGATGATGAATTTACCACTGCTGGGGTCACGTGTGATGGCACACAGAATAATCCCTATCTTCTTGAAGGAATAAACATAACCTATACGAACGGTGTCACCGTTCTGTTCGACAAGAGAGAGCATTTTACTAGTATGCTCATAGCTCAGAAGTCAGTAAGTGAATTAAGGTACCGTCTTGAATCGTTTAGTTTGGATTTCGAAAATCGGCACTCGAAGGAACTAGAAAACTTCGACGGAAACATTGATTCATTCACTAAAACTACTGAGATTATTCGCCAGATCTTTAGTTAGTATGTTGTTAAGGAATGAGCATTGAAAAATGAATATATTAATGCTTGATTGACGTATTTCTTACATAGAATTTATTAAGAGGAAGTCTGGAAAAATCCACAGCAAGCAATCGTGGGCTTGGAGCACAAAATTGAGGTTGCTTTATGCCACCATTAAGAGAGAGAGAGAGAACAGTTGTAGGTATATTGTTAGTCGTATTTCTAGTCTGTTCATTCTCAAATAATTACTCTCGTATAAATCATAATAACTGCTCTAGTACATGTGATCTCTCCTCTCCTGTTAACTTGGCAAAATATTCAGATATTGAAGAATCCTATATTCTTCCCAATTGGACTCATAAAACAACAAATCCTGAGTATATTCGTCCCATCGAAATATCTGATGACGGATCTACTATTGTTGAAGCAGCAGGGAATTGGTTACGTATTTTCAATAAAACTAGCAATCAGACTATTTGGTCTTATGATACACAATCAGTAATTCTTGATGGTGCTGTGTCAAAGAATGGTTCCTATATCACGATTGCAACATTTTCTGGTTTTCTTATTTTGTTTCACAGGTCATCGAGTACACCTTTGTGGATTTCGAATTGTAGTGGGTATGTCTACAAGACTGATATCTCTGACAACGGTTCCTATATCGTAGCAGGTGATTCAACTGGTTGTATCTATGCCTTTACTGTTCAATCCAATGAAAGCATTTGGAGATATAACACTTCACAGCCAATTGTGAGTCTCTCGTTATCTAGTGATGGGTCTACAATAATTGGGGCATCAGTACATGATTGGGTTTACGTGTTTGATAATTCAGCCAATGAAACAATTTGGAAACGTGAGTTCTCAGAGAATGTTGGTGCAGTTTCCGTATGCAGGAACGGGTCTATCTTGGTTGTGGGAGCCCAAGAAGGTACGTTTCTATTCAGTAAAGTATCAAATGCGTCAATTTGGTCGTATGATGAGGAATTTGAGTATGTCCAGATTTCTGAAGATGGAACCACAATAGCAGCAACTAACTCTGAAAACAACACCAATACACTGTACTTGTGGGATTCTAGCAGTAATAGGACATTATGGAAATATAATGGTACAGAGAGATTTACAAAGGTTTCAATGAGCGAGTCCGGTTCAAAACTAGTTGCAGGTGGATATGGAAACGTCTCGGTAGTATTTACCCGTACATCTAACATATCAATACTTAGGCATCCCTGTGAATCTTACATCATTGATGTCGCGATGTCAGCAAACGGAACGCAGTTTGTAACTTCGTGTGGAGATGGTCATACATATTATTTCTCACTAAACGGTCCTCATCTTGTTGAAGTTACTATGGATAAAGAGTACTACAATCAATCAGAAATAGCGAATATTTCTGTAATGCTAGAGCGAGGGTCTTCTAGGTTGAATGAATGTTCAGTGAACTATTCAATGGATGGGATTAGTTGGAGTTCAAAGTTGATGAAGAACGAAACTCCACTAACAGATGATTTGGTAATATTCAACACAAGTCTTGAACCATTAGCATCGAATATTAGTTTCTACATTATCGTTGGTGATTTACTTCAATATGAAATCGAATCAATGGAATACAATATTTTCGTTGATGGTATTGCACCTTGTATTCATACTATAAATCATTCACCTATAACTCCTTCATCAAATGATAATGTACTTGTTACTGCAAATGTCACTGACTCTTTTAGTGGTATAGAGGAAGTAGTAGTTAATTATAAAGATACCCGAAACACCGAGTGGATTCAAACTGACATGCATATATCAGGAAATTCACTTTATGAAGCAACAATCCCTATGATGGCAAATGGTACAACAGTTCAATATTACATAGTTGTAACCGATGCAGTTGGAAACACAAATGTGGATGATAATGCCGGCGATTATTACGAATACATAGTTTCAGACGAAGATGCCCTGACAATAACAAATACATCTTCAATCACTGAAACCAATCAAACCCCTGATAATTCAATGCTAATTCTTACTATCATTCTTCTAGCTAGTTTGGCTTCGATTGCAACAATAGTAATTGTCTATGAACTGCATAGAAGAACAACAACCAACGAAGAAAAAGATTCCATTGTTGAGAACCAATCTGAAGTTTCGAATGAAGAAACACTAAACAAAACCCCGGAGAGAGAACCAAATGAAACTTAGAAAGAAACAAATCATGATTATTATGTTCAGTGCTTTTCTTTTTGTAGCACTGGTTGGAATGCTGGATGTATCTGCAAGGGACATTGATCCTGGAGATGGAGGTGGTAGTACTACCAGCGATAATGTCATTGAAAATGGTGACTTCGAAGATAATGTGGATGGATGGACTACAGCGGGTACAGGAGAAAAAACTCGATACTGGAGAGATTATGCTGGCGATTATTCAATGAAACTAGATGCTACTCCTGTCCCATATTATTCAGGATTTAGCTGGAACTACGATTGTAGGTATTCTGCTTCTCAAGATATCACAAATGAACTCGTGACTGAAGATACTCGATTACATTTCGCAATGTACTTGGATCACACATCTCTCTGGGGTACTGCTGTATTGATCCTTGACATTGACGATTCAGATACCGATTACAATACTGACTTCTCTCTCTGTTATTATGTGAGTGATACAACGAATCATGGCGATTTCAACTTCCTTGGAACAAAATACTACACATTCAAGATTGGTGATACTCAAGACGAATGGATTTCCGATGTGAGACATGTATACAATGATCTTGAAAGTAAAGGTGAAGATAGTCATAATTATCGAATTACAGAAGTGCGTTGTCATGTACAAGGTGGAGGTATAGGACTCGGTTTAAATGCTGAATGTGTGGGGTTATTCGATGATCTATATCTTGGTAGCAATGCTCCTGATATCTCCATATCATCACCCGGAGCCGGAGCTTATCTAAGTGGAACAAAAACAATTTCTGGTTCAACCTTCGACTATCGTAAGAGGGGTTTCGATTATATAAAGGTAAAATGCTATGAAACTGGTAATTGGATTGACCGCATACTCACACCCTCTTTCACTGCAACAGGAACAACATCTTGGTCGGTGGAACTTGATACAACACAGTATCCTGACGGTGCACGAACAATCTATGCATATGTTAAAGACACATGCGAAACAGTTTCATCTTACTCAGTGGATGTAATAGTAGATAATACTGCACCATCTGTTTCAGTAACATCCCATTCCAATAATCAATTTGTGAAGGGCACGATTACTGTAAAGGGCACAGCAGCAGATGTGACAGCTGGTCTGAAAAAAGTCGAATACAAGATTGGTGATGGCAGCTACTCAAGTACAACAGGAACGGATACTTGGGAATTCGATTTCGATACAACATCAGTTGATGATGGGTCATATACAATAACTGTCAAAGCAACTGACAATGCCTTAAATGTAAAAGAGAAATCGTTTATTCTCAAAGTGGATAACACAGGTCCCGCCACTGGTACAGTAACTTTCACTCCTCAAGCTGGACCATCTGGAACTATATTTTCAATATCTGTAGCCAGTATCTCCGATGGAACGGGTTCTGGAGTCAAGAGTGCTAAAGCTTACATTTTGGATCCCAAAGGTAACACAATCACCTTAGATATTGAATATACAAATGCAAATGGTTGGAGTGCTTCTCTTACAAGGTCAAGTACTGACCTACAAGGAACTTATACGCTAGACAAGATTGTTGCGAAAGATAATCTTGGCAATACCAAAACCAAGGACTTGGATCTTAAGGTTATATACGACCGAAGTAGTCCAACCGTTAGTCTTTCATCACACAACAACCATGATACAATTTCTGGAACTACAATTCTATCAGGTCCAGCAGATGATGCCTACTCTGGAGTCAACTACGGACGACTCTACGTTGACAATCAGTTGTACGGGACAATCAATCTTGGAGATGGTCAATGGAATTACTCATTATTGACGACTGATCTTGATGATGGCTATCATCATTTCAAGGTGGTTCTATACGATAATGTGGGTTATTCAAGGTCCATTATCTTCTTGCTTGTGGTTTCCAATGATGGCATAAGTGTACTGCCATTTATTCCTGTTATTGATGAAAATGACAGATATATCACATCTTGTCGAGTCATGAATGGTGACTCACAAGTAGTAATAGCCCTTGTTATTCCTAACTCGATGGTAAGTACACAAGCAAGACTGATGATACCTGAACCCTATCTATCAATGTGGACTCTCAATGATATGACGTATGTAGATGGCGAAAATACAGTCAGTTTTAGAGGGGCAGAATCGTACGGATCTCATAGCATAGAATTTCCAATCTTCACCGAGAATTCTTATGACCTCCGAACCAGATCTGTTGCACTTGCTTGGGATAAGTCAGAAATAGATTGGTCATTGTCTACAACTGATTTTGATATTGAACAATACCAGATACATCAGATTTCAATTAGTGCTTCAGTTGGTGGTGAGATACCTTACGGTGTTCCTCTTGATATTCTAGTCTATGCACTTCAAGACAACAAAATTTACCTCTTAGGTACTGGTACAATAAATCAAGTTGGTGAAGCTCTAATAGACATTAGTATTGGGAACAATCCAGAATTAGATCCAGGCGAATTTGGTATATTTGTACGTGTGTCTGGAGATCACGAATCAGTCTATGATGTCACAACTTCTTCTTCTGCTCTGTTCAGTGGTTTCGCATTCTATGAACAAAGCAGTTGGTCCTTTACTCCATCTCAATCTGAAATTATTCATTACACAGCAACAGTATATGACCAACGACTTGTTGTAGTAAAGGTCTTCATCACTGATTCCAGTGGCATTAGAAGTAGTATGATTGGTCAGAGCATTCAGGTGTATATCACTGGATCTGGTACTGATTTAACTAAGATGATTTATCAGACCAATCACAACGATGGCACATACGCGTTATTCAGCTACGACTTTATTACATCTGGATCCTATAGCTTGGAATTTGACTATCTTCCAATTGGATATTATCTTGATGTCGAAAATCACACCATTACTGTGACACTCGAAACCCAACGTCCTACTAGTATCGATCTTTCAAGTCCAATTTCTAGTGGTGTTGGAACACCAATTACTCTTGAAGCAACATTAAATGATGATTGGGCATCTGGATTTCCAATTGATGGTGCAACTGTCCATTTCTGGTTTAAAGCCGCTGACTCTTGGATAAATATTGGAACTGCCGTAACTGATGGCTATGGTGTTGCTCAGTTTATTTGGACTCCTGATGAATCAATATGGAAAACAATTGCAGGTTCAACTATACAATTTAATGCAACCTACTATTCAAGTGATGTCTATGAGAGATGTACAACAATAGATTCTACACAAATTGAAAAGGTAGAATCCTACTTTGTCACTCCATTTGTAGATACAACATACGTTGGTGCTGGTAATGATGTGTCATTTGATATTGGGTTGATAGACCAGTTCGGCAATAGTTTCATTGGCATTGTTGATGTTATGATAACAACAGAATATGGGGTATTTGCTGAATTCGTTGTTGTAACTGGTATGAATTCAACATTTGAATTAAATCTCACCGAGAGAGCTAACTATACAGTCACGTTGGAATACCTAGGAAATAACACGCATCAATCTGTTACAGTCAGTGACATAATTCAAGTATACGGAAAAACAACCATTCTTTCAATTGGTACAAATCCTGATGCAAGTGATGTCACTGCTGTGGAAGAACTGTCAATCGTATTTCTGCTAGAAGACCTACAGAGTAACACAATCCCTGGAGCGTCGATTCATGTTGAAATTGCCTGGAATGGCGTTGCATCTGAATATGACCTAATAATTGGTGTTGACGACACAATTTCGTTCAGCCCTGATACTAGTGGTGTTCTAAATGTAAAGGCATGGTATGTAGGGGATTCATCACATGAACCATCTATGGTCAGCATTGATATCGATGTGCTAAGGAGACCAGTAACTGTAGAACTCTCAGATTTACCTGGAATCGTTTACCCATATGTTAGTCCATCACTATTGTCATACCCTATTACTATCTCTGTTTCTGACTCTTTGGAAACCAAATTGCTGAGTGGTACAACTGTGATGCTTTGTTATATTTTTGAAAATGAAACAGTTTACCAGCCGATTTGGAACGAATCTGGTTACATTAATTCGAGTCTTGTTCAGGAATATCTTGCATGGGGTCTATTCAGAATCATTGGTTCAGCTGTCACTGATGAGAATGGGCTTGTTACAATTGATTGGGAGGTTGATGTAACTACTGAACAACAATTGAAGGTCTTTGCCTTGACTTTACAAACAGATCTTCATATCACCGGAATTAGTAATGTGTTTGAAGTAAGTTTTGAGCGGATTCCAACAACACTTGATTTGGAAAGTAGTTGGGATGGTGACGGTAAAACTGTGACTATCTCCACGAGACTATGGGATCCATTTGTGAATGTGATTAATGGAGTCCCAGTACAGGTTTACATTACAAGCTATTTGAATCCTACAAATGTTATCTTCAAAACAAATGTTACCACAGGATTCAACAACACATTTGAGTGGGAAGCACCTGAATATGGAGCTTACAATATCTATGCTAAATTCCATGGTGATAACTATTATGATGAATCAATGGAAGCACATTCGGTAGTCGTCGTGTCATGGAGATTGATTGACATTGAACTCACTGCACCTACTACTGCTTATCCTGGAGAAACAATCCAGTTGAGTGCAAAGGTGATTGACCTTAATGGTACAGACAGTTCTCAATTGTTGGAGTCTTTGACAGTCTACTTTGTTTATCTACATGATGGCTATCTATATCCAATTGGAAGAGGTGATACAGACTCTCAGAATATTGTTACCTGCAATTGGATCATGCCAGAAGATTATACATTCTATAACATCTTTGCATATACCAAACGTCAGGTTGCATATGATACAGGTCGAAGTGATTTCCATCAAATAACTGTGCGTCCATTTTATACGTATCTTGATATTCAAGTGAATTCGTCCTTTGATTGGTTCTTCAACTTCTCATACACATTCCATGTGAGTCTGACTGACGAAAATGGGGACGACCTGATTGGAGAAACAGTCGATCTTTACCTCACAGATAATTACACTGAATTCTGGGGCGAGTTCAATTACGAATCTCAATCCTCTCAGTTCTCATTATCTTGCGATGATGGTGAGGGAAATCCACATTATCATTTGTACAAGCTAACTGTGATAATCGGATATAATGATACATTCACCTGGTATGTACCTGGACGTGTATCGGATCGAATTCTGTTTTCACCAAGAGCAATCGCCGTTGGGTTCTATGATGGATCTTCTACACACTTCCCAACAGCACTCACTAAAAAGATGTCTTGCTTCTTAATTGAAACAGATATTGACATTCTCTTTGATGAAGATCCGTGGGATGTTCATGTAGGCATTCCTCAAGAAATTGGTGTAAATGTCACGAATGAATACGGAGAGATTCTTTATCATGGAAAAGTGGTTCTCACCATAACAGCTGAAAATGGTGCAGTATCTGAGTTCCTAATTGATTTAGCTTGCAATTCATCAGTAATTTGGACTCCTACCCATAGTGACAGGTACACAATAGAAGCTGAATTTCAGGGAGGAGAATTGTTTGGCCGTCATGAATGCAAATCTAAGGGCCGTTGGCATTGGAAACACAGACACTGGAAGGAGATACTATATACACGTAGTTTCAATGTGACAGGGATGTTGGTTTTCCCAGAAAATGTAGACATCTATCCATCTCAACTTCAAGCGGAGTATAGCACTCTAGATACTATCCTACTTTCAGCATCAATTGTTTCTAATCTTGGTTTACCGACGGGGGGAACTACTGTAAGCTTCTATTATCTTGATTCAGCTGGCGCGCTTCATCTCATTGGAAGTTCCTTAACAAATGAAAATGGCTATGCTGAGCTAACCTGGAATCTAACTAATGTGATTGCAGATATTGGGTATGAAGCAGCAAATGTTTTCGTTGAAGTTGACTCCTATTGCTTTAACAACTATCTATGGATGACTGACAATATTGTCAAGATTTGGCAAGAAGAAGCACCAGTATCCGTTGGAACTGTTATGAGTGAATCAAACTACAAGTCTGGTAATACCGCACCAGATCTAATGAACCCCGTAGCTGTGATTGTTATTCTCAGTATGGTTGCAATGCCTGCTAGTATTCTAAATCGTAAGAACAAGCGACTATTAATGCTACTAGCTGTAGTCCTCTTCGTGTTTTGCACTTCATCAATGCTTTACGCAGGTATGGGTCTTGAATCACATAGTGTTCCGTTTGCTGATGATTTGATTTTTGATTTGAGGACGAATCCAAGTGGTCCAAGTCTTGAAACATTTTCAGAGCTGAAGACTACTAGAGTCCAAAATGATGGAACAATGAATGGAATAGATGCGGTGAATTCTGGAACGATTGCATCTTCAATCCCGAATCTTGATTCAATAGAACCTGGATTTTCAACTGGCAGCCCCAATGCTACTTATATCATAATACCCTTGATGAATACATTGGATGTAAATTTCACAGCCTTTGGTTACTATGTTGTAAGCATCCTTGACGAAAACCGAAATCCTGTTGATACTGTTGCAGGCTTTGCCAATGGTCAGATCAGTCACTCCTTTTTGATTAGTGATTCTAAATATACTCCTGGAAATCAATATACTGTTAATACCTTTGTCACAACTCAACGCTCTGGGATTATCTATGGCGATAACAGTTGGATTGTGATGAGTGTAGCTAGATGTTCATCTAAGATGGAGTTGTTCTTGGAACCAGATATTCTACAATATACTCCAGACAATCACACTATTACGATAGGCGCAAAACTATCGCAATTGAAAAACAATCAATCCATTGCTAACAAAGACATCTCGCTGTTCTATAGGTCTTCTCTGAATCTTGAATGGCATGATATAGGGATTGTCACTACAAATGAAAACGGTATTGCACATCACAACTGGGATGTTTCATTACCTAAGGACTCCTATGTTATTAATGCGACATTCGTGGGAGACGAAAGATATGATGGATCAATGACTCTAGATATGATAACCATTGATGGTTCGGCGACTCAGTTAGGTCCCGCTCAATATCAACAGTCAAAATATTGGACACAATTCGCTCATTCTGTTGATTTGTATACACAGCTACTCTCCCATAACGGGGACAAGCTATTCAACAAGTCTGTGAACTTTGTGTTGACTAAGGGTGATAAAGAGCATTGGATAGGAACTGATAGAACTGATATCGAAGGCATAGCTAGTATTTCATATCTGCCTTATGTTGATGCAGGAGTTTATGATTTCAGAGTTGAGTTCGATGGCGATGAAAACTACGCAGCATCAAATTTTGTTTTCAAAGACGGTCTTACTGTGCTTAAACGCAACATCGATGTTCTTATGCTAACAGGTGATACTAGTGGAATTGTAGGAAATCCGATTGAAATATCTGCAAGATTTTTAGATGACCTAGGAAATCCCGTAAGAGCAGAAAATGCTACTCTAGAGTTATATGACCCAACTAAACAACAATGGAGAATAATTGAAAATATTGAAACATCTCCTAGTGGATTAGTATCGTTTGAATTCATGGTT
Organism: uncultured archaeon; assembly: GCA_964610875.1. Lineage (GTDB taxonomy): Archaea > Asgardarchaeota > Thorarchaeia > Thorarchaeales > Thorarchaeaceae > CAZSWP01. Next base: position 99,298 of record CAZSWP010000006.1, read on the forward strand.
GACATTCTACCAGGCAGTTACGTTTACAGAATTACATTGTTGGGAACAAACAGTACTTCTAGGGTTTCAAAGCAAGGCGTGCTAACAATTCAACCCTATACTACTGATATCTATTTCGTGCCAACTTCTGTAGAATATGGTCAAACAACAGCCATCATGGCTCATCTGCAAGATGCAAATGGCTATCCACTCGAGGACAGAACAATTCTATATTACATAGAATTAGAATCAACATGGATTCCTATAGGTTCCGCCTTGACTGACCAAGATGGATGGGCAAGACTATCGTGGTTAGCAAAATATGGTGAAGGAACATACAAACTGAAGACACTATTTCCAGGGTCTTCAATAGAATCAGCAATCGATATCGTAGACACAGGTATAACCATTTCAAAAGCAACTTCTAAACTATCGATGTCTATATCGAGGAAGGTTCAATATACACTCCCCGCACAGATTAACTTGACATTAAGTGACCCCTCAGATGTTGGCTTGGCATATAGGGAAATTGAACTAAAAATATCAGCTGAGGGTATTGGAATAGTTGAGCAAGTCAATCTCTTTACCGATCGAAATGGTTTTGCATCATATAGTTATGTGCCTCCTTATCTTGGTGATATGACAGTAGATGCTACATTTGTTGGTGATGAAAACTATCTGGGTGATACAGCAACTGATGAAATGGTCACAGAAAAGATGGAGCTTGCAATCAGTCTAGTTGTTAGTCAGACCTATGCACATAGAGGTGATACCCTATACTTCTCAGGTCAAGCATCTATCGTTGTTGGTGATGGCGAAGTGCTCCCTGCTGATGAAGGAATTGAGTTCACACTAATGCATGCTGATGGAACGCCAATAAATGACGACTACTATTCAATTGTAACTATCTTGGATGGAGTAATTGAGGGCAGTTGGACCATTACTAGATTTGGTAATGTTGCTGATATTCTCCAAGCTGGTGATTATAATTTCAAAATAGTTACGCCTCAAGACTTAGGCGCGGAAGGTGAAACGTCTTTCGATCTAACTATTATTGAGCGAACGTATCTCATGGCAATGGCTGAACATGATGGGAATGCTATAACCAATCAGTATGTTGATCAGAATATGGAATTCAGATATGTATTGCTTGATGAGGATTCAACACCAATGAGTAATACAGATCTTATTTACTTCATAGATAACCAAATGCTCTCGAAAACAACTAATAGTGATGGCGAAGTTAAGCATCCAGATTTCGCTCCAGACGAAGCAGGTGGATTATATTCAAGTGTATCATATGCTGGGTCAAAACATTTCGATTCCAATTTCGCTGATATTTCTTTCAGTGTGTACAGACGGAATATTTCATTAGAACTCTTC
>CAZSWP010000007.1:0-100090 GCA_964610875.1 uncultured archaeon
ATCATGTGACGTGGCCAATTCGCCTCTAAATTCTTGTATTATTCTACAGAGCCCATGAGACCTATCTTATTATGTTAACGAGAGTGACTAAGATGCTCCACTATCTTTTCTGTGATATCGTACTCTGTCACCTTCTGGAGACCTCTCCAGCCTGGAGTAGCATTTACTTCGAGAATCCAATAGTTGCCATCAAGGTCTGGAATTATGTCCACTCCCGCTACACGCGCCTTGACAGATTCTGCAGCAGCAATTGCGATGTTGCTCACATCAATATCATTCTTCTTCGGGATTCCTCCAGAATGAATATTCGTTACAAGTGCTCCATCACCATGACGTTGCATTGACGCAATCACTTCTCCGTCAACCACCAATACCCGGATATCAAATCCTGGATTCTTTACTAAATCCTGAAGGAGATAGGCCCCTTTCCCAAAAATTTGACTGTGGAATTTTAAATAATCATAGACATGTTCCAGGTCAAAATCGCGTTCGATTAGCTGAACACCCTCTCCTCCAAAACCTGTTATGGGTTTAAGCACACATGGTGCATTTTTACTGATGAATTTAGCGGCGTCTTCAATTGATTCGGTAATTAAGGTCCTTGGAACGGGTAGCCGTTTTGATACTAACTTTCGTAGAGTTTCTGATTTGTTTCTCATTAGAAGTATTGATGAAACTGGATTAATCACTTCAACCCCCATTTCTGCAAGTGCTGATAATAATCCCACTCGATTGAAAAATGCTCCAATATCATTGGCTCCCAAGTCCATCACAATTATTGCATCCAGTTTACTCAAATCTTTATCATCTATTGTAATCTTGTGAAAATCCACAGCACCTTCTCGAGCTACTTTCCATGATATCACCCTAGTCACATCAATACCTAGATTCTCATACGCCTTTCTAAGATGTTCAACTCTAAACGACCATGGGTCTGCGGAGAAAAGTCCAATACTATTATACATCTCATTTTTCAAAAGAGATTCCTCGATTTACTAATAATTTGATTACTCCTCCACCCCTTTTAGCCATAACGAGTTGCTTTTATTGAAATGACTTCCTCATTGTATTGAGTCCTATGCCACTTTTTTCCAAAGATGAAATAGAGAAATTGCAAAGTATATTTTCTAAAACTAAAGGTCATATCCTTCTTACATTTAGACAAAATCATGGTCCTACAAAACTCAGAAGAGAGTGGATTGCTTTGATGAAGAGTATGGGCGAACCTGTGGATTGCTTGAGCTGGTGGTCGAGTTCAGGTAATATGGGTCTATTAGAATGTGAAAGTCAAGATAGTCGACATGTTTTTGGGCAATGGGTTCTTGCTGATGTGACCGAGCTTGTTGGCCTTTTCGAAATAGAGGATGATGATTTAGTTTCAATTCGTGATGGATTCGACTCCGGTAATGTAGTTTCTGCTGAAATGCGAGCTATTCGAATAGGCGAAACTGGCGGCGAGCTTGAATAGTAGTTCAATCTACAGTAAGCGTCTTTGACAGATTTCTCGGGTGGTCTGGATCAATCCCTTTATCGACAGATATGAAATAGCTGAGAAGCTGTAATGGAATTACGTCTAGGAGTGGGTTGATGAGCAATGGTGCCTTCGGTACTTCTAGATAGTCTATCGAATTTGCCACATATGGTTCCAGTTTTTTCTCTCTCTCCCCCACGATTATTGTGCGACCACCCCGACAAGCTACTTCATTGATATGATTGATAATCATCCATGAGTCTTCCGTGGTAGTGACGAAAATAACAGGATAATTGTCTGTTACAATACTCAGTGGGCCGTGTTTAAATTCAGAACTATACATTCCCTCACAGTGATTGTAGCATATTTCCTTAATCTTCAATGCTCCTTCTCTTGCTACTCCATCGGTAAGTCCGTAGCCGAGACAGTACATGTCTGGCTCACTTAGCAAAGTCATAGCTAAGTCTTTCGCTAAGATCCCTGTCTTGTCAATGGTTTCTTGTGTTAAACTAGGTAAGTCTTCACGAAGATGTTTTATGAATCTCTTCGATTCAGATTTGTCGATATGACCGTTCATCTCTCCCACTTTGGCAGCCAGATATGCAAAAATGATGGTCTGAGAAAAGTATGTCTTCGTTGCAGGAACACTGACCTCATATCCACAAGCCATCGGAACATAGGAATCTGCTTTGAACATTAGAGTACTTCCAATGACATTCAGAACTCCTAATGTCTTACCCAACTCATCTTTCTGTACATGCTCTAAAACATTTAGAACATCCTTTGTTTCGCCACTCTGTGATACAAGAATACAGAGGCTATCATCTTGTAACGTTGAACCGTACATACTCTCAAATTGTCCGCCAAGGGATGGGATGATAGCTTTCCCTGCAAGTCCATTGAAATAATATGTACCAACTATCCCTGCATGATAAGATGTCCCACAAGCTACCAAATATGGCGTTTCTACATCATGGATCATTTTTATCCATTCTTCAGATTCAGAACTTTCAAGAACCCCCATTACATCTTGTGCTACTTGGGTCTGTTCATTTATTTCCTTCAACATGAAGTGTGGGAATCCTCCTTTCTCTGCTGCGGATTCATCAACTTTAGTCAACTGTGGTTTTCTGTCCAAGAGTTTTCCGTCTTCGACTCGATACACTTTGATATCATCATAGGTAAGTTCTAGCATCTCTCCATCTTGGAGATAGATGACATTTCTTGTTAATGGAAGAATTGAAGGTAAATCGCTTGATACTATAGTTTCATCTCTTCCAACACCAGCTACCAAAGAGGATCCCATTTTCACTGCAAATATCCGCTTTTCATCTGCCCTTCCAACAGCATATGCAAAAGCTCCATGTAAATCGTTGGTGGATAACCTAATTGCTTCAAACATATCGCCGGTTTCTTCGTAATATTTGTCAACAGCATGGACACATAATTCACCATCATTTTCAGAGCGGACAATATGTCCATTCTCAATGAGTTCCTTCCTATATTCGTAGTAATTGTGAAGATTTCCGTTATGTGCGCCATAGAACTCTTTAGTGCAACCATAGTGAGGCTGCGCATTGATTTTTGTTGGAGCCCCATATGTAGCCCATCTTAGTTGTGCGATACCTCGGTCTCCAGGCATATCAGAGAGTTTCAGAGCCGCATCCACCAAATCTACAGTGCCAACATCTTTTCTCAAATCTACTGCATTATTGTTCACTGCAGCAACACCAACTGAATCGTATCCTCTGTATGTGAGCTTTCGACTACATTTTACAAGAAGTCTTCCAATGTCGGTTCTGTTTTTTGTGACTATGCCTGTTATGCCGCACAAGTTACTACCTCTGCCTTTATTCTCGTATGGCGCTGACAAAGATGCTTTGGTAATAAGAGTTCTGTCTTGCTTAAAATTCTGTACTATTAGGACAAATACGAAGACCTTTTATCGGCCTTGGAATACTATTGGCTGGAGTTAGAGAAGAGGACTATCTATGGCTAGGCAAAAACGACTAGCTCTATTGCTACATCCATTCAGACGTGATTTGTACCAAGTGCTCTGTGAAAATCCCGGTACTTATCTGCTTGAGCTAGTTGATTTGCTAGAAAGTCCATTAGGTACACTTACGTGGCATCTTCGAATCCTTGAGCGTGAAGGTTTAGTAAGATCCATCAAATTTGCAGGTAAACGGATTTATTATCCTAAAATGCTCAGGTCAAAGGAAGCAGAAATGGCTTACCTTACCATGAGAAGTGAAACAGCCCAGAAAATATTCTCGTACATTGTAAATAATCCGTCGTGTTATCAAGAGGAAATGGCCGAGAGCCTTGGAGTTCATCACGACACAGTCAGATGGCATGTCACTCGCATGCAAGGTGTTGGTCTTGTAAAAGTAAAACGTCAAGGCAGAAAAAAGCGACATTATCTTGACAAACTAGGAAAAGCCCTTCTAAAAGGCAGTTTGAATACTATAACTGAAGCATATGTGATATTTCTAATGGAGAAACTTGAAGATGGATGTCTGAATCCTGAGATTCGTGAGGCCAGTACAGAACAAGTGCTGATACGAATTGATTGCCCTGAACGTGGCAAAGACTGCTTCATCAGAATAAATCTCCGGGAATGGCAATTCCAGTTCATTGATGATGATTCTGACTCAAATAATGATTAAGAGTAATGTTATGCCCAAATTTTCTAAACTTGTGTTTGGATAACATCAAGAACTCTCTGACAAAGCAAGTCTGGTTTTGGTCCTTTGCATATTACTGCTAAAAGTCGTGTTTCATCAATTCTATGAACAAGCAAATCTGCATTGTCAGAATTTATTGTAAGAGTTTCAGTTTCCGGAGCAAATGTTTGACCATTTGCATAGATTGAACTAGCTAAGGCTGCTACTTCTATGTGATTGTCAAACCCAACTGATCCCAATGGTAATCCTTCTACTGTGAGAACCATTGCCTTATTGATATCTGGAATTGCCTGCACTAATTTACCAAGAATTGTTTCCTTACCGAATTCGCTATGACTACCCATTATGATTTCAACACGAGTAGCAAGTGATTGGAAGGAAGGCAAAAATGATTCAAGCCGAAAACCTGAATCATCTGCTCTTGAGGTGAGAACAACCAAATTATAATGCGGTTGTAACACTGTTATTATTCTCTCTATTGGTGTAGTCTGGATGAGGTATGTTGGCCTACTATCTCCTACCTGTAAGAGGGTTTGGGTTCCCGCCCATGCCAGAGCTGCTGCGACAGTTGCCAACACTCTTGGGTCTCTGTCTTCATCTCTTGATACTGATGCAACTACAACCCCCTCTTTAGTACATAAGATCACACTCCGAATTGCTCTATGGAGTTTCATAGCATCTTCAAGTAGACCTGTTACTTCTCCAAGTGTTTTGCCTAGCATCAGTAAAACCGCCAATTTTTTTTTGCCGAATTCAATATATATTGCGTGACATAAAGGTCTATCCTCTTCTCACATTTTTAGCAAACTACACAAGCCAATAGGTTTAAATCCGCGCTCTATCGAGAAGGGTTCATTGACCATGGAGGAAGCATATTGAGCTCAAGGTCTAGAATTATCACTTCATTGGTTGTCATCATCATTGTATTTGGAGGAGTAACAGGATTCCTCTTAATGACAAATCCGTATCAACCTTCAAGAGTTGCAGTGGTGCTAATGGAACCAGGATTCGGCGATAGAAGTAGAGCCGATACCGCTTTGGAAGGAATGGAAGAGCTTGCAGGAGATGTTTCGGTACAGTATGCAATACCAGACACACTGCCATCGACTTTAGATGAAGCTGAAGAACAGATTAGAACGTATGCCGCATCAGGTTTGTATGATCTTATCATTGCGATTGGAAATGAACTCACTGATGCTGTGAGAACTGTTGCTACTCAGTACCCCAACCAAAAATTTGGAATGATTGGTGGCTCAGTAAATGCTGACAATGTAGCATCTGCAATATATGCTGAAGAGCAAGGAGCCTTCTTAGCTGGAGTGCTAGCAGCTTTTCTCGTATCTGAAGACCCATATACCGGTGTCATCGGTATTATCGCAGCATTTCCAAATATTGAAGCAATTGACAGCATGATTAGCGGATTCATTCAAGGTGTTGAGGAAGCAAATGAAACCTACGATCTGGGCGTTAGTTTGCTAGACACTCAATATATTCTATCGCAAAATGATACTACTACTACTACAAGCATGACTTACAACACTTTCGTCAATCAGAACGCATCGCTAATATTTGCACCTGTTAGAGCCAATATTGTTGGAGTTAGACAAGGCGCACTCGCTGCAGAAGCGATGTTGAGTCTCCGTCGGAGATTACCTTTGGTGATTGCAGCTGAAGGAAATCAGGACTATTACGGGACTCGTGACCCAGATATTCCAGTCGCTCCAAGTTGGATTGCAACGAGTGTGGTTCCAAGAATTGACATCGGATTGTATGATATTGTGAACAAGACTCTCTGGGATCAATTCCCAGGTGGAACAACACTGCGTTACAACTTGGCAAATAATGGAGTGAATATTACCCGCTTCGCATACAGCTCGGTCTACATCTCCGACGATATAATCGACGTGATTAAGTATTATCACGACTTGATTGTGAATGGTACTCTAACAGTTACCCCATAGGTCCAAGTGATATTTTAGGAAGGGGTTTTAACCCCTTCTTTCAATTTCTTTTGGAGATGTATCAAATGGATGCTGAAGGTATTCTTAGAGCTTGTTTCTTTGGTGAGCGCCTAAAACTTCTATCCCGAACTGGATGGCACATAGTGGGTGTCCCAAATTCATTGGGCGAATCAATTGCTTCTCATACTTATGGTGTCAGTCTTTTCTCTGTTTTATTATCGGATTCAATGAAGAAAACAGATGTTAGTGTGGATATAGCTAAAGTTTTGATTATGGCAGCTTTACATGACTTATCCGAATCTATTCTATCTGATATACCTGTGTCATCTGAAAGATTCTTTGGAAATGAGTATCGAAAACTCAAGGATGAGGCGGAATTAAATGCATTACTTGAAATACTCCCAAAAGCTAACAATAACCTGCATAGCATCTTCAAGGAGTATACCGAGCTGAGTACATTGGAAGCAAGAATCGTACGCGCCTCGGATATTCTCGATATGCTAACACATGCCATATCTTTGGAATCGAATGGCTTTTCTGCAGAGAAATTAGATGAATTCTTTGTATCTGGAAGAAGGATAATTGAAAAAACTAGAATCGAATTGGCATTGGAAATCTACCACTTACTGAATAAGAAGCATAAAGAAAATCTGTCGTAATTAACCAACTAGTGCTTTTGCATCTCTTCGTATTGAAGAAGCTAAAATTCTTGCTACTTTTACTGGTTCTGGTATTTTTCCGGATGTTGTGAAGAGTTCAATTAAACTTGATGCATATTCCAATTCAATTCCTGCTCTTAGAATAAATACTTTCATTCCACTAGTAAGAATTAATTCCTCACGTAACCCGTTTTTACCAACTATGTTTGCCCTTTGTTTCCAGTCATCAGGAAAGTATTCTTGTAGATACTTTGTTATACCCTCTGATGGTGAATATGAAACACAGATTACTGGGATATCTGTTTTCTGATTCAGGCGGTGTAAATCAATCACGTTAAACCATGATATGATACTTCCTCCTAGCAACCATGAATGAATATCATCCCTATTCAGATTTTTATACATGTCAATCAGTTTTTCAGTTGAATCTGTTCCTCCAATTGTAGGTGTACATACTCCGAATCCATCAATGTGATAATCACCTCGCATTATTACTCCCGCTAGAATGCTTCTCCTATCATCCTTATTGAAACTCTCAGCAATGCCAAGGACTCTTACACCTGTCTTCCAAGCCTTTGAAGATGATGTTTTGAATATGGGTTCTATTACATGCATGATTGTCACAATCTTGGTACTATCCAAACCTACATATTAACTAAAATTCTATCGCATATAGAAAAGCGCCGAAACTTTATATTTGCGCATTGGACTAGGAAAACTAGTCTAGTAATCTATTAATGTGATGTTTATGTTCGATCCTGGCTTTGAAGAGCTGCAAGGTAAGCTTCGTGGAATAATGGAAGAAGCTACAGCTCTTGCAACTGGTGTCAGAGCATGGTTGTTACTATCTAAGGAAGGATTACCCATATCTTCTGCAGTTCCTCAAGGTCTAGAGGAGGCTGAAATTGCCGCGATGTCTGCGTCTATTCTTGGTGTTGCAGACCTTGCTGCAGAAAGAATGGAACAAGGTACACTTGAGGAGATTCTTATTACTAATGAACAAGGTCTTATCATTCTCAAAGGTGCTGGTGAAAAAGCCATTCTAGTTCTAGCTGCTCGGAAGGATATGAAAACTGGATTACTGGTCTATGCAGCAAAGACTGCAACAGAAAAGATTGCTCCTCTTCTATAGTACTATGTTCTACTTAGTAACCAAACCACAATCTGTAATACTAGTTTTGAGTTCTCAGATGAGTGGTAGTATCCATTCAATGCATAGTTATCCAGAAAGAAATTACTTCCTGAAACTATAACTCGACCACTAAGAGTATGCTCTCTAGATATTATAACTGGTTTTAAAATTGTAATCACGTTGTTATCTTGATCCAAATATCTGACATTACCCCAAGCAAGAATATCTCCACCATTTGTTGAGTTCAGAGAACATCCATTATAATCAAAAGACTCGATACGTGACATAACTGGATGCGTCGTATTTATGTTAACAATTTCTTCAGTACTTTGAATTCCATTTACAGTAAATGAGAATGGTGGAATTCTATCGTATTCCAAATTGATTTCAAATCTGGAGATGAGTGAGTTGATGGACTCCACATCCATACTAGAATTATCTCCTGCTGCAATGAAAACATTTCCACCATCTTTCCAGTACTGTTGATAAACAAGTAGTTCTTCTTTTGAATAGCTAATAGATGAAACAGGTTTTGCGTATCCCTCGTCAAGGTTAAAATTCCAACTACATGGGTCTAATATCATCACTAAATCGAAATCGTTCAGCTTCTCAATTGTTATATCATCCCTATCTACAAGCTGCTCAACAGATATTCCAAGCTGAGTCAATTTCGTATATATCGCTCTGAATTGTCCATAAATTGAATCTATGTGCCACGAAGTGTGAGTTAAATCGAAAGCAACTCTTGTTAGTGGCAAAGTGCAATCAAACTTGAATTGAGTCCATACTCTCTTATAATTTGGTGAATCAAAGATAATTCTAGCTTGAATGCCAAGAAGATCCACTGATGATTCTACTCTTAATTTTAGTTTCAATTGCCCCGTCTGATTTATTTCAAGAGTCTCAGGAATGGTCAAAAAGGGGCTGGCTGAACCATCCGTAAATATGTTGAATGTTCCATTTGTGCTTGCAAAGATTGAAACTACTAAGTCTACTGTCGTATTTACAAACCATCTTTCAAAGCTGTATTTCCCTAGATTTGGTATTACCCAAACTACCATTGGAAGGCTATTCTTTTTTTCTATAATATCTAAATATCTTAGTGCATTTTCGACATCTACTCTTCCTGCTCCTACTTCCCATGATTCAGAACCTACAAAGCTTGCCGTTGAAAGAAGGACAGCTTTTATCATTCCTGGTGTCCAATCCCAATTATTTTCCTGGCATTTTCGAATTAGTTCAGTTGCTGCGGCAGCTACGTACGGTGTAGAAAAACTTGTTCCGTACAGAGTTTGACTTAGGTCTTTATAGTATCCCACTGCAACAATATCTGGTTTTATACTCCTGTCAGCAAGTGGTCCTCTCCCAGAGAATGAGAAAATTTGTCCTTGATCATCAATTGCTCCAACCGCAATGACTTCGTTAAAAACAGCAGGTGCTTCTACAGATGTTCCCTTTATACCATTCAAACCCCCGTTTCCAGCAGCAGCAATTATTGAAACACCTTTTTCGAATGCCCATGAGATAGTTTCCTGAAGTAAATCATTATTTGGAATTGTTCCTCCAATACTCAGATTGATAATATCACAGCTTTCATTTTCTACTACCCAATGAATTGCCTGAATTAGAGCGATTTGTGTTGCGTAGTCATTCTCATCGACTACCTTTGCATTTACAAATCCTGCATTGGGAGCGTTTTCTGCAATTATTGATGCAACTGCTGTACCATGGATATTTCCTTTTGGTCTACTGTCTTGAGTTTCTGTTATATTCTCTGAGTAACCGTGCTCATAATCTATGAAGGAATGTGAAGCTAATATTCTTCCTTCCAATTGGGGTGTTGCGTCCATTCCTGAGTCAATTATAGCAACACGCACGGAAAGCTCGTGGATTGGAAATGTGCCCGGAAAGACAATGAAAGTAAAGGTGCTAGCTGCAACAACCACAGATATCACTAATAGTGCGGTTCCTCTTCGATTTTTTGGAATGAAAGCTTCACCCATTTCATTACACCTTATGCAAGTAATTTCATTATCAGTTGATAGTCATTATATAGTATGTTCTCATTAACAATGTGATAGTAGCAAATTGGATGTACTCAAAACTAAACGCTTATCTCATTTCTGGATTTTGATTCTCTGAGGTAATCCTATTGGTACTCTCTGATCCCGATTATGATGACCTGGATGACTGGGAGAGCACAGAAATTTTTGTACCCGGAAAAATGATTGAACGCAGTGTAGATTTTGACCGATTATTTCGTATTCTAATATATACCGGGATTGGATTTGGAATCACTATTGGCTTGACATTTATTGTCATGATTCCACTCATTGCATATGGGTTGATTTATGTCAATCCCACTACTTTTGAAATAGTCTATGCCCCATGGACCCTATTGTGCCTCACACTTGTGGAATTTGGGTTCATTATCCCTCCTGTCTATTATGTAAGGAAAAACAATCTGAGTTTGAAATCTATAGGAATCCGTTTGGGGAATCCAATAAAGGAGGTACTTTTGGGTTTGGGATTTGGTATAGCGATGTTAGGTGCAAATATCATAATAACATACTTCTTTGCCACTTATTCTGGTTTACCTTTTGAAGGTGCAGATCAAACATTCTTTGCTAACTCTATTCCAGAACTGATAGGTTGGGTGGTTGTAATGTTTGTTGTTGTGGGCCTAAGCGAGGAGATTCTCTTCCGTGGTTTTCTGCAACGGAGAATGGACATATATTTCAGGGAGAAGACAAACAAATTCAAAATAGTATCACTGTTAATTACATCATTCATCTTTGCAGCTATTCATCTTGATCTCATTGGACTCCCCGCAAGATTTGTTCTTGGAATTTTCTTAGGGTACTTGGCACAGAGAAGACGGTATTCCATGGTTGGACCCACTGTTGCGCACGGGTTTAACAATGCTGCGGTTGTTTTGCTGGCTAGTTTAGGATTTTGAACGAAAGTATGGAGGAGGCGGTTTCGCCTCTTCTCCTTGGAAAAAGAATCAATCTTCATATTTGAAGGCTACTCGAACATTGGCTCTAAATGCTGTAATTTTATTATCTACCACTTTTACTGTAAAATGATCGACATCTATACCCACAATTCCCCTAAGGGTCTTTGCAGCCACATCAAGTGCATTTTGTGTTGCTTCTTCCCAACTTTTTGGACTCTCTCCAATTAGTTCAATTACTTTTACAACGCTCATATTTGGTTCCTCCTCGAGGATAGAAGACAGTAGATACAATTCCTTATGGCTCTTGCCAAGACAAATCGTTTAAGCTAATGTTGTTCTTTTCTTGAATACACCCCATGCTAGTAGTATGAATCCTAAAGTGACTACTAGAATAAGAAACATTTCGCGTAGAAAAGTGAGGATTGAAACTCCCTTGAACGCTGTATCGATAATCATAACTCTACCAAGATTCAACGGATAGAATTCGTCCACAATTCCAACATCAATGAAACCTGTTCCTACGATCATTGAACCAAACAATAGGAAAAGGAACGATTGATTCGCTTGTAACCGCGTTGTCACAAGAGTCGATATCAAAACTCCTAGTGCAGAACCTGAAATAGACATTAATGCAAGTATGATATTCAATGTAAGATAATCTGTATTTGGCACAATTCCAAACAAGCCCATCCAAAGAAGTAGTAGAAATTGAGCTTGAATTATTCCTATTGAAAAATACGCGAGTACTTTAGCCAGAACTGATTCCATCTTTGTAGCGGGTGTAAGTAGCATTCTATTCAAGGGTACATCTCCAACTATTGCCTGTGCAGCTGTAGCTGAAACAGCTATGAATACTGCAAATACTAGCAGGAACACACCAAATGTTGCAGCGAATCTATTACCTACAGGTTCAAACTCTCCTACTCTCTCGTATGCAATCTCTCCTTTTATCCATCCATGATCATATCTGAATTCTTGCACAACTTCATTGAATGCTGAATATACAGCAGCTTGACTATCAAAGTTGGTGCTACTAATGTGAATGTCAACGAAGGCGGGAATATCACCAGTGATATTTCCTTCAAATCCATATGGAATCACTGCGTATACATCAACTATATCTTGGTACAAAGCTTCCCTTGCGGCTTCTTCGGTTTCATATTTTATTACAATGAAATTTGGACTATTTGTTAGATACCAAGTAAAATTGGCAGAGAGATCTTCATCAGGAAAAGTATCTGTTATATCTGCATCAACTAATCCAATATATAAAGCATCTTTGTTCTTTCCAGTTGTTGTATCTACAATTCCAAAGTCCTGATTCTGTGTGTACCACATTGTGCCCATTATCATTCCGGGTAATACGAAGACTAGTAGCATAGCAAATTTATCGTTTCTAATAAGTCCTAATTCTTTCAAGAACATAGAACGAATGCGCCATAGTTTTGTATTCTTTCTCGTTCCCGGTTCTGACAATTCTTGTCACCATCTAGAGAAGTCAGATTGTGTTGAATGCTTATGGGTTTTATTATATATTTGTAGTCCCAATGATATCTAACACATCTGCACACATAACAAGATAAAGAACCAGTGGGCCTTGATCTCCCATTTCTTGAGAATACCCACGTAGCTCGTCTTTTGAGATTCTTTTCGAGAGTCCAAGAATTCTTGTGATTGTGTTTTGAACACCAAGGTCTCCAAATGGGAATATCGAGAAGTTGCCAAGACCTGCGATGGCAAGAACCTGTATAGTCCATTCTCCTATACCTTTGATTGGTATCAATTCATCTTTGATTTCTCTCATAGATTTGCCAATTAGAGATTCGAGCTGCAATTCTTCGGATTCAACTTTTTCACACACATTGAGAATATAATTTGCTTTGTAACCGAGTCCAATGTCGCGTAAACCACCCTCTTTCATTCTTACTAGCATTGAGGCACTAGGGAACTTGTGGTAAATAGCGTCAGCTCGTGAATTTGCAAGAATCAAACGCTTTGTCAATATGTTTGCGGCTCTGTATGAGATTTGTTGTTGGATAATGGATTTGATAAGTGCTTCAAATGGTGTATCTGCAGTGTAAGGTCTGATTCCTCTCACTCTCATTGATATTTCACGCAATTCTGACTTTTTTCCCATAACAGCAATTGCTTCTGAAGTGTCAACTTCCAATCCTAGAATAAATTTGATTTTTCTCTTTAGCATATCTTGGTCCGAAACGTTGGGTGTGTATTTAACTTCCAAACCATGTCCAATTTCTTGCTGATTGATTCGCAAGTTTATAGAAATGCCATTGATAGTTAGTACTCTTAGAAGTGATCTGCCCTCTGTTGTTTCAGGCACGGGTTGAACATCTGGATAGATCCATGAATATACTGATTTTAGCATATCATAATGTTTTGGTACATTGATTATCAGTTGACTTCTACCTCCTTTCAATGAGCTATTGCTATTTTCAACTCTAACATCAGCATTATAACGTATTCCCATTTTCACTCATTAGTGGACAAAATGACTCAAGTGATACCATCAAAGATTGGACTTAATAGATTAGTTGGTGTTATCATTGCTATTGCACTTCTAAATGTCGGTCTGTTCTTTGTTCTCTATATTTTCGCACCATTGCTTGCTGGCCTGATTGGTGGATATATTCTATTGAAAAAGAGAGAGTCTATCATTACTGGCTTTGTAGGCACATTAGCTGCATTTCTTCCTATGATGCTAGTCACACTTCCAGCTCAAATTCAATCTTACATTGATTCAAGTCTGTATTTACCTGAAGAAATCCCTGGAGCTATGCCTTTCATAATCACAATTCTTTTGCTAGCTGCTCTGCTAATCTCAGGTCTTGGTGCTCTTGGTGGATATCTAGGTCATTACATTTCAGAGCGGACCTTTACCTCTCAACAAGATGAATCAAGTATCGACGATTAGTGTGTCTGGTGTAAAATCTGCATTAGGACCGACCGTTGTTCTACGAATAGGATTACCATATAGCATCCATTCCATTGATGAAACTGTTTGATCCTGCTCGATTTTGTTTGTATCGCTTCTGCCAATGGTTTCTATCTCTTTCGAAATCGCTGGTCTAAGACGTTGAGCTATCTCCCTGTCTACCTCAAGTTTTACTCTGCCAATCGTGTTGAAGGTGTCCAAGAAATCCAGAAATCCGAATTTCCAGCCATCAGCATAAGGACAGTCTCTCCAATCAACAAATTGTTCAATATTATTCATCGTATCAAGACTGGCACCAATGTAGCACGCACCGCGATTTAAGAAGGCTTTCAGTAGAGGACCTTCACGAGCTGTACTACATGCTTCAGAGTAGATTACTGTGTATCCTGCAAAGTCGATTAGTTCGGCTTGACTGTGACTCAGTATAACTGAATTATGTGAGGCCCATCTATCTGGTGTTCCATGGATTCTAGAAGTGAAGACACCGTCAGAGAATTGCAAAATGAATTCAGCAGCACCTAAAAGATGGATATCATCTTGATAGAACCGTCGCAGAACTTCTACATCGAAACCTAAACTTGCTAGACTGTCAACGTGTCTTGTCGAGCGTCCTGGTTGACTATCGAAAACAATAGCGATGTTACTATCTATAACAAATGGGTCCATATGATACATTACTGTCGCTGGAGGTCCAAAGACTCTACCAATCGGTGTATCAGGCAATCCATCGTCGTCTACATCTTGGATATACCAGTCAGTGAATGATTGAGTACCATCATACTCTATCTGTGTTCCTGGAAGCTCTGAGTTATCTCCAATTAGTAAAACACCTTGATGAAAATCTGGATCATAATTCTCTTGTATCGTTTTTCTTGTCAGCACCCAAGAACTACCTTCCTCCACAACGAAATCTGCTTCCATGTCTTTCGCCTTTGCCTCGTACAACTCGATATTATTCTCTCCTACCTTTCCACTTACAATGAGTAGTCGTTTGATTAAATCTCGTTTTGTTTTTGCAACTGCGAAAGTTAGATCACGATCTTTCTTTTTTTTGCGAAACTTTTTCTTTATCTCATTGATAGTGCCTTTCTGAATGATGTTCATTGGAATCCGTTTTCAATCAATACAAAAGTGATAATTACCCTTTCGGGGGTGTCCCAATTAGATGGAAAAAGGGATGATTCTATGAAAACTGACCTTAGAGTAGTTTCTTTTGACTTAGATGGTGTACTTTTTGATGGTCCAAGTGCAACTTATCCGGTAGCCCATGCAGCAGGTCTTGAAAAAGAATTCATGTTGATCTTACAGGAAGTATCGGAATCTGATTTACCATTTGAAGAATCTATTCGCAAGGGATCAGCAATTTGGAAGGGTGTACCAACATCAGGTGATATAGAGGAACAGGTTACGAATTTAGAACTGATGTCTGGTGCTGAGGAAACTATCACTGAATTGAAGGAGTGGGGATACTTGGTTGGATGCATCTCAAGTGGAGTTAGTCAATTTTTCATGAAACCATTAAAGAAGCGTCTCCAACTTGATTTTGCGGAATCCAATATTTTAGGGGAATCAGAGGGAAAGCATGATGGCAGCGTTTCGTATGTTATGGATGGTCCTCAAAAAGCAGTAACAATTCAACGCATCCTTGAAAAGGAAGGCTATACAACGCAACAGCTTGCAAGTATAGGTGATGGCGAAAATGATATTGAAATCTTCAGCATATCGGAGGTAAGTATCGCATTCAATCCAATTACAGGGAGAGTAAGTGAGGCTGCTGATATTACAATTCGATCTCATGACCTTCGAGATATCTTGCCTCACTTTCATCCTGATTTTCCTTAGGAAAGTAGCTTCTTCATTGCAATATGTATGGTTTCAATTTCATTGTCAGTTAGGAGTGGATGGACTGGTATGTCTAGATGTCTATTTCCAATATCTTCTGATATGGGTAGTGAAAGTTTTGAATAATCAGGGTAGTCAACGAATTTAGCCCATCGCCAATCTTCGATGTTCTGATATGTACCTTGGAGATGACATGGTAATGCATAGACAGTACGTGCTCCTACTCCTTCCTCTCTAAATGATCTAACCAATTCATCTCTATCTAGATTCTCATTATCAACAATTGGTGCATAAACATGGTAGGATGATTGGTGGCCTTCGAGTTCTTTTTGGGGACGTACATTATTGAATTCCTCCATGATTTTATTATATCCTGCTGCGATAGATCTCCGTGTTTTTGTTGCTTCAGGTAAGCGCTTTAGTTGGACTCTACCAAGAGCTGATACTATATCCATCATTCTATTATTATAGCCAATTCTAAAATGACTATAACCTCCTTGCTTTCCTCTACCATGGTTCTTTATCATCAAGGCTCTCTCATAGACCTCTTCATCATTAGTGGTTATCATCCCTCCCTCTCCGGTCATCATATTTTTTGTAGCATAGAATGAAAAGGATGCAACATGACCTATAGAACCTACCATTTTGCCATTAACAGTTGCCCCATGTGCTTGACAGGCATCTTCCAGAACCTGAAGATTGTGTTTTTCAGCAATTTCCATTATTCTTCTCATATCTGAAGGATTACCAAAAATATGCACTGGCATTATCGCTTTAGTTTTCTTCGTGACAGCCTTCTCAATCTCATCAGGGTCAATATTGTATGTGTGAGGGTCTATATCAACAAATATTGGTATTGCTCCTATCATTGCTATGGTATTCGCTGAAGCAATGAATGTGAATGGTGATGTGATAACTTCATCGCCTGGTTGGAGGTTCATAGCTTCAAGTGCTGTACTCAATGCAGTAGTTCCATTTGATGTCACTGTTGCATATTTTACTCCAACGTATTCTAAAAACTCTTTTTCCAACTCTCTGGAAACCTGACCTTCTGCAAGCATCCCTGATTCCAAGACTTCCTTGACAGCTTCAATTTCAGCTTCTTCTATAACTGGTTTTGCGAAGGGTATCATTTTGGCCACAATCAAATTCGAATATTTCTCAAATAAAACACTTTGGCATGAGTCAAAATCGTACTGTTTGTCTACTCTACTTGTTCTTCTCTTTCACTATCACGATTCCTTGATTCAACAATCCCAACAATACCTACCGATATTACCATTACTGCAAGTGTAATGAGCATATAGAACAGATTTGCCAAAAGGAATACTATTGCCAGACCAACCCCACTAAAAAATCCAGTAACGAATCTTACACTGTTTCTGGTCTTTCTTGGAGTCATTCTCTGAGTGGTCCAATCAATAACAGTTGAGAGTCCAAATACCAATGCAATCAGGAACCATAACCAATCTGGTTGTAAGCTGACATTGAATAACCAAAGAAAAAGGACTCCTATACCAAGTCCTCCATAAATACCGGTACATCTGCCACAGAAATATACTGACTTTCCACGGAATGACAACCTTAAGCAATGTCCATAGAGTGACGGAGGATGATGAGATACTAATGCATGCAAAGCCTCTTTGGCTTCATCAGCTCTGGTCCACGTTTCATATTGGATAGCTAGTTCATCTGAGCGGTCAGATGAGTGATTTTGTTTACTGGCGTCGTTCATACTCCATCCTCATGTCATATTCATTCTAGCTTGCTAGCAATCTCTTTAGCAAGCTGTTTGATCTGCTTGTTTTCTTCCTCAGAAGGTCTACCTCTAACTCGAATTGTCGGTTCTATTACTTCAAACCTTATGCCTTCTAACATTTGTTTGAGTTTCCTGACACTGCCACCACCCCAGCTATAATTGCCAAACAGTGCTATCGGACGTTTTGGAAACCTTTTGCCTTCAATCTCATTTATAAATGTCCAAATTTTTGGGAATGGAAACGCATCATAGGTTGGAGAACCAATTACTAGGACTCCTGCACGAACTGAATCGACGAGGACATCACTCATTCTGCTATAAGAAACATTATGCAGCTTGACTTCTACCCCCTGTTCCATAAGCTCTTTCTTGAGTTTTATTGCTAATCGGTGACTATAACCATACATTGTTCCATATACAATCGTACACGTTTTTTCTAGTTCAGGTGAACTCCACTCATCATATTTCTTCACAATCCACATGGGGTCTTTTCTGTAGATTGGACCATGACTTGGTGCAATCATCTTGATTCCAATACCGAGATCCTTTACTTTCTTGATTCCATCTTGTACAAATCTGAAATAACTAGTGATTATGGCGGAAAGATATCTTCTACTCTCCGACTCGACCATTCTCAAGTCAATCTCGTCATCAAAATGCTTTCCATTGAGAGCTCCAAATGCGCCAAATGCATCACAGGAGAATACAATCTCATCTTCGACAAGATACGTAAACATAGTTTCAGGCCAGTGGAGAAATTTTGCATGCACAAATTTTAGTGTCTTCTTTCCTAGAGTGATTTCATCAAGATCCTCAACAATCTTGTCTTCCAACTCCACATCATATAGTGATCTTTGCATATCTTGTGCTCTAGATGTGTATACTATTGTTGCATTCTTTGCTATCTCTGCTATATGTGGTAATGCACTTGTATGGTCAGGCTCCATGTGATTCAACACGATATAATCGATTTTTGCAGGATCTACAATCTCTCGAATGTTTTCTAACCATTCATCAGTCCAAGGCTCTTTCACAGTTTCAATAAGAGCAATCTTTTCATCAACTATCAGATAGCTGTTATAGGATACACCAAGAGGGAGTTCCCACAGATTTTCGAATAATTCTGTGTGGTGATCATCAACACCAATAAAGTATACGCCCTTTGCCATCTCTCTGTACATGTTGCAAATTCTCCTGATATCTATGCTCTAGCTCCTTTATTATCGAATAAAAGCTCTCCCCTATGTATTTTGTTGCTAGTAGGATGATTGAAAAGAATCAAGAGTAATCTGTGAGTTTATTCGCATAATGAGAAACAAGAGAACAAAACAACTATGCATATTGCTAACCGTTGTTTTAGTTATCATCTTAGGTTTCAGTTTTTCAATTGAATCAAAGCATCCGGATTACTTCCATGACATGTGGATAGAGTCTGGTGAGTTTTGGAGTTTGCAGATAGACTGCTCTGAGATTTATGCTATCAATGGCACAATTGAAGTATTGCAGGATGAGGACTCTTACCATTGGGACCAAACTAAATACGACATTTGGGCTGGTGCCTTTGGTGTTGACTTCTATATTATGAATAATGAACAATTTGATAATTTCACAAATAATGGTATCTGCTTCTCGGTCTATAATAAAACCAATGTACATCTATTCAACTGGAGTTTCACTGTAGGTCAATCCGGAATATATCATATGATCTGTGAAAACGATTCGGTTTACAGAAAGCATGTTAGATGTGGTGTCAAAATTCAACTACAGGAAATTCAATAAGAATTACAGTAATTACTACAAAAAAAAGGGGTAGAGGGAAACACCCTCTACTCTCTCTCATACTTGAAGCTCAGCTTCAGACGTACACGATACTCCTGAACTTTATTATCTTCAAGTCTTACATCCTGCCGGATTACTTCAGCAACACGTAGGTCTCTGAGGTTTTGCGATGCTGTTTCGATAGCGTTGTGTATAGCTTTCTCCCAGCTCTCGGAGCTAGTTCCCGTAAGTTCTATGTATTTGTATACACTCTCTTCACTCATGTGTTCACATTCCTAACCTTATAGGAAAAATAATACGCGAAGTCAAAGAAAAGGGTTACTACTGGCCGAAACAATGATTTTGACAGCAAAACCTGTGTGATTGTAGAAGGATGGTCTACAAATTATAATAAGAATGTTTTATTCGTTGTCGATTCCTTCTCTTGTGTTTATTGAAGCAATTAATTCAATGAAACTTCTGAGTACAATAGCTCCAGATGCTCCAAGCATTCCTCCTATTAGCACTATTATGATGAAAACAACCCATCCTAGTCCGGTAAGACCAAGGAGTGAAATAAAGAAGTTCGCGATATCCAATGCTTGAGCAGTTATGGAAAGACATACAAGAATTATTCCCCAGGCTCCTGCAACTCCTAGAAAACCTGCTATTCCACTCTTAAGGACTGATCTAGTGAATAATGCTGCAAATGCACCTGCTATTATCATGGTCACCCAGAGACCAGATGTCTGAAAGACAATAGCAATCGTAAGTACTACTACTATGGTAGGGATAACTCCCACCTCTGGGAAAATTGAATCCATATCCATTTTTTTCCCTCCTATCCAAGAAACTGGATTCTACGCTCTATCATAGTTCCTTCTGTGTCAGCATCAATGAATGCATCGAATGTTGAATAAAAATACAGGGGATGATAGCCATATTGTTGGGTTTCTTCATCGAAAGCATACCATAGTTCAAAGAGATCATCCCAATGTGGACTGAACATGCATCCACTCTGACCTCCTGGATATACACCGTAAGAATTGTTAATGTTTCCGAGATCTGCCACCAGTCGCCATGATGGACCATGTGTCACTCGCCAACCTCCCGCAGCTAATAATGTATTTTGTCCTCTATGTGGTCCCCCTCCAATGTAAACTCCCCGTAATGCTAAATGATCTAGGTATACACGATGATGATTCCCATAGATCCAATCTGACGTGTTTGACCCAAAAGTTTCCTCGAGTTCAGTGACAGTTTCTTCAAAAGAGTAGGTCAGAATATCATCCCATGTTTCTACATTATCTGTTGTACCTTGGATATCGCAAAAGTATGTATCATTGTACTTCACAAACTGTTCTAGAATTGGAGTTCGGGAGAGAGGAATTCTTGTTGATACTTCAGAGACCTCGTCAAATGCCAATCTATGAATATTCTCTCTGAGATATAACCAGAATGTCGGAGCTTGTTCATCGATATTCATAACATAATCCCAATCTTCTAACCAAGATATTGCTTCAAGTGCAAGTGATGAATCAGTACCATAATCGTCTAGGGCATCAAGAACAAAAGGAATGATTTCTTCAGCTCTGACTTCCAATGCATCTGCTTGAAATTTTTTCATATCGTCAACAGTAACGCTGTCATCGTTAGAAAGTAGGAAGTCAATTCTTCTGCCTCTATAGCCGTCTGCAAAGGGTCCAAGTAAACTGTAGCCATAAATCGCAGGGTCTATGGGTCTTTGATTACACGACTGTAGATAATGTTGTGCTGGGTCCACTGATCTTGGAACATGTGCAAAGGGTATATTTCCAATCCACCCAACAGAATCATTGAGGAGTTGTACAGGATATTCTCCAGTGTAACCCGACCTTATTGGAAAGCGTCCAGCTACAGTTAATGCAATATGTCCTGCATCATCTGCGTAGATAATGTTTTGAGGTGGAGAATCCCACCAAAATAAAGCATCATGATATTCCTCCAGATTGTTAGCTTTGTTCAACTTTGCAAGTGACATAACTTCATGAGTAACACCATTGCCTGTCCACATCATTGCTAGATTTTCTTCATTTTCATCATCAAAGTCATAATCATTATACACCGCATCAATACAAGGACCATGTACTGACCACTTGACTTGGAAAGGAATGTCTGCTCCTTCTCGTGTTTTAATTATCTCTTCAATGATTTCAAAGTCTTTCCATTCTCCATTGTATTCATATTGTTCCGAATCTTCCGGATTCAATTTTTCTACAATGATATCTACCACATCCGCACCTACATTTGTGAAACCCCATGCCATATGCGCAGTGTGACCTAAAACAAATCCTGGCAACCCGGGGAATGAAACACCTGTAACATCTAGAATGCCTGGAACCACTACGTGAGCTTCATACCACAAAGCCGGTGCTTGAAATCCCAAATGTGGATCATTAGCTAAGATGGGACTACCTGTTGCTGATTTTGTACCATCGACAGCCCAATTATTACTTCCAACTAAATCTCCTTCTCCGAATGGATGAATTACGTTCTCTAAGAATGTGAGAAATTCTTCAAGCTTCTCTTCAGAGATATCTATTATTTCGAGTTTATCATCTGCAAGAACAATCTGTTCTGGTGTACCTTGGTTATTGCCTGGTGCGTTTGGATATTGACTAAGACTAAGATTGGTCTGCTCGGGTATAATGGGGACTGTGTAAGGCATCAAATCATTGAATAATTGATTATACATGGTATCATTATCAAGTGAACTTCGAATGTACCATCTCTGAAAGTCTCTTACTCCTCCGGAGAGGCCCCATGTCATCATCTTCGCCCATATGAACACGTCAAGAGTTTTCCATGTTTCAGGTGTAAATCCAAGGATTTTCAATTCAATTGGAGTTGTAGCACTTGTCATAGAGTTAATGAATGCATTAACACCATCAACTTCTGCTTGTACCATTCTTAGTGCATATGCTACATCCTCATTGTCTGTGTTATTCTGATACCATTCCAGAGTGAGTTCTGCTGATCTTCTCAAACCAATCGCTCTATAGTACTTATCAGAACTATTCGCGTAGCCTCCCACTATTTCACTAATTCTTCCAGCTGCAAGATAATTCTGCATGACCATTTGAAAGAGTCTCTCTCGTGCATGCAAGTAACCTAAGACAAGATGAGCATCTTCGGCAGTAGTCGCGTAAATATGAGGTATACCAAATTCATCAATAATTACATTTACCTCATCACTCAGTCCTTCAATTGTTATTATCTGTGATTCGGGTTCTTGAACTCCAAGCCCTACATCAAATATGCCCCCAATCGGTTGTAGTATACCAAGACCTCCAGATAAAGGACCTATTGGCATCGTAAGAATGATGATCAATGCAATAGGAGGAGCTAACGAAAAAATGAACTTGATAACCTTTCTCTGTTTCATAATACTCGCCTTACACTACATGGATTATTCTAGGTAGATAGCTTCGGTGCCTCATAAAACTTGGGAAAATCAAAATATCTCGAATTCACTAACTAGAATTACGTATCTTCCATATGACAAATGCTCATAAATTCGGATACATGAATATATCTAGGTGCTTCATTGAATCACTTGTCGTAGAAATGTAAAACCCTGCCTTTTTAAAAAGTAACTTCAGTTTTCTTAATTCTTCTTCACTCACACAAAGGTCATAGGTTCCTAATGTACTTAGTATCTCATATCCATATGCAGTTAGCCATAATCTCTGTATATATAAAAAAAAGTACTGGGATTTCAACATCTGGTAAATCTAATGATTCATGGTCTGTGATTCTTACTACACATTCATTCATTTCCTGCTCTCTTCTTTCAATTATTTCTGGGATATGCACAGCAAGACTTGTTTGTGCTAACTTATCCATATCCATGAATAAAGAGGACTCACGTTTACTAAAATAATCATGAGTTATTGGTATCGGCTCTTTCTCAACCTCTCGTCTAGATATTTTGCCCATCAAGCTCAACAATGCCGCCATTTTTATCGAATTCTAGTCCCCTCGGGATTCTACGACTTGTCGATTCAGTCCATATTTCCACTTCAGCATCCACGAATTCCATCTACAATCCACCATAACAATAGATTTTCATCTGGGGGATATATCTGCACCATGATTTTCAACTAAGCCCATTGACAACCTTTTTCTTTAGGTTAGTTCTTTTTTGATGGGCTGGTGAGCCACATTGGTAAAGACTGAAACATTTAGAGGTAGGGATTACATAACCCTACTAGACTACACGAAAGAGGAGATTGAAACTCTCATTGACGTGGCAATTGATTTGAAGAAAAAATACGCATTATGGGAACCTCATAAATTCCTGGATGCAAAGACACTCTTCATGATTTTCTATAACCAATCATTGCGAACAAGAAACTCATTCGAAGCAGGAATGACACAACTTGGTGGTCATGCACATTTTCTTGACCCCAGTAAAATATATGCTCCTGCCCTAGAAGGAGATGAGAAAGCCTATTCCACAGAACGCGTTTCAGATGTAGCACGTGTTCTTGCTAGAATGGGTCAAGGGATAGCTATCAGATGTTATGGTGATCCTGTTGGTTGGCAATATGGACGCGCAAATGAGATTCTCAAAAATTTCGCTCATTGGTCTCATGTACCCGTTATCAACATGGAAGACGACAAGTATCATCCATGCCAAGCTCTTGCTGATGTAATGACAGTAAAGGAGAAGTTTGGCAAGTTCAGAGATGTCAAGTTTGTTATGAGTTGGGCATACTCTCCTTCAGTACACAAACCACTTGCAGTTCCTCAGAGTGCTGTTATTGCAGCAACAAAGATGGGTTGTGAAACCGTTCTTGCCCATCCTAAGGGAATGGAGCTTGATGATGAAGTTATCAGACAGTGCAAGATGTTCGCTGAGGAAAATGAATCCTGCTTCGATATAGTTTATGACATGGATGAAGCATTTGAAGGAGCACATGTTGTTTATCCTAAAGCTTGGACATGTCGTGATTTCATTCCTCCTTGGAATAAGACTCCAGAACTTGAGAGGAGTCAAGAGATATTTGACAAGAACAAGCATTGGATCTGTGATGATGAGAAAATGAAGATTGCTGGTTCTCAAGCTAAGTACATGCATTGCTTACCTTGTGATAGAGGATTTGAGGTTTCTAACTCAGTGATTGATGGTCCTCAATCTATTGCTTTTGATCAAGCAGAGAATAGAATGCATGCACAAAAAGCTGTAATGGCACTTACAATGAGATAGATGTAAAAAGGTAGGACATCTGTCCTACCATTCACTTTTCTTGATTACATAGACTTGTTATCAAACTAATTTTGTGGAAAATCACTAATTTTGCCTGGTTTGGATAATGTCGAATCCACATTCACTAGTTTTGCATATATGATAGACAATAATATTAGATATTGTGTCATAAGGAATAATGGCGGTTATGAGATGGGAGTCCATCTGGAACTAATGGTGAAATACCTCGTGCATCAGCAGTTCTATTCGGAAGATGAAGGTGTCATCTATAGTCGAGATAAATCAGTCCAGATGAGAGTTCCCGGTGCGAAGCAAGCCATTGAAAGTTTCATAGATAGTCTAATGCAACCCATTGATTATCTTAAATCCGGCTCGTATAGAAAATACCTCGAACATGTTAAAGAATCGATTCCTTTCGATGTAGATAAGGTCGAAGCTAAATTCGCAAAGAGTGTAAAGGACTTGGATCAGGAAGAAAGGAGTCTTGAGATTATCGCCAACTTTCTTGTAGGGGCCATTAGGTCGGATATACAAACTGAAGCGTTTGAATCTCAGATGAGTAGTATCCGAAAAATTGCTGTTAGTAAACTGGAAACCGATAATCCTGAGCAAATAATAACTGAAAGGCTATCAAATCTCTATGCAATGAGCAACTCAGATATATCTATGCTCTATAGTCTTGCTTTATTAGAAAAACTAGTGAAAAACTACGGTGACAGGAAAAATTGCGAATTTATTGGACATCTAATTTCACTTCGACAGAAAGAAATTGTGAGTGTCTTGCTTAGAGAGTGAATCTTTTTATCCAATTGTATTCTCTTCATAATTCAGACGTAGAATCGTACTTTAAACCATACACAGTTTGGAGTATATAAAATCACGTTGAGATTGCTTAGTTAACAGACCTTAATATAGAATCCATTGCATAATTATATGGTGAGATATACATGCAGCGCGTGACATACTGTCTAGCTTGTGGTGTGCCACTAGTTAAGAAAGAAGATTTTGGGGGAGGAAATCCTGAAAATAGATATTGCTGCAATTGTTCAGATGAAAAAGGAAATCTTCTCAAAGAACCCACTATACGTGATGGTATAATGAGATTTTGGAGATCTCGAAACCGAGGAGGTAACACTCCAAGTGAGAGTTTCTCTAGAAATATTGAGCCCATGCATCAAGTAAGACAGTAAGAATACATAAATCCCTCTCTCTCTACAAGAGCTCTCGACTCTCACCTCTTATCTCCCCCTATTCTTTTTTAAATTCCAATCAGCAATAGATACTATTCATTTTTCCCGATACACCTAAAACATATTCCACTACTCTTTCTTGGCTGTGATTACAATGGTCGAGTTATACAATCGTGATTTGCTTTGCACACAAGATTGGAGTGTTGAAGAACTTGAAAAGACATTGGACTTGTCCTTTGAATTCAAGAAAAACCGATACGATCACCCATTGAATAACTGTCTTGATCGACGAACCTTCTTCATGTTCTTCTATAATCCCTCTGTAAGAACGCGTCAATCATTTGAAGCTGCTGCAACCGAGCTTGGTGGGCATGCTCAGTTTTTAGAACCAAAAACAATGCGATTGAAAACTGGGAAGAGTGCAGGTGAAACGATAGAAGATGCTGCAAATGTCATGAGTCGTTATTCAGTAGGTATAGGAATCAGAATATTGGAATCTGCTCTGGAGTATTATGGTCAAGGTCATGAGTTGCTACAACAATATGCTGAACATGCAAGTGTTCCAATTGTCAGCATGGCTCATGATCGTTTTCATCCCTGTCAAGGACTTGCTGATGTGATGGGTTATAGAATGCACGCTGGAAAGGATTTGAAAGGCAAAAAGATTCTGCAGGTTTGGGGCAAAGGTGCCCTAGTACGGTCATGGTGTTCTGTACAGGAAAGCATTCTGATTACTTCCAGACTTGGCATGGACGTAACACTTGCCTATCCGAAGGGTTATGATCTAGATCCTGAAGTCTATAAATGGTGTGAAGAGAATGCGGAGTCATCAGGAAGCAGATTCGAGATTGTTCATGATTTGGAAGAGGGA
The DNA here is from genome assembly GCA_964610875.1 of uncultured archaeon. GTDB lineage: Archaea > Asgardarchaeota > Thorarchaeia > Thorarchaeales > Thorarchaeaceae > CAZSWP01. Next base: position 26,494 of record CAZSWP010000007.1, read on the forward strand.
TACAAGGATGCTGACATCGTGTATAGCAGAAATTGGATGACTGACAGATTTTATGACATGATGACAAAGCATGGTATTGATGAAGCAAAGAAGAAAGAGATTGAAATAGCATCAAAATATGATGACTGGATTTGTACGAATGAGTGGATGTCGAAAACCAATGATGCCTTCTTTACACACTGTGGTCCAGTAGATCGGAACGCAGAAGTAACTGATGAAGTCTGTGATGGTCCGCGTTCAATAGTTTATGATGTCGCTGAGAATCGTCTTCATGTACAAAAGGCAATAATGGCTCTTACAATGGGTTTGTGACAGCCACAATAATCTTAGACAACTACTTGAAAGAATGTGTTGGACTTTGTGTAGTCTGCTGTGGTACCTGAGTGCAGAGGTCAACCTGACACGTACATGACCTCAGAGTCGTTCCCATTGCTGCTTCTGGGAGGACAACACTCTGGTGTCCAAGTTTGTCCAACTTACAATGAACGGTAAGAAACAATCACTTCGGATAATTGGAACTGAGTATCAGCTCATCCATTTTTCCTTACAATATTTTAGGTCAGTGTTATTTATGGTTAGGATAAAAGCGCGTTACCAAGCGCCTTCAGTTGTATGAAATGCATTCATCAGCAAGTACATAATTATCGATATTAGCACTATGACAGCAAAGAAACCAATTACAAATGTCGTACCTGATAACTGATTCCAGAAAAAGCTGCCTCCAAAGTATTCATTCCAATATATCCCCCCAGTCATGATACCGATAGTAGTAAGTACGAATGGAATACTCACAAAGACGATTATGGCAATTGAGATATACCCTGCTCGTTTCATCCAGACACGTTTACTGCTTACTAGTGTTTCTTCAACAATTTCGTACTCTCTTTGTTCCATTCTCTCTTTAGGCACTTTTATTCCACTCAATAATATTCTATCATGAATCCGATCATATTTCGCTCTCCAGTATCTCTTGAAACCTTTTACTGAAATATCTCTGTCCTTGGTTAACAATTTCCCTACAGCAAAGAATGTCAGTATTCCTCCTACAATGCCCCAAAAGATTGGTGCCATATCTCCGTAATAAAGAAGAACATTGTAGATCACGGCACCGACTCTAAGGGCTATAAGTCCTGCAAGCCAAGCCTTGTGTTGACCAAAGATGCTTGACCTAGTGTGAATATAATATGATCCCGCAATCATAGCAAATATCGCAAAGGATAGAATATCTATGATTATCCAAAGAATCCATAGCTCGCTTGTAAGAGCAAAACGAACAAGCGGATTATACTCGTATTCAGGACCATGCGTTTGTACTAGAAGAAATGTGTATAAAGCGTCTATGAAACCTATTGGGGAAAGTGCAAGAACTAATCCTCTTACCCATTTTTCTCTCCACCAGAGAGATAGCATCTGCTTGGTTGTCATAGAAGATAATGTAGCTTCTCCTTGAGTACTGGACATTACTAATCTGACCTGACTTGGCATAAACATCTGCATCTTTAAAGCTCTCTATCTCAGTATAATTTTGAAGATGTTGCGCTTTTTGCAAAAAAAAAGAGAACGAGAGCAGAGAGTTGCTCTCTCTGCCTCTTTGGTTTTGTGTCTATGCTTGACTACAACTTGTACATATGGTAGAAGTATGCACCATGCATTGGATTAGCTGCGTATTGGCAGTTGTACACATTAGCAGCTGTAACTGTAAGTGTAGTTGATTGCCATACCCAGATGTAGGCTGCGTGGTCGATAATAGCGTCTTGGACTTTTCCATAAAGTTCATCACGCTCATCATCATCTTGACTCTTTGCAGCATCATCAATCCAACCATCAACGGTTGCTTCATCCCAACCTGCTGAATCAGCTAGTCGGGCCCAGTAACCGAATGTTCCAGTGCTCTTCACATATGGAGCTACGTAGTTGTCAGGATCTGCGTAATCAGGTGCCCATCCGATCATCCAACATCCAACTTCACCAGCAATGGCTGCGTGGAGGTAATTTGACCATTCGAGACCTTGTACGTCGATTGTGAGAGTTCCGCCTAGAGCCACTGCATCATCGTGTTCAAGGATTTCAGTGATTCCGTCCTTGAGCAGGAGCTGTGCCTTACGCCGAGCCTCATTGCCTGAGTTGTAGTAGAGTGTTATCTTGTATGAGTTGTTGGCTAGAATAGCATCTAGACCATCATTGTTGATAGCATCGTTCCAGTATTCGACAGCTGCATCAATGTCATACGGATAGACATATGCTGAGTCATTGTGACCGAACATTCCTCGTGGGATAGGTCCTTGACCTTGTACACCGAATCCGTTGATAACTGAATCAATAGCTGTTTGGTAGTCGAAAGCATGACTGAGTGCCTGCCTTACATTCTTCAATCGGAATGGATTCTCTATGACCTTGCCTGCGCTAGTTTCATTCATTGTATCAGTCATTGTGAAGTGAATTGATGCAATGTTGAATGATGGATACTTTGCCCAGACTTTGAGCACGTTAGGATCAAGACTCTGTTGAGTACCATCGTTGCTTGCGAACTCAGGCGTAGTTGCATTGTTGTAAATCTCGTAGGCATGAGTTTCAGGCCAATAGGACACGTCAGATTCTCCACCTCGAATGTTGAGAATTCGGCTGTTCACATCTTCGTTGGTCTTGATAATAATTTCATCAAGTGCACCAGCGTATGGGAACTGTGTTCTCGCCTCAGATTCTCTCCAATAATTGGTGTTTCTCTCTAAGACAATTCTTTCGTCTACTGTCCATTCTGTGACCATGTATGGTCCAGTACCACAGGTTTCTTCGTCAAGAACATCATTGTGAGAACCAATCTCAATACCGCCATTCTTCTCAACGAAAGTTGGGCTAATCATAGCACCTACTTCGTAAGTGATAGCAGCAAGGAATGGTGTGTATGGGTATGCAAGTCGAATCCTAACAGTGTAGTCATCTAATGCAATTACTGCACCAGTACCATTCTCGTTGGCTTCCTTCCATTCTGTGACCAAGGCTACGTGGTTTGCGCCTCCAGGACCATCACCTGTACCGCTGCCATATACTGCTCCTTCAATTGCTCCTCCACCCACGATGGGTTCGGCAACCATCCAAACAGGACCGCTTGGATCAAAAGTAGCTAGCATTCGGTAGAAGTTGTATAGGACACAAGATGCGTTGAATGGTGTGCCATCATGGAACGTAACTCCTTGTCGGAGTGTAAATGTGTAGTTCAAACCATCACTCGATATCGATACATCGGTTGCGAGTAAAGGTTGTACTGGGTCCGTTCTTAATGTGTTCCATTCATATGTGAACAATGTTTCATAGACATTGTAATGGATCCATGAACCAAATGATTCATAGTTATTGTGGGGATCCATGTAATCGGGATTGCCTATTGTTTCCCAAACAAGTGTTTGGCCGGTAGGAGCTTGTGGTGACATAAGTATGTAAGCACCAGCTGCACCGACAATAACAACGACAACCACGATCGCTAAGATCTGATTTCTTTGCATGTCTTTCCTCCTTCTATCTCTCAAAACACGAATACCAAAAATAACACTTCAAAGATATATCATTGTTATCTTCGGCTATCGTGTCATGTGATTAACTAACAAAATATTGGTAGGCTCTAATATAACTTGTGGATACAAAAATTTTCAGCGAAAATCCAAAGCCTTAAGTACGGAATGAAATATTCGCCCAGCAAAACGGGAAAAGTATGGAGATTCCCGTTTTTTAGAGAGGTCCTGTAGAAATGAAGCTTAGGGATTTTATCCTTAGAAGAATTATCTTAGCAATTCCTGTTGTTTTTGGCGTAATGACAATTACTTGGTTCCTAGCTTATATTGTGGGTAATCCCGTTGCTATGTATATCAATGAGAATACGCCTGCATCTGCAATTCCTGCTATTATTGAACAACACGGGTTCAACGAACCATTACATGTTCAATATTTCCTATATCTATCAAATCTGTTCCAAGGAAATTGGGGCATAAGTACTTCCACCAGTTTCAGACCTGTCTTGGAAGTTATTGCTGTAAAATTCCCTGCAACAATCGAGTTAGCAATAGTTGCGATGATTTTCGCTATCATTCTCGGGATTCCTCTTGGTATAATTTCTGCAACGAGGAAAGACCAGAAAGTAGACCATGTGACAAGAGTATTTTCTCTTGCTGGGGTTTCAATGCCAATATTTTGGTTTGCTCTTATGTTAAAGTATGTTCTCTTCTATCAACTTACAATAATGGGTTTACCTCATTTACCTCCTGGTGAAAGGTACTCTTTAACGAGATTCAGGTCCTTCGACTATATAACAGGATTTCTCCTAGTTGACTCTCTCCTTCATCTAAATATCCCGTTGTTTGTGGATGCAGTATTACATTTGGCGATGCCAGGATTTTGTTTAGGATATCTGACTCTGGCAATAATCACAAGGATGATGCGTTCTAGTATGTTAGAAGTATTAAAAGAAGACTACATCACCTTGGCCAGATCTAAGGGACTGACGGAGCGAATTGTAGTCTACAAACATGCATTAAGAAATGCGTTAATTCCAACAGTCACTGTAATCGGTCTTGCATTTGGTGGATTGATTACTGGTGCAGTGCTTACTGAAACAATTTTCAATTGGCCTGGACTTGGTAGATGGGCTGTACGAGCAATTCTCAGTTCAGATATAGCTGCTATCAATGGATTTACACTACTTGTAGCTCTAATCTTTGTCACTGCCAACCTACTAGTTGATTTGGTTTATGGGACATTAGATCCCAGAATTCGGTTTGGATAGGAGGAATATCTTTTGACTACTGTTACTGAAACTCAAATAACCTCAATTGTTCCAGATAAATCACAATTCAACATCGTTTCATTAGTATTACTTTTAGTTTCTATGGCCGGATTGTTATTTGGAGGCATCATAGTACTAGGTTATCTGGCAACCTCAATTCAGATTCTTATAGGTGCAACAGTTGAGTTTCCTCCGTATATTACAGGTTGGGGAATCCAAGGGTTAATCGCCTTAGTTTTTGGATATATATTATTTAGACTCTCTCTTGCAGTTGATGAACTAGAAACCTATGCGTTCTCAATGGCTATGTATCTGAATATACTCCTCATCATATCTTATTTGACAATTGGGTTTTTGGGGTACATATTGGCGGGATTATCAGGGTTCTCCATTCTAGTTCTTTTCTTACCTGATGTTAAGAAGTACTGGTATCCATCTTTTCAAGAAGATATGCGACCTAGAATCAAAGAAACTAAGTTCACACTACATCTAATATCTAAGAGTCCATTGGTCGTAGCTGGTATTGTTGTTCTAGTAGTATTTGTGGCATTAGCCTTATTGGCTCCATTCATTGCTCCATATGGGGCCGAAGAACGGATATGGGCAGATTATAATCTCCCTCCTGGCTCGCCTAGTACTGAACCCGGAATGCCCCCTCATTATTGGGGAACTGATGACTCTGGTGGAGATATATTCAGCAGAATATTATATGCCGCTCAGGTTGATCTTAGAATATCAATTACAATTGTTTTAGTGGCTGTCATAATTGGCACATTAATTGGTTCCGTTTCAGGTTACTATGGAGGCAAAATTGATGAACTCGTAATGCGGGTGACTGATGTGTTCTTTGCATTTCCAGGTCTTATTCTTGCGATGGCAATTGTAATGGCTTTGGGAGAGCGTAGTTTAGATAACATCTCAATAGCTCTTATGATAACCTGGTGGCCAGCTTATGCCAGACTAGTTCGCGGACAGGTTCTTGCGGAACGTGAGAAACTCTACGTCGAAGCAGCAAGGTCAATTGGTGCAAGTGACATGCATATCCTGCTGAGTCATGTAATTCCAAACACAATTCAACCATTAATTGTCCAAGCAACGATGGACACAGGTGGAGTTCTTCTTACTGCGGCTGGTCTTTCCTTTATTGGATTTGGTCCTCCAGCAGGAATTGCTGAATGGGGCTTGATGATTTCAATTGGGCAAAATTATTTCACTATCGCACCTTGGGCAGTCTTCTTCCCTGGGCTTGCTATTCTACTTGTTGCGTTGGCATTCAACCTTGTAGGTGATGGTATCCGTGATATTATGGATCCGAAACTACGGAGGAGATAAGCTAAATGTCTGATAGTCTAGACCTGGTTCTAAAAGTAAATGGGCTAGTAACAAACTTCTACACTTACGAAGGAGTTGTAAAAGCTCTTGACGGAGTTGATATGTTTCTAAGACGAGGCGATACGATGGGTCTTGTCGGAGAAACAGGTTGTGGTAAATCTGTGACTGCTCGTTCTATCCTTCGTCTTGTTGAACCGCCTGGTAGGATAGAAGAAGGTGAAATCATCTTTTCTCCACTTAATAGAGCGACAGGTGAAATTGATAACATTGACTTACTCAAACTGAGCAACAAAGAAATGCTTGACATTAGAGGAGAACGAATTGCTATTGTATTCCAAGACCCTGCCACCTATCCAAATCCAGTATTCAGGATTGGTAACCAGATCGCTGAAGTCGTCATGCTTCATCAGGACCTTAGCAAAGATGTTCTTGAGATGAAAATTGCTGAACTTGAAAGGTCATTACAAGCAGATATTGATGGCGAGAAGAAAGCTCAGATCGAGGACAAGATTGCATACTACCGCACACAATTGGATGAACCTCCTGAACCGGATGAGAATGACAAAAAGAAAGCAGCACTCCGTAGAGCGGTTGAGATGCTGACTTTGGTGAAAATGCCTGCGCCTGAATCAGTAGCTGAGCAATATCCCCATGAATTATCTGGTGGAATGCGTCAGAGAGCTTTGATTGCTATGGCTCTCGCATGTAATCCTAGTATTTTGATATGCGATGAGGCAACAACTGCACTCGATGTTACCGTTCAGGCGCAGGTTCTCAATCTTCTAAATCAGCTGAAAAGCGAGATTGGAACTTCGATTATGATCATTACTCATGATATGGGTGTTGTTGCTGAAACTTGTAATTGGGTGAATGTGATGTACGCAGGTACAACTGTGGAAACTACATCTACTAGGGAGTTATTCGACAATCCTCTCCATCCCTATACAGCTGGATTACTCATTGCAGTTCCCAAACTACATGAAAATAGGGAGCGACTACCACAGATACTTGGTAGTGTACCAAATCTGATTACACCCCCTACTGGTTGCAGATTTCATCCGCGTTGTGAATATGCAATGGATATCTGTAAGAAAGAGAAACCCAAGCTCGAAGAGATTGAACCTAATCATTGGGTAGCCTGTCACAACCCACTAGGAGGCAAATGAATGAGTTCAAATATCCTTGTTAAAGTCCGTAATCTTAAGAAGTACTTCCCCCTCACGGGTGGAGTCTTTCGAAAAGTAATTGGAAAAGTTCATGCTGTTGATGGTATTGATTTAGATATCAAAACTGGTGAAACAATCGGGATTGTAGGCGAAAGTGGTTGTGGCAAAACAACTCTTGGACGTACCATTCTAAGATTGGTCGAACCAACAAGTGGTACAATTGAGTTTGATGGCAAAGATATTACAGATTTGACTGGTAGCGATCTTAGGAAAGTTCGTAGAGAAATGCAAATTGTGTTCCAAGACCCAATGGCTTCTCTGAATCCACGTAATACTATCAAGAACTCTGTGGGTGAACCACTAGTAGTCAATGGTATTGCGAAGGGACCAAAGATGCGTGATATGGTTTTGGAATTATTGGAAAAAGTTGGCCTTACCGAAGACCATCTTAATCGATTTCCTCACGAATTTAGTGGTGGACAAAGGCAGAGAATCTGTATTGCTCGTGCTTTGGCACTAAATCCAAAATTCGTTGTCATGGACGAACCAACATCCAGTACAGACGTTTCCGTACAAGCACAAACTCTCAACCTAATGAAAGACCTACAAGAGGAACTGAATCTGACTTACATGTTCATATCTCATGATCTCAGTGTAGTCAAACATATGAGTGACAGAGTTGCTGTGATGTACCTTGGTAAGATTCTTGAACTGACTCCATATGATATCTTCAGGAAATCATTACATCCATACACATTTGCATTAGTGTCTGCTGTACCAATCCCAGATCCACGATTCGCTGGTAAAGCTCAGATTCTTGCAGGTGAGGTGCCCAGTCCAATAAATCCTCCTACAGGATGCAGGTTCCATCCACGATGCATATTTGCTACTGAAACTTGTGTTAGAGAAGAACCCAAGCTTAGGGATGTTGGTGATGGTCATTTAGTAGCATGTCATTATGCCGGCACACTAGACTTTGGGACCAGCTCGCAACAAGATTATGCTGATGCTGTAGGCGAAACCTGAATCATTCGATTCATACCACTGAATTAAAGTGTATAAGTAAAAGATGATTGGTAGTGAGTTTGATGTATCACTCTGAAGACTATTCTGATGATCAAAGTGAGGTTCATGACGAGCCTGATTGGGATGATTATCCTCAGTTTGAAGACGAAGAAGAATCTGTTTCTCTGGATGCCACGGATTATATTGCTTTATTTATTGCAGCACTTCAGACAATTTTCTTACCTTTAGTTATTCTAATGGTTTTTCTTCTAACAGTTGGTTTAATTCTAACGTATCTGGTTCCATAATGAGATGTCTATAGTCTACAATAATTGGTTTACTCTCTAAGAATTCATTTGGACCTTAGAAAATCAAGTCATATAATGCTACTAGCCAGGAATGAAACGCTATCACTTCCTCTGTTTCATTCATGGATTGGAATTTCTTGCCAATATATACCACTACTTCACCACTGAGTTTTGTAGATTTTCGCTTTCCTACACGTAGATTGACACTTCCACCATCTAGGTTCAATGCAAAACCATGTTCATAGAATACCCTTGGATGTTCAGAAAAAGAGTAGTCTGCTCTATCGTCTGGATTGGGATTAAGATTCTTCCTTATGTTGCCAAATGATAATTTGACCTCTACCATCTGTGCTTCATATTTGGGCACATGTTCAATTGGACCAGGGATTGTCGGAGCAAGAATTGGTCTTGCTGCCCGTTTCAATGCAACAACTCGTGACTCAAGAACTCCACAGAAATCACCGCCTGTTCCTCTAATTACAAAATAATCATTCTGTTCTACAATGGCTTCGACTAAGTGTTCAGTATCTCGACATGCACCGGTTGGATTTTTCGGATTTACAGCAGAAGTATTCCAATAGAAGTATGGTATAGTAATCATTGGAAGCATCATTTCAGGATTCTTAGACTTCTTTTTCATCATTTTCCATAGCGCGTCATTATAAACGTATAATGATACAGAGAATGTTGGATGTTTTTTGGAATATTCAATCACGAACTCATCCAAACTCTTACTCCCAGCTAGCCCTTCAGCTGCACCACGTAATTGGTCGATTGATAGTTGTGTCTTTCCTTTATCTTCAATCATTGAGGATTGATCGAGCGATAACACAATAGGTATGTTATACTTTATCTCAAATTGTTCAATCGCTTGTTTTGAAAATGCATATCTAGATAACACAAATCCTGTGCATCTGTTGTTCTGAATAGGTCTTTTGGTTGTTACAACCTTTCTGAAAGATTGCTCAGAGGGAATTGCATATTGTCATATTCCAATTCTTTTTATAAAATGGGTGCTGAACAGATTTACATTTCATGAGGAAGAAATATGACAATTAACTATTGGAAGATTTTACAGCCTCTTGCTTTGGCAACCGTCATTGCCGTTGCTGACATTCTCGTTGCCTTCATCATTTATCTCCTAAATCCTGCTATTTCAGTATTTACCACTGCTTCCAATTTTCTATTGCTCGAGTTTGGTGTACTTCTAGTTCTTGGTGGATGTCTAATGGCAAGACAGCCCTTGAAGGACAAGGATCGCTATGATGATGATGGTACTCCTACTCGTGCTTGGAGATACGCTCAGAATGGTCAAAAGATCTTACTTACATCTGTATTTGTATTAGTCTTGTCAATTGCTTTCGTTTTTCTAGGATTCTTGTAACGGTTGTGAGCATTTCGTGGAATCCGTATTAATCTGACCTTGTCAATTTCTTTATGATAACAACTACCAAATACATTGCAAATGGAATTGCGACTGCGAGATATAGCAATGCTAATGGGAACCAGATTTCTGCAAGGAGAATTGCTGGATTCCAAAAAAGATAATTCGAAATTAAAGCTACCAGAAATGCCGCTGCTTGTGGAGTTATTTCAGCCCATGGTGACATAACCAAAAAGATAGTTCCAATAATAAAAGACAGAGCATTCCATTTCATGATGGAATTGATTGCCAACTTTGTATACATATAGTCTTCACGATTCAAATCATCCAAATCATATTTCAAAAGGTGAGTGAGTAAATCATCAGAAACTCTGGGTGCTCCTGGACCTATAGCCAAAAGAACTCCATTAAAGAGCACTAAGCTTGAAATTCCTATCACTATCAATGACTGGATGACTATTGCACCAATGACAAGAGCAGCTACGCCTAGAAGTAGACCTATCCCGATTGCTGCACTCAAGGTATTATCCATGAGATGGTTTTGAAATTTCACACCAAGATTACTATGTTTACGCTGCGTCACGTTTTCAAAAACCCACTTGTATGCAATACAGTTTGTATATTCCGTATCACCGGTTAGATCCAAATCATACACTCTATAGGTTGTCTCAAGATTGTCAGCGAATTGTTTGTAATTCATTATTTTGCGACTTCTCCACAGAGTGACAAGAATGATGAGCAATCCAGTTGCCATAAAAGAAATCACAAGTTCCATTATTTTACATCTCAACTCTAAGTTGCTAGGTCTTAGAGAAATTCCACAATATATAGTATGTGTGATAAGTCAAAATAAACAATCATCATTTTTCTGCATAGAATCAATCGAAGATAGAGCGACAAGATGAAAAGTAAATTGTATCAAACTATCTAGAGTTTCTTGACACGATTTCTTGTACAAACTGCCGCAGAAAATAGATTGCATGATTGGGTTGCTCTATTCAACAAACTATCAATTAGTACTAATGATGTTTCAATATCTCAGATGTCTGCTGCACAGCTAAATCGATTTGTCAAAAGAAATTCAATCGATCTTGCATCATTCTACATAGCTTATCGTGGAACACTGCCTTTGGCCATTTGTTATGCAAAAGAAGTTGGTGATGTATTTTGGGTGACAGATTTTGAAGTTGACAAAAATGGAGAAGGGGCGGCAATGACATTAGTTGATTCATTAATCAATAGAGCACGAGATTCAAACTGCCAAAGGATAAATCACATAACAAACACTGTTTCAGGAATAGAAACAGATCTCTTGACATCATTTCTCTTTGATTTCCATCATGTTCATGCAGATATGATATACAATTCTACTAAAGAGCCATCGTTCAATAAAATGGATGATATTAATATTTCTGAGTTGGAATATTCTCATGAGATGATATTACCAATTCATCCAATCTCAAGCATAAGAGAAATCTTTCTATCTCAGTCAATGCGTTGGGTAGCTTTGTATTCTGTCCAATCAAGATTCGACACCGATCTTAGTCTAGTCTGTTATCGTTCAAAAACCAATCAACGTCAAGCATGGTTTATCATCTCAGATCCGTTGAACTGGTATAGAATGGGTATCCTTGAGCAAATTATACAAGCTGGGATTACATATGGTTTTAAGCAAGGTATAAGACGTTTCTTTCTTCAATGTGATGCATCACATCAGTTCATGAAAATATTGAAAGAAATCGGTTACAAAAAAGAGAGTTCAAATTATATATTATCCCTAAATTTAGAATACTGAACCCAAGAATCTTCTTTTTCGCGCCACATGGAATTATGCGAATCATTCTTTGAAAAGATGTATATACCCAAATAATACACGGGTAACATGCTGAAAGCCGGGAGGTTATGGCGTCAGACGTGTGGAGAGTCATGGATTTGTGTGCGCAGAGTGTTGCAAGATTTATTATTGCATGATACTGCTATTCGCTTCTCTACAGAAAGGAAAGAGTAAAACCCCTTTAGTGAGCGTCGATAGACTGGCGCTCACGCCATCTATTTTTCTAGTTCGCCATATTTGTGACATCGTACCCAATGTCTATTTTCAACTTCTCTATATTCAGGTACTATCTCTTTACATATGTCGATGGCATATTCGCATCGAGGATGAAATGGACACCCTGATGGAATATCTGACATATCCGGAGGCTCACCAGGAATACCCCTGAGACTTGGTCTTTTCCCTGTTGCACGCATCTGCATCATAGCTATTGTTGGAAATGATCCCATCAATCCCATAGTATATGGATGTCCTGGTCTGTGAAACATCTGAACAGCGTCACCAATCTCCATGATACGTCCGGCATACATCACAGCAACTCTATCTGCCATTTCAGCAATGACTCCTGCATCGTGACTGATTAGAATGATCGAAACATCAAAATCATCTCTCACCATCTGAAGCACATTCATTATTTGACGTTGAATAGTGACATCAAGTGCCGAAGTAGGTTCATCTGCAATCACAAGATACGGGCCTGATACCAATGCCATGGCGATCAGAATCCGTTGAGCCTCTCCTCCACTAAAGCTGCCTGGATCTAGTACGAATCTGGTGCCTGCATCGGCTAATCTGACGAGGTTCAACATTTCAAGAACCTTCTTCTTCATATCAAGCAATCTTACATTATCATCATGAATTTCCATAGGCTCTCCTGTCTGCATACCCACAGAATATTGTGGATTTAACGCATGTGTTAGACCTTGTGGGATCATGGAGATTTCCTTGCCACGAATCTTGACTTGTTCATCTTTGTCAAGAGACAGAAGGTCTCGTCCTCGGAAGATGACATTACCTTGGGTGCCTGGCCTTTCCTCACCTTCTTTTTCAAACTCTTTTATTAATCTTGGAACATTGGAAGTTCCCGCTGCAAATCTAGCTACTCTGTCAAAGAGTCCTAACATTGCTAGAGCCATTGATGACTTGCCACAACCTGATTCACCTAAAATCCCAAGACATTCACCTGACTTGACTTCGAAAGAAACATCGCGTACAGCTTTAATGAGGCCTTTCTTTGAAGGATAGTATGCATGCAAGTGTTCTACTTGGAGTAGTGGGTCATCCATTTTGGTACACTCCAGACTCATTGTAGGCAAATGGTGAGCTATTAAAACACTTGTTGACTGTGCATTCTATGATTTCTTGGCAAGAACACCCGATACACTTTGCACACGTTTCACATTTTTAAAACCAATATCCCGTAGTCTAGTCATTACTCCTTTGGCTATGTCTTGTTTTCTGTACTTGGCTCCTGGAGTTCCAACGTAATGATATAGAATACCCTTGGGTCTTAGAGTCCTTAGAAGCTCTGAATAGAATTCACTTGTATAGAGTTCTGACGCCCAAGGCCATCGAGGAGGATCAAGTAAAATGGAATCAAACATCTCATTATCAAATTCATGAATTATCACTGATGCATCTCCTTCTAGTAGTTCCACACGCTCGTCAATGAATAACTCACTTGACCAAGGATTGATTCTACTAAGTTCTATCACGTGAGGATCTTTCTCTATTGTGATTATGCTCTTGATACCTCTTTTCAAACATTGAATACAAGAGTATCCAAGACCAGTGCATATTTCAAGCATCGGAAATCCCTGATACGCACAGAGTTCAGATTTCAATCTTGCATCTTCCATCGGGTCCATTTCTTTCACCCTATGCATTAGAACACCATCAATCAATAAAGCAGGCGCCTTTCCACTTTCAGATGGAAGTAATTTGTAGAAATGCTCAGCACGTATTGCTGCTTTGAATATTCCATCATCTCGGATGAAATAAATTGAATCGGTATCTTTTGCTATCTTTTGAAGAGAATCAACATCCCAAGGGTAGTCATCTACATCAATTCTCTGTCTAGTGCGTCCTAGATCTAAAGAAACCTCGATTTTCCTCTTATCGCTTTTAATTGCATGTAGGATTACCTTTGCAGTTGATGCGTCTAAGAAAATCATTTGGAACCACAATCTAGCTCTAAATTTCTACCATGATTTCATGTTAATTTTTAAGCGTGAAAAGTTAGTGTGGACAAATCAAATAATGGTTGTGAAAGCGTGAGTAAATCATCAGTATACTTCACAGATAGAATCACAGAGCCTATGGATAATATGCTTGACCGTCTTGAGAAGGTGATTAAGAAACTAGGACTTCTTGACGATATTTCTCCCGGCGATACCGTCATGATCAAGACACACTTTGGTGTTTGGGGAAATACAAATCATATCAGACCTGCATACATTCGTAAGGCTGTTGATCTTGTGAAATCTGCGGGGGGTGAACCCTTTGTATCTGAAACATGTGCCCTTGGATATGGAAAGTCTAGACCATACGGTGGTCGTTGTACTGCTGCTGATTATTTGAGGATGGCTGAGAAAAATGGGTTCTCTCCTGGAACACTAGGAGCCCCGATTGTTTTTGCTGATGGTTACTGGGGTGTTGATACATTTGATGTGCCAATAGATGGAGAATTTATCAAGAATGTACCTGTAGCTTCTGCATTATTGAATTGCGATAAAGTATTGGTTATCACACACGCAAAATTTCATGCGATGGGATTAGCGGGAACTCTGAAGAATATCGGCGTTGGTTTAGTTGGGAAAGGTGGTAAGATGTCGATTCATGCGCCTGATGGTCTACAGGTGAATCCATCTGAATGTAAAGGTCCTGATTGTTCAGCATGTATCGAAGTCTGTCCAACTCGCTGCATTTCAGTTGGAGATACATTGATAGTAGATATTGACCGTTGTGTCAGATGTGGTCATTGTGCAAGTGTTTGCGCTACTGTTGCTCGCGCTAAGGCAATATCGATGAGTTGGATTGGTTATGATATCACAAAAAGGGTTGTTGAGAATGCCATGGGTGTTATTTCATCCATTGGATTGGAAAAATTCTATTTCATCAATCTAGCAATAGACATCACGGAAAAATGTGATTGCATCTCTGTAGGTCGTCCATTACTTATGCATGATATCGGAATCTTCGGATCAAGAGACCCTGTAGCAATTGACCATGCGACTCTCGAAAAAATGAAGAAATCCCAAATCTCCAAAATCTCTCCTGCTGCAGACACCTTCACGACCCTTGTCAAGAACTCGGAAAGCTTCTTCTCGCATGCTAAGAAGCTAAGGTTTGGCATAATCGATTATGAACTGAAATCTGTGAATTAGAACATAGGAGGTATGAATGATTGAAGATACAAGAATTCCGCGAGCTTCTTATTACCGCTCACAAAAATCAACGAAGACATCTATCAAGAATCCTTGAGGGGATACCTGATGATATCATGCTGAAAGAATTATCTGAAGAGCGACTCAAGAATATGAAACGGATACTTGAGCATATAGCTTCAGCTGAGCTGTATTGGATAAATCGTGCTGGAGAAACATCAGTCCCAACATTTGATGACAGGTCTCCCAAAGGATGTAAACAGCAACTTGAGAAAAACACCGAATGGATTACTGAAATCATGATGCAATGTTCATCTGCTGAACTAAGGATAGTAGGCCCATCTCAAAATGGAGGTCCAACGATTGCTTGGGCTCTTTTGCGTACATATCAACATGGTATATATCATGCTGGACAACTTGCTAAGATGCGCCGCATTTTGGGTGTAAAAGAATTAAGCCCTGATGATGATTATCTTTGGGGAACTGCTGTTGATTCTGTAATTAACATTGTACGAGAGTTTGTTGACACAGATTCATTTGGATTAGTAGAGTGAAAATTCCGGAAGTTCCTCAAACCGATGGCACATTATCCAATGTTCTGGTTCAACCTCACGATACTCAGGTAATTCATTCTTACACACATCTTTGCAATATTCGCATCTTGGATGAAATGGACACCCTTCTGGTGGGTTTGTCATATCAGGTGGACTACCTGGAATACCTCTAATTCGATATCCTATCTCGCGTATTTTTCTAATCAATTCCATCGATGGATTACTCATTAAAAATGCTCTTGTAAATGGATGACCTGGATTCTTTAGAACCGTTTCTACATCAGCGAACTCCATTATCCTTCCTGCTGACATCACTCCAACATGGTCTGTTGATTCTGCAATGAGGCCTTGATCATTACTTATTAGTAACATTGTTAAATCGAGCTTTTCTTTGACCAATGCGATTGCATCCATAATCCTCCTTTGAACTCCCACGTCTAGTGCAGTTGTTGGTTCGTCCGCAATCATAAAGGCTGGGTTCATTATGAGTGCCATAGCTATGAGGATACGTTGATCTTCTCCCATCGAAAATTCTCCTGGTTTCAGAGCTTTTCGAATATCTACATCTCCAAGTTCCACTAAATCAAGAGCCTGAAGCACTCTTCGAAGGACTTCTCTTTCAATCAGAATGTCATCATCATCATGAGCCCAGAGCGATTCTGCAGTTTGGAGTTCAATGTTGGTATAGGGATTCAAAGATTTGGTTGTGCTCTGTGGAACATAGGTTATCTCTGCACCACGTATCTTCCTGAATTCCTTTTCATCTAGTGCTAAGAGGTCTTGTCCTCTATAGTAGATGTGACCTTCTACTCCAGGTAAATCTCTTCCATACTCTTTTGATGTCATACCTTTCTTGCGAGCCTCTTGCCGCATTTCCCAAAGTTTTCTGTTTTCTTCATCTCCAGAACCAGTGCCATAACTAGCAATCTGTTCAAATATCCCCATTATTGCGAGTGCGACCGATGTTTTTCCGGAACCTGATTCTCCAAAAAGGCCTACTGATTCTCCTTCTCGTATTTCAAATGAAACATCATCTACTGCTTTTACAAGACCTCTAGTTGAGGTATAAAATGCAGAAAGATTCTCTACTTCCAACAGGTATTCATCGGATGGCATGAATATTTTATAGGAACTATCGTAAAAATACTCTACTAAATAAGCAGGATTCAAGATTTAGTCTTGAGGCGAATGGAGAAGATATTCCTATTCTCTTTTCTGCTATACTTTATTGAACCTTGATATCTGATAACTAATTTCTTTACTATAAAGAGACCGAGACCTAATCCACTCTCGCTAGGTACAAACTTTTCAAACAAGGATTCTCTAACATTTGTGGGTAGTTGTGGACATGAATCTGAGATATCCACAAGAGCTGTATTATTTTCAATAGATGCTGAAATTCTCACTCTTGGAGAGTTCTCTCCACAATGGTCGAGACTATTCTTGATCAAATTGACAAAAATTTGGGTGAGAAATCCATCTGCTTGAATAAAAATATCATCCGTTGGTAACTCTAGGTCTACTTTTATCATGGTAAGATCAAGTACTTCCTTTAAAATAGAAATGGCTTGATTTACTGAATCCACTATACTGATGGATTTAAGCTCTACTTCAACATCTCTTATCTGGGCTGCTTCTTGAACACGATTTATAATTGAGGAAATACGTTCGGCAATTTTTTCAATGGAGGTTTGCTCTTTGCTCGATGTAACGCTATCAAGTTCAAGAATATCCAGATAAATTCGTAATGCCTGTAGCAGATTTCCAATATCATGACTCCAAAGGCAGAGATAGAAGTCACTCTCCTCTTTTGCTACTTCGAGCTCTTGTGTTCTCAATTCCACTGTTTCCTGTAAGGAGAGATTTTGCTCCAGTGTGAAAGTTTTGAATATTCCAAATGCCAGAAAAGCTAAACCCTCGGTTGAGATAACTATTGCAATCAGTGCTGAAATTCTATATGCTCCTTGGTTACCAACCGTGAATACTGTAGCGGTCACTATCATCAGCATTGCAAGCAATACTACTGTTGGAAGTGGTGTTTCACGTGTCTTCCACTTTGCTCCGTATATTACAATCAAATAAAGTACTAGAAAAAAAGCAAGGACTGAAACAAGAATTCCAGTAGTTGTTAAGCCTTGATTTTCAATAGCAAATGGTTGTGGTGATATTGGTGATAGAACAGTGATTATAGCTATCAGTGGAATGATTAGGAATCCTATGATAGAAATAGCTATTACTGATTCTCTGGATAGAGGTTTGTTAGCATTATAATATCCCAAAACTAGACTAATCGGTACAGCAAGAGATGCCATAGCGATGAGTAGTTGGCTTTTTGGCAAAGATTCTGCGAATGGAATTTGAAACATTATACCAGGATATGTTAGTGCAAATGTGAATGACAAGAATGCTGTATTAAAGAGGCCAATTGCAAATAATAAGTCTCTAAGTTTTCTATTCAAGTTGTAAAGAAAAATAGCTGCACCTGCTGCGAGAAAGCAGATGCTGCCCTCAATACCAATTAATAAGGTCATCCAATTAATGAACACACTTGCTTCAATTTCTACATGAATGCCCTCTTGTAGATAAAAGATGCCGTAAATGATTATGGAAAATATGAAGAAAGCAATAGCAATAACTTCAGTATTCTTGAACTCATTCTGGATACACAAGTAACTCTCACATTACCTATTATTTAATATCAACTATTATGAACTAATGGTTTAAGTACAGTTGCTGTTTTAAAGTATTCTGTGAGGCATAAATGATTTATCTCATGTAATCCTGACCGTTAGGATTAAAGGTTGTATTGAAACCCTCCCGAGCTATAATGACCAACCACCGAGACTGGAACTCGATTGCAGTATTCGCATCATATGCATTTCAGTCAATAGGGCAAGCTATGTCTTGGCAGTTCGTTACTTACTTCCTGAAGCATGATTTGGGTGTTTCCAGTTTCATCTTTCTAACAGTCATCTGGTCTACACCTGCTCTCATCACAATGGCTGCAGTCAATGGTTGGGGGTCTCTCTCTGACAAGAAAGGTAGACGCAAACCTTTCATGATACTTGGATTTGCTGGGAATGCTTTTTCATTCCTTTTCTTTGCATTCGTAACCGATGGTATACAATACTTGATTGTATCAGCAATTGGAGCTGTATTCATTGCATCATCAATTCCAGCAGGTCAAGCATTCCTAACAACAAGAACTACTAGTAAAGGCGAAAGGTTAGGTCTCTTGCTAATGGCACAGTCTGCTGGGTGGTTGGTGGGGGCTCTCACAAGCGGTTTTCTCTATGATTTAATCGGTATGTCGGTAATCTACTTGATAGCTTCATCTCTCTGCTTTGCGGCAGTATTTCTCTGTCTTGGTTTTGTGAAAGATGAAGGATTGAAAGAGATTGAAGTCATTACAAGAATGAGATTCTCTGAGGTTCTTAAAATTCCAGGTATGATTCGACTAGCATTAGCTGCTGCATTTAGTTCAATGGGTATCAATGCTGTGGCCTCTTTGATGACAATCATGATAGTCGATGAATTGCAAGGCTATACTTGGTATGTTGGGATAGCAAACTCTACTGCAACATTTTTGGCGGTCCTAATCACTTGGTACATTGGAAAACTTATTGACCGGAGGGGTCCGGTAGGTGTCCTGTTTCTCGCATATCTCTCATATGCAATATTCTCCATTGGATTTGCAATAGCTCCCACTGCAGAGATAGCAACTATTCTCTTCGCGTTGCCGATTTATCCTCTGGCCTCCACAGCAGCTTACGCTTACGCTGCACTGTTGTCTGGAGATAGTGAAAGAGGAAGCGCAATGGGTATCGTAAATGGTTCTCAAAACATGGGTGCTGCAATTGGACCCATTGTTGGAGGTATATTTGCTGAGCTAATTTTCTTCCATGTTCAACCAATTTCTTGGATTGGACTTATTTTCCAAATCGTCGCACTCCTTCTTTCGTTAACTCTAGCTCGACGAATTGTAAGCGAGATAGATGACAAAGTAGTAGAGATTAAGACTGATACATAGATGATACTATTCTGAAAATAATTGATTTTCATTCGAAATCCAACAAGTGACCGCAGTTATTACATTTTGCTGATCCATCATCAGTCCATTCCAGCTCCTTTAGTGTGATGGATTGCTTACAAGCAGGACAGTGTTTCGGAATAACAAATGATTCAGTAGAGTGAAACTCTGAAAATGAATCTTGTATTAGGTCTACTCGAAATGTTGCCTCTTCGAGTAGTCGTCTTCTCTTCATTACGGACTGCATCAAATGTTTCCATGCAAAGAATCCTAAGATAAAAAATATTCCAAGAAAGAGGAAAAGAATGTCAGAACTGAATCCCAACAAGATAAGTATAGTGCCAATGAATAGAGGTGTCAAGTGGTTCGTATTGGAATCTTGTTTCGACATCTCCTGCACTACTCTTCAATTGGAATATCCTTTCCATTTATGAAGACTCTCTCAACCTTGCTATAGAATTCAAACGGATGTCCTGACCAAACGACTATGTCAGCATCTTTTCCTTTCTCAAGGGATCCTACTCTATGGCTAATGTTGAGAATCTCTGCTGGATTGATAGTTACTGCTTTCAGCGCATCTTCTCTACTCATTCCATGTTTAATAGCATACATAGGTAGCAGTGGGAAGTAATTCATTGGGGTCAAAGAATCTGTCTGAAGCGCAACCTTTACTCCAGCTCTATGTAGAACGACCGGTGTCTTGAATCCACGTTCTCTTGTTTCAGGTTTACTTACCCAATACATTGTTGGCCCGATGACTGCTGGAACGTCATTTTCAGCAATAAACTCCGCAATCTTGTGTCCCTCAGTACAATGGATTATTACCAACCGAAGATTAAATTCTTTGGCAATACGAATTATTGTCGCAATGTCGTCCGCTCGATGAGCATGGGCATGAAGAGGTACTTCCCGTTTGATGACTTTCGCGATAACCTCCATTCCTAGGTCTCTTTTAGGTGGTGCTGGTTCTGGTTCTCCTTTCTCTTTTGCTTGCCGTGCTTTTGAACCAAATGCTTTCCATTCTTCTAGATAGTTTCCACCATCAGTGAATGTTTTACGTAAGAGTGAGGCTGTACCCATTCTTGTTGATGGGGTTCGCTTCTCATTTCCATGCACTCTTTTTGGATTTTCACCGAGTGCGATTTTTAATCCTGAAGGGGCTAGTACCACCATTTCATCAGTTACCTTGGAACCCAATGGTTTGATTACAAAGGCCTGACCTCCAATGACATTACCCGAACCTGGTCCCGTGTTTATACATGTAACACCTCCTTGTATTACCTCAATTAGGGACGGTTCATCTGGATTGAATGAATCAATGCCTCTCAACTCAGGTGTGATTGGTGTTGTCATTTCATTGCCATCACTTCCTGCCCATCCAATTGAACCATCGAAGAGACCTTGATGAGTATGTGCATCTATAAAACCGGGTAGAATATACTTGCCTTCAACATCTATAATCTCCGCGTCATCAGGAATTTGGACTGCCGGTCGAACATCTATAATTTTTCCATCATGGAATAGGACTGTTGCATTTTCTAGGAGTCCATTTACTGGACAAAGAAGCGTTGCATTTATGAGAGCCTTCAAGTAAATTCCTCAATCCTAATGATGAATTTACCCTGAGAAAAGTCTTCGGTTGCAACTGCTTTTAGTTATAATGTAAAAATTAGATGATGGAGGAGTAATTACCTCCATCAAAATAATGTAAGTTGACTAGAATTTGCGAGCGACGATAGCAGCTAAATCAGCAAGTCTATGTGAATAACCTGCTTCATTGTCGTACCATCCTAAGATTTTTGCCATGTTCCCTGAAGTATATGTTAATAATGAATCAAAGATACATGAATGTGGATTACCGATATAGTCAGAGGATACAAGTGGTGTTTCTGTATATTCCAAGTATCCTTTCAATTCTCCTTCTGCTGCTTTCTTGAAAGCTGAGTTAATCTCTTTATCAGAAGCACCTTTTTCCAAATTGAGGACAAGATCGACTATTGATACATCCATTGTTGGAACACGTAGTGCCATTCCATTGAGTTTTCCATCAGCTTTTGGATAAACAAGACCAATAGCCTTTGCAGCTCCAGTTGTTGTAGGTACTATATTCCAGGTTGCTGCTCGAGCTCTTCTGATATCGCTATGTTGCATATCCAAAATTCTTTGGTCGTTAGTGACTGAATGTACGGTTGTCATAAGTCCATTAACTATGCCAAAACTCTCGTCCATCACTTTAACCATTGGTGCTAAACAATTTGTTGTACAGGATGCATTAGAGATGACATGATGTTTATCTGGATTATAATCGCTATCATTAACACCAAGGACTACAGTGAACATTTCACTCTTTCCTGGTGCGCTGACTAAGACTTTCTTTGCACCAGCAGTTATGTGTTTTTCAGCATCTTCTCGCTTTCTAAATAGTCCTGTAGATTCTATTACGATATCCACATCGAGTTTTTTCCATGGTAAGTTTCCCGGGTTTCTCTCTGAAAGAATCTTGATTTCTTGTCCATCTACAATAATGCTGTTCTCTGCGGTTTTTACTTCACCTGCGAAGGTGCCCATTACTGTATCATATTTGAACAGATGTCCAAGAGTTGCTGCATCTGACAAATCATTTGCTGCAATTACCTCGACCTCTTTGTGTTCCAAAGCTGCCCTTAGAAATATTCTTCCAATTCTTCCAAATCCATTAATCGCCACACGTGCTACCATTAGCTACTGCACCTCATGATGCTCTATGTTCATATAATAGTTGAAATAGCCCCTCTATATGTCTTGCGTACCAACGATTTCGGGTCAAGATTTCTCTCCAGATTCATCAACACTATCGTCCATAGGAGTCCTTTTCACTAGGACTGTATCCTTGAGAATTGGTTGTCAAAATGATAGAGGACATGTTCTCCTATATCGATCAGCACTCAGATAAAGCAATTGATGAACTCAAAGCACTCTGCAGAATTCCTTCGGTTGCTGCAAAGGGTGAGGGAATCGATGATGCTGCTGAATATGTAAAATCACTTCTTGATGAAATTGGTATGAAAACCAATATACACACTACATCAGGTAGTCCGGTTGTCACTGGTGAACTTGATTTTTCTAAGAAGAAAACATTGCTTTTCTACGACCACTATGATGTCCAACCTGCAGAGCCATTCGACCTTTGGGATACTCCTCCCTTTCAACCTGATATAAGAAATGGAAGAATCTATGCTAGAGGTGTAGCTGATAATAAAGGCGATATTATTTCACGAATATGGGCTCTGAAAGCATTTTTGGAACACGAAGATGAACTTCCAATAAATGTGAAATTCGTGATTGAAGGAGAAGAGGAAGTCAGTAGTCCGAATCTTGGTGAATTTGTGAAAGAGAATTCTGAGTTCATTAAGGCGGATGGAGGGATTTGGGAGTTCGGAGGAGAGAACATTCAAGGCTTACAGGAAGCATGGTTGGGTCTGAAAGGGCTGTTATATGTACAACTCGAAGTTGAAAAACTAGGAATGGACTCTCATTCAGCTAATGCTTGCATTTTACCATCTGCACCTTATCGTTTGATTTGGGCATTAAACTCGCTAAAAGATGAAGATGATAATATTCGGATTGATGGATATTATGATGATGTGAGAGACCTCTCAGAAGCTGAACTAGATACGATATCTAAGATCGATATCAAAGAGGAAGACTATCTAAAATTCTACAATATTAGTGAATTCTTGAAAGGTATGAGTGGTGAGGAGCTTCTCAAAGCTTACTATAATGCTCCCACATGTAATATATGTGGTATTGGAAGTGGTTGGCAAGGAACAGGGAGTAAAACAGTTCTGCCTGCAAAGGCATTTGCTAAACTCGATTTTCGTTTAGTTGAAAACATGGACCCTGAAATGGTTTTGAAGAAACTACGAACTCACTTGGATAATAATGGATTTTCTGATATTAAGATTGCATGGTATCATGGGTATCCTCCAGCTAAAACGCCTGTTGACCATCCATTCATCTCAGTCGTGAATGAAGCTAACAAAGAAGTGTTTGGCCACGATATTGTGGTTCATCCAACAAATCCCGGTTCGGGTCCTCTGTATCTATTCAAGGAATTTGTTCCAATGGTTTCTATTGGTATAGGTGATTTCGGATCTAGAGCGCACTCCCCAAATGAGAGTATCAAAGTGGAGAACTTCATAAATGGTACAAAGCGTATCATTTCACTAATTGAAAAGATGGGCAATTGGTGATATTAATGCCAAAAGTCTGTGCAGTGACAATCTATGTTCATGATTTAAGAGAAGCAGAGGAATTCTATTGCAACAAACTTGGTTTTGACATGAAGCACAGATCTGATTCATTGATTCATATAGAGAATGACTCTGTTGATATCATACTGGAAAAAGTAGAACAGAGGAGTACAGCAAAATATCCCGGGACGTCGCAAATAGTGTTGGGAATTGCAACATCTAATCTCTCTATGACAATGAGTGTATTGATAGACCTCGATGTTTCCTTTCTTCATTCCGAACCAAAAAAATTTCCTGCTGGGCAATTTATAGCTATTAGTGATCCATCAGGAAACGTGATTGAGCTTCTTGAATTCGAGAAGGAGAGTAATTAAAGCCGACTCTCCTTTCTTCAAGATTTATGGTAAGGGTGGTCTTATTTTAAGTCCTTTTTCCCATTCGACTTCAAAGGAATAGAATATCTCATATTTTTCTCCAGTGGGGATATTAACTTCCCATTCAATAACACCAAGTTCGTTCTTTGTTGGTTGAAGTGAGATATCTTTCAGCTCCACGTTCGCTCTCTCTGAGCTACTATGTGGTATCCTATCTATCACCTTTATTTCAATAGGTTCCTTGGCAAAACTCTGAATCTCTATTTTGTAAGTATATTCTCGTTTTGTCTTTCCACGGGTCAAACCTGCTTTTTCCGTATCTTTCGAAGACAGTTTCTTTTCAGCTTTGATGTTATACGCCGTCCTCGTTCCTAGTCTGAACTCTTCACGTGGTGATATCATTCCAAGATTGGTTTCTCCAATGAAATCACCTTCTGAATAGACTTTCGCTACTCCCGGTAGAATAAGTGACTCTCCATTTGTAATCTCATCTTGTGCAACGGATTCAGGCATTGCATAGGCATTCCAGAAGTAAAGCTTCTTCGATTCGAACTCTTCTTCAGTCAGATTTACTGGATGCGGGTCGCGATCCGATTCAATCGTCACTCGACCGGGTACTTTGTACGTTATAATTCCACCAAGGCCTTCTGATACTTCTGCTCTAGTGACAGCAAGTTCTGGTTCAGGTGCAGGTATATCAGCATCAATTGTCCTCAACATTTCTTCTGAGCTCTCTTCTTCCTCTTTATCGAATCCTCCCTCAACTGCACCAAGACCACCTCCATAGTCCGATGCTGGTGCCGTATATGGTTGGTAAACATCAATGAACAACGGATTTGCCTTTACCGCACGTACAGGCTGGGCTGAGGCTGTGGAAATTGATAGCTCTACATCCTTCCAGTCCTCAAGAGTGTTGTTTTGAATGATTGCAAATCTTTTGAGAATTGCTTTCTCTTGTAGAAGGTCAACATCATATGTAGGTGCCCAGCTCGCATAATTCATCTGGTATGTGATTTCAAGTTCAATCTCTGTTTCCTCTTGGACATCAAGATTGATTTCGACCTCTTTGAGAACTTCTACCTTTCTTTGTCCATGCATTCGGTTGATTTCATTTTGGACTGTCTGAATCTCAGACATGAGTTTTTCCTTTTCCAATGTGAGGTCTCTAATCTTTTTCTTTGCATCCAGAATGAGCTTTGTTGTCTTTGAATCAATTTCAATCAGTTTTTCAAGTGGTGTTTCTCCAGCTGCAAACCATTTTCCAAAGTATGGCGAAAACTGACTCAGCAATGTTGTAAATCTAGAAATCCTCGTCTGTTGATACTCTAGCTCTTTATCAAGATTATCTCGTTTCCTTTCCAAATCCTCAAGTCTATCCTGAAGCTCCTTTAGCTTCTCCTTTGGTATGAATTCCTTCGATTCTTCTTTGACATCAATACCTCTCATTGATGCCTTTCCTTTGCCCTTCACACGAAAGCTGTCTTTATGCGCAAATCTAGTAATGTTAGGAATGATGACCTTCTGTTCTCCGGCTTGTACTTTCACTGAACCGAGTCGTACAACACGAGCTCCGTCTCTGAATACTGTTACTTTATCGATTTTAGTTTCTATTTTCGTACTCATTTCATTCCCTCCTATGGTAATGGTGGTGTTACAGTGACACCTTTCTCCCATTCAACCTCGTATTCGTATTTCAAAGTCATCTTTTCTCCTGCGGGAATCTTTTTCTTCCATTCCATTACTCCAAGTTCATGTTTGTCTGGTGCTATCTTTTCCATATCGGCTTTGACTGAAATCTGTGTGGAGTTACTATGCGGGATCCTGTCGATAATCTCAATCTCAATTTGACGTTTAGAGAAGTTCTCAATCTTCAGTCTGTACGTGTAGTTCCGCTTTCTTTTTCCACGTGTCACCCCAGCTTTCTCGACATTTCGAATTGCTAGTGTTTTCTCTGCTTTGAGATCATATGCAGTTCTTGTTCCTAATCTAAACTCTTCTCGTGGAGACTGCTGTTCAAGATGGGTTTCACCAACATACTCTCCTTTTGCTAAGACTTTCGCTGGTCCTGCAAGAATTACCGTATCACCATTGGTTACTTCATCTTGTGCAACTACTTCTGCCATTTTATCAGCATACCAATAATGGATTGTTTTTGTATCCAGTTTCTCCTCAATGAGAGTGACCGGATGTTCGTCATTGTCATAGAGGACGGTAACAGGTTTTGGTAGATGATATACTGTGATACCTGATACAGTTTCCTCTGCTTCAGCAAATGTTTCTTTCATTACTGGTTTAGGCGCTGGTGGTGGTGCTGCTCCACCTGGCGCTCGGGATGGCATCGCAGCCATCTTCATTCTTCTATCTCGTCTACCTTTCTCTCTTTTCTTTGCCATGTCTGCCTCTGGATCGTATACTGAAATATACCAAGGACTACCCTCCACAGCTGTTACTGGTCTTGCCAATGCAGTTGATACCGTGAAATCAACATCATTCCAGTCTTCTGTTGTTCGATTATTGACCATAGCGATTCTTCGAAGCATTGCCTTATCGTCTACAAGGTCCACTTCATAATTTGGACTCCATGATGCACCTGTACATTGGTAAGCAATTTCTAGTTCGATCTCAGACTCTTGTGATACTTCTAAAGAAACCTCAACATCATAGTAAGTATTTATTCTTCTATCTGCTCTTATTTTGTCAATCCTATCTCTCAACACTTGGATATCAATGTCTAATTGCTTGGCCTCGCCTTCCAAATCTTGGAGTTTCTTTTGGGTTTCCTTGTAGGTTTTTTCTGCATGTTTATCGAGGGAGAGCATTTGTTCAATGTCCCCTTCATTTGCTGCATAGACTTCTCCAAATGTTGTTGTGAATTCATTCATTATTTGTTCTATGTTGGATAATTTCAAATTGAAAGTTTGAATTTCATCATCCACTCTCTTGCGATCTTGCAAAAGAGCTTCAAGTTCTTCTAGTAGTTTTGTAGTATCTTGATCAGGTTTGTATACTTCCTGTTTAGTAATCACATCAATAGAGGATAATGATGCCTTACCCTTTCCCTTAACTCGGAAACTGTCCTCTCTTGCTTGGAATGTGATTCTTGGTACAATCACTTTTTGAGGACCAGCTTTTAGTTTGATTTTACCGATTCTAGTGACTCTTGCGCCGTCTCTAAAAACCGTGACCTCACTGATTTTATTCTTTAATTCGGTCAACTGCATTCTCCCTGCATTGCCTCTAACATTTAGGCATTTATTCTTTCAGGGTGTGGGATTCAGGAATTATCTTAATTCTAATTCTTCATTTTTCTGAATAGATGGATTAGTATTAGTAGTAGAATCACCAAAACCCCAGTCAATAAGAAGACGAACTTGACAATAGTAATGTAATTTGCCAATGTAAAGATGATGTCTGACAAATTTGGATATGAGGTGATTTGAATTATGTGGAGAACGTTCTCAATATAGTCTGTGAATGCGGCGAGAAGAGGTAGGGATGTTACGACACCGTATTTTCTGTGTACAGGATAAAGATGTGCGGTCATATTGGCAATTGTCAATGCAAAAGCGAATCCGTATGCAAGTGGATATATCATATCGACTGCTTTGAGTACCAAATACAGTTGCCTTCCATCTGGACCTAATGCAGTAAGAAAATTGGAAGCATCTGATGGAGAATAGTTCAACCACATATCAAGAATTGGCAGCCCCCCACTTTGTGTGAGAATTATTGGTGCTAGAGCTCCCATCATTACAATACTAAGGGCAAGTGTTAACAGGTAAAGAATAGTGATTATCCGTTTTGTTGCGTATTTCTGAATTCTATCGAGTAGTATGACCATAATGCATTGACACTCCATGTTGTGTCACAACATCGTGACTTATGTTAGTTACTGGTAAAATCAGTTCTTCAGCTAATGACATATCGATAACCCTTTGAAGTATGCCTTTTCTACCTTCAACTTGCGATTAAAGTGAAAGACTTCATAAAAGCAAATAGGGAATTATGGGATGCTAAGGTGGGCGTGCACAAGAAATCCGAATTCTATGATATTGAGGGTTTTCTGAAAGGCAATTCAACACTTGATTCAATCGAAGTTGAAGAGATAGGTGAAGTAGTTGGCAAATCATTATTGCATCTACAGTGCCATTTTGGATTGGATACTCTTTCATGGTCACGACTTGGCGCAGATGTTGTAGGAGTGGATTTTTCTAGAGATGCCATTGCTCTTGCAAATGAAATTTCAAACAAGACGGGGATTACTGCTAGATTCATACAATCAGATATCTATGAACTCCATGAGATGTTAGACGAAAAATTCGATATTGTGTTCACATCCGGTGGTGTTTTATGTTGGTTACATGATATGAAGCGATGGCTCAAATTATTGAGCATTTCTTGAAACCCGGCGGTGTATTCTATATTCGCGAGTTTCACCCGTTTAGTTACATCTTTGATGATGAAACAGAGGAAGACATTCTCCGAGTACGATATCCATATTTTCATAGCCATGAACCGATGAGCTATGTTTCGGACTCGACATACTCCAATCCAGATGAGAAAATGGAATCCAGAGTTGCGTATGAATGGGCACACAGTCTAGGTGATATAGTGACTTCCATTGCTGATGTAGGATTGAGCATAGAATTTCTTCACGAGTTCCCATTCACCAGCTTTCGACAACTCACATTCATGGAGAAGAATCAGGATGGTAGGTGGGTGCTTCCTGAAAAAAAGAGCTCTATCCCATTCATGTTCTCAATACGCGCAATCAAAAAACAATTCGATCTATTCCTCTATTACCTTGAATTCATCTTTTCCACTCTCACATTTTGGACAGGTCCAATCGCTAGGTAAATCTTCAAACTTGGTTCCTGCTGTGATATCTAGTTGAGGGACACCGTATTCCTCTGAGTAGGTCCAATAGCAAACTTGGCATTCATAAGTCTTCATTCTAGAGGACTCCATCTGTATTTTGTTTTATAGTTCACTAGTGGTGACTGAAAATGAGGATTATTACTAGAATAAAAAGATACACCCGATGTGTTCAAATCATACTAGTTATAGAAAAAATCCTTCTTCATCTTCTAAATGATAATTCTTGGCGGAACCCAGTGGCATGGTCAACTAGGTCCGCCTAAATGTTCGAATTTTTCATTACGTGAAGGATCTACTCAATTTTTTCAAAGTCGTCCTTTGAGGCACCGCACATTGGACAGACCCAATCATCCGATATGTCCTCAAATTTAGTACCTGGGTCAACACCGCTATCGGGGTCGCCTTTCTCTTCGTCGTAAACCCATCCACAAACAAGACATTCCCATTTTGCCATGTCTCGAATCTCCATGTTTTCTAGTTTGATACCTACAGTAAGGTATCTTCAAACAGTGAGGCACGCTATTGGATAAAAGGGTTGGGTTAGGATAGAAAAAGAAAAAGTAAGGAGGAAGTGGTGGGTTCTGCATCGAGAACCCTGACCTTCATCTTACCAATCTGGAGGTGTATCCTCTGCGGGTTCCTCTTCTTCCTCAGTTTCAGTTTCTTCTTCTGGTTCCTCAATAACATCTTCTGTTTCTGGTTCCTCTGAAGTAGGTTCAGACTCAGTTGCAGGTTCAGGAGCTGGTTCTTCTACTTGCTCTTCTTCATCTAAATCTACTTCTTCAACAGGGACAACAGGCATTTCTTCCTCTTTCGTTTCTGGAATATCGTGAATCTTTCTGGATCCGTAGATGTATCTGATTTCCATTAGTAATGCTACTAACGGGAAGATAAGCAGCTTGATTGCATCCCCAAGGGGTGCAGCAGTTGCTGGATCAGTTCCAAGGTCTGCTAGGATTATTCCTTGAGCTGTGTCCACAAAGATGTAGGCAGAGGCTAGGAAGTAAGTTAGTGCTGCTGCAAGTTCTTTGGAAATCCTGAATCTTGTATCCATCTCAGCACGACTGGCAAGGCTGCTTCCTATTCCACTCATTGTGTATAAAATGAAGAATATCGAAATTGCGATGCTGACCAAGTCAAGATTGAGGTCAACCCCTTTCATTACGTTATAGATGAAATAGGCTGAATACGCCGATATGAAGAGTCCCAGTAATGACAAGTTATCTGCAGTTGGTTTGTTTCTCTCCCAAGTGATGATTAACCCATTTAGAAAGTTGAATCCTGTTGCTATGAGTAAGCCCAACAAGGCCCACCAAAATGGCGGAGTTAGGAATGCACTGAACATAATTGCTGATACAATGAATGCTCCAGCAAGAATGACGTAATTCAGAATGTTTAGGAATCCAAGCAATACCGTGAATATCTTGGACCTATGACCAACATCAACAGCACTTGCATATGAGAGCGAACTTCTGGTAGAGAAGTATGCTTGAAATCCTACCCAACTAAGGAATCCTATGAGTAATACTGTCAAGACAATTGGCCATGCAATTACCCAGAATATCACCGTTACAACTGCACTGATGATCATCCACACTATCGTATATTTTAATGAAGTTTTATACGATTCAGAACTTGCCACATACTCCTGCTTTCCAATTAATGACATGAAAATCACTAATAAAAAGTAGATTGGGAATGGCATCCCAATAATAACAACCAATGACTGTAATCCAGGAATATATGTTGTAGTCAGCCTCTCAAATACTGTGATGAGTGTTGTACCAAGCATGAATAGAAGTGTTATCCACTTCAGTCTCTTCGATGCAAGGAATAATTTCAGTCCATTAACAAACTTAGTTAGAATAGGAATCTCCAATCATTGTACCTCCTTAAGTGAACATCTGTTCAATAGTAGAAGTGCTATTTATTCTTAAGCACGTATAGTATTTCCTCTTCTAAAGTTTCCTTTACAGTTGGTTTCTCAATCAATGTTGCAATCCTATTGCCTTCTTTATCAAAAAATTCAAACCACGGGATTGCTTTTACTTTCCAATCATCCACCTCTGGTGGGGACGGTGGAATCGCCCATTGACGATTTGGATCTAATGGTGCTGTCTTAATACCACTAAACATCCTTACTTCCAAACCAATCTTTTCCTCTAGATGGAGAAGGACAGGCACTGCATTTTTGCAGTCTTTACACCAAAGGGCACTCATTACGACCACAGTCAAATCTTTAGTAGTTTCTTTCAGTTCATCTAAGATATCGGTTTTCAGTTCGTAATTGTGATACTTCTCCATGAGTATTTCACGATTTTTTTCATCTACAGCATCAATGTATTCCTTTACTGATTTTGTTCTTATTCGAATATCTTTGAGGTCCACCATAATTTCTGAGGACAGGATTGATTTAATAAAAATCTTCGTCTAGAGAAGCTCTATAAGAAAGATGTTCGAAGGTTACAACAAATGGATAGGTGATATAATTGTCAACGGAGGTCTACAAGACCTTGGTTGTAGGACCAAGAAATGTGGGTAAATCTTCACTTGTAAGAAGATTTCTCAGCGATAAATTCTCAGGGTCATATACAGCTACCGTTGGAGTAGCAATGGGTGTTGGTAAATTCGAATTTCCCGAAGGCAGAGTCGTTTTGAGTCTGGTAGACTTAGGCGGACAGGAATCATTCAGGTCTCTTAGAAACAGATTCTATCAGGGAGCTCATCATGTAATTCTTGTCTTTGATGTTACAAGTCGTAAAACCTTCGATACCGTTCCAAAGTGGTTCCAGAGTTTAAATGATGGTATCTGGATATCCAACGAAGAGAAGAAGTCTGCAACACTGGTCGCGAACAAAATAGATTTGACTAGTACAAGAAAAATCACAACTGATGAAGCCCTGCAGATGGCAAGTATCATGTCCGTGGATTATTTTGAAACTAGTGCTAAAACTGGAGAGAATGTTCCAGAACTATTTCTTCATGCTGCAACTTCATGTAGGAAACAAGCAGGTCGATTGTAAAAAAATGGGACTCGACTAGAAGAAAATTAGGCACATCCAATATTTGCAGCTAGATAGTAGCTGCAGTGATTCTGCAATCCCTAATTCTTATTGTAGGAATGAATGTTGGAGTCGTTACTTCCCACCAATAGACTTGTTTTCTATCATTTGCCATTGCATCAATATTAGCAAACATGCGCATCAGATTATCACTTATCCGGATGTTCTTAATTGGTTTCTTCTCTCCATTTTCAATCAGAAACATCGCATCCCTCGGAATTGTTGAAAAATCACCTGTGATATAATTCTGGAATCTTGTGTACCAGTTACTTGTCACATAAATCGTTGGACGATTGGTTTCCATAATTTCATCAACATTATGGTCCCCATTATTGAATACAATATTAGTCGAGCATGGAAGAAGCATTTGCAAACCAGAACCGAGACTAAGATTTGTAGAACTTCCAGTTGTATTTGTTTCATATATTGTTGCAGAGGAAGTGTTGTGCAGAAAAGACCTTAGAACACCATTCTGAATGATTTCTGTGACCCTAGTAGGTGTCCCCTCGAAATCGAATGGTCTATCTGCTAATCCATTTGGAATCCAAGGATTATCTGCAACATTTACGAAATCTGGTGCTATTTGTTCTCCTATCTTATCTCCAAGTGGTGATAAACCTATCATAATCCAGAATGGATTTGCACTATTTGGAATTCCACCAATTACGTTAGCTGCTACTGTTGGAGTGAGGATAAGATCATAAGTGCCAGGCTCTCCCTGCTTTGCACCAATTGCTTGTCGTGAGAGTTTTCCTGCAATTCTTCCTGCCTCTACCATTGTTGCTTCAGCTTCAGAAGGTTTGGTACCACAGTCTATGCCCTGACCAGAATAATCTAATTCGTCTTGGAAAGCTCGTACATTCAAATCGTATGATGTCTTTTTAAAATCGCCAGTAGGGCCAAGACTAGATTTGAAATATGTCCATTCCTTGGAAAATTTCATAGCTCCTGCAACACGCTTAGCTCCTTCTTGTACTGCCGCATCTATTGCTGTATTAATAATCCGAGGTGCCTTTTCTGTAAACCCATCTATTTTGGAGTCGTAATTGACACTCAGGTCACGGTATTCTGACTTCTCTTCTTCCACACCTGTATAGAACATAGACTCGGGAAGTTTCTTTGTGAAAGCAATCGTGTCATCAACAGCGGATTTCATCTCATCCATATTAGATACTGATCTCTCACTGAAACCTGTCTTACTTCCCTCCATTACAACAAATAGAATCAATCTTAGTTGTTCCCATCTCTTGCTGATATCTATTGAACTCTGCGAGAATCTTATTTGACTACCAGAGGATAATATTCCCTTTGCGATTAATGAGTCACACTTCTCACTGCCATAGTCAAGAGCGCTATCTACGATCTCCTTAGTATGTTCAATAGGATACATTAACCGACACCTCCGAGTCGAATTTCACGGAATCGGATTTCTCCACCTCCAGCATATACTGGAATTCCCTGTCCTGGATCGCTTTTGCCACATGTCCCTGGAAAATCAAAGCTAAAGTTCTTTGATACTGCATCCACGGATGATAGCAATCCTACACTTGTTGTTTCCATGACTGGTCTGCTCACCATAGTATCAGTAAGTTCACCATGTGTGATGAGATATGCTTCACAGCCAGTATATTTTGATTGGTATCTTCGATCATCAATATTCCACTCTGTGAAACTTCTCATATAGACACCAAGCTTTACATCCTCAATGAGTTCTTCAAATGAATGGTCGCCCGCTGCAAAGTATGTATTTGCCATTCTGATAATGGGCTCGCGATTGTATGCAGTAGACCTAGCTGCTCCATTGGATTCCATTTCAAAACGAGCACCAAACTCTCTATTGAGTAAGGGTTCATGGATTATACCATTTTTTATGAGAATCCGATTTCTGCTTTTCACACCTTCATCGTCGTATGCATAGAAACCTGCAGTATTATCAATAGATGGGTCATCACATACTGTTACTGCATCAGAACCGACTCTACTCTCTCCAATCTTTAGATCCCTCCAGAAACTCTCACCAGCTTGCGCTCCTTCTCTACCCATAATTCGATCCCCCTCAGAAGGATGACCTACATTCTCATGAGCAATGATGCCAGCAACTTCTGGACCTACAATCATGTCAATTGGTCTATCCATAAGATCTTGAACTTTCTCGGCTTCGTTTGCTGCACGTTTAAGCATTGCAACTTCATGCTCTAGTGTTTCGATTACCTTACCTTCCTTAATGCGCTCCCAACCACCAGCTTGAGTTTGGTCGAACATCTTCTGTTCAGAACCTTTAGCTCCTTTTGCAGTTAAAAGGGAGAAAATACTCAAGTATGATAAATTTCCATTGATTTCAGAGCCTTCACTATTCACGAAATATTTATTGATCTCAATAGGATTAAACATGACCGTATATGACGCAAGACCTTCCATCACTGTATTCATTTCATCCACTGTTTCCATAATGGTATCAGTATCAATTTCGGAAAGTGGTTGCTTAATCGTAACACTCCAATTTGCTTCATTACTTACAGGCTTTCCAAAGTCTATTGGTTTCTTTCGCCTAGAGGCTTTTGCCATTCTATAAGCGGCATCTATAGCTTCTTTCGCTAATTCTCTACTAAGACGATCAAATGAAGCAAAACCCAAATTACCGTCAGTAAGGATTCGAACACCAATTCCTTCGGAAGGTTCCTTCCCCCCTGAAATTGGTTGTCCATTTCGGTAAGCAAGTCCTCTTGCGTTTTCCTGCATATATCGCGCTTCAACATATGAACCACCAATTTTCTGTCCGTAGTCAATGCAAAAATTAGCAAGGTCTTTTCCACTGGTCAATTTCATGCCTCAGATATTTTCAATTTCTACTATAACTTAAACACTCCGAATTATACTAACATACCTTCATATGCAACCATTCTCAGTCACTTTCATTGAATTTAGCCTATATCGGAAAATTTGACCGGAGATGGATTTTTTGAGTATTAAAGAACAGCATATAAGGAAGAAATGGATTGCAGTGATACTCTTCCTCCTCGTAGATATAGCACAGATTTTTTTTGTATCAATCCTTACACTCGATGAGAGCTCTCCATATGTCATAGGGATTGATCTTCTTCAGACCAATGCTCTAGTATCAGTTGGAGTTTTCTTCAGTATTCTTATTTTCCAAATCTTTCTAATATTCTTTACAATTACTACAATGCTCAATCAGAAAGGTATGCAGCAAATCTATCCTGAGATGCGTAAAGACGAAGCTTGGCGATGCCAATATTCACGTGAGCAAATTGTTGAATGGACTCTTGAATTAGCAAAGAAAAGCAATGCGCGAGTTGATAGAGTATACGTAATGAAAACACCACTTCCAAATGCATTCACTTTTAGCCTTCCACCTTTTGGTTCAATAGTGGTCTTGTTTACCAATCTTCTAGATCTCTTATCACCAGAAGAAGTGAAATCTATAATCACTCACGAAATAGGTCACATTAAAAACCATGATTCATTTACGTCTATGATAAATCGCCTTCCCAGCTTTTTCATTGATGCTATCTATCTCTATATTTATGTCCGTGTTGGAGTAGCAGCGCTATCAGCAATTCTAGTTTCATTTGATATCTTCTGGTTCCTAATTCGACTTGGTGTTCTAGCAGCCTTTTTTGCACTCTCAAGAATCTTCACATTTGTTTCAGCATTATTCGCCCAAAAGGCATCAAGAGAAGCTGAGATTTTAGCAGATTATCATGCGGCTAATGTTGTAGGAACAGAACCAACAATAAATGCACTATTGCGATTAGGTCAGAGAATCGAAGCTGTAACTGCCCTCATTGATGAGATAAGATGGCTTGAGTCATTGAACCCCGAACGAATGAATCCAATAAATAATGCCGAGCTTAATTATATGATTCTCAACTATCCTCTTGATAGTATTGATGATGACAATGCTCGAGAAATGGCTCCATGGGTCTTTCTTTACACTCGACTTAAACATATGAGAGATGTATATGGGATAGAGTTGTCGGACAAAGAAATCATCAGTATTATTGAACCTGCAGTGGACAAGCTAGCAGAGAAAAGAAATGAGAAAAATGATGAGTCTGAAGTGAAACGCACCCTCGACTGGAGATTAGTTGATATTGATGAGGACCGTCGTCTTTCCAGCGAAGAGATAAATGAACTAGTGACGTTGTTAAGAAAAAATCCAAAGAAGCTTATGTTTGATTCTGAAATTGGGAAGAATATTTTGATGCTCGATCATCCTGATTTTAGACGACGTGTACTATTCTTGGCTGATGCTTTCGGATTATGAAATTTCAATAATAGTGTCTGTTTCATTATCGTGATAGCATGATGTTTCTCCACCCATCACAGCAGTTCCGCCTTCTGCATAACACAGTCCTCGAAATGCTGAGATGAACATAGCAACTAGCACAAATGCACTGAATAACCAGATAGCTGATTGAACTGAAGTAGAATATGCTTGGACAAACGCGGGACCCGAACCAATATTTCCTGGATTGAATAATAGCATCAGGTATGTGAAAGTAGCAGTTACTGCAGCGATTCCTACAGAGAATCCTGTGGTTCGAGAGATATTTATCAGTGCACTGACCACACCCATGTACTGTTTTGGTGCTGCGGTCATTATGAAATTCCCATTAGATACTGAGAAGAATGAGATTCCAAAACCCATTACAACAATGCTTCCCAACATGAGAGGAATATTGGGAATTGATAATCCCAATAGGATAAGACCAATTGCTTCAATCAAGAGTCCAATCACTGTTTGTGTTCTTGCTCGTATCCTCTCAGATACATACCCTGCAAGTGGTCCAACAATGGATATTGTAACAGGATGTGCCATCAGGAATAATCCGGTAATGGATTGAGAGTAACCTAACGCTTCTTGTAGATAGAACGGTATCAAAAAAGTCACAGGCACAATTCCAATGTATGCAAAGAATGCAGAGAATATACTAGCGGAGATTCTTCTATCCGCCATGACACCAGTTGGTATTATTGGTGATGAGAAACGCTTCTCTCTAAATATTAATGCGATAAATGAAAATACTGTGATTCCTACTAGTATGATGGTTTCAATTAGGAATGCACTAGTAGCTATGGAAACATAATAGATTAACACTAGTAGGAAAACTAGAAATAAAAAAGCACCAATGTTATCGAATTTTGTTTCTTTGATTTTGTTAGTTCTGGGTACGAGTTTTTCTACAATAAATAGCCCGATTACACCAACTGGAAGGTTCACAAGAAAGATACTAGGCCAACCATAAAACTCGCTAAGTATTCCCCCTAATACTGGCCCTAACCCCAAAGCCGCTGCAAGAACAATTGAATTCATTCCTATTGCTCTTCCTCGGTTTTCTGATGTTGTGAAATAGGTTACAAGAGCGAGACCTGTTGCAGTAAGCATACTTGCACCTATGGCTTGGAAAATACGTGAAGTGACAAGGATGATTAAATCCGCAGATATAGCGCAGAAGAAAGATCCCATAATAAAAAGTATCATTCCTAATTGGAATACTTTCTTCTTGCCATATTTATCACCTAATTTTCCCATTACAGGCATCATAGATGTTATGACTAGTAAGTATGACAGCACAACCCATTGTATCTCGGTTATAGTGACTCCTAGGGATGTTGCCATTGTGAAGAGTGATACATTGACAATTGAAGAATCAAGAGCACTCAGAAATACACCAAAGCTTGTTGCAGCAACAATCGTGTATGGACCTGGAATCTGCTCTTGCTCCATTATGTTCATTCCTAATCCTTCGGTTACAATTCGAATCCTTATCAGTCTATTAAGAATATAGGATGAGAGATAGTTCACTATTTTGAAACAGGGAGCGATATTCTAAAAACAGCACCTGATTCTTTATCAGAATCAATGTATTCTATTGTGCCATTTAGAGCTTCAATGATTTGTTTTGAAAGATATAGGCCATGTCCACTACCATTAGATCTGGTGGATACTCCTCTTGCGAAGAGCATTGATTGAATCTCATCAGGTATCCCTGGACCATTGTCAGAGAATGTTACTTCGATTCTTCCATTGATTTTCTTAATCTCTATTCTCACCTCACAATTCTCTCCAGCATGAGTTGCAGAGTTTCTTAGGAGATTATCCCAAATATTTGGTAGCAGTCTACTCGGAGTTACTTCTAATCTCTCAATATCTGAATTGGCAATGACTTTTACATCAAGTCCTGGTGAACTTGCCATTGCACGATTTGCACTATTTTCAAGAATCTTAAGAATTCGTGTTTCAGTGTGTTCAACTGGGATATTGAATGCATTAAGCAAGCTGTTCATTCTTGCAGCGGCCGACAAACCAGCGTCAAGGAGTTCTTCTTTTGTTACCTCATTGATTAATCCGGTTTTCAGAACATCAAGATACCCAATTATGACTTGAATATCATTTATCAGATCATGTCTGATTATTGAAGAGTATAATTCGAGTTCTCTTCTGTAAAGCTGTTTTTCTTCTTCATAAGCACTCCTGTCGCTAATATCTCTCACAATAGAGAGGTAGATTGTCTGTTCATTCATCTCAAATGATGTGAGGGTGATTTCAATTGGTATTCGTTTGCCATCTTTGTGAATAGTGATTGTTTCAAAGAGTGACAGTTCTTTTGAATCTGCACTCTTGTAGAGTTCGTGTGGTGGCACTCTGCGTGACTCTGGTGGTTCGAGATCTGTTGTTTTCATTCCTCGTAACTCTTCATATGAGTAACCGTAGATCTCTCTTGCTGCTAGGTTGGCAGCAATGATTCCCTCCTCCTCAGTTTCTAAGAAGATTGCATCACGTGCGTTCTCGAAGAGTAAACGGTATCTCATTTCACTCTCCATAAGTGCTTTTGCTGATTCATACTGCTTAGTATAATCCAGATGAATTCCTGTTCCCCGTTTTGGTTTGCCGTCCTTTGTCCACTCGACTACTTTACCAATATCCTGAACCCAAATCCATTCTCCAGATTTCTTTTTCATCCTGTGAATTGACTCGTAGACTGGTGTTTTTCCTCTTAGATGGGACGCCCATCTCTCATTAGCCACGACCAGATCGTCTGGATGTACAGTCTTTTTCCAAAATTCAGGAACGTCTTTTATTTCGTCGAGG
Organism: uncultured archaeon; assembly: GCA_964610875.1. Lineage (GTDB taxonomy): Archaea > Asgardarchaeota > Thorarchaeia > Thorarchaeales > Thorarchaeaceae > CAZSWP01. Next base: position 65,930 of record CAZSWP010000007.1, read on the forward strand.
TCATAACCTAACATGGTTGCCCAACGCTCATCATACTGCATGGTGTCTGCTAAAAGATTCCAATCCCATAGTCCGATTTCTGCTCCCTCTAAAGCTAATTCTAAGCGCTTTTCACTATCACTAAGCGCTTTCTCTCGATTATAATCATCTGTGATGTTTGAAGCAAATGCAAGTGAGCCAATTATCTCTCCTTTATCATTTAATCTTGGAGTTGCACTGACTCGAACAACTAGTGTATTCCTATCCTTGTCAATCATTCGGGTGATATATGTTGATTTACTACCACTAGCTCTTTCCTTTAGTTCATCACGGACTTTTTCAGTTCCATCATGAGTCAGGAAATCGTAAACGGGTCTTCCAGTGAGTTCTTTTGGAGAATATCCAGTATATCTGGCAAATGCCTTATTACAAAATGTAATGACTCCTTTCAAATCAACACTTACGATACCATACGGTAAGGATTGTATCTCCTCGTGAAAATCACCAAAGTGAGGGCTTTCTACTTCACCTTGATTTTTGGTTTCTCTATCGTCGATGTTCTTTGTCAAGTCACTCGCATCCCTATGTAAGGTGGTGGACGATATGGAATAGCTTATCCAAGAATTCCCTGTTCTAGCTGATTCTGATTCAAACTGTCATCCTTTTTTGGTTTTTTCATTGAGTCTATATAGTACTTTGTTATACATAAAACTCGTTGGTTCTAATTGAAAATTGAGCATTCGCATATTAGAAAGAGAGATAGCTGAATAATTTCACTATGCAATTTTGAAAGATTTTTGCAACTCCTCCGCACTACTAATTCCTTCTGGACCTAGGGATTGCAGGGTTTTGAGAATCGCTTTCTCTAATGACCACCCTCTCTGAATTGATAGTTGATAGAATTTCTTCAGTTGAGGTATAAATGAGTAGTTTCGAGTTTGAGTTATTGCATCTAGTATGGGTTCACTTATTCTGACCAAATTGGTTAATTGCTGATTGAGGTAGTGGTAAACATTGTAATGTCTTACTCCTCCTATTGCTTTGATAATTTGTTCTAGATTCGTTCTATAGGGACTGGTTTTGGTCAAGAATGGTTTTAATATTTCATAAGAAGCCGGATGCCCCATCTTTCCTATGGCTTGGATGATTGCTCTACTTATTGAACTGTTCTCTGTACCTTCGAGACGTTCATGCAACAGGTCTAAGGCACGTGAATCTCCTATATTCCCTAGATAGTTTGCTGCTTTGACTTGACTATGATACCCTCCGATGCATAATGAGAGAAGATTCCACAATAGTTTCTTTGTGTAATCGGACAATCTCCCGAACAATCTTGGGGACCATCGTATCTGTTTAGAATTCATCTCTATGATTTGACCAAGTTTTGCTGCTATTTCCTTAATCATTGCAAGTGATTCATTTGAAGCTCTACTACTATCTTCCTTAACCCCTCCAGATGTAAGAATGGTAAACCCATAGTAGGTTGAGCATATCTCCCCGAATGTAGGTTCACTACTGAGTGACTCTATTTGTCGTTGCCTTATTCTGACGATATCCGGAATCAGTACAGAACATTCAGTTGTTGATAATTCATCAACATTAAGAAAGAATGTGTTTCCTTTCCTAATCTGATTCTTTAGAATCTCAATTGCCAAAGCCTGAGCCTCATCTCTTAGAGAGTAAATTGAATCTGACCGCAAATCAGCAAAGTGATCACATAACCCTCCATCAATACCATTCAAGTGATGGAGGTTCAGGATTTCAATCATGGCGTCCCGAACAACACCATATCGCAGAGGCATGTCCCATCCACAAATTTTCGCTTCTTCCAGTTGCAACTCTGAAAGATCTGCTATGAAATGACTCCACTGTCCCTCTTCTATAAGCTCTGATACATGCTGCAGGAGCTCTGAATATTTCCTGAGCTCTATTAATCGAATTAGATATTCTTCATATTTCACACTAAAGCCCCCATACTCTAACTATCAGGTAGGTTTTTCCTCTATATCAATTCCACTGTCATTTCGATAATCTCTTAGGCAGGTATTTTCGGTGACAGAGATATGCAGGTTTCTCCAGAAGTACTCATAGGGTCAACAGCAGGTATCATCGGCTCTGCGCTATATGCTATTTCTGTAGTTATTTATCGCTCTCAGAGTGAAGGTATCAGACCCTTGGCAATCAGTTCGGTCAAGATGTGGATTGCACTTCCGGTAATGGCTGCATTGTTACTTATTCCTGGAATTCCCTCTCCCCTGTTAATTTCCCTTGAATCGACGATTCTTTTAGTTCTTTCAATTACATTGGGTGCTGTTATCGGTGATACTGTATATTTGATAAGTCAAGAAAGAATAGGCGTGTCGTACGCTTTTCCTATAGCTATGTCCTTCCCTATACTAACTTACTTTCTAACTATAGTTTTCCTAAATGAAGCATTCATCATCACGCGTCTCATTGGTGTTTTCATAGCTGTTGCAGGAGTCATACTCATATCAAGAGAACAATCGGTCTATGATGAAACTGAAGAGATTGACCTGAAAAGGAGTTTTGACATGATTGGTGTTTTTCTTGCAATCATCACAGCAATTTTGTATGCTGTAGGAACCACAATCCTACAAGTAGGAATGGAAGGTGTTGATTCCGTATCAGGAAATTTCATCAGAGTGCTTGCTGGGTCTGTTGCTTTTGTTCCACTGTATTTGGGTGCAAAAAAGAATGGCATGAATCACCCATCAAAAAGAGCTCTTAAATTAGTAGCAGTCGCAGGATTCTTTGGAATGGGTATCGGATCAGTACTCTATGTTTTTGCAGTTAAGTACGCTGGAGCTGCAATAATGTCTGTGATTGCATCAAGTGCCCCTCTCTATGCAATCCCCGTTTCCGTTTTCTATTTGAAGGAGAGAATAACCAAATTAGCTGGCATAGGTGTTATGATGACGGTAATTGGTGTAATTTTAGTTATTCTAGGAATATAGAAAATTACTGAGGTGCTGGACTCAACTGGACATATGTTTCAAATATTTCATTTTTTCTTTGAAAATTAACAAGCATCTTACTCTCAACTTTTCTTCGCATAACCATCTTTCGTAAGTCTTCCATTCCCTTAATCTTCTCATTATCAATCATTAAAACAACATCACCTGGTTCAAGCCCTGCCTTTGCAGCTGGTCCTTCAGGTACCTGAACTAACAGGGCACCATGGTCAACAGTTAATCGGTAATGAGATGCAATCCCCTTGTTTAGAGTAACACCTATGACACCAATCCATGGTGTTTGAATTGTCCCCGTTTCAACAAGTTCGTTGAAGGATTCCTTTACTGCAGTTACACCAATTGCAAATCCTATTCCTCTTGACCAAGGAATCATCGCTGTAGGAACGCCAATCAACTTCCCTTGTGAGTCTACTAAAGCTCCACCTGAATTTCCTGGATTAATCTGAGCAGAAGTTTGTATCAAACTTTCAAGGAATGTTTCTTGGCTTTGAATTGTTCTGTCCTTTGCACTGACCATGCCATAGGTTACTGTTGTTCCAAGACCTAGCGGATTTCCTACAGCTATTGCAAATTGACCAACCTTCAAATTCTCAGAATCACCAAGTTCAATGGGTTGAAGATCATCCGCATCGATTTTCAAAATGGCGAGGTCTCTGACCTTTGATTGTCCCACTACTACAGCTTTGTATGTCCTACCATCATATAGATGAACCTCTACATCGCGAGCGGCGTCAATAACATGTGCATTCGTAACAATAAACCCTTCATCTATTAGGATTACCCCTGAACCTTGTCCCTTTACAGGTACGACTCGTGAGAGGTGTATACGAGCCAATGTGGTCGTTGATACACTCACTACCGAGGGAATCACTCTTTCTACGACTTCAACAAATATTCTTTCTAATTCTTGCAGCATAAAACCCCACATAGTTAACTATATTAAATAAGTATAATAAATTGATGATAGGTACATCCTCTCTTAATTGGTATTCAGGAATTGGTTTTTTCTTTTATTGGTAGCCAGATTACGAATCTTGCGCCTTTTTCCGGAGTATCTTCAATCCGGTCTTCAACAGCCACAGTGCCACCATATTTCTCAATAATCTGTCCTGATTGATGAAGTCCTACACCTCCAAATCTTCTAGACATATCAAAGAGCTGTTTCTTTCTAATATCAGAAATTCCCGGTCCATCATCGGCAATCGATATGGTGTAGCCTTTGTTTTCTTTTGTTAATTGCACCCAGATATTCTTCTTTTCCTTAGGATTATGTTCAATAGCATTCATTAGAAAATTGGTGATCATGAGCTCTAAGAATTCATCTGCTAGAACTAGTGTTTCAGCCTCTATCAAGTCAAGATGAAATTCTACATTCTGTGTTCTTGTATCTAACGCTGAAACACACATCTCAATGGCTTCTCTTAGCGATCTTTCGGATAAGGGAGCTGCAAGTAGATGTTCGGTTGCTTTTACTTCCTCAATCAATCTTGAACATCGTTGTACAGATTCTTCAATCACTTTAAGAAATGAATCCTTTACACTTTCATCAGTGGCATTCTTCAAAAGGGTCGCACTATTCATTATTACCTGCATCTGATTCCTAATGTCATGTCCCATAAGGTCAAGATACAATTTAGCACGATCTTTCTCTGTCCTAAGGTCTACTTCAACTCTCCTCCTATCAGATACATCAATAAGTACTGTTTGTATGGCTGTTTCACCTTGATATTCAATTGTGGTTGTATATGTTTCAACCCACAAACTCGTTCCATCTTTTTTGAGTAGTCTATATTGGTGTCTAGGAGTGAGTGTCTGTCCGTCAATTCTGGCTTGAATTCTCTCACGAAGCTGTTTTCTATCATCTGGATGAACTAGTTTCTCCCAAATTTCCTCAAAATTCATTGACATCAGTTCATCTACTGAACGTCCCACCATTGATGCGAACGTTTGATTGACATAAACAAAACCTTCATCTGTTAAAAGATTCATGCCTTGTAGGGAATACTCTGCAAGAGCTCTATACTTCTCCTCAGACCTCTTGATTTTCTCACGTGATGAATGAAGCTTCATCTCTGCGAGTTTTCTATCAGTGATATCAATAACAATGACTTGGACTGCTCTAGCTCCCTCGTACTCGATTACTTTCGAGAATGCTTCGACCCACTTGACATGACCCTCCTTGCTAACAAATCGATATTGATAGGGCGTTGGAACAGGTCGTCCTTCCTTTCGGTCATCTGCTATTTGTAATAGGAAATCCTTGTCATCTGGATGCACCAAATTCCATGCATCCTCAGGGTTCATTTTCATTATTTCCTCAGGAGTATAACCTAACATCAAAGCGAATGCTTTGTTTACGAATGCATACCTTTCGGCTTGGATTACAGTTATTCCTTGCAGTGATTCTTCAACAAGAGTTCTATAGTTTTCTTTTGCCTCTTCTAGACCTCTCTCCACTTCTCTGATATCACTCAAGTCATCAAAAGCAATAAGGACTTCAGTCACCTCTCTATCATCGTTAGTAATAGGATTTATTCTGTACCGAATTTGTAGTGTTTTCCCCCATGATGTTTTGTATTGTCCTTCTTCTGTGCAACTCATACTATTTTCGATACAATCCTTCATATTCTCCAAGAGTCGGATTTTTTGAAGAGGTTTGTATTCTAGTAGATTGATTTTTTTGATTTCTTCTACATTCGAAAAGCCAATTATTTCTAGAGCTGTTTTGTTTATGCTGAGAATATTTCCTTTGATATCGGTATGAACGATTCCAATTGGGGTTTCATGAAAGAGTGTTTTGTATCGCTCCTCGCTGTTTTTAAGCTCCTCTTCTATCTGCTTTCTCCTTCTGATATCAGTAATGACGGCAAAAGATCCTCTGTGATTTCCTTTTTCATCAGTGAGTGGAGCTCCAGATACAATTGTTGGTATCTGTTCTCCATTTTTCGCTGTCCATGATAATTCATATTGTGTAGATTTTCCTTCTCTGCGCTCTCTGACATTATGTTCAAGAATCTGTTTGTTTTCTTCGTTAAGAAAGAAATAGATTGATTTCCCTATTGCTTCCTCTGATGTGTAACCTAGGAGTTCTCCAAACATTTTGTTTACATAGGTGAAAACATTTTCAGTGTCAACAATGCCAAAGGCAGGGTGCATCGAATCAACAAGTTCTCTATATTGTAGAACGTCGTCACCACCGTTTTTCCTTGATTGTTTAATTCCGTCTTCATTATCCATTATTGATACCTCGATGACGACATTATTATGTGCGTTCCTATCACATAGGTCCTATTCATCTTTTTGGGGAGCGCTTCTGTTTCATTATACAAACCACAAGATATTCATTTGCCATACGCATTCATTATTAGTTCAAGGACTAGTAGATGAGATATTCTGACGATTGAATTTGGATTGGAAACTTATCAGCACGAAGAGCTCGGCTGACTCCCGAACGAGAGGCTTTTCTTGATAACACTACTGGTGTTAGATATTCATACCAAAATATATATGAACGGGCAAATAAACTGGTTAATCTCTTGAGAGCGAATGGGAATGAGAAGGATGATTGAGTAGGTGTGTACGCAAAGAGTTGTTTCGAGTTCTTTGACTTTTTCTTTGCAACCGGAATACTCGGTGCGATAATGGTTCCCTTCAATATTAGGATAGCATCAAGGGAAACGCGAAATTAATCAAAGGAACGTGTATACAAATTGATAAGAAAATTTCATCAACTAAATAGTTTCTATCTAGTGAGAATTATTGTAGATTTTTCTCAGCCTTGGGAATACTGACACAAAATTTAGCGCCTTTATTATGGTCGTTTGGAACTCTATCTTCAACCCAAACTGCACCATCATAGTGTCTTACTATTCTTCTGACCAGCGTCAGTCCAATTCCTGATCCTGTTGTTCTTCCCTTCTCTAAACGAGTGAAAATTTCACGCTTTCGTTCATCCGGAATACCTGGTCCCGTATCTTCAATTGTGACCGTGAGAAAGTCTGGTTTTCCTGAATCTTGGACATCAATCCTAATCTCTACAATTTCTTTTGTGTCGTATTTGATTGCATTGTGAATGAGATTATAGAATAACTCAATTATGAACTCGTCAGCCAGAATATCGAAATGTTCCTTTTCAAAACCAAATTGTACTCTTACTTTTTTACTTGGGAACGCACGTTCTGCCAGCCAAATTGATTGTGAAATTGCATCATATAAGCTGAATCGTTGCAGTTCAGATTCTCTCTTCTCAATCCTAGATAATTTTCTAACGTTAGCAATCAAATCTATTGCCTTAATGACTTGACTAAGTGCGGCTTCTGTCATTTGTCTGGTATTTGGAATAATTCTTGTTTCTCTAAGAATGAGTTCGAGACTTACAAGAATTCCTTGATGGATATTATTCAGATCATGAGCCATGAGGTCTGTAAAGAATTCAGCTCGAGCTCTCTCTTCAACAAGTGCTAGTCGAGTGTTATGTAGTTCTGTGATATCCCTAAGAGTTGAGAGATGAACCTCGTTATCGCCATACTGGACCTTGTCAATATTGAGGAGCACTTCCAATTGTGACCCATTCTTTCTCTGAAGTGTTACTCGTCTGTTTCTCAATCGACCTTCTCTTTCTATGGTTTCCATATGCATTAGTCGTTCTTCTGGATTTACATATGTATCCGCAGCAGTTAGCTGTTTTAGTTCTTCAAGTTGGTATCCTAGTAATTCGCAGAGATGCTGATTTCCATCCAAGATTTTTCCATCCAAATCTGTTACGCCAATCCCTACCGGTGAGAAATTAAACAGACTTCGATACTTTTCTTCTTCTTCTCTTAGTCCTTCAATTGCTCTCTCTTTCTCACTCACATCTCTAATAAGTGATTGATATCCAACAGGGTGACCGAATTCATCCCTCAATAGGGTGTTTGTGATATGTAAATGTCTAGTAGAACCTTCCTTCCTTAAACCTAGTATGTCAATACTTATAGGATCATAGACTGAAAAACCTGTTTCAAAATCTCTAGCTATTCTCTTTCTTTCATCCGGATGTACAAGATTGATGAAATTCATACCAACTAATTCTTCTATGGAATAACCAAAGAGGTCTGAAGCTTTTTCACTAGCCATTGTTATTTTTCCATCAGCAGCCGTTTTGAAGAGAGCATCAGGGAGATTCTCGTAAAGAAGACGATAGTCCTCTTCACTCTCTCTCAATGCTAATTCAGTTTCATATCTCTCAGTAATATTGCGTATTATGGTAATAATCTGCTCCGTTTGTTGATTCCTAATAATCGGTATCTTCCTAACTTCAGTGATTACTTTTGCTCCCATTAATTCATTAGATTCAATAACAACCATCGGTTTTCCTTCGGCAAATACTTGCTGATATTCGACAACAGATTTGTCAGATAGAAATGGGAATGCATCCTTTACGTGCTTACCAACTATGCTGCTATCAAAACCTAATTCGTTCATCCAATCAACTAGTGGTTTATTCTGAAGAACAATGTTCATTTCTCTATCAATCAGTTGTATAGCATCAACCATTGAGTCAAGGGTTTCTCTATATAGTTTCTCTGAATTTTCTAGTGCAATCTGTGCAATCTTTTCATCGGTAATCTCTCGGGTCACCTCAACCAAACCAATAAGATTTCCAAAATCATCATGTATGGGATTTCCTCTGATTAGCCACACTCGACCATCTGGAGTCGTTATTTCATTGACTTCATTCTTCCCACTCTTGGCTGCTTTAATGATAGGACAACCATCACACGGTTCATCCCTTGAATGCCATAATTCATAACAGTGAAGACCCACGATCTGTTGAGGATCCATTCCCAGAGAATCGGCTGCTGCACTATTTGTCCAGACAATCTCCATTCCTGTGTCCTTGTAGAAGTTAATGTGTTCTCCAATATTGTCAAGAATGATAGATTTATCACGTTCGCTTCTTTCCAGCGCTTCATGTGCTTTTTTCTTCTCGGTAATATCTTCTGTAACAAGAAGAATTAGATTATCTGCAGTCTTAGTCAGAGTGCATTCAACCCAAAGCTCATGATGCTTCCCTTGTCCACCAAATTTTACTATTCTTCTACTTATGTTTCCGCTTTTTAGTACCTCATGAGCCATTTCAACTATTTCTGGAGCTGATGAGAATACATCTTCAACAGTGCGACCGATTGATTTGTTAATTCCGCCAGATGTCATCGAATATATCGTTCTGTTAGCATTCAGAACATATATGGAGCCATCATCTCGACTTTCGAGTATATATGCTGGGTCTGGAATGCCCTCGAAGGTTCTACGTAATTTTTCTTCACTCTCTCTTACAACAGCTTCTGACCTGACTCTCTCTGTTATATCACGAAGCACTCCTACATAACAAGAAATCTTATTGTCATCATATATGACAAAGGCTGAGAGCTCGGTATAGAATTCCAGTCCGTTTTTAGATCGAATTTTTACTTCTCCTTGATATATGCCATCTGAATCCAGTGTACGGATTAGAAACTCTAATGTCGAATCATCGAAAAGAAAGGACACATATTTACCAATGATCTCATCGTCAGGAAAACCAAGCATTTCTCGGCTAGCGTTATTCTGTTCAATGAAAATGCCCTCTTTATCCAAAATGAAAATTGCATTTGTAGAGTTATTGAATATCTCGCGATAGAGATGCTGATTTTCGACATGTGTATCTCTATCACTCAACGCGTTTCTCTCACAATTATTGCATCGTGGTTGTTTTATCCACCCAATAATGTCATAGGGAGTAAATATAATGGTTTTTTCAATGTACTACGGCATAGAATCTTTTTGCAGGAATTCAGGTACTTTTTCATTGGATTCAATAGTGTGATCGAGAATTACCAGAGTTTGGACACAGTGGACGATATTCTTCTCATTACTTACTCTAATGACATTCGAATACTGGCCATGGAATAAAGCAGGAAAGCAACCCTACATAGGGATTCTTGCATTTATTGTGTACCGCCTTAGGTTACTTATTCCTAATTGTTGGTGGATACATTGTGACATTCTTGGCGTTACCAGTAGTTATTGCCTTAGGCTTCACTGGCGATCCGATACTTGGAATAGGATACATGAATATTGCATTAGCGGATTGGTTGATTGTCGGAGTCATCGATGTATCATTGATGATGGATAATTGGCCAAAAGGTTACTCACAAGGAATGAACTTCTTGGTTCGTTTAGTCTTGATAGTATTGCTTGCTATTGCATACTTCTGGGGATACTATATAATATCGCCTCTTCTATTTCTGTCTACAAATCCATTGATTAATTCGCCCACAGCATTCATCATTGTGATGCTCTGGTTGCAGTTAATCTTTGCATATCTATGGAGAAGATGGCCTATCTTCCAAGAAATGAAATAACACAGATTGGAGGGTTTCAAGACCCTCATCATTTCTTTTTCTAGCAAAATAGCTCAATCAGTTCGTCAACACTATCCACTTAAGGGAAGGTTGTAACGATAATCTTTGAGGCTGGAGGCCATGGTAGCAGAGCCAAGGGAAGATGTGATGCCCGTCATACATTTATCGGTAAGGATATCCAAACCGATTGATGAGGTCTGGGAGGAGTTTCTAGATCCTGTCATCATGACACAGTGGTTAGGAAATGAGATTAGTGCTGATATGTCTGAAGGAGGTGTAGTAAGATTCTCAGGTGAAAATGCTCCTACAAACTCTGAAATTGAGAATCGTTGGCACCTCAAGAAGTACCGTGAACCTCGCGCAATTCTATTCAGTTGGGGTATCTTGGGCGTTGACACATTGTTTGTATTGCGCTTTGTTCCAATTCCAACAGGAACACTAATGGATGTAAAACATGGCGCGATTCCAGAAGCCGCAAAACAGCTATGCCTGGCTGATCATTGGAACATCCTGATGGCTAATTTCAAATCTGTTGTTGAACTAAGTGAACCCGCTTTAAGATTCAATTATACTAACTATCATCCCCTTCGAACCACTCGTTACGACCCAGAGGAAGTGAGAGTCAGTATTCTAATCAAAGCACCTCGCATTTTAGTATTCGACGTATGGACCAATCCTGAGAAGCTAAAACATTTTGTACGTGCTGAAAAACCTCAAGTTCATAAGCAATATGCAGGTCTGTACACATGGTGGGCTGAAGGTAAAGGTCCTTTGATATTCCATAAACTAAAACAGGATGAAGAAATAGAATTCACATGGGTTTACGGGGATGAGTTCGAAACCAAAATCAACATCCGTTTTGAGGATGTAGAAGGTAATACTCTTGTAAGTCTTCATCACTTTGGTTTCAGAGAACCTGAGGATGTCATAGGTTATGATGTTGCATGGACTTCTATTCTTGCTGAATTGAAACTCGTCTGTGAGTTAGGAGAATCTGGAATTCAGAGAATGATTGAATGGAAATAAGTAATTAGAAAACAAATAATGGCATTGTTGGAAAGATAAGAATCCACATTAGAATTGCTGTTGTTAGTGGTATTAGAAAATTGTCAGTCCAACCGGTACTAAAAAGTTCGGTGCTGACAATTACCAGTGCTATAAGAACAATCTCGGGAAAAACACAGAGAGGACAAACATCTCCCCAGTAATATGTCAGTGAGATAAGGATAGCTAGAATAGAGAAAATGAATACTCCAATTGAACCTTCTATAGATTTCTTGCGGAATCTCTTATTAGTAATTGTTCCACCAAACGATCTTCCAAATACTTCTCCTGCTGCATCAGCCCATGCGACTGCAAGGATTGATGCAAGAAATATCGAGGGCTGAACCATGAATATCAAGAAAGGAATCATAAATGATATCATTCCCATGAATCCAGATGCAAAAGTGTTTAGTCGTGTTTCTTCTTCTCTACTTCCCGCGATCAGTAATTCAGAGATCAAATCCGGTTTGTGCGCCCAGGCATATACAAGAATTGTTATGAACACACCAGCAGCGAGTGCAGGCCCACTCAGGTTCGAGTATCTCATTGCAGTGAAACCAATGATAGTCCCCATACTGATATGGACAAGTTTTCTCGGTTTCCAGTTGGGGATTCCTTTTGATGCCATTATGTACGCTATCGCTAGGATGATGCCTCCAATTATGGCTGTTAGTGATGCCATTATTACGTCTAGAAATGTTAAATCCCCGAACACGAACTCAACCATGACACTCAACCTCTAAGATTTCGGCATTACATTTGTTTCTATCTATGCGGTGTATCCAAATTCTTGTTTTGATAAAAAAGGGAATCCACGAAGGTCCAATTATTGTTGGTTGGATTCAAGTACTGATTATCTATGGTGGGACCTTCGTGAGGTTCTTAGTTCCAACAAAAGTTGAGTCCATCGGAACCAGCCGGGGGGTGCTAGTTTTGTTGAACCAAGCTAAACCTATCTATTACTGTTGAAACACTTCTATTAACACGTCTGCTTATGATGTAATGACAGCAGTTGCATGCATATGTTTCATATTTTTAGAATGCTTTCAAATGCTACATATCCATTCATTCTATTAATAAAAAGTTCTCAGCCGCAAGTGTCAGATTTGAGGATACTGAAAAAACAATGCAGGAACGCTTAACTCAACAGAGTATTGAACACGCGTTGTTTATTGTCTATGGATTGATTATCCTTTACATCGCATGGGCAGTGATATTTGGGTTTCCATTGGAGAAATTGAATCCACACACCTTCACAGCATATCTTTCCATTTCAATAACAATGCTAACTGCATTTAGTGTAATAGTATGCACATATTCATTCATCTTCTTCCTGCAAGAAGGACAATATGCTGATCTTATACTTTCTATGGCAATTTTGAATCTAAGTATTGATGCGTTTTTATCAATGATCACACACGTAAACTCTCCATTTGTTAGATTTGTAGAAGTATCAGTGATTAAGAGTGACACCATCCTGTTTATTGGAGCAGGTCTCTTAACTGTGGCGCTTTTTCTCGGTACAATTTTGGATGAAAAGCAACTTTCAACAAGAGTAAATCGATTAACATTACTCATTTTTGGTGCTTTCTTTCCTCTACTTACTATCGTTGTAACATTGAGTGAATACCAAGTTGTTATGCTTAGTTTTAGCCAGGGTGTTCTAGTTAGTTTAAGCTATATCATTTCAGCAGGGTTGGCAGGTTTGCTAATTGTATCAATAATTTGTGCCCTCGTTAGATGGAAAGACAGGAAAACCATAATGCAGACTGCACGCTTGCTTTCTTCTTCTCTGATTCTATCCTTTCTATTTCTAAGAACTTTTCAAACCTCGGTATATCAATCAATAGAACTGCTATCAATTAACTCTGCAGTGGCTGGGGTGGCATTATTCGCATTAGTCTTGATAGCTATTTCTATCGTTGAACCTCATCGTGCACTTACTGAAATGGTTGAGAATCGCACAAAGGAACTTGAGATGTCAAAAAGGGAAATCGAATTCTATCTCTTCATGTGGGGCCATGATGTTGGCAACACATTACAGGGAATTGCCACCTATCTTGAACTCCTTCCAAGGATGGTTGCATTTGATGATCCCACAACACATATGCATCGAACTGCAACGGAACTTACTGACAAGGCGACTGATATTGTCCGTTTAGTGAATCAACTTACTCAAATAAAAGCGAAAGAGAGGTCAGAGTTCAAAGAGATTGATATGAATAGGATTGTTGGTAACGCATTTGATGTAGTCGCATCAAAAGCTGATGTTTCTCATATGGAACTGAAATTTGAACCTCTTGGTTCTCAAATTTTTGTATTCGCTGATGAACTACTTCATCAGGCAATTACAAATTTGATTTACAATCGTTGCGAATTCAATAAATCTGAAGAACCATTTGTAAGTGTCCATGTTAACTTGGTGGATGCAATAGCAACTGTTACCGTTGTTGATAATGGCCCACCATTGCCTTCAGATGTAAGAGCCTCTCTCTTTGGTGAATTTGTTCCGAGTACAACAAGTATGGGATTACGCCTTTTCATTGTAAAGCAATTGGTCACTCGGTATGGTGGGCTCATGAGTTACTTCCGTGATGAAAGAACTGGTGAGAACACATTTTCTGTGGCCTTTCAGAGAATCAAGTTTTCTAACATAGATGAAACTCCAATAGTTAAAGCTAGTACAATTGAACGAAATGGTGGATAAAGTGAAAGGATCTGGGACAATAACAAAATACTTTCCCTTCATCGAGCAAGATGATCAAAATGTGATGATGTCAATTCTTGATACATCTAAGAGTTATGGTGAGTTTGTGGAACGTCTTTGTCAACTTGTTGTTGAAAGAGAAACATCGATAATGCTAGCATATATGGCGGCGAATCATGCTGTTAGACTCAGAAATTATCATCTCATAGATTTACTTGCGGATAAACATGCACATGCAGACAAGATACGTCCACTCATTCTTTTTGCTAGAGCATTGAGAGGAGAGAGTAAAGCTCAGAATGATTTTCTAGAATCTACCAATCTTGTGCTTTCCACATACCCTGAGAACTGGTTGACCATGGATATGCTTGATTTGAAAGCATCATTCTATCGACTCGTTTCTGTTACGAGTTATGAGGATATGCTTGAAATTACTAAGCAAGCTGAACAGCTACTTGAAGAAGATGAGGATCTTTGCTGTCTTAGTTCCTTCGTTTATACTGCTAAAGGTTGGGCTCTCCACAATACAGGCAAAACCGAGAATGTTGTTGAATTCTATGGTAAGACACTGGTTATTGCAAGAAAATGTGATGATCTTCTCACCACTGCAGAGGCATTATTTGGTCTAAGAAGTGCACTAGCTGGATATGATATTAGACGAGAGCTATCAATTCTGGAGGAGGTTCAGGAGATATACCAGAAAATGGATCATCGTATCGGTGAATCATTTGTTTTAGACCATCTTGCAGAAGTCTATGCTTATCTTGGTGAATTTGACAAAGCACGCGATTCCTATCTTGAGAGTATTGCAATCAAGGAATCTGTTGGGCTTGAACATCCAGAAGTCCTCTCAAGCATGTCAAGACTTTATGCAAGTGTTGGAGATGCTGATAACGCACTTGAATACTCGCGAAAAGCTGTTTCATCATCCCGAAGAATGCGCGCAGAACACCCTCAAGTGTACTTTGATTCAGCTAGAGCACTAATGTTGAAAGCAAAATACGAAGAAGCTTTTGAATTCTTAGAAACTGGTGGTGAAATCACATTCAGAATTAGCTCTGAATTCCAGCTAGGATCATACTATTTTCATAGGGGACTTCTCTATAGGGACCTTGAGGATTATGACTTTGCAATCCTGAGCTTCCGCAGAGCTCTGTTAATCAGTGAAAGAAATAGTGATTTCAATACTATTGTGAAATCTCTCGTTCGTATAGCTGAAGCTAATATCAACCAATTTTCAAAGGATGGAAATCAAAATCATTTATCGGACGCTGAGTTGGCTTTAGCACGTGTTGAACAAATAGCTAGAGAACAGAATTTCCAATCTCTGCTTGTTGAGATTGCGTTGCTAAAATCAGAGATTGAGATTGCTTATGATGAGATTGATGTTGCGAAACAACTCCTTTCCCAAGCTTTGGGTCTGTGCAACAGCGCTGATTTATCTAGCATGAAGGAACGTGTTGAAACCCGACTCTCTCAACTAGGTGTTGATGAAGGGCTTGATACAATAGCTCAGAGATTTAAGGGTCCCGCGAGACGAATAACAATTCCATCCGGCTTATCTAAAGAAATACCGTTCAGTATTATGGGATGTTTGGTGATACATACACAATCTGGTTTGGATGTTTTTTCAAAGATTGTTGATGAACGTCTCTCCGGAGATACTGCTCTCATTTCTGGAGTTATCTCCGCAGTATCAACTTTCACAAGTGAACTTACAAGAGACTCTAGGGGCAATCTACAATCTATAGTACACCAAGATATTGCAGTCATTCTAGAACCTGGTGAGAATCTTACATTTGCACTACTCGTAGATCAAGATACTTACGAAGCAAGAGCATTGCTTCGTCGTTTCATGGAGGATTTTGAGATTAGTTATGGTGTTGATTTTGAAGATTGGACAGGCGCTAGTATTGAATTGAAGGGCTCTGAAGAGATGTTTAATAGAATTCTAGTAAAACGAAAATACTGACACCTAATCTCCCATACATCCCATGGCCTGTGAGAAAACCCTGAAACCACTATTGCTGTCTTTGCGATATTGGGCAAAAGCTGAAAATTTCCAAGATAATTTATAGCGGCTTTACTATCCAATGGCATTATGAAAGAGATAGTTGCAGTATCACTAGTCAGAAGTCCCATTGGAACATTTGGTGGTTCATTGAAACATCTTCAGGCACCAGAACTTGCAGCTCAAGTCATGAAAGCTGCAATAGAACGTGCTGGAGTAGATCCGGCACTCATTGGTGATGTTCGTTTTGGTAATTGTCTGGAACCTCCTAAAGCCCTCAATGTGGCACGAGTATCTATGTTACTTGCAGGAATCCCTTGGAGGGTGCCTGCTGTTACGATAAACAGAGTCTGTACATCTGCTATGGAATCCATAATCAGTGGTGCACTCCAGATTGAAACTGGCTTCACTGATGTAGTTCTTGCTGGTGGTGTTGAATCAATGTCCAATGTCCCTTATTGTAACGAGGATGCAAGATGGGGGCTGAGACTGTTTGATAGTAAGCTCACTGACATGCTAACAACAGGACTTCATGCAGGAAGCCATTTCTATCCGCATCCTGAAACTGGTAAGCATTACATAATGGGCGAAACCGCAGAGTTCTTGGTTGACAAACATGGTTTCACTAGAGAGGAACAAGACGAGGTGGCATTACGTTCGCATAACAACGCTGAACGCGCAACAAATGAAGGTGACTTCAAAGAAGAGATAATTCCTATCGTGGTTCCAGGAAGAAAAGGTGAGTCTATTACTGTTGAAAAAGATGAACATTTCCGCCCAGGTCTTACAATGGATGCACTATCAAAACTTAGACCTGCATTCAAAAAGGATGGAACTGTTACAGCTGGAAACTCAAGTGGTATCAATGATGGGGCTGCGGCAATGCTCATTATGTCCAGAAAGAAAGCAGACGAGCTTGGAATAAAACCAATAGCGAAATTGATTGGTTATGGTATGGCTTGTAGTGAACCTCATCTCATGGGCGAATCTCCTATCCCTGCAGTGAAACAGTTGATAGAGAGAACCGGTGAGTCTTTTAAAGATTGGGACCTAGTGGAGTTGAATGAAGCTTTTGCCAGCCAATATCTTGCAGTGGAAAAGGGACTGAAATCTTTAGGATTTGAACGTGATCGGACAAATGTGAATGGGTCTGGAATTGGGTTGGGTCATCCTGTTGGCGCAACTGGTGCGAGGATAGTAGTGACCTTACTCCATGCTCTCAAGAAAAGAGGTTTCAAGAAAGGCATGGCAACACTCTGTGGTGGTGGTGGAGTAAGTACTGCTTCATCTTGGGAGCTTATCTAGTTGTAAGTAGGACTCAATCCTCTGCCAGATTCATCAATCAAATCATTCTAATTTGGGGATGTCCTTCTGACATTTTGATAGAAGCGGATGGGTCTTCTGCATATTGAATCCTTTCTATTATATAGTATTACATTTTATTTGGACTCTTCAATTGAACATAACTCCTTTTTTTCATCTTATCATTTTGAGAAATGCAATATGCAACCCTCTCACAAAAAGAGTGTCCTCATATTGAGTATCATCCATTAACACGTATGCTTGATTCTAGAATAATAATTGAGAAGAGTAATAAACTTAGAAATCTATTATTTTTTGAGGATCAATTTGATAGGTTTTGCAGTACGTGACAGACTATAATGGAGTGTCAGAAACATCCAATCATATCTTATCACAAGAGCGTATAGTTAAATCGCTATTTGACATTCTTTTCAAAAATGTACCTGTTGGAGTTTTAGTCTGTGCTCGCAATGGGAAAATTGAACTAATCAATGAGTTTGGTGTGAAACTTCTTGGTTCACCATCTGAAGAAGCAACAAGAGCAATCAATCTTTTGTCATTTCAACCTTTAAAGCAAGCTGGCTTGTCGAAAGATCTCATAACTTGCATTGAACGGAATGTGACTATCAGTAATGAGATGAGATATGTCACAAAATGGGGGAAAGAAACTTTCTTCAAATACCAACTAATTCCTTTCTCATTACCGTCAGGTAATGGATTGAATGTATTAGGAATATTTTATGACATTCGACCTGAAATCGAATCAGAAATGAAACTTATTCTATACCGTGAGATAGTAATGTCTTCTAAGGATGCTGTAGGGATTATTAACTTGGATGGATTTTATGTCGAGCAAAATAAGGCTCACGAAGAGTTGATTGGATACTCAATTGGAGAGCTAAAAAAGCATACACCTTCTATTCACTTAGGCAAAGATACCTTCAATGAAATTCTAGATTTACTCCAAAAGAATGGTTACTATTATGGTGAGGTCGAATCTATTACAAAGGAAGGGAACAAATTAATTATTGACATGTCTGCGACTGTTATAAAAGATTATGATGGGAAACCTGAGTTCTATGTGGCCATTAAAAGAGATGTAACAGAAAAACGGATGATTGAAAGACAACTCAAAAAGAGCAAATCAATACTTGCAGAAGCTCAACGTATAGCTCGCATTGGCAGTTGGGAATGGGATATTGTTTCTAATAAAGAAGAGTGGTCTGATGAGGTTTACAGGCTCTTTGGTCTAACCAAAGACGAATCACCTAAAACCTATAGAACATTCCTGAAATGTGTACATCCTGATGATAGAAACGCGGTAGAAATTGCTGTTCAAGAAGCTCTTAACGGCAACGATTACAGCCTAGATCATAGAATTCTCCGACCAGACGGAAAAGTGATCTTTGTTCATGAGGAGGGTGAAGTCTTCTTTGATGATACAGGTCAACCTGTACGAATGATTGGAACGGTTCATGACATTACAGATAGAACACTTGCAGAAGAAGCACTATATGAGAGTCAAGAACGTTATCGACTAACATTCGAACACGCCTCAGATGTTATCTTATCTATTGATAGCGATATGGTAATTGAAACGATTTCTCCCTCCGTGAAAACTCTTTTGGGTTATTCTCCAGAAGAAATAACTGGCAATGATTTCAACGATTTGGACGTAATAGCTCCGGAATATATAAAACAAGCAAGAGAAGATTTCGTGAAACTCTTCAGTGGTGCTACGGTTCCAACGATCACTTACGAGTTCCTGAAAAAAGATGGACAACGAATCTTTGGTGCAATCAATTCATCACTGGTGGTCAGTGATGGAAAGAAGAAAGGTATTCTTGTCATTCGAAACGTTACAGAGAGCATTCTCAGTAGGAAAACGGCAGAATCTGCAAAGGAAACTGCTCTCCTATACTTGGACATTCTGAGTCATGACATTAGTAACCAATTACAAGCAATTATGAATGGATTAGCCCTTTTACAACTTGACATCGAAAATCCTGTCGAATTGGAGAAAATTAAGATAATAACACAAGCTGCAGAAAACTGTTCTCAGATTGTTAGTAAGGTGCGTGTGACAAGGGATTTGATGACAGAACCTCTTTCGTCACAGGACCTCATATCCTCTCTTGAAGATTCTATTGATAGATATAGAAATACTTTCTTAGATGTGAATATTTTCTTTAAGAATGAAGTTTCTAGTGCTCTTATAATGGCTGACAGATACCTTACTGTCATGATTGATACTTTACTTGATAATGCAATAAAACACAATCCTAGAAGTGATAGATTTGTCTGGATTGTCTTAGAGGAATTAAACGATTTTTACACGCTTTCAATTTCTGATAATGGGACTGGTCTGACTGATAAGGAAAAAACAGAACTGTTTACCTTATCTAGACGCTTCGGAGGTGTGGGGTTACATCAAACCAAACAGATTGCAACCAAATACAATGGTGGTATATCCGTTCATGATAGAATTCCAGGAAAACCTCATGAAGGTACATGTTTTATGGTTATATTGCCAAAGATGAACTGACTGTTTTCACATTTTAATTCCCAATGGCTTCAAGTTCAAGAAATACAGATGATAGTTACTATACCTGAGAATGAACTTTGCACTTGTAGAAGAGAATGAATATCTCTATAAAATTGTCAGTGAGGTGTGTTTTATGGCCAATCTCATTTTTGACATTCGGAACAGAAATATGTGGGGTTTCCTGCATATTGTATACTCTCGATCTTCGTTCCTAATTTCACACAAGGACCATCTTGATGATGTCTACCAACATACGTTTTATGTTTTCCACTAAAACCATAGAGACCTAGGAATTCCTCTTTTCTGCCATTCTGTATACGATCATGAACCAGTTTCTTTATTGCTGAGAATAATGCTTTTCTCTCTTTAGTATCAAGTTCCGCAGTTTTTCGCTTAGGATGAAGCCCGGCTAGAAGTGCTATCTCTTGATATCCTGCATTTCCAAGAATATTTAGTTGCTGTTTTCAGGGTTGAAGAAACCTGATTTTCTTAGCTTCTCATAATTCCGTATTTCATGTCTTGCTATCTTCTTTTCTAGGAGAACATTTCTAAGTTACTCTGATAGGATTGTAATCTCCGGTAACTCAACACTCATGCTTTAACCACACTCGATAATTGCCAATAATCCCCAGTTAGTAGAATGCCAGTTAGTAGAATGTTTCGAAAAATGTTGTTCAATATGGATAAAAATAAAGACTAAGAGTATAGAGTTCTCTTAGTCCAACTAGTAATCTACCAATTGTCTAGTTTGATTCTGCTAATGTGATTGCATGAGGGAATCATACATCAATGTCAAGAAGTCGAAATTCTATTTTAATATCTCGAAGGATTTCTTGTGAATGTCTTCTGGAGTGACCAAAGTCACGAATTCTTTCGCATCTTCCAGAATTTCTTTTGCTTTTTCTTCAGAACCTTTGGGTATCACGACGATTACTGGGATGTTGTACGCTTTCGCTGGGTATAGAAGATCAAATGGTTTCATTCCGCGATGTTTATCAATGCTCATTACTTCGGACTTGTCTTCTTTCGGGTATTGTCTAGGTGGTAATAGTTTGTGAAGGTATGCAATTACTAGGTCAACATCGCCAGGTTCCAAATGAGATGCTATCTTTCCATGTCCATCCCATTCATTTGCAAGTGGCATTGTACAATATCCTTTCGCTGCAAATTCGGCTAATAGAAGGGGGTCTGTCCCTTCAAAATATCCTATTGTTGTCATCTCTCATCAACTATATAGTAAGCACCATTCTTTATGAATACTTTGATATAGTTAAGAAAGCATTTGCACAAAGAAAAGCCGGTCTTACAATTTTGGGAACCAGAGTTTGAACATCGCCCCAGCTGATGGCTTATTTTCAATTCTATCTTCTACCTGAATGCTTCCACCATATTTCTCCACAATCTGTTTTGCTTGATGAAGCCCGACACCTCCAAATCTTCTTTCTACATCAAAGAGTGATTTCTTCTTCCTATCTGAGATGCCTGAGCCATTATCTGCAATTGTTATTGTATATCCGTTATACTCCTCTTTTAATTTAATCCAAATTTTTGGTCTGCTTTTTGAGGCAAACTGCTGAGCATTACGTAACAGATTCATTATTGCAGTGACTAGGTATTTGTCTGCGTAGACTCTTGCTTCACTTGTGCTACAGTCTAGTGCTACCTCGATATTCTCGTTAGTTTTTTGGAATTCATCAATACACATTGTTATTGATTTACAGAGGTAGAATTCTGACAGCGATGTTGAAAGTAAATCTGCTGTTGTCGAAATAGTTTTTATCAGTCTATCACAACGACCGATTGATTCTGTAATCTGTTGAGTGAGATGTTGTGCCTTTTCTGAGTGCACTGTATCATTAAGTAAATCAGAACTTATTTGCATTGCTTGTAGATAATTCCTGATATCATGACCCATGATATCCATGTAGAGAGTTGCCATCTTATGAGCGGCTTCCAGCTGTTCTGCTGCTGTTTTCTTTTCGGTAATATCTTCTCCTGAACTGAGGATTCCGATAATTTCATCATCATCAGAACGTAATACTGTTGTGTGCCAAGAGATTATCCGCTGTTTTCCATCAGATCTTAGTACAGGTCGCTCCTTGTTTTCTAAATTTGTTATTTCACCGTTCATGAGTCTATCAAAGACCAATTTTACATCATCTCGATGTTGATGTGGAATAAATTCGAACCAGCTCTCTCCGATGGCGTCTTCAGCTGAAACACCAAGAACATCACAACCTTTTGGGTTAAGCAGTGCAATATTGCCTTCCGTATTTAGAGTCAGAAACACTGTTCCTGCAAGACTAAGATATTTCTGCAGTTTATCTCTTTCATCTCTTAGTTGAGTTTCAGCTTTAACTTGTTCAGTAATGTCAATAACCGTTCTCTGCATGGCGGGTTTTCCATCAAAGTCAATAATATCTACAGTACCTTCGACCCATCTAACTTCTCCACTGGGTTGTACTATCCTGAATCTACTTTTCTTAACAAGGTTATCAGTTTCCGTATATTTTCGATATCTATCTTTCATAGATTCCCTATCAGCTTCGTGAATTAACTCCCATCTTTGATCTGGAGTGAGAGTGTATATTTTCTCTCTACTTATACCCATTATCTTTGCAAAAGCAGGATTTGCATATACTATTCGATTACCTTGCATTATTTGGATGCCCTGAAGGGAATTTTCAGTCACTTCTCGATATCTTCTCTCTGATTTCTTTATTTCTTCTTCAGCTTTCTTTCTCTCAGTAATATCTCTCACTATACTCTGGATATGGATTGGATTTCCGTGCTCATCCCTGACTAGTGAGCTGTTTATCTCAACTCTTATTTCCTTGCCATCTTTTCTTCGAAATGTTTTCTCATATAGAGGAAACATGATTTCTTCATTTATTGTCTTAAGTCGTTCAATTGAATCGTCTTGCTCTATTTCAGTTACAACATCTCTATATGACATACCAATTAGCTCTGGTACTCCATATCCTAACATTTCTGCCGCACGATAGTTTACATCGAGGTAGTTGCCTTCCAAATCGATGATAAACACTGCATCATTATTCTGTTCGAAAAGTGCTCTATAGCGTTTCTGGGTTTGTTCGTGTAATAACTCCTTCCTACGCTTCTCTGTTATGTCATGGATAAATGAACAGAGAAGGTAACCCTTTGATGTAATGATTGGAGCTGAATATTGTTGTATTATGCCCTTAATACCATCTTTACTGATGAATTTTGATTCCAATACTCTCCTTAGCCAAGATGCTTCTCCAATTTCAAAATATCTCTTCATAGTGTCCTTCAGTTTTGCATACTGTTCCGGTGTCTGTTTATCTGGCGGAGTTAGAGAATATTGAATATCCCATGCTTTCTGTCCAATTGCGTCTTCTCTCGAAATACCAAATATATCGCTCTGTGATTGATTCCATTCGATTATCGTGCCATGTTCATCAACAAGCATTATTCCCTCTGGAGATTCATTCAATAGTGCTCTCAGTTTAGCTTCATTTTCACTCAATCTTTTTTCAGCAATATATTGTTCAGTGATATTCTTTGATGTAAAAATCAATGCAACAACTCTATCATCGGAAACAACCGGACCAATCCTCAATCGAATCCATTCTTTGCCATGTTTAGGTGATTCCTCTGAAAAAATGAATTGCCCTACACTGTGATTCTTAATCACAGAAGAAATGTTTTCCATGAAATCTTCAGTAAACTCATCAGGCATGAAATCGTATATACTCTTACCAACTAGTTCCTCTCTATCATGACCAAATGCTTGCCTGTTAGTAAATTGAATAATTCCATCAATATCTGATGCAATAACAAGAGTTGGAATATTATCTAATACAGTTCGATGAAATTTAGATTCTGTATCATTGGTCACTCATTGTTCACTTCCAGCTATTTCATGTGAAGGATATAATGGCTCTCAACCAATTTTGAGTTTCATAGATTATTGAGAATCATATTATCTATAGATTAGGATAATCGAGAGTACTTGATATTTGAAATGATATTGTATATTTGAATCAAATTAGGTGGTATATCGTAGAAAATTCTCCAATATTGTCCAATTATTTGAGAGTTCTGGCAATGATTCAATTACAGGTTGTATATTAAATCCCAGTTCCGCAATCAGTTTCTTGTAGAATCGGAAAAGCATAATGATTTCTTCATACTTGAATTCGGGATGAAATTGTACACCATAAGTCATAGCATCTGGAATTTCAAAAGATTGTAGAAAACGGTGTCCCTTATGATATGAAATGGAGATAGGGTGGAGGTCTTCTGACCAGATTTGATTATAGTGGAAAGAATATGCATCAAACGAATTCTTGAATCCTTTGAATAGTTCATGTTGATGAGAAAGCTCAATTCTACTTACTCCAATTTCTGGGTCCTCTAAAAAAGATACACTTCCAGGAGAATATGCCTCAGCTATCAATTGAGCACCAAAACATATACCAAACATTGGATACTTTGGACCATCTCCCCTCTGATTTTGTTTTATGATATCCTGAATAATTTCCTTTGCCTGAATAATCCAGTCCACATCAGCAGTTACTTCGGTCATTCCCCCTGAGAAAATTAATGGTCTTGGTGGTAGTTGTTTTAGTATGTCTGCATTATTCTCTAATGGGATTATTTTCGCACCTATTCCCATCTCCCTTAGCCTTCGAAATATTGGTGTCCCATATCCGTTCAAGTCATCTATCTTGCCATCTGCTTCAATAATGACTACGCCTTGATTCAGGTTCAATCGAATAATCACCCTCTTCCAGCTAATCGAAGATACAACATGATCAATAGACTCACTGCAACAGTTCCTATTCCTACTAAGGTAATTTGTGCAAAAGGCGTCAATGTAATGATAGGTTGTGTTAAATCAATTATCAATGCAATGACTTCAATTATGCCAACAATCGTAAAGAGAAGTGCAATTGTATTGAGAGCTTCCTCTCTTTGTTCCTTCTGACGTTGGTATAATTGATCCATGAGGTCTGTGACTCTCTCAATATGACCTCTCAGATTATCCAAGAGATTGTTGGTTAACCATCGCTCATGTAATTCATTTAATAAAATCCGTTTTTCTGTATCAAAAGTTATCTTGACACCTCGATAGTCTGAGAGTATTCTGTTTATTCCGTTCTCAAAAATACGGATTTCTTCAATTGCTTCTTGGAGTTCTGACATGCCCATTCGTTTGTAATGTCGTTCAAAGGAACTGATGGAATAAGTGACAATATCTGCTAAGACATCTAGGAATTGCCATTGTGATTGTGCTATCTCTACGAGACGCACATAATCATAGACTGGGCGCGCTGTCTGAGAATATCCATCCTCATGCCCTGATGTGAAAATGACTGAATGGCCCCACCCAAAATAGACATAGCGATTATCATAGATTGAGAGGTCTTCTACATCCATTTTTCTTGATGGAGTTAATAGGAATTGGAATGGTTCACCTGGGTTGGGTAGATTGAATAGCGAACTATCTTCTACGTGGTAGATTCTGTGAGTATATGGAATCATATGGGTAGATCTATCTATTTCTTCAATATCAGGAAGGAATGCGAATCCGTGGTGTGGAATATTTAATTTTTCTACAGCTTTCACATAGGCTTTTGTGATTTCGAATCCGATCTCTTCAAAGCATTCTTTGAATGAGGTGTTGACTTGTTCAGAAAGGTTCTCCAAATCCAGAATTGTAAGACCATCATTTTTCTTAAACGTAATATGCACACTACATGTCCCAACACCACTTCCATAGAAATAGAAACGAACACTCTCGAATCTTAGGGGTCCGTCTATTGGGCATGATGGCAAAAACCCTTCAATTGGTATTGCTGTTTCTGTAGAGTCAACTCCTACTATTGAAGCAACAATGAAAGACGTTTCTTTTCCTGGTGGAGAAAATACCCCTTTTGACCCCTTGAATTCTTGTGAATCCTCTAGACTCCATTCGACTCGGAATCTATCGTTGTAATCAATTGGTTTCTTTTCTAGATAATCCAACAATTTTTTTTGTACTTGGTTTCTTCCTGTGAACATCAACTCATCTTCATCCAAATATACGAATGTGTTCATTGGACCAAAGATGTATTCGTCTACTTGTTGGAATTTCATATCTGCCAGGAGAAACACCATCCTTTGATAATGGACAATATGATTCTGATTCTTTATTGATAGCTATGCTATTACTGTTACTCCTATCTATAGCTGTCACTAATGCCCCTTTGGAATGTCTTCCATTTCATATAAAGGCAAGTGGATTCGAAATGCGGCTCCCTTATCATATTTCTCTCTTTCAAGAAGATCGATGTTGCCACCATATACCTCAAGAATTTTCTTGCAGAGATAGAGGCCAAGTCCACCTTCTCCTTTGGTTGTCGAACCGCGTTGGAAGAGTACTTCTTTGACTCTTGGTTTCAAGCCAGGGCCATCATCGACAAAATCGACTTCTATGTTATCTCCAACAATTCTGACGAAAATTTCGATCCTTGAACTCTCTCCAGCATGTTGGACTGTATTTCTCACGAGGTTGCTAAAAACAAATGGGATTAATGAACGTCCGTGCGTTTTTGTAGTAGTGCCATTGGTTTCATCATGAATTTTAATTGCGATATGTGGATGGATTTTTGTTACCTCATCTGAAATGAGTTTTAGAGTATGCATCAATTCATCGCGGTGTTGGATCTTTGATATTTGGAATAGGGTAAGTAGTCTTTTGATTCTATCAGATGCACTGAGGATTGATAATGCTGATTCTTCAATCGCTTTATTTTCTAAAGATACGGACTTGATTATATCTACTTCTCCAAAAATTATCTGAAGGTCATTCAATATGTCATGTCGCAGGAGTGAGGTGTATATGTCAAGCTCTGTTGTTTTTTCCAACAAATCTCTTTGAATCTCTCTTAGTTGTCCTTCAACATTGTTCCTTCGTAGTCCTATTGCCACTAGATTGGCTAGAGCCATCATAATTTTTGAATCTTCATCAGTAAAGTCATCGGGCTTGTTCGCAAGCCCTATCAAACCTTCAGCCTTACCAGCAATAACTAAAGGTCCAAACAAAACATTGGTCATCTCTACATGCCCTTTTGGCATGAAATTAACCCATTCTGATTTCATGAAGTCATTATCATATACAACCCGATTCTCTCTATAGGCTACCTCTCTCAAACCCCTTATTGGCATAGGCAAATTCTCATCCACGTTACAAGGTAGACCTCCTGCATCTAAGAATAAGACTTCATTTTCACTTCCGTCCTCTGAAAGAAGTGCCACATATCCTGATGAAGCTCCAGTAAGTTCCTTTGCTATATCAAAGACAGCTCTGGCTGAATCATGAAAATTGTGGATAGTAAGTACAGCACTAGCTGCTTCCAATAGTTTTGCAGTTTCGTAACGAGTCTTTTTGAGATGTTTCTCCAATTTCTCTATCGTATCTTCAACAGAGCTTTTTTCAACCATACGAATAACAGTCCTCAGCTGGTTCCAGTAGCAAAATGTCTACAATTATCTTTCATATAATGCTGTATTATATCTTATCAAATCACATCAAAGTTCTCAGCACATATGGACTTGTTGCCAAATATCAGAACTCCTATCAGAACTCTCACAATTGCTGAGATAATTTACTATATATTGGATTGATAGTATGTGTTTTATGATTGAGGCTTCAAAGGAACAAGCTCAGAAGTTAGTCTTAGATGTTCAGGGACTAAGAACAGATCATTCACCGAAGGACATTGTTTCAGTTGCTAAGCGTATTCACAATATTCAGATTGACACGATATCGGTAGTGTCGCGAAGTCACAATCTGATAGTTTTCAATCGCTTTCCGAATTATAGCGAGGGTCAAGTCTGGGAATTGGAAAAAGATGGTAAGTTTTTCGAATACTGGTCACATGCAATGTGTCTGATGCCAATGGAGAGCTTCCAGTTTTATGCTTGGATAATGACACAGATGAGTGTGCGCAGAACTGGATGGTATGTGAAATGGGGCCTGGAGAATAAGGATATTGTGGAACAAGTATATGGTCATGTAAAAAAGAATGGGGCAACTGCAAGCGCACAGTTGGGAGAGAAACAGAACAATCGTGAAGGATGGTGGGATTGGAAGAGTGAGAAGCGTGCATTAGAATATCTCATGACGATTGGACGACTGATGGTTTCGTATCGTAAGGGGTTCCAGAAGTATTATGACCTCACAGAAAGAGTCCTTCCTGCAAGCGTCAATAGCGAACCACTCTCTACTGATGAGATTTCAGAATATGTCATTGATACTACTCTTAGGTCTCTTGGAATAGCTGATTACCGTGATTTCAAAACATACCTGGGTCGTATGCCCTATAGAAATATCTGGAAGAGTAAAAAGTCACGAATAATTGATGATCTAGAAGAACTCCAAGATAGAATATGTGTTCCTATTTCAATTGAAGGAGTTAAGGGTGATTTCTATATTCATAAAGAGCATGCAGACCTGATAATGAGTGACTTCGCAGACATTGAATCTGAACCAGTGAAGCTTCTTACACCCTTTGATAATGTTCTTAGAGAACGCCACTATCCAAAATGGCTTTGGGATTTTGATTATTCTATTGAATGCTACACTCCAAAGAAAAATCGCAAATTTGGATACTTCATACTCCCAATTCTAGATGGAATCAAGTTTGCTGGAAGGTTGGATGCGAAAGTTCATAGAGATAAGAAATTGTTAGAAATAAAAGCGCTGTACTTGGAATCTGAGTCATTGAAAACCGGTGAGGGTAAAATCAGATTCAAACGAGGTGTAGATGATTTCGCTGCTTTTCATGAGTGTGATAGCATTGAGATTGGAAAAGTTGTACCCAAAAAATCCCAGAAATCATACAAGGAATTGTTCCAATGATTCAGTGACGGAGAATAGACCTATTTTAGTTTAAGTTTCCATAAACGAATGCTTTCCCATATCCCAAATAATGCACCTACAATTCCTACAACTAAAGCAATGTATCTGTCGAAAAGATTTGGAGGAAATAGTACACATATATGAAATATGCAATTATGTAAGATGTAAAAAACATTGCAACGAAAGTATATCGAGGAAGAAACATCCCACGGAATTCTATGAAGTTTCTAAGAATTCCAACCTTCACAACTTGTTTTACATTGTAAGTGTTGTCAGAAAGTTGTTCAACTAAATCCATGTTGATTAATTTAGACAGATGATGACTTGCCACAGATGGGCTTGACATGTCAAGTGCACGTTGGACTTCACGTACGCCAACCGATTCTCCCTGTGTCAGCATATACCAATATACACGAAGAGTATTTCCTCTTAACTCTGACTCGATTGAAATTTCCACTAAACCTCCCTTAGATGGCGCTTTCACTTCATCTAACTATAATTTGAGTTTAATACTTTGTCACTAGAGTATTTCATCTGTTTCAAGCATAACTATTTTTCTACTGTTCTATTTTCCGTACACGCTGTTCTATTCCATGGTACTAAGTAGGATATTCTCATACATATATTCATGATTTTAGTAATTGTTAGGGCTATTGATACCACGACTAAACGGAAAATGATGGCGGGAGGTATCATCTCCGCAATTATGGCTGTTAGTCTAGTTGCGACAATCGGTTTTTTTGGAGGAGCTTTCATTCCACCCGTTGTTCCTGCTGGTGGTGCTAATCTTCCAATATTCACTATCAATCACACAGTGTCCGGAGATTTTGCAGATTTTGTTCCATACGAGGAACCATATTCTTTGAATGCACCGGAATATTCGGTATATTCTGGATTATCCAATATTGCCAACATTGCTCAGTTTCCTTCGTTACCTGCTGGTGTAAAGGAATCTATCTATCAGAATGGATTTGTAGTTATTCCACAAAAGGACTATGAACAGATTCATGAAATTCTCGAGTATAATGAAGACAACGATATTCCCAGTTTTGTATCTTCAGATGCAGTGCTTCATGCGTATCACGTTCTATATGATCTTGCATTGCGGGAAGTAGAAGTCTATTCGTTTTGGGATCTTCTTGGCAATCTAACGGAATCTTTACAGGATTATTCATTTATTCAATATCAAAATGCACTTGATGGAAGATGGAAGGATGCTGCACTGAGAAATCTCATCTTTTTCAGTGTTGCAGTATCTCTGATTGACAATGAAACAACTATTCCTTCTGAATACCCAGCTGAGGTTGCAGTAGAGGTTGATAATGTTCTTCAACTAATTGAAGCACATGATGTGATAACTGATGAATGGTTTATGAACTACAGAGAAGACTTCACTCAATTTGTTCCCCGTGGGCATTATACAAGAAGTGAACGCCTCAGTAGTTTCTTCATGGCTATAATGTGGTACGGGAGAGTTTCATTTAGGTTACAACCAATACCTCCTCCACAATCCAATGAGTTAGGAATGAACAATACTGCTCAAGCAATTCTAATTTCACTGGCCCTAAAGGAACCAGTTTCAGGCATATCTAGTTCCCCTTCCGGATTAGTTGTCTGGGATGCTATCTACGAACCAACAGTATTCTTCGTAGGTGCTGCAGATGATTTGACGCCAGAGGAGTACCTTGAATTAATCGATGAAATTTATGGGCCTGATGTAGATCTCGAATATCTCAACAATGATTATTTACTTGAGCAATTCATTGATTCAGCACTCACATTACGTGAACCAATGATTCTTGGACATCCCCTCTTAGATGAATACAATCTCACTGAAACTATGGGATTACGTTTCATGGGTCAGAGATTCATACCAGACAGCTATATTCTTGGACAACTCGTTTACAAGAATGTTGGAACTATGGATAATCCTCGAATAATGCCATTTGGATTAGATGTGATGTCTGCTTTTGGTTCAGAACGTGCGTGGGAACTACTTGATGAGGAGAAACAATACCTGAATTATGTTTCTCAAATGAAAGTGCTTCAGAACGAAATAGGGAATATGACAGAAAGTGAATGGACACGCAATCTCTATTTTCTATGGTTATACTCTCTCCTCCCACTTCTATTCGATCCGGGTGATAACTATCCCTTCTTCATGCAGAGTGAAGCATGGGTTGACAAACAGCTATCGACAGCTTTAGCATCTTGGACTGAATTACGTCACGATACAATTCTTTATGCGAAACAATCCTACACTGTTGATTATGCTGCTGCAGAACCTGAAATACTTCCAAAAGGTTATGTCGAACCAGTTCCTGAGCTCTATGCCCGACTTGCATCACTGTGTCAAATGATGCTTTCAGGATTGGATTCGAGAAACATTCTTTCATCTATGATTAATGAAAAACTCTCTCGGCTAAAATCCCTCCTTGTCAATCTTCAAACAATATCGATCAAGGAGCTGGAAGGTTTTGCATTGAATACGACAGATTTTGAACTCATCGAAGATACCGGGGCGATATTGGATGGAATAGTCAAAATGCCCACGGATGACTTTCTAACTTCTGACGCAGATGATGATATGGCTGTCATTGCTGATGTACATACGGATACTAACACAGGACAAATCCTTGAGGAAGCAGTTGGCAGACCATCTGTGATTCTGGTTGCAGTCTATGTGAATGGTCAAGTAGTTCTGACACAGGGTGGAGTGATGTCATATTATGAATTCACTTGGCCTATGAATGACCGATTGACGGACGAAGCATGGCAAGAAATGCTTGACAACGGTGAACAACCATCTCTTCCTAGCTGGACAGAGAGTTTCGTAGTTGAGTGGGAAGATATCTTGAGCACACAAAGTATTTTGTACACAAAAGACCAAGATATCTGATATCATAAAACAGGGCTACACTTCAGTAGCCCTCCATCTTCTTCATTTTTTTTCTATAGATTCCTTCTTAGAGCACTGCTTGAAGTCCAGTACATTTTTGGAAGATTATGTGGTTATCTATCCATTCAAAACCTACGCTAGTAATGAGGTGAAATCAGAATATTAGACATTACACATGTGCTCACCTACTCTAAATATAAGACGATAGAATCAAATGCCATCGATATTATTGATATCTGTCCATTATAGAGAACATACATTTGGAAGAAGGCACAATGTGGTCAAGATTTTCAGTGTATTCAGAAAAGCTAAGAGCGTCATACTGGTTTATTCCAGCAATAATGGTCACTGGGTCCATAATCCTCTCTTTTGTTACAATTACAATAGATGAAACATCTCCATTCAGACTCGAAGATTACTTGGGTTGGATTGATGTTGCTGATGCAGACGGCGCATATGCATTTCTCTCAATTGTTTCAGGTGCAATGATTGGAATAACCGGGGTAATATTTTCGATAACAATTGTGGCACTTGTTCAAGCATCAAGTCAACTTGGTCCAAGATTACTAAGTAATTTTCTCCGAGACCGAGGAAATCAGGTTGTATTGGGAACTTTCATTTCAACTTACACTTACTGCCTCTTCATCCTTCGTAGTATCACTAGTACACCAGTGAAAATATTCATCCCAAACTTTTCATTATTTGTTGCAATATTACTAGCGGTATGCAGTGTCGTAATCCTTGTTTACTTCTTCCATCATGTAACTGTCCTATTGCAAGCAGACCACGTCATTGCAGAAGTAGGACGTGAACTAGAGCATGCAATTAAACGTCTATTCTCTGAGAGTATCGATTATTCTATCTATGCCAAAGAACTGAGAAGCAAAGAAGATATACCAATTCTACTGGAGGATGAATCTTCGGTCATCATTGTTTCAGATGTTGGTGGTTATTTACAATCTATAGATGTAGATACACTTGTGTCTATCGGGGAAGAGAACAATCTTGTCCTACATACACTCAATAAACCCGGTGATTTCATCACGAAGGAAGGCCCTCTGTTGGAAATTTGGTTAGGAAATTCTGAACTTGATGAAATCTCGAAAGAAGCAAAAAGGGCATTTATTATTGGGAATCAAAGACTGCGAATTAATGATGTAGAGTTTATAGTGAACCAGCTTGTCGAGATAGCTGTACGAGCTCTCTCACCTGGTATCAACGATCCCTTCACTGCAATGGCTTGTATTGATCAGCTCGCTTCAGGACTTTCTGATCTTGTTCAGCGTAGTATTCCGTCAGGATATCATTATGATAATGAAGGCAAACTCCGACTAGTGACTGAAGCTCTCACATTTTCAGGTATATTGGAAACTTCATTCAATCAAATCCGGCAGCATGCTTACTCTGATGTTGCTATTACCATCCGACTTCTTGAAGCAATCATTGCAATAGCACCACATATTCGTACACAGGAGCAGCGAGATACATTATCAAGGCAAGCCCAAATGCTTCAGCGAGCAAGTGTAGACGGAGTGCCTGAGAAATGGGACCGAGAAGATATAGAAGCTAGTTTTGAATCCGCAATCAAAGTGCTTAAAGCAGAAAAACCATCCACTAGGCTTATTTAGTGAATTATCTATCAAAGCTTACGGTTGTAATGAGGGAAAATACAATTATTTGACAATACATAAATTGTTGGAAATATAACTTTTGGATGAGAGAGAATGAAGGATCAAGACGATGGCAGCATAGTCATGAAAGCCGTACTCATAGGTGACGGTGCAGTTGGAAAGACTTCGATTCGCCGGAACTACCTTGGAGATGAATTCATTGAAGGTCACATTGCAACAATTGGAGTAGACCTGGCTACAAAGCGGGTAATATTCGATAAGAAGGTTGTAAAATTTATTATTTGGGACTTGGCAGGTCAGCCGTCATTCGCTCAGGTCCGTGGACATTACTACCATGGGTGTAATGGTATCATGCTTGTATACTCTGTTATAGATAGAGAATCTTTTGATAATGCCTCAAAATGGTTGGTGGAAGCGTACAGGAATATGGGGCCTCTCCCACCTACAATTATTATTGGAAATAAGACCGATCTTCGAGAAGGGAAACCAAAGGATGAGATTGTCACAACCGAAGAAGGTGAGAACTTCACCAAGCACTTCATAGAGAAGCTCGAAGTTCCTGCAGTATTTGTTGAAACATCTGCTAAGACCGGGTATAATATTCAAGATGCTTTTACGGAGCTTCTAAAAATGATGCATGAAGCTGAAGAAGAGAAGGAAAGCGATCTCTTCATTGGATGAACTAGGTTTACAATTCCACTAAATGATTTAACCCATAGCTTTATCAAGATTGAAACAATCATATAACTATAGTTAATAATTTAGAGTAGGG
>CAZSWP010000008.1:0-98723 GCA_964610875.1 uncultured archaeon
CTTGACATAAACTGAGTAGCTGTAAAATCGTTTCCAGTACCATCAGCAGAAGATACAATCGCCATGTTATTAGATTGTACTTCCAAAAATTCTGAGGCTTTAATGGTTGTTTCCGAATCTCTGACATCTACTGGACTAGTTGATGCTGGCATTATGACTAGTAGTAAAATCGCTATGAGCGGTACAAGGGCCCTTCTCATGTATATTCCTCGGTATTTACGCTTCCAGCTGGTCCCAATACAGAAATACTGGGTGGCGACTATTATGTCTTATTCATGCTAGGAACAATATATGCGAAGGGATTTACGTGATATATAGGTATCTAGAATTCATCTGTTCGAAAAATGATGATGTTCCACTCAAGTCAAAGAGATGAATCCGTACTAATACTCACAAACAGCGAAATGCTATTTTACGTGTAATAGGATGGAGTTGTGTCTTCAGTCTCAGGAGGCTTAGTTCCGCCCAGTCCAGTGATATCATTCAAGATTGCAATCGCCATATCTACTCCAGAATGAACACGTCTCATGACCTGCCAGACCCTGTCATTTGTCAGTCCGTCATCATAGATTCTGTCTGACACAACAAATCCCGGTCCTTGCGGTTTTGGTCCCTGCTGGCCAGGACGTGGTTGAATAAAACCAACATTGATACTTGTTTCGAATCCGTAACGTAAAAGCTGCATCTGGAAGTCCCGCATCTTCTCAGCGTTAAGGGCTTTCAAATGCTGAGGAGAGATTGCTACCTGTGACTCAAACTGTACGAAGTTCTGTTCATTAGGTTTAACGACGGTAAAGAAGAATCTCATGAACTTCACTTTGAATAGAAACTCAGCTTTTGGATTGGTTATGGTCTCCACTTTTGTTCCTTCATTAGAAAACCAGTCCTTTACAAATTGCTTGATTTTTTCCGAATCATCACTCATTGATTCCTTCTCCGTCTATGAAACAAAGATTTTGCTCTCACTTAATGCTTGTGCTATCATTCATGCTTTGATGACTTTCGGTTCGCCGTATCTGGTGGGCTGTCGGTCTGAGTAGCAGGTGATCTTTTCCCTCACTGTCTTGATCATGTGAGTATCTCCACTTTGTTTAACAACCCGTTCTTCAGTATTTGGTCTTGTCAACACCATTCCCCATGGATCAATCATTTGAGCATGTCCGAAGTATGTTTTACTATCAAAACCAAATCCAACACGATTCGTTGCCGCTACATAGAGCTGGTTTTCAATTGCTCGTGCTTGTAACAGAATGTTCCAATGGGCTGATCTTGGGTCTGGGAAAGATGCTGGTACTACGAGAAGCTCTGCACCTGCTAGAGCGAGGCTTCTAGAGACCTCGGGAAACCTAATGTCATAGCATATTTGCAGTCCAACCTTTATTCGCCCAATATCCACAAGCACAAGACCTTCTCCCGGTTTGAAGACATCCTTCTCCTCTTGAAAGGGATGTATCTTCCTATAGGTTGCAATAGTCTTTCCTTCTGGATTTGCCATAACCAGTGTGTTGTAGTACATATCATCAGCTGCTTCAATACCAGTAGTGATGACATATGCACTGTGTTCTTCAGCAAGTGCTTCAACAAATTCACTTGTTGGCCCTAGTACTCCAGGTCCCTCTCTCTTGAAGTCTTGTTTATTGAATCCAATGTCGAAGAGTTCTGGGAGTATGATGAAATCTACTTCTGAGTCCGAAGAATAGCGTTCCAACATCAGTCTTGCGAGACCATAGTTTTTTTTCCTGTCACCTTCATAACATACCATTTGAAGCAAAGCCACACTAAACTGCACAGACATCAGCTCTCAGTATTATTCTTAGGAATGACCCTACATCATAATGCTTAAGTTGTGGGCATTAAGCTTTCTAAATTGTAAAGGCTCCCATGGACGTGCTATTTGTGGTCAACGAGGTCGATACAGAGCCCGATTGCAGGGCTGACATGCCCAAGACATCATACTCCAAACCGTCTGTCGGTTCTACCGGTAAGACTGGTAGTTGGCGTACTTTTGATCCAGTCATAGACCTGGAGAATTGCAGCAGATGTCGGACGTGTTGGCTTCACTGCCCAGAGGCTACTATTACTTTGGACGAAGATGGAACCCCTCACATTGATTATGATTATTGCAAGGGCTGCGGGATTTGTGCCCAAGTCTGCCCCCGCAAATGCATTGAGATGGTGAGGACAGGACAAGCAAAAGTCGAGGAGGAGGCATAATGAAGACAAAGCTAATGTCTGCTAACTATGCAGCCGCCAGGTCGGTGGTATCTGCGCGAGTTGAAGTTGTAGCCGCTTACCCAATTACTCCTGCAACAACAGTCCCTGAACAGATCGCTTTGCTGAATGAAGAGGGTGTCTATAAGGGGCAATTCATTCGTGTAGAATCAGAGCACTCAGCCATGTTTGCATGCATTGGTGCGAGCTCTACCGGAGCGAGAGCATTCACTGCAACTTCGTCAAACGGACTGCTTCTGATGGATGAGGCATTACATTGGGCTGCTGCAGCAAGACATCCTATTGTTTTAGCTAACATCAATCGTTCAGTATCTCCCAGTTGGAACATTCATGTCACTCACGATGATTCAATGAGCAAGCGAGATACTGGCTGGATTCAATTCTACATCTCAAGCGTAGATGAATTCTATCACACTATCATCCAATCATTCAAACTAGCTGAAGATGAACGGGTCTTGATGCCGGTCATGGTGAATGCTGACGGGTTCGTACTTAGCCATACAGTTTCAACCTTTGACTATCTCGAACCTGAAGAAGTGGATCGATTTCTACCAGCTTACAAACCTCCACACTGGGTTATGGACCCCAAAAACCCCGTGAGTCATGGAAATATCGTGTTTCCAGAATACTATCAAGAATTCCGATATGGAATGCATGAAGGAAATCGTAATGCATTGAAGGTCTACGAGGAAGTTGAGAAAGACTACAAGAAACTCTTTGGCAAGTATTTTGGTGGCCCTATTGACTGTTACAAATGTGATGATGCTGAAGTGATATTCACATCTCAAGGTTCTGTGGCTGCTGAAGCCAAGGATGCAATCGATGAACTCCGGGAAGAGGGATACAAAGTTGGGAATGCCCGGATGCGAATGGTTCGTCCATTCCCTATAGATAAAATCCGTGAACTTGGTGGCAAAGTAAAAGCATTCACAACATTAGACCGAGGTGCCTCATATGGATATGGCGGTCATATGGCAATCGATATCCGATCTGCTTTATACAGCTCAAAACATCATCCAATGGTAAAGAGCTATATCAGTGGTCTCGGCGGTAGAGACGTCACAGTGTCTGATGTGAAAGGAATGCTTCTTGATACTTACAAAGCAGTCGAGAATGGGGATATGGGTCCTGAAGAGATCTGGTACAATTTGATGGAGTGAGAAGAATGGTAGCGACTAAAGATATGCCACTAAAGGAATACGTACTCAAAGGTAACGCTGCATGTGCTGGATGTCAGGACATGGTCGCTCTTCGACATGCTCACAAGGCATTAGAGGGTGATGTGATTCAAGTTGTTCCTGCATGCTGTACTAGTGTTGTCCAATCACTCTGGCCAAAGACTGGGCTAGCTGTACCTGTATTGAACACGGCTTTCCCAGCTGCTGCCGCGACTGCTTCTGGTGTCAAAGCTGCATTGAAAGCGAAAGGGAAAGACACTACAACCGTTATGGTCTGGGCTGGAGACGGTGGTACTTTCGATATTGGAATTCAAGCATTGAGTGGCGCTTTCGAGAGGCGTACTGATTTGCTCTATGTCTGTTATAATAACCAAGTATACAGTAATACTGGAACACAGAGGTCTGGAGCTACTCCCCTTCATGCTAAGACAACAACTACTTGGTATGGGAAGACTGAACCAGAGAAGATGCTCGATCTGATTGTTGCAGCTCATGAACCAGCTTACCAAGCAACAGCGAACACTGCGTATCCGAGAGACCTCTATGATAAATTCAGGAAAGCAAAGGAGATAGAGGGTCCAAAGTTCATTCATATCTTCCTACCATGCCCTCAAGCATGGAACTATCCTGTTGAGAAAGGCGTGGAAGTTGGAAAACTCGCCGTGGAAACTGGCTACTGGATTCAATGGCAACGTGTAGGTGATACATTTGAACTTGGTAGTGTTAGTAAGCGCTATCAGGATCCAGAGAAGCGAAAACCCATCGAAGAGTTCCTAAAACTACAGGGTCGATTCTCACACCTCTTTAGACCAAAAAAGGATGAGAAGAAAATCCAGGAATTACAGGACTATGTACAACATCGATGGGATGTTCTAATTAGAACGTTCACTTAGCACTATTGTAACATAGTATTATCTGGTCATGTCTATTGACATGACCTCTGTCTTTCTTTTTGTTTCTCAATACATTTAGGATTTCATGAGTGGGATTTTTTGTCCCGTAAATCCAATGCTCAAAGGTCGCAAATAATCCGACATCACCCTTGCTAGTTCAAAGGTTACAATTACTCCAGACACGTCTTCATTTGCACCAAGGCCATCTTTGATTGGAACAACATATTATTACATACTTCGATGCATGGTTACTGATACGGATTTCTTTTTCTCTTGATCTCCAAGAAAAATATTGTAATCGAAACGGCAATTAAAATTCCAATTGATCCTACAAAAACTGGATGATATGAGGGGATTCCCGGATGGAGTCCGAGTTCATATTCCAAATAGTTAGAGTACCCATCACCGTCTAAATCATCCAACGAATCATTAACCAAAGGATCTGTTCCATAGAGCACCTCCCAATCATCTGGTAATTGGTCTCCATCGGAATCTGCATTGAATATATTCGTCCCGAGTTTATATTCCTCATAATTTGATAGAGTGTCATTATCAAAATCGAGTAGTGAATCATTTACCCTTGGATTTAAACCAAGAAGAATTTCACTAAGGTCATCAATCATGTCTTCATCGGTATCATTCGTGAAAGGATATGTTCCATTACGATATTCATTAAGATTCGATATTCCGTCCATGTCTGGATCATCATTTTCGTCGGAAACAAGTGGGTCTGTTTGGTTCAACGATTCCCATCCATCAGGTATTCCATCTGAGTCCGAATCTCTTACAAGCGGATGTGTTCCATATTCAAATTCTTCACTATTTGATAGACGATCAAAGTCATAGTCCTGCGAAGAATCGTCCTCTGTGGGATTTGTTCCATATTGATATTCCCAGAGGTCTGGCAAAGCGTCATTGTCAGAATCACTAGAATTGCTAAAGGTTCCTATTATTCTTTCAAGCCCATCAGATAAACCGTCCTCATCTGAATCCTCTAAGAACAGACTCGGGTCAACCCAAAACTCTTCACTGTCCTTGATTCCATTTCTATCAAAGTCTGTTTCATAGAACATCAATGATGTGAAGTTGATTCGCTCGCTGCTAGAACTTGAAAATTTTAACCTAAAAAGCCCTGACATTTCAGTTTCAGTGAAGAGTATGGATACATCATCTCCGATTTCTTCATCACTATGATAGGAATCTAGAACCTCACTACTTGGAGAATAGAGCGTCGCTTCAATAGGTCCACCCTCCCAACTCAGTTTCACTTTCAATAATGAATTAGTTGTAGATGGTATGTAGAGTTTCTTTTCCATGTCAGGATATATTATACCTTCAACTTCACTCTTCACGGGCAATCCCTGCTGTCTTGCCATTGTCAAAGCCATACTAGCACCAATGGCTGCAACTCCCTCTGCAGCAATATTGTAATTGTAGAGTTCATTGTCCCAGGTATCTGTCGGTTGGTGATATGCAGTATCAATTCCCCATCCCGATTCTGCCATATACATTACATTCTCATAGCCTTCGTTGATGAAAGACCATTGATCAGAACGTTTCCATCCATTTCCAAATGCACTACTACTCAACGGTGTTATGTAATCGTGACCATGATTGCAACTCATGGCTCTTGTTAACTCAGCGTAACGAATTGTAGCAGCATTATGAACAGTCCATATCTTTTCGTCGTTCTCAGCTTCTGGATCGGCTACAAGGAGCATATCTACGTTGTAATATGCCAAGATGTCAACATTTCTAATCCGCAGATATTCTGCATATTCTCCACTACCAAGTAATCCCAGTTCTTCGCTATTCCATGCACAGAAATAAATGTCAAGGGGCCAATGGTAAGAGGACATCACTCGTGCCAACTCAAGAACAGTTGCGACTCCTGATGCATCATCATTTGCACCTGGGGCATTCCGCACGCTATCATAATGACCTCCTACCATGAGTATTGGTGCATTATCTCCAATATATCCAGGTAGCTTACCAATCACCGATCTGTAATTTCCAAAAATAGTGACATCTATTTTTCCCTCAGATACGGTTTCCAAATAATCTGTTATCCATTCTCTCGCCTTAATATTGGCATCACTGAATGATGGTTGGTAGGTTGTCCATCTCGATCCATTCTCTGTCAGTTTTCTAATCAGACTTTGATAATTGTTCAGTGACACCTCGTCAAATATTTCTGAAGATATATCCTGACCATAGATGAGATTGGTTACTGGTAGAGTTGTTTCACTCCGAGTAACAATAGAATCTGGCGCCTGGAATGAATGATTTGGAATAACCAGTATAATGACTATGATGAATCCAACTAAGGCCTCTTTCTTCATATATTCTCCTTGTTTTTAATTACAATTTAATCTACGGATTTATGCTATCAACAAAAATCGATATTGCTAACAGTAAAAAGGGTAATCGTCTTAGAAGAATGTACCGATGCCTCTTCAAGATATGCCCTTTACACTTCAGATAAAAGATCCATTACATGGCTACATAGACCTGACGAATTTGGAGCAGAAGATTGTAGATTTACGAATGATGCAAAGGATTCGTAACATTAGATATCCGGCAGGTGCACATTATGTGTATCCTGGTGTCGAAACATCACTTATGGGAAGAGCGCTTGGAATTCTTCATGTGACTAGGATTTTTATCGAGTACTTGGGTGGTAGCCTCGAAGAGGTCGAAAAGGCTCGATTAGCATCAATTCTCCTATTGGCTCAATATGGTCCCTTTAGCAATGTTATGTCAGAATACCTTACAACTAGAGGGTTTGATAGGAAAACAGTTGCAACAATTCTTCTAGATCATTCAGAACTATCTGATATTATCAATGATAGTGAATACTCCATGTCAGAAGTCAGTGACTTAGTAGAAAAGGGAACACCAATCAAAGGTATTCGTGTTGACCTGACAACTACCCCCATAAATCCTGAGCATGTGGACAACCTTGAGAGAGACTCATATTTTGCTGGAGTTGAATACGCACAACTAGAATTTAGGCGTCTATTCAGTTCTACAAGAATCGCCAAGAATAAGATGGCTTTTGATAGGAATGCATTGTTCACCCTTGATTCATATCTCTCTGCATCTCTGAACATGTTTGATGCACTCTATTATCATAAAACAGTAAGAGCCACTGAACTCATGCTATTAAGAATTTTAGATGAGATTGGTTCAGAACTCATTCCTCTACCCTCAGAGAAACTGGATGATTATTTGATATATGATGACCTGACTCTTCATGATACTCTGATGCACATAGAACCCGATGCATCTGATTCGATGAAGAACGCAAATCGTCTTTTCATGGACTATAGGAAGCGTATTCTCATAAAGCGAGTGAGTGAACGATCTATAGGGGACAAGTCTTTCCTTGACAAACTCAGGACGCCAGATGGTCTTTTCAACCTAGAATCTGAAATCGCAGAAGATGCTGGAATTGATCCTTCCAATGTGTATATTGATTATCCCAATAGACACTCAGTGAGTTATTATCCTGGTAAACATTCTCTGGATGATTTGGTGCTATTTGAGCGAGGTTCAAGAGGATATGAATTCTGGCGAATTGAGGAACTAAGCGGCATTGCCCGTAGTTTTGGTCGTGATTTGAAGAGTATACGTGTCTATACCACACGTGGATACCGTTCTCGTTTGAAAAAATACGCAGACGCGCTCCTAGAAAGTGTAGATGGTCTCGGTGAGACGTGAATATCAACTATTGCGATATACTCCCATTCATAAGTATCGAAAGGAATCAACTATCTCGGTTGAAACCATGTCAAAATCAACAGATGTGAATATATTCGACGATTTAATGAAGGACCCAAACATCGCCATGATTATCGTTGGAGCCCTTGTTTGGTTGGTTGGTCCATATATCCCCCTATTAGGCCCCATAATTACTACGGCCGGTTTTATACTCACCATTATTGCATGTGCTACTAATGCGGCAAACAGACCTGAACATGCATCTATTCCTGGAATGATTATTGGTAGCATTGTTTACATCATAGGTCTCTATCTCTCTTGGATTCCCTTTGTTGGGTATGCTGTACAAGTATTTGGAGGGGTGCTGCTACTTTTCTTTGGAACTTCTTTTGCACTAAAAGTTGGGCTCGGACCTGTATTGGAGGAAATTCGTAAGCAAGCCTCACGTGAGAAAGAAGAAACAACAATAGATGTTGAGCCTGAAGATGTATCAGAGCGTGAAACACAATTTGAATAGTTAATCCCTGCTATTAAGTTTCATAAGTAA
This sequence comes from uncultured archaeon, assembly GCA_964610875.1. Lineage (GTDB taxonomy): Archaea > Asgardarchaeota > Thorarchaeia > Thorarchaeales > Thorarchaeaceae > CAZSWP01. The sequence goes on from CAZSWP010000008.1 coordinate 8,574, forward strand.
TGTTTGTGCAGAATATAGCAGAAGAAAAAACTGGTGGAACATGTGTTTTCATGCACTAAATGCGGTCTCTCTCTACATATTGAACATGCTACAATTCAAGATAAAATCTTGACTCTAAATGTTAGGTGTCTGAATGGCCATAAAGGAGTGCGAAGGATAGCTGAACATCAGGCGAACGAAATAGCTGGTGATGTTTTTAGTAGAATGTTGACCTGCCTTGAATGTGGAAGGGATATGAGTCAGCTTGGTACGGATATTCATGAGGGCATCGCTGAGAGTATTTTTCTCTGTCCGGTCCATGGCCCTCAGGTAAGAGAATTTCCCTCGCAATATCTTGGCCCTATTACTATAGCCGCGTCTGATGTGGATCCCACCCAAGCAATATTGGACTCCTTTCATTGTCCTGAATGTGGTCAGCTCTCAGCAATAAGTGAGATAGAGTCGCGTAATGGAATGTTAGTAATGGAGCTAAGATGCGCAAATGGACACAAATCGAAACGATACATTCCAAGTCAATTAGATGAATCAATAATGAAGAAATTACTCCAGCGACTGGTCAATTGTGATAAATGTGGATTGCCTGGTCATATTGCAGATTCTGAAGATAGAAGAAAGGCAACCCGTCTTCATGTGGTTTGTCCAACTCACGGGATAACAAAGAAAGACATTCCATCAGATTTTGAGGAGCAAGTTAAGGAAGCAGTATCTGAGATTCCTGATGATGCAGTTGTCAGAGCCATGCTTACAACCACTAATTGCAGATTACCTTTGGCAATAATAAGCATCGAAGACCATAAGATGGGTTACAAGTTCAAAACTGAATGTCCTGGTGGTGGTTCCGTTCCTGATATGATTGTACAAATGAAATGGAATGAACCTACAAATCGTCTAATAACAAAGAGTCTACTGACTTGCGGTGAATGTGGTCTGCTCACTCATATTCTTGATGTTCGCAAGAGGAGAAAAGCCACTGAATTTCGAATTGTGTGTCCGATTCATGGTGTCATGAAACGGGATGTTTCACGGGACATATTCGATATTATCAGAGAAGAAGAACCAAAGTTGGATCGAATTCCATCAATCATTCGTTCTATGAACTGTACCAAGTGTAACAGTACACTCTATCTAAGAGATGTTGAAGAAAAGCGGGGTCTGATTGAGTTCGAGTTAGATGATAAGAATGGACATCGAACAAAGAGATTCTTCGTACCCAAGTTACCAAAGGAAACACTAGTTGATGTTTACAAGAACATGTTTCAATGTCCTGAATGTCATAATCCTCTTGACTTGGTATATACTACACCTGGCAGTCGTGAATCAAGAGTTGTATTGCTGTGCTCTCTACATGGCAAATATGTTTTGGACGTCCCTCATGACCATGCGGAAGCTTACAAACTAGCATATGATGAAATTCTGCAGGATAGGGCAAAACCCCCTGAAGAAGCAATTGAAGAAGAACCTAAAATGGAACTTGAACCAGAGGTCAAATCTATAGATACACTGCGTCCCGGTATCCATGTGTTCAGAGGTTGTGAGATAATCGGAGGTAAATTCGATTATAAAGTGAAGATACAGAATGACACAGAATATGTGATAACCAATGTCACTGTGAGTATCGTAGCATACCCAATGGATTGTATGGATCTTGGTGGAGAGAGCGTTAAGACAATCTCAAGAATAGAGGTAGGTGGATTCAGAAGTCCACAATTCACGTTCTATCCTACAAAAGACTGTGTGCAGGGAAAAGTAGTAGCAACGGTTTCTTACATTGACTTCAAGGATCAATTACATACCTTACAGGTTGAGCCCTACATCATCCGTTCTGTATGTGATCTTTTACAACCCTCTGAAAAATCTACAAAAGAATTCGATATGATTCTAGGATCTTTGACGGAAACCCATCAAGAACAGACCTTAGACTGGAATCCGCAGGTTCTCTTCACTAAAGCTGAGAAACTATTGCCTGCAAAGAATTTCCACATTGTCGACAAGGAAGAGAAGATTGCTGGTGGCCAATTCATTGGAACACTACGTGGATTTGCTGAAGGAAAGTATACCCAAAAGAAAGTTGCAGTAGTATTCCTCATTACCGGTCCCGAGCACGGTCGTCACGCATCATTGAAAGTTGAGGCATTAGGTGAAGATATTGCAATGCTCCCAACAACTATTGATGAGCTAGCGGACACAATGGACTCATGGATATGCTTGCGATGTGGTGCTCCTTTGCTTCCTGAACAGATAGAAGAGTTAGGAAAAAGAACACCAATACGATGTGTATATTGTTCTCATACTCTTACAATTGCATTGTATCTAAAATGAGAAAATTCTAAAGACCTTGCCATTCTACAGAAGTATTTTCCTTTACCTTGAGGTGAGTAAATATTCTATCTAGTAGACCATCAACAAGTTCGTCTACATTCTCGGGCTTATGCCAGAATGCTGGACTAGCTGGGAATATAATACCTCCAGCTTGAGTAACACTTTCCATGTTTCTGATATGGATAAGGTTCAGCGGGGTCTCTCGAACCAATAACACTAATGGTCGTCTTTCCTTAAGTGCACAATCTGAAGCTCGTGCGACCAAATTGTCTGCATATCCCTGAGCAATACCTGCAAGTGTTTTCATAGAACATGGTGCTATCAATACAGAATCAATATGGAAACTACCACTAGCTGGTCCTGCTGCTAAATCATCTTCTTCATAGGAGAAATCGGCTTCTTTCTTGAGGGCTTCTGCTTTCATGTCAAGTTCATGTTCTAGTGTTTTCTCTCCCCATTTACTGATTATAAGATGGACTTCATGTCCCATCTTCTTCAAGAGACGCAGCGCCCTTAACCCGTATATTGCACCACTTGCACCGGTAAGACATAGAAGAACTTTCTTCTTTGACATTTAGTAAGACCTCCGCAGTTGTGTGAATCCTCATTCAAGACATATCTTCTTTCCGGAAGCTCATAGAAATCCAGAAAGAAATATAGAGAAGAGAAAAGCTAATCCCCCTGCTGCGAGTCCTATACGTTTCGCGATATCTGCAGCTTCAACAATATTTTGTGTTAATGTATCAAAACCGCGTTCACCAAATGTACAAAGGTCTGGTACTGTTCTAGATGTGATTCCAACGGTCACTGATCTGACTTCATTTAGAGCTCTCTTTGCAGAATCAACAATTGAATCGATGACTGGTTGTGGTTTTTGACTTCCTACAGGCGGGTATCCTCTGCTTGACAAAGAAACAGCGTTTACAACATGTGTATCTGTCGTAAGGATCTCTGCGGCATCATATCCGACTTTCTTCAGTGCATCAATCACTTTCTCTCTAAAACCCGGACAGACGTTATTTCCATCTACAGTCACAAATCCGACTTTCTTTTCATCACTAATGAATGCTAATGTTACTATTCCACCTGGTCCTATACCTTCTTCTATCCCTAGATTCTCTGGATGCATACTGTATATTCCTAATTTCAATCTGCTAGGACTTTCTTTCCATGCATTATTCAGTCCTCTAGAGACCCCTTCTATGTATTCTTGTTCTTCGGGGTCTCCGGGCATCACTGATACCGCATCATCATCAATTGAGTTATGAGCGTCAACAACTGCAATTACATCTAGTTCGGGAATTTGTTGTTTAGCTTGACTGATTGCATTGTTTCCTACTTCTAATGCAATATCGTCAGTAAATGCTGGTGCTGTTGTACTAATAACGACTGCATTCTTTCCAGCAACCAGTGTCCATGTCTTGAATTTTCCACTATCCTCCCACAGTGGACCAACTAACATTTCTTTAGCTTCAAGAGTAGTAATTGCTTCATCTATTATTTGAAATATTCTTTCAAAATCCTCTTTGTTTGTAAGATTTTGATGATGTGTACATGCGCCATGAAACACGAATGCGGGTATGGCATGTTTCTGTTCAATATGTGAAATCACAGCTGAAGGCAAGTCGCTGCTACCAATATCTCTGAATGGTCCTGGATGAATATGTAGTACAACACCAGCAGCATAAAGAGAATCATTGTTGTCTCTAACCGCAATCACTTCTATGGGAATGTCCTGCTTGATACCAATTTGTGTCAGAACCTTTTCCATTGGTGTTGGATTCTCCATGAGATAATCGTATCCAAATGCTCTTAGTAGATCTGGACCGTTTATACCGAGGTCTCTCTCAAACGGTTTGCTTACTGCTCTGAAAATCCACCATATTGCTATCGAATCTACTATCAGAATTATTGGGATTACAATATACCACAGTGGAGTAATCTCTGGAAGTGTTGGTGATATGGTTCGAAGAGCGAAATAAGATACTATCCAAACCAGCTGGGGCATTGCTGCTCCAATGAAATTACGTATCGGGTGATAGTCACTAAGACCATTGATTAGAAAACCTGATAGAAGATAGGAACTAGCTAATCCGACTAGCCAAGCCTTTCCTTCAATATATGTTACTCCCAGAATAAGATCAAAGAGTCCTCCAATGCATGCCAATGCAAACCAAAGGAGTGTTCCAAATTGAACTGAACCAAGAGTCCTTCGGGCATCAAGGGGCGAGTCCTTTTTCCTCACAACCAGAAAAAGCAATCCACTCCCTAAAGACGCAGTCGTCCCCAGAAATATGAAATAATGCACATAACTTACGAAGAAATCATTAGATGATGGTCCTAGCAACCTAAACAACGATAAGATGAATGACGAAACTATCACCATCAATGCCAATCTGAGTACTATACCACGATATGTAGGAAGTTGCCATACCTTAGAATAGAGGCTTACTGTTTCTTTAACTTTGGCTTTTTCGCCCAATGAATCACCCGCTCTTTGGTTTGGAATTTGCTTTTTTCAGGTCTTATCAAAGTTGTCTTTTCACAGCTGAAAACTGCATGTGCCATTAAGTTTATATCGTATTCGATATCGCATTCGATATTAGACTGAGCGTGAGTTATATGAATCCAACAGGCGAGAAAATTAAGATGCCCCATCATATACCTCGCGGTCTGCTTGGCTTTTTGATTCTTCGTCTTCTAGAAGAAGGAAATAAAACTGGTTCTGAAATAATGGATGTTCTATATGAACGTAGCAAAAAAACCTGGAAGCCAAGCCCTGGTTCTATATATCCTCTTCTTTCATCAATGGAAGAAGCGGGATTGATCGAAATTGTTGAGGAGCATGGCCGGAGTAAGGTCTATGGTCTTACTGACAAAGGTGATGAGAAAATCAAACACTCATTCAAGAAGAAGGGACGATTGCATGAACGTGCAAATCTTGGGCCAAGATTATGGCATCAACTCTTAACACCATCAGACCAGATTCGTTTTCATGCAGGAGGCCTTGAAGCACATATAGCAACCCTGTTTGAATCGATTGATACCTTGAATCAAACTCAGAAGAACAACCTCCTCTGTATTATAGACAAGAACATTGAGGCTTTGAAAGAACTACGAGATGCTTTGGAAGGAGACTAAATGATGAGCCGAAACAATGGTGGAGATACCGTACAAAGAACTTCCGGACGATACATGTTAGGTGGACTAATGAAAAACAAGGGAGTCATTTCCTTTGCTCTTATACTTACAATAATTTCTCAGTTACTACTAATAATACCGAGTCTAATACTCGGATTTGCGATTGATGAACTCACAATAAATGGGATGAGTGCGCAGTTTACACTCTACGTAGTGGAGATTATCATATTAGCTCTAATATACATGGGAATGTATTTTGTAGTTGGTTATGTCTGGGCTGTTGTCACCTTGCGATGGGAACGTGACGCTCGACAAGATTTCTTCGAACGATTACAGGAATACAGTATGACATTTCACGATGAGGTAGACAGCAAGAAGTTACTCTCGGTTGCTATGCAAGATATCCGGTGGGTACGATTCTCTCTTAATCCTGCATTACGTAACATTGCTGGGGGGTTTGCAACTTTTGCCATAACAGGAATTTTCCTCGCAATGATTGACTTGACACCCAGCTTTCTTGGATTTGTCACACTATTCAGAATTCCAATCCCCATACTCACCACAATCATTCTAATTGGCACACCTCTATACTTGATATTTGCTTATCGTTACGCAAATGCAGTTGAACCAGTGCGCAGAAAAAGATCTGAAGACATGGAGCATCTGACACAAGCTACTCAAGGTGTATTCACAGGAATTGAAGTTGTACGTGCTTTTGGTGCAGAAGATGTAGAAGAGGAGAAATTCGAAAAAATAAGCAAGGAATATCGCGATTCAGTTGCTAGAGAAGGGAAATTAGCTGCTTTTTACATACCTGCTCTCATTCTGATTGGCATGATATCCGTTGCATTTTTTGTTGGAGCAAACGCTGTGTGGGCAGGAGCTCTTACAATTGGAACACTTACTCAGATTCTTGCTCTTCTAGTTTCCCTTGAGGGTTTCAATTTCATGCTACCTCGAATGCTTCTCGTTCTTCGCGGAGGATACGTAAATGCACAAAGAGTAGTAAATATCCTAAACTGGGAAGACCCAATGAGTGAACCAGAAGTTGAAGCGAAATCCGTTGATTGGTTAGGTGACATTGAGTTCAAAAATGTGAGCTTCAAATATAGTTCTGAATTGGATCATTATGCATTGAAAGATTTCAACATAAGGATACCTGCAGGGTCTAGAGTTGCACTAATTGGAGGCCCGGGTGGTGGAAAAAGTACGATCTTGAAATTATTGCTTCGACTCTATGATCCTTCTAAAGGTGAAATCACAGTAGGTGGAGTGAATCTTAGAAATATATGCACTGAAACAGTAAGAGATGCTGTTGGTATGGTTGAACAAGATATTTTCTTGTTTAGGATGTCTGTGAAAGATAACATTGCTTTTGGTCGTTCAACTGCTACGGATGAAGAAATTATAGAAGCTGCAAAGAGAGCTCAGGCTCATGAATTCATTGTGGAGCTACCAGAACAATATGACTCTATGATTGGCGAACGTGGAATGACATTAAGCGGAGGTCAAAGACAACGGTTAGCAATCGCCAGAGCAATAATCCAAGATCCAAAGATACTCCTTCTGGATGATTCAGTAAGCGCTGTTGATGCAAAGACCGAATTTCTACTTAGAAAGGCATTACGTGAAGTTATGAAAGGTCGTACCAGCATAACTGTGACTCAAAGACTTAGAACACTGATTGAATCGGATCTTGTCATAATAGTTGAAAAGGGCAAATTAGTTACAGCTGGCTGTCATGAGGACCTCCTGAGGGAATCTGAATCATATAGAAAAATATTCGAAAGGTTGCCAGGTGCACAAGCACTTCTTGCAAGCGTTGCATCGAAGGAGGTTGGTGTATAAAATGGCGTTACATGGAAGAAGAGGACCCACTGTACTTGCAGGAGAACGTGAAAAGCCTAGTCGACCAGTTCGTGTTTTATTGAGGCGAATGATAAATTACCTTGGACAATTCAAAAGAATTGTTGCAATAGGTGCGCTTTTCTCACTTATGGGGACCATTGTTGCGGTATTGGACCCTCTTATCCTTTCATGGGGCATTGATGCAGCATTTGACACACAAACTACATACCTCACAATCCTTTGGTTAGTAGGACTATATATAGCATTCAAGCTGATATCTTGGATATTTTCAAGCATCAATACATGGATACTTGCTGATGCACAAGCTGGTTTCGTTCAAAATGTTCAGCACGACGTATATGATAATTTGATTCGAGCTGATTTATCATATCACAAATCTGAGCAGAGTGGCAATGTAACTTCGAGAGTCACAACAGATACGGTTGATTTAGCAACAGGAATACAAGTAATTATAGACTTCACGAGTCAAGTATTGATGTTGGTATCCGCATTTCTACTGCTTTGGTGGGTTGCACCCTTACTTGCTTTGACATCATTAGTCATTGTTCCAGGTGTGGCATTCATTGCATGGTTATTCGGTACTGTTGGTCAAAGAATTATGCTCGCTTCCCAACGAGCATATGGAAGAGTATCAGGACAAATTGCAGAGAATCTGAGTGGCATCCACATTGCAAAAGCATTCAACCGTGAGGATGAATTGGCTGAGGAAATGATGGACCTTAATCAAAAGGCATACCGTCACGGTTTTCGTTTTATGATGCTTATGAGTGCAATGCAGCCGTTGGTAAGATCCATTGGTCAGTTTGCTCTAGCGGCAATGCTCTTTGTTGCTGGATCTCTTGCAACAGGTACAGCATCTAGCTTAACTATTGGGCAAGTGTTTTTGTCTATTATATTGATTAGCAGATTTCTTTGGCCGTTATTAGCACTGACAATGATGGCAACCCAGGTTCAGGCATCATTAGCTGCAATGGATAGGGTATCTGATATTCTTGAATCAGAGTCTACCATTGTTGACTCTGTAGAGGCAGCTCCACTATCTACAGAAAGCGATGGTATAAGCTTCGAGAATGTCACATTTGAATATATTGAGAACACACCCGTTTTGAAGGATGTAAGTTTCGAGATTACGCCGGGGCAAACAGTAGCTGTGGTAGGTCATACCGGTGCAGGAAAGACTACATTAGCTGCACTGATCAACCGTTTCTATGATCCAAACGAAGGGAGCATTAGGATTGGAGAGCAAGATCTTAGGTATGTCACCCTTGATTCACTCCGTGATACAATATCTCTGATTCCTCAAGAACCATATCTTTTCGACGACACAATACTTGAGAATATACGATATGGGAAGCCAGACGCATCCATTGATGAAATTATTGAACTCTGTAAATTGATTGGAGCAAATGAGTTTATCGAAGTGCTTGCTGATGGATATGATACAAAAATCATTGAGGGTGGAAAGAATCTTAGTGCTGGTCAGAAGCAGATGATAACAATTGCAAGGACCATGCTTGCTGATCCTAAAATACTCATCCTTGATGAAGCGACAAGCCGATTGGATGCATATAGTGAATCTCTTGTACAAGATGCACAAGCACTTCTTTTTGCTGAACGCACTACGGTTGTAATTGCTCATCGTCTAACAACTATTGCAGATGCTTCACGAGTATTCGTCTTTGAGAATGGTGAATTAATTGAGCAGGGTACGCATAGAGAACTGTTAGAACTTGGAGGTGTATTCAAATCTCTCTATGACACATATTATGCTCATCAAGGTGTAGAGGAGATCACAGAAGAAACAGCAGCTCATGCAGCAGAGGTCTACAAAGAAGCACCAGCTGAAGCTGTTACTCATATTGGGGGGATAGGGTCCGGTTCTATGATGGGAATGGATGGTCATTCAGAAAGACTGACTCCCGAAATGATTGAAAGAATCAAGAAGAATCCAGAGCTGATTCCTAAAGAGCACAGAGAAAGAATTCTTGAAATGATCACAAAACGAGAGAAGAGAGAATAGAATATGTTCATAATTTCTATTCTATCTCTATTTTTCTTGAAACGACTAAAGCTGCAAGTTGTAGGAGATACCCGTTAGTAGCGAGTAACTGATCGAGAGCTCCTACAGTTTGTAGACCTGAAATGCACCAGACCACACTTCTTGCAAGTAAGAATAGTATGGATAAGAATAGTATACCAAAACTCCAGTTGTATTGTCCTCCACGATATAGAATCTGCAAGATAAGAGTAGAAACAAGAATGGATAGTAATGCTACACATATAGGTGCCATCAATAATTGACCAACAAGAAGTCCGTTATTGTTTAGACCTACATCAAATGCAATTCCAACAAGTACAGGTACGACTGATGCCATTACGATAACAAGGGATAGAATTGCACTATCAAGGAAATGCAACACTTCATTTACCGATCTCAAATATGAGTGAGTTCCCAGTAGCCAAAGAAATATCCCACTTCCATGTAATATTGGAATTATCAGAAATAAGGTTTCACCGCCAACTAGAATCAGTCCTAGTATCAAAACATCTGCTACACCAAACGCCAGAAGTCCAAGTGCAAAGAAAGCATTCATCATATGCAATGGATCTTTCCTCAGGAATCCATCCTTTCGAATTATTAGCAGTCCAAATAAAGCAACTCCAAATGCTGCCAAAGGTGCCATCGTTGAAGCAGCAAATAGTGCGGGAACGCCTTCTTCTATAGGATGAGTCAATATAACCAGGATAGAACCTAGAATGCCAATAACGAAAAGCAAACCGAGAGTTTTTTTCGATGGGATGCGCAACTACTTCTCAACTCCTGGAATTCGAGAAACTTTGCATATTTCTTCCCATTTGTATATTATTGCGGTCATTCATTATGCCGCCTTCAGAGTTAACCAATCGATATTGTCTACTGATTTAGGAAATCGTTGTTCTAGTTCAATTCGAGATTTTTCAATGATTCTATTAGTTGTTCCTTTACCTATTACCATAGACATCCGTTTTGTGATGAATTGGATAAGAGCTCTGAATCCATCATGTACGATTTCTGGAGAGAGGCTTCCTTTCACTGCAGCACTGACCAAAGAGCTCTTGATTTCAACATCAGTATCATCTTCTAATGTGACAAATGCCAACCAAGAATACATATCGGTCAGAGCTTCACGTGATTTATCGAAGACAACTTGTGTTGCATTAAATCCAAGCACTATGGATGCAATAGAAATAATCTCTTGCAAGCTATTTGAGTTAATCACCAATGCTTCTTGTGTAGGCGATACCTGCTCGATGACCTGTTTACTCACAAGTTTCTCAATCTCTTCTAGAAAATTTTTCAAATCTGAAGTCTTTATCCGTTCCGCAGCAATTGCAATTGGTGTTTCTCCATCTAAGTGCTCCAGAATTCTTGCCATCTCCGGTGACATACCTTCTGCTTTACTTGTTGTTTGTGTAAGAGATGTTGCTTGGAAGATATCATCTGGTTGGATAGGATTGTGTATGGTCACTGCTTTTTCCCAAAATGCTTTAGCTGCTAGGTTCATTGCTATCTCTACAGGGACTTCAAGGAAAACTGCTGCATCCTTAACAGTACACACATCAGGTATCAAATTCAGGAATGCTACCACTTCAGGATCGGAAGTAAGAAGGTCCCAATTCAACTTCGTCCGAACTACACTTTCTTCAGTTATCAAATCTCGCACAAACTCTTCCATAATGACCGGTTCAAATCTGGAGTAGATTGCAAGATCCATCTCGACCCAACGAAGTAGGCTAAATTGCTCTTCGAACTTTTTGATAACTCGTTTGAGTTTAGTTCGTAGATGTTGTGAATCTCTGGAAACTGAAATAGCTCCGACTGTCCACTCTCCGAATTCTACAACAATCTTATAGTCTGTACCTTCAAATGCTCTGGCTTTTGATGTCATTGAATGACTTGCCTCGTCAAAAAAAGAAGTCATAGCCACTAGAAATGAGGAGATAAGATCAGCATCGAATATTGTTTCTGTGAAGTCTTTATGATACATGCATACACCTGTATCACGTTTTATGATGTATAAACTACGAACATCCATTGATGCTACCCTCGATGGTATTCACTATAGACTAGACTTCACATTCAGGCGGTGTGCAAGTAATATGAAAAGAAACTCCATATTAGCATTCTTAGAATGTCTATAAAGAATATCACATTGCAGTATGACTATAAGCGGAAAATTGTGAACTCTTCTCATGTCCAGTTCAGAACTGTCACTCGCTTGTCCAACATGCGGCAAACCTGGATTGAAATCGCAGTCCATAATGTATAGTGTACCATTCTTCAATCAACTTGCCATGTTCTCAATGTCTTGTCCTCATTGCAATTTCAAATATAGCGATGTCTTCTCAGCTGAAGAACGTCCCCCCATGCGTTGGAAACTGCATGTGGACGATGAGTCATTATTAAGAGTGAGAGTAGTTCGTTCTGGTTCTGGAACAATTCGTATTCCTGAATTTGGAATAGATGTGGAACCCGGTCCTGCTGCAGAAGCTTTCATCTCAAACGTAGAGGGTGTTCTCTATCGCGTGAGAAATGTTGTTGAGATGGCGGTACGTTTTGCAGATAAAGCATCTGAAAAAGAACGTGGGAATGAGATTCTAGAATTGATGAAAAAGGCGATTCAAGGAGAATACTCCTTTACAATGGTAATTGAAGACCCAGTGGGCACAAGTGGAATTCTTCCTGATGATCTAAGTCTAGTTGAGAGGACTGAACTGAGTATTGAGGAAGCTTCAAAGCTTCGTGGTGCCCCTGCTTGGCTTGACACCGCAAGAGAACAATATCAAGAGCGTAAGGGTTAAAACTATCTCTCCTTTTGAAGTCGAATAGTCGTGGGCCGATAGATTAGCCCGGCGGATCGTCTGGTTTGCATCCAGAAGGCCAGGGGTTCAAATCCCCTTCGGTCCACCATTACTTGTTTTAGTTATAGCTGACCAAAATACCTTCTATTCTTTGCTCTCAATAAAACCGAAGATTGATTTGCTACTCATTGAAGTTTTTTACTATGTGGCATTCGTGTGCACAAATAGAACCAACAATATATCCCCCTATTCAATTTTGGATTCTGATTATTCTCGTTGAATTTGTGATAATGATATTTGGAATCTGGTTTGTCTGGTCTGCTATGGTAGGTGCCCCTTGGCTTCCTACACCCAAAAAGAGAGTACGCGCAATGCTCAAGCTAGCAGAAGTTTCAGAAGGCGATGTTCTTTATGATCTGGGTTCAGGAGATGGTCGGATAATTGTCATGGCGGCAAAGGAATTCGGTGCCAATGCGATTGGTATTGAAATTGACCCCCTTCGTTTGCTATGGACAAGATTTGTAATTTGGCGTCACAAACTCCATCAAAAAGCAGAAGTGATACGTGGAAATTTCTTCCATATCAATCTTGAAAATGCTAGTGTCGTGACTATCTATCAGGGTCATGAAATAAACAAGAAGATACGTGAAAAATTATCAACTGATTTAGGAAAAGGAACACGAGTTGTTTCATACCGCTTCATAATTGCTGGTTGGACTCCAGTGAGTGTGGATAATGATTCATCGCTCTACCTTTATGAAGTATGAACAAAATGATTCTGTCGGATAGAAAAGAAATGAATCTTCCATCTCATCAGTGTGATTTATGAGTGGTTTTTACAATAAACGCACAATCAGGTGGACTACTTTGATTGAACAGAATTTGATCTCGATAGCGCTTAGATTCAATGAGAAGATAAACGCACGTGATCTGACCGGACTCAGTGACATGATGACAAAAGAGCATGTCTTCATAGACAGCTCCAACGAAACTCATGCGGGGAGAAATGAGATGATTCTTGGTTGGGCTGATTTTTTCAGAAGGTATCCTGATTATAGAAATAATTTCACACGAGTTGTTGTAAGAGATAGAACCGTAGTTATGTTGGGATTTTCCGAATGTTCGTATGATCCACTAGATGGTGAAGCTATATGGACTGCAAAAATAGAAAATGGGCTTGTATCTGAGTGGAGAGTCTATGACGACACCCCCGCAAACAGAGAGATATTCAAGCTATCTGATTAACCTTATCCATGCTATTTTTTGGCTATATCAAGTTCATACATATTTGTAGCAAAGGTTTTGGATTTCCTAAACTGGAATGTGTGATTTCAAACATGCTTCTTAGCTGGATGAGCAATCCTTAAAGGGGGCCGTTTTTGGCCCAAAGACAATTCACAATGATGTCTAGGTCCATAATTCTCCTTCAAGAGGAAAAAAGACGCACCTAGACCTACACTATGGTGAACAAAAATGCAATTATTCGAGACATTCATTGAAATGATGTTCATAGAACAGGCAATGATATTGACTGTTATAGCAGCAGCATTCGTAAGTTTCGTGTATGCTTGGTGGCTCAGAAAGACTGTTCTAGAAAAGGGCAAAGGAACTGAGCAGATGCAGAAGGTATGGAATGGAATCAGAGAAGGTGCATTGTCTTATCTTAACAGACAGTTGAAGACAATTATACCAATTCTTGTTGTACTCTCCTTCCTTCTCTTCTTTACCGTGTACATAACTGTACCAGAGAGAGGCACTAATGAGCTCTTTGCAGGAGACCTCGAGACCGGTAAGATTCTTGTTGGAGTCGGCCGTTCAGTTGCCTTTGTTCTCGGTGCGGGTTTCTCTTTGATAGTTGGTCAGCTCGGAATGCGGATTGCTGTCGAGTCCAACATCAGAGTTGCTCAGGCTACACGAGAGGGTGAAGACAGATATAATCGAGCACTTGACATCTCTTACAAGGGTGGCACATTCACTGGAATGCTCACTGATGGACTTGGACTGCTTGGAGGCACTGTCATTTTCATCATCTATGGTATTGCAGCGCCTGATGCACTCTTAGGATTTGGTCTTGGTGGTACTCTATTAGCACTATTCATGCGTGTTGGTGGTGGTATCTATACCAAAGCCGCAGATGTTGGAGCTGACCTAGTTGGTAAGTTAGAACACGGGCTTCCAGAGGATGATCCACGAAATGCAGCAGTAATTGCTGACCTCGTAGGAGATAATGTGGGTGACTGTGCGGGTATGGCTGCGGATATATTCGAGTCATACGAGGTTACAATTGTTTCAGCGCTGATTCTCGCGATTGTGATTTATCTTGAGAACCCTGCCACATTACTTCCTGGTGGTCTGCTTGCTGTAGTAATCTTTCCACTGTTCATCAGAGCAGTTGGTGTGATATCATCAATACTTGGCACATTCATGGTCCCTGTTTGGCCACGATTGCTAAAGAAAGCACAAGTATACGCTGAGAAGGCAATGTTCCTTTCATATGAGGTTTCCAGCATCTTTACAATCATTCTCTCATTGCTCATATCATGGTTCTATGTTGGTGACCTACGATTTGGAATACTGATAGCTGTCGGTGTTTTGCTTGCAGTATCATTCAATCCAATCACTAGCTACTTTACTTCATTGAAGAAACCACCCGTTCAAGAGATTGTCAAATCTTCTGACACAGGTACAGCCACATTCATTCTTTCAGGGCTTGTTGCAGGTTACGAATCAACTGTCGCTGCTTTGATTGTAATTGTTACTAGCTTTGGAATTGCATGGGCACTCTTCCTTCCAGCTGTAGCTACAGCAGCATCACCATTCTTTGTGGCAGCTGTTGCTGACGGTCCTGGTCACTTCTTATGGACCCTCTATGGAATTGCCCTCATTGGTATTGGAATGCTGTCACACACTGGCAATAATGTTGCAATGGACTCATATGGTCCTATTAGCGACAATGCTGCTGGAATTGGTGAGCTCTCCCCCGGCGACTTTGACGAAGAAGCAATGAAGACAATGGCTGAACTCGATGCCGTAGGTAATACTACCAAGGCCATCACAAAGGGAGTAGCCATTGCATCAGCAGTCATTGCTGCTGTAAGTCTATTCGAAAGCTATGTGGTCATCAGCGGATTGGACCACCTACTCCTTGACAATCCTATTGTATTCTCTGGACTACTACTTGGAGCTGCCCTTCCATGGTTGTTCTCTGCTCTGAATATCAAAGCGGTAACACGAGCTGCAGGTGAAATGGTTAAGGAAGTCCGTCGTCAATTCAAGATTCCGGGAATCCTAGAAGGTACGAAGGAGCCCGACTATGATCGAGCTGTAGACATTTCTACGACCGCTGCTCAAAAGGAACTCATCTCATTGGCTGCACTGACAGTTACATTCCCATTGATTGTGGGTATTATGTTCGGTGTGGAAGCTCTGGGTGGATTCCTTGGTGGGATTATCGTTTCTGGTCAGTTACTGGCTGTCTTCATGTCTAACTCCGGTGGAGCTTGGGACAATGCTAAGAAAGCTATTGAAGACGAGCCTTGTGATCCGGAAGCAAATACTGGAAAAGGCTCTGAACGTCATAAGTGTGGAGTTGTAGGTGATACCATTGGTGACCCTCTAAAGGACACTGCTGGTCCTGCCCTTAATCCAATGATTAAGGTCGTGAACCTCCTCTCACTCATTCTTGCACCAGTCCTACTCACATTCCAGTTTGGTGCAGATATGACCGTTAACATAGCCCTACTCGGTGCTTTGTTCGTTCTCTTCCTGATAACTATCTGGTCTATTCGGAAGAGCTCCGCACAAGCTGACTTTGGAGTTGAATCTCCAGACGTAGAAACTGCAGAAGTATAAACAGATTAAATATGAAAGGTGGCTAAATAGCCACCCTTCCCTCTTATTTTTCCAGAATTTGATTTCTTCTAAATTATCTAGTTATGATGATTCTAATCGAAGCTCAGACGTAGTATATATTAGGCATGATGTCTTCCAGAGAGTGTGAGATACTCAATCTCACGCGGAGGAAACGGTTGGGTTCCGTTTCAGGAGAAAGAGAATGTAGGTGTTCGCGGACCTACGCGCAGTGGTCTGCGAGCACTGTTTTCTCTAATTTCATTTTTACACGCTTGTACAATTAAGTTCTTTACAAAATTTAGCGAATTACTAACCAAGGCAGGTAAAGATGGTGTCAATAGCAATTCTTCCGATTTTCTTACTGGCTTATGGAGGTCCAACAACGCTCTATTTCATGGCGCGGTCTGTAATGAAAAAGGAGTACTGTAACGATGCCCTATTACTGGCTTTAGTAGCCATTGCAGGATGCATTCTTGGAATTGCTGCTATTCTGAACACATTATCTTTCCCATACACCTTCTCTAGAACTTCAATGCCTGTTGAGGTAATGATTCAATATTCTATTCCCTCCATTATTCTCACTACCATCATGTTGATAGACCTCTTGTTATTATATAGAAACAATATCCCATCTTGGGATTAAAGTCAGGACAGACCAGAGGCTGTTAACTCATATTCTTGAGCAAGAACTTGATTTAAAGGACATATCTCTTCTTTTTCCTGCGTGTTACACTGACAATCATTATTGAAGGAATAATGACAAGCAAAAACCCTCCCAAGATATAAGGCATATAATCAGTGCCTTCGTCTGTGTTATTTGTGTTTGTTTCTGTGTATCTTGAATAGAAGAAATCCTCATCATATCTGAGAATAAGTGATTTCTGGAAGCTATACGAATCAAGTCGGAAGGGTCCACATGTCACGAACCCCTCCAAGTCAAATCCAGAAAGCCAGGTAACAAATTCGTCATTGTTATCTATCTCTGACCAGATATGCTTTGGAACAATTGGCATGTGCGCCACAGTCTCATAATACCAGTATGATTCCGTGTCAAACTCTATAACGAATCTAAATGGCGTAGGTGTATATGCTGCGAATAGGTTCTGTAATTGACTTCCATACACATTCTCTGATTGGTTGTAGAGGAGGAGAAATGAGAAGAGTACGTCTTCAGCAGTCAAAGGTTCGGAATCAGACCATGTCGCATTTGAAACAATTTCAAAGGTGAATCTCTGATGGCCATCAATGATATCAGGATTCTCCGGATGTGTTTCAACAGAATATGACTTAGCAAGCCAACCTATTTCTTCTCGAGCTGGACCTTCCTGCAATAAACTTGGAAAGAGCAGTTTGAGGTATGATGCATCTGGAAATGTGTATTGCTCCCGATACGGATTGAATATCTCAGGCTGCGTTACCCCAACTCTTAGGGCCTCTCCTGGATTGTTTTCAAATTCAGGTTCTGCCAACATATAGTTCCACCAAAGCAACCTATCTGATAGTAGAGGGTCTACAAATCCACTGAAAGTATCAGTTCTAACAGGAAAACTATGTACATTTTGATAAGTAATGACCACAGGACACTCGTAGACCAAAATCTCTTGTAATGCTTTGGCTGCATCAAAGGTTTCTTCAAATGAGTAACTAGTCAATAAATTGGAGATATGAGAATCATATGTGCTATTTCTGAAATTTGGCAAATTACTAAAATCTACTTCAGCATTCTCCGAGTGATAGTTTTCTAACCATGTCAAACTATCGCTGAAGAAATCTACTCCTGTGAACCAGATGTCATAATCTCCATGGAAATAGAGTCGTTCAGGATTGTTGTAGGTAAATGTGAGATCCTCATAATTAATGTTCAGGGACTCCAATGCTTTCCCCAAGTAATAGGCACTACCTAGTCCTAGGTTAGTAGATGAACCTTCGATTGTTATTTGAAACTCGCTTCCATTCGGTGTTAATCGATATCCTGTTTCATTACTGATAGTGAAACCTGCATCATCAAGCAGATCATTTCCAAGCTCTGGGTGGGCTTCATAGTAAAGCCCTTCTAGATTATCCTCGATGGACATTGGATTTTGTCTTGGGACTGGAGCATCTAATGGGTGTCCGGTTCCATCCAAAACATCTGACGAAATATTCTCTTTATCAAGAGCATAAGCAATCGCTCTTCGAAATGCTGTGATGTTCAGTGGGTATTTCTCACAGTTGATGATGAAAAGTCCATATCCATTTCGTTCTGTATTAATCAGTGTTACATTGTTTCGTCCAGCAAAGTAGCTGTAAGCACTACCTACTGGGTCTGGTATCATATCAAGCTCTCCATTTACAAGAGGTTGATAGTGTGAATCAAAACCATACTTAAATTGAAATTCAATCTTGTTTACTTCTGGTGTTTTGGGATTGGAGTCATGCAGTGGAATATGTATTTGAGGTTTTGAGGTGCCGATTATTAGAAGAAGCAAAAGTAGCGTAACTTTCACAATAGTCTTCTTCTCGACGAACACACCAATTCCTCCTCATTCTTAGCTATTTCTTCCTATTTACTCTTGACGTTCCAAGGACAATTTCAGTGACAAAGATTATTTCCTTCTACTATCAAATCAATATCGATTAGATCAGTACTAGTGATTACTATGGCTGAAGAAACAAGTTGTCCATATTGTGGTTTACCTGCTAATGCGGGAACCGCTGAATCTGACGAAAAGAAAACACTTCGTTGTAGTAGATGTGGCGGCTACTTCGATTATATTCCTGGATTTGGTGCTTTCTCACTTTCCGATGAAGAACAGAGTGAACATCGTCGGAGCCAACGGTGGTCTGGTTATTCAGGAGTTCCTCGTACAATTGAGTTCTCATCAGAATCAGAAGGTGGTCCCTGTATTGCATGCTGTGTGATTATCTGCATTTTGGGTGTGTTTTTCATCCCATTGATATTCATCTTATCTCTCTTCTAAATGAACTAGATTGCTGAGAATAAGTAGAAGGTGGGCCCGTCCCAGAAGAAAGAGTTGTAGGTATTCGCGTGGTTAGGAGGGGGGAGATTTGTTTTAATTCTGAAACGAGCCCTTGATTAAATTTTGAGTTGTAGTATTATAATATTATAGATGTATGCAGAGAATTTCTCGCCATTCATAGCACCCCAGTTCCCTCTGCGTCACTGAATTTCTTCAAATTAATATCTGTTGAAATGTACTTAATCTGTTGGTTCCGTGCAAATATTTTAGTCCAATCTATCTCTAACATTCTCAATAGTCGTTTTATGTTACTCCACCTTTGATATTTTCAAACCAAGGATTTATCGAAAAAGCAATGGTAATATCATTACAAGCATGTGTTGAGAAATGGACGATATGATTGCTCCTTGTGGTATTGACTGTGAGAAGTGTGATATTCGGCTCCTTCCAACTAATTCCTCAGCCGCTAATCGAGTTCTTGTATGGTTTAAGAACATGGGGTGGATTAAATCCGATGATGGTGTGCAGGTGGTCATGGAGAAGAAGATGTACTGCCATGGTTGTCTAGGCGATCGTGAGATCCACTGGTCTCCAGATTGTCCAATACTGAACTGCTGCCACGATCAGCGTGGTCTGGAGTATTGCTATCAATGCCCTGATTTTGTCTGCGAAAAACTATCATCATGGTCAAAAGAGTCAAAGATGCATACAAAGGCTCTTGAGAGGTTGATAGAGAGGAATGAATCTCAATAATGCAATAGCAGAATAGCTTTATTCATACTGAATGAGATTAAGAATGTCAAAAAAATTCATGACGATGTTAGATTATAGACAGAGGTTATACATATCTTCTTCACTACATCATATGAGATTGAAGATAGCCGAATAATCTAAACTGAAATTATATTCTTAGCTTCTCGAAACAGTATTATCTCGCCCTGTATCTCACTGACTTAGTGATACTGAGATGAGGGACCTAGTAGAGCTCGCTCTAGAAGAATGTGTAAAGCATGGTGCGACTTATTCTGATATGCGAATCGTAACTATTCGTGATGAGGATATCTCCATCAAATCAGGAAATATTGAGACGATGCAACTCGGCCAAGAAGTGGGATTTGGGATTCGATGTATAGCAGATGGCGGCTGGGGCTTTGCAGGCTCATTTGATATTGCAAAATATGAAATTAAACGCGTTGCAGAACTTGCAGTTAGAATAGGCAAAGCTTCTGGTTCAACTCGTAAGCAACCTATTGAACTAGTTGATGAAAAGGCAATTGAGGATTCATACAGCACGAAGTTCAAGAAGGATCCCTTCAAAGTTCCTGCAGAGGAGAAGCTCGAAGTATTGGTGGAGGCCGATAAAAGACTTCGAGAGTATGATAATGCAATCAAAGTAACAACTGCTGATTATCATGGTCATTCTGAGGAAAAAATATTCAGTAGTTCTGAAGGTGCGTATATCACTCAGAAAATCATCTGGTGTGGAGGTGGATTTTCCTGCCTTGCTGCATCGGCAGGATCTCGTCCACAAAGAAGGTCATATCCAGGGTCCTTTCGTGGAGATTTCTCCACCAGTGGATATGAGTTCTTTGAATCACGAGAGATTCTTGAAAATGTGGATCGAATTGCCTCAGAAGCAATAGATCTCACGAAAGCAAAACAATGCCCCTCTGAAAAGACTACGCTATTAATTGATGGTCACCAGTTGATGTTACAGATCCATGAGAGTTGTGGTCATCCAACTGAATTAGATAGAGTCCTAGGAACAGAGGCAGCATATGCTGGTACTAGTTTCATGACCACTGACAAGCTCGATAAACTCAAGTATGGAAGCAAAGATGTTACACTTGTTGCTGATTCCACATTAGAAGGTGGTCTTGGTACTTTTGGGTACGATGACGAAGGTGTCAAGGCAAAACGTGTTGAACTCGTTAAGAATGGTCTCTTCGTTGGATATCAGAGTTCCCGGGAGACTGCAGCACTTATTGGTCTCTCTAAGAGTTCTGGTGGGATGCGAGCAGATAGCCCACAAAAACTCCCTCTAATACGAATGGTGAATATCAACCTTGAACCCACTGATTGGAAACGTGATGACATAATTGCTGACACAAAGAAAGGTATTCTCATGTCTACAAACAAGAGCTGGAGTATTGATGATAAACGTTTGAACTTCCAATTTGGGACAGAGATTGCTTGGGAGATTGTGGATGGGGAAATTGGTAAGATTCTCAAGAATCCTACATATACGGGAATTACACCTGAGTTTTGGGGAGGTATGGATGCATCCTCAAAGGACGATTGGAGATTGTGGGGAACACCGAATTGTGGGAAGGGACAGCCTGGACAAGTGATGTATGTTGGACATGGATGTGGAACTGCTAGGTTCCAGAATGTACGAGTTGGAATAATGAAGGAGGGCAATTAAGATGAAATCACAAAGAGAGATATTGCTAGAAAAAGCTAAACTGGTCATCAAGGAAGCTGAGAAAGCGGGTGCCACTCAAACACAAGCCAGTGTGAAACTCATTGACCTCAAACTAACAAGACTAGCAAATAGCATCATTGATCAAAACGTTGCAGAACGTCATGCAAAAGTCAAAGCTATTTTGTATTTTGGACAACAGAAAGGTTCTGTTGAGTATGAAGTCTTTCAAGATACTGAAATCAGAAACCTCGTTCAGATGGCTGCAAAGATTGCCAAGATTTCCCCAAAGAACGCAGACTTTGAGTCCCTACCAACACCAAAGCCTTACTCATCTCAGCTAGATGCTAGTGTTCTGACTAGCAAGAACACATTGAATGTGACTCCTGAAATGCGGGCTGAGGCTGCTTTAGAAGCAATCAAATCAGCACATAATGTCGATGATAGAATATCTGCGGTTGCTGGGGCAATATATCATTCAACTACTGAACATGTGATTTGTAATTCATTAGGAATCGAAGCTTACGAAATGCGTACCAGTAGCGAGATAGAGATAACAACCCTTGCAACTGATGGGAGTGAAGAAACGGCAGGATGGGCTTGTGATTCAAGCAGAGATTTCAATGATTTGAAAATATCTGATGTAGCAAGAGTAGCAGCTGAAAAGGCTGCAAATGGATTTGGAATGAAAGATCTAGAACCTGGAGAATATGAAGTAGTTCTTGAACCAGCTGCTGTAGCAGGTCTTATGCTCTATATCAGTTATACTGCCTTTGGAGCTAAACAGTATCAGGAATACATGAGTTTTCTCCGTGATCGTCTTGGAGAGAAAATGTTCTCTGAAAAACTCTCTATGTATGATAATGCACTTGATACGAGATTGGTTCATGCTTCCCGGTTTGATGAAGAGGGCGTTCCCCATCAAAAAGTGGATTTGATAGTGGATGGAGTAGTTATGGGACTTGTCTACGATTCATTAACAGCAACTAAGGACGGTGTTGAAAGCACAGGAAATCACGCTCAGGTCTGGGGTCCGCCAAGACCAATGGCCAGACACTTGATTGTAAATAGTGGTAATTCATCAGTTGATGAAATGATTGAAGAAACTGAGAAGGGTGTGCTTGTAACGCATTTCCATTACATGAACCCTGTAAACCCAACTGAAGGAGTCTATACAGGATTGACAAGAGATGGTGCATGGTATATAGAAAATGGGGAAATCCAATATCCATTAAGGACATTGAGATTCACTGATGCTGCTCCTAGATTCTTCAATGAAATCGATATCATTGGTGAATATCCGGAATTTAGAAGTCAACCACCATTTGGCTTGATGCCTTCGATGAAACTGCCTTCATTCAGATTCTCAGGTTCAAGCAAACATTAATCGAACCGAATCACAAGAAACATGTACCGTCGAGTGTGATCAGGAAGGTCAGCAATAGCAGCACAGACCAGAAACCTCTTACTCACATCGATTCCGCAATATTTTAGTGGTTTCTTCACAGTCATACTAATGACCCTCGGTTCGTTAGGACTGTGGACGATCGGGAGTGACAATTTTCAATACGTGCTCAAGGACACAGGTAGATTACTTCGTCGGGTCGTCCAGGGTCATTTTGTCCACCATCATCATGGTGATAAATCTAGACTCGACCCGCATAGTCCTGTACCATTCAGACTCTGGTACACTCTCATATCTTTTGTCTAGCTTACAATGAATGGTCCTAACTAAAACATGGACACCTTCTGTAGGACCAACAGAAGGTTTTCTGCATTGCCAATGCCCTCCGGAACTAATCTGCTTGGTTTCTTAATCTCATATCTCTGTTCGATTACTGTATACTCTTTTCGATTATCTCGATTACATCATACTTGGAAAGATATGTAACCAATGTGTCTGCTGTTGACTTTAAGAACAATCAATTTTATCGACTTCACCTTGGCAAATCTTCTTGTCTTGGTCATCCTTTACTGCATCAGTTGCTTTCTGTGCAAGTTGTTTGTATTTCTTACATGATTCGGAATCACCATTTGCTGCATGAGCTTTGGCAAGAACTTCGTAAGCGAAAGCCAGGTCGAAATCTCCAATTCCTGTTTTTTCAGTGATTTTCAAACAGAGTTCGGCATGATGGGCCGCTCTTGATCCTTCACCCATTGCACTATATACTCTAGCTATCATATATTCTGCTCTTGCTATATTAATTGGTTCACCTATCTTTGACCAATGATAGTGAGAGGTATGTGCCATATGCAAGGCTTGATCCAATTCATCTTGACTAGGACTGTCTTTATCCAACGTGGGCCATACACTGTTGTTTGTCTGAATGGCTATTTTCTTGTGGAACTCATCTAGAGTCATCTTTTCAGCATTTGACATTTAAACCACTTATTTTAACCATTGTTAAACACATGATAAAAATTTGCCTGTCATGCAGCAGACATCTGATATTAGAAGTAAATGACGTCAACTAGTTTTGCGGGATAGGAGCTATCTGCTAGCTCTAATATCCCCATTCCTGCCCAAGTCTTTGACGATACCATCTCTGACCTCGTTTAGTCAAAGAATACTCGCTCATCATCTCTTGGATTAATCCCATATCGATCATGCTTTGGATAACGTTGTAGAGCTTGTCGTCTGAGGCGCCTGTTGCACTTTTCAATCGCTGAAAGCTCATTTTTCCGTCACGTTTGATAGCTTGTGCTATCTCGAATTTTCCAACAGCTTTGGTTTCTTCCCTAACAATGATGTGTCCGCAGTTGGTGCAGAGCAAGTCGCCTTTCATATCGTCTCTGGCAACTTCTTTCCCACCGCAGACAGGGCAGGTCGTCTTTGAAAATCTTAGTGAACGTCTGTGTGACATGACAACCATATGGTCCAGAAATATGGTCTTGATAAAGATAACGAAGGTGTACCTTTTTTATATGTGAAAAACTACTGTTCACCAGATAGTCTTCTAAAGAATCGTTCATAATCCACTTCAAATGAAACACGAGCACCGGGTTGCACTTGATCTGATTTACGGTCGTACTCTACATATCCCATATCTCGTAACTCTCGAATGTCATCCAATACACTTCTTCTACTCTTTCTTCTAAACTCACGTACTCTATTAACACTCACTGCTTTGCCTTCTTGATATACAAGTGTGATGATAATCAGGAGTGTTGCTGCTAATCTATCAGGAAGTTGTGTATCTTCAATTACATCATCAAGCTTTGAGTGCGTATCAAGATGAAATACTTTTGAAACTGGATTGAATCGAACTTTCAGTCCAATAGGTTCAAGTTTTTTCTCCAATTCTCCAAGACGCTTGAATAGAACATGTTTACCAACATCATCGGGTAGTCCCAATGCATCCAACATGTCTTCTACTCCAGCTCCGATTGGATTTCCGGACTGAGTCAATAATCGGAGAAGAATTGCGTATTCGTTCATTCCTTGCTCTTTCCTCTTTTCTTCCCTGTACAGAGAGTAAATTAAACTAGTGGATTATTGACGCACTACTGAAATGCCTACCCAGATAGTAACAATTTGTGACCTACTTGTGTGACCCCATATCGTGGCTTTGCATTATATACTAATTCTGAGTGTTATGTATTGTGAACAAAAATGGCACTAGCAAGCAACTCACGAAATCGGGACGCAAGCAAGAAGATTGATGCAAAAGTGGTTCCCTCCACAAGAGCAATCGTTTACGCTTACACTACTATTAATAGATGAGGTTGAGAGAATGAGTAATTCTCATCTCAACCTATCTATCTCTTTTTTCTAACAGTTTTTTTTTCAGGATTAAATGTCAAGACTCCTTTTGATATCAGAATCACAACATAAAGGAAAAATTTTAGGAATTCATCAAAGTCCTCACTTGAAGTCAAATCTACAAGTAGAACGTCTTTATCCAGTGGAATCCGATCCGCAAATTCTGTGAGGTCCGCTTCAAATACTGATTCTTCCGTTTCAAATAGAAATCCACTGACATCGGAAAGTGTAGGTGGTGGACTGTCATCATCATCTTCAGCTGTCATTGCCTCTATGTGTTCCAATACCCTTGTGTTTGCTTCTGATAACGAATCGTATTCCAATCTTCCAAGCACTATTGGATGATTATATGCAATCATCTTCGAAAGCTGCCGAATGTCCTTCTCTTTGATTTTTTCGACATATATTTCTGGTGAGGCTAAAATCCTAGCCAGTTCTTGAGCTCTGCTGACCTTGGTTTCAAGTACTTCGTTTAGCATTTGATCTAAATCGATTCGTGTCTTTATCTTACTACGAATAGCTCGTAGTTCTTGATATGCATCTAGAAGCCTGATGTCAAGTGGGTCAACTTCACCTGATTCAATTTGAGTGACGATATCCTTGACCAGTTTTGTGACTTGTCTTGATGTAGACAAAATTCTAGACCCCCACCTCGCCCGCAAATCGTGGGCTCTCGATGATGACCGACGGGTCTGTTCCTCCAGGAGATACTACACCAAGGCGCTTGTCAGCATGCTTCAGTAGATGTGTACTCTTTGCTGGGGTAAATAGAATGAATTGACTTCTCCTAGAAGAATCATGAAGAAGACGACTCACTATCTCTGTATTTGTTGCGTCTAGAAATGTATCGATTTCGTCCATTGCATAGACGGGGGCTGGATTATGTCTTTGTAATGCGAGAATAAGACCAATTGCAATTAAAGACCTCTCGCCTCCAGAACCCGAGCTGATACTCTTGTACTCTTCACTTTTTATCTTCGATTTGAACTCCACACCGTATTCTTGGCTGAACATAGAGAGTTCAAATCTCACGGTGCCTACAAATCCAACATTGTTCAGGATGTTGTTTACTTCATTCTCAATTCCACGGAGGGTTTCGTTCATCCCATTGTGGTATTGATCTTTGATATTTGTCAGGGTTTCTTCAGCTTCAACTAACTCTTCTCCAATCTCAGAGATCTTGATACTTAGGGAGTCCATTCTTGATTTGAGTTGGTCTTCAGTATGAGCTACCGTTTCCGAAACATCTTGATAATCATCAAGTAATGTCTTTACTCTCAGTAGTGCTTCCCTGACCTTCTCGATAGGGCGCAGTTGATTCGGTCTAGTTTTACCAGTGAGTCGTTGTTGTGATTCCTCAAGTTCTTGTTGATAATTACTCAACTGTCGTTTAGACTGCATCAAATGGAGTCTGTCTGTTTTTGCTTGTACGTTTAATTCAAGTAATTCTTCGTTTAGTGTCCGTATTGCCGTTGCTAATTCGATTTGCTGCTTTCGTAGATTATCAATTTGTGAGTCAATCTTATCTTTTCCATCTCTTAGTTCTTCAATTGTCTGCACGATAATGGACCCTTCACTCTTAGACGATTTGATTTCTTCTCGAAGCTCAGTAAGACTCGAACCTAATACGTCAATTGATCCATTGCATTGTTTCAACTCTTGTCTCCATAAGCTCTCATTTCTATCAGTTTCATGAAGTTTTGATAATGTGTCATTGAGTTCTTGCTGGACTCTTCTTTGCTTCATTTTGATAGCTGACTTCTGACCAACAAGTCTACTTCTCTCAGGAGGTTGACTGCTGTCAAGTTTTCTCAATTCACGTTCAGCCTTTCCAAGCTTCTCTTGTAGCTTCTTGAGTTCATCATCGAGTGTAAAAATCCTCTCTTGGTCTGCTGGTATTGACTCGAGGAGTTTCTTTCTCCGTTCCCAAGTGCCACTCCATCGCGTTAGTTGTCCCAAAAGCTCCATTACTTGCTCTCTTTCTTCAGTTGCCTTTTCTAGCTTTGACATTATTGAAGTGATTTCTTTTCGGGTAGAAGCAAGCTCAGTTTCTGCAGAAGTAAGACGTTTTTGTATTGGTGCTGTTGAGATGATACCACTGGGTTTAGGTTTTGGTCTGCTGACAACTCTATGTTCATTGACCATTCTTACATATCCGTCTGTAGTTACGACACTTGCACCAAGTTTTTCCACAATGCGTTTTGCAGTTCTTTCATTTTCAACAAGAACGATTGGTCCTATTGCTTGATTTAGTTTCTCCTTTAGTTCATCATCAAGTTC
Organism: uncultured archaeon; assembly: GCA_964610875.1. GTDB lineage: Archaea > Asgardarchaeota > Thorarchaeia > Thorarchaeales > Thorarchaeaceae > CAZSWP01. The sequence goes on from CAZSWP010000008.1 coordinate 36,022, forward strand.
CAACTCATCCCAAAGCCATCCTCTGACTCCTTTCCATTCTGGAAGATTTGGCATTCCTACTTGTTTGTTAGTTATGTGAAGAATTGGTGAAGGAGCATCAATATTCTCTCTTAGTTTTTCAAGCAATGCATATTCTACTGGGTCTTCTACAATGAAGGCATAAACCAGATTCTCAATCAAGACCGCCTCTAAAACCTGCGATAAATCTCCTCCTATCTGTAAGAGTTCGACAAGTGGTCCTTTCACAGATGTCAGAGAGTGCTCTTCAATTGCTTCTCTCAGAGACCTTACTTCTTCAGGTATCCTGTGTGCAGTTTCGCTAAGTTTGAGTCGAAGATCGTCAATCTCCTTCTGTAGTTGTGAAACTCTGGTGTTCTCTTGAAACCGTCTTTCATTCAAAGAAGCTATATCCCTCTCCAAATGTGCTTTCTGTAAAACTAAGTCTTTTTCATCGGTTGTTTCGAGCACAGACCAGACATGACCCCATTTGTTCTCAATCGTTTCTAATTCTGCTTGATCATTTTGTACTTTCTCCTTTATACTCCGTAGGAGAAGGTCCTTTCCTCGAATATCGGTCTGGAGTGCGCGATATGTGCCATGTGCTTCAGCACGACGAGTATTCCATTCAGCAAATTCTGTCAGTTCTGCTTCTATCTTACTTAATTCATCTTCATTTTCGGCAATACTCTCTTCGAGACTCTTTTTCTTATCTTCAAAACGTTCCTTGGCAGTGACAGCATGTCGTAAATCGTCTGTTAGTTTCTTTTTCCTTCGTTCTTGTTTACTAACACGTTGTTGTAACTCTCCAAGCTCCACTGCGAGTTTCTTATCTTCTTCTTTTAGTTTTGAGAGTCGTCTCTCTTCTTCATCAATTCTCGCATTTATTGATCCAAACTCATTCTGTAATCCTTCAAGTTCTTTCGAAATGTGGGACGAATCGGTTTCTTTGACACTGATTTGGTCTTCGAGAGTAGTCACTTTTTCAATTATTTCTCCAAGTCCAAGTTCTTTATCTTCCAGTTCTGCTTTTAGTGTATCAATTTTGCTTATGAGGTCCACTTCTGTAGCCCAGAGTAGTTCCTCTTCGATTTGCTGTTCTTCCCTTCTTAACTCACGTTTTCGTTTAAGTCGCGAAATATCATGTTGTAGCAATTCAAGCTCGCGTTCGACCATTGCAGCTTCGTTCGAAACTTCGATGAGTCGTTCTTTACTTGTTGAAACTCTAGATTCTTCCAATACTATGCGGTCCCTTACTACAGACAGCCCCGTTCCTTCTTCAACCAGTTTTCTAATCTCTACAGGGTCTGTATCTCTTATTGCATTTATCCGCTCTTGTGGCATAAAGACCAACGGATTATCCACATCAAATCCTAGTTTGTCTACCATTGAATGGAGCTCTGCAGCTTTTACTCTTTTGCCGTCAATGTATGCCCTCGGTATTCCATCCCTACTTATTTTTCGGACGAAAGAAATCTTGCGTTGTCCGACATCTACTACGAGTTCTACTTCTGCAGAACTGGCACCATGTCTTACAAAATCACTCCATTTCGAATAGCGATTCTCTCGTTGATTAGAGCCTAAAGCAAACTTGATTGCGTGAAAGATAGATGTCTTTCCTGAACCATTGGGACCAAAGACCACTGTAAGACCTGGATCAAACTCTACCTTGCCATCATAGAAACTAAGGAAGTTCCTGAGTTTAACCGATGAGATTTCTACGTTAGAGTTTGGCATTCCAATATTCCTCAGTTTATTATCGGCCCATTATTCTGCTCAATCTATCTAGACTTCTTTTAGCTCTCATAAGACGAGTAAGTCTGTCATCTGGTTCTCCCTGTAATAGAAAGGGATAGTTATTCAGTAGAATTCTATCTTCTGCTGATAGGGGTAGGTTCGAATTGAGTGTTTCAATCACCTGTTGTACGCCCTGAAAGTTCTCGCTTACTGCCATGAGGTAAAGTTGATCAAGAAAGTCATCTGGATATACTGATTCAACACTCTTCAACCCTGGTGAAAATGATCCAGAAGTACGTTTTGCAATTGCATCTAAAGATTCCTTCCTGCCTAGAGGTACAACTCCTGATTCTCTAACTCGCTTTTCAAGTTCCTCTTTAGTAACTGGTTCTTTTTCATCTTTTCCTCGCAAAAGGAGTGAAGTTGCTAGATGTAGTGAATCAGTGAAAGTCCATCCCTCCGTGACCCCGGCCAATAGTCTTGGTTGAATCGACTTAAAGCCCTCCAAGGACTCTTCAAACAAGCGAACTCTATCCTCAATCTCTGAGGCATCAAAAATGTAAGTATGGTCAAAGAGAGAGAGGATGTGTCTATCAATGTCCTCTGGTTGGGTTGTACAAGCAATGACTAGGACTTCATCATCCACCCATGATGTTTCTTTAAGCTCCATTTCTAACACGGCTGCGTAAACAGACTCTCGCTTTCCAAGTAGTTCCAGTCGTGATATATAGAGAATAGCTGGTGAGTTTCTTCTGGCAAACTCAATACCTGCAGTAATGGATTCTGGTAGAGTCTCCAAATTTTGCAGAATATCTCTCATCCGGAAACTAATTGTCTTCAAGGGCATCTCGATAGCAATTTTTTGCGAAAAAGCATCGAAATCGGTACCGGCCGGTCCACAAAGCAGAACCCTTCCACCAAAAGATAGCGTTGTCTTTGCTCCACTCTGTACTTTTTGGAGCATATTGTAGTACTCTTCGGCCTTTTTCATGACTGAATACTGTTTTGGCCTTTCTGAGCTGACTTCTTCTGGCTCATATATGGTGACGGGCTCGGTAAACTTGTCTCTACTCAATTGAAAACCCCGGCAGACTTGCTTGCAGAAATTCCAAAGGTAGGTATATTACCTCTTTGGAGTGTGTGTTTCTTCCGCGCCGTATAAAACGCGCCTCATACCGTGAATGCCATAAGTGTTTATCACAAGCACCTACGGGACGATGTGAAAAAGCATGAGCAGCAGTTCTGAACGACTTAGGTCTCTCATCTGGGAAATCATTAGTACAGTGGAGAGTAGGGGTCTTTTCGTTCATTCTTCTGACTTAGAGCTACGGTATAAAGAGAGTGAGCGGACAAGTAGTAGAGCATCAATCACAAGATTACCACTTATTGTAGGTAGTTGTGTCTTGAACGCTCTCGTTCCAAGGTCTGCAATGCTTCTTGTAGGTGGACATGGGGGAGGCAAAACAACTTTGCTAAAAATCCTTGGAAGAATGCTTACGGGAAGCAGTCTTGAGGCCATAGAGGAAGGTATGCTTAGAGGACATCCACAACTGACAGAAGAGAAGATGGTTGCCACTTTACGTCCCGGTCCATTGATGAAGGAAGGTCTTGAGGTAATTGTCTGGAGAAAGTTCGTGCTTGATTTTTGGAAGATTATTGATGAAGTAAACAGACTCACTCCTCACGCACAAAATATCCTTCTCTCTCTACTCGCAGAAGGTGAATTGAAATATTATGATGAAGTGAAACGCTGCGAAGAATACTGTCTTTATGCCACAATGAACCCTACAGACTCCGGCACATTTGATATGGCTCCTCCTTTCATGGACAGGTTTGGTATTGCTGTACCCATAACAATGCCAACTATTGATGATCTTGAGTTGATTCTCTCCTCTCGTGATGAACGGCTATTTGGATATGATCAATTATGGCAAGTTCCTGCTATCACTAAAGAAGAGGACTTGTTGACTATATGGAATCTAGCTGATAAGGTCACAGTGTCTGAGGAAGCATCAGAATTCATGCGCTGTCTTGTCCGAGAGTTTGGTGCATGTATCCGTTCAGACAAAAGCCAAGCTCAGGGTCTTACAGTTGAGAACGGTCTCTGTGATGGCTGTCATTTCAATACCACCAAGAGCATTTGCAATAAGGTGATAATCCCACTGAGTGTGCGGGCGGCAAAGGATTTGAACCGCTACTGTAAAGCTGCTAGTTGGCTAGTGGGAGCCGCAGAAGTCGGTGTAGAGATGGTCAAATCTATTGCTCCTTTGGTATTTTGGCATAGAACTAGATTTGTCAGAGATATTCTTGAGAAAGCCCCATTTTACGGTGATGTATTTGCAGTTACTCAACATCTGATGGAGCAGGCTGCAAATAGATTTGCCCAGCGTGAACCTGCATTGAAACTCATGAGGAAGCTTGCTGAAGGTAGAGCAAAGAAAGAAGAGGTTGAAGAGCTCAAACAAATGGGAAAGAGTGATCTGCTAGTACGACTAGATTTTATGGCTCTGGCTAAAGACTTGAAGACATCTAAATACAGAAAGATTGTCAAGAGAGTTGAGAAGGCTATTAATTCCAAAGATGTTGTAGAATTATCCACATTGCACAAAGAATTGTTGGAGAACACAGATATTCCAAATAGAAGTGGACTACTCAGTCGAGTCTATGAAGTACTTCACAAACTCACTCTTACACAACTCACACTCACATTCGAAAAATGGCAAGATGTTTGGATGACAATAAGCATGAGTTTCCCGAAGACCACCATCATACTAAAAGAAACATTGAAGCCACCAAAGAGGCGAGTCATCCGGACAGATGGTCTCATGTTAGTAGTGTATGTCACTGGGGATAATCCGGAGTCTCCAGTTTTTCTAGAGATATCCGGAGGAGCGAGTGCACAGAAGCTTTGCAAAGCAGTGCAGGAACAGATTAGTGAGGTGTAGCACCATTCCCTTGAAAATTCCTTGGCGTGAAACAAGTTCAGGAAAGAACTTTACAGAAGTCGCAAAAACGGCGTGGGAACGGGCAAAATCTGATTTCTATCATCCCCCCATCCCAGAACCCATCATTGAAACTGATGAAACGGCATCTAGTTTTTTCTACATTGATGCGGAAACTTGGACTGTTCATCTCAATCTAACAGGTGTTCCTTTACATCTTGACTCCACTGAAGCTGAGTCATTCTTACGTTCAATATGTCATCATGAAATTCAGCATTACCTTGTTTGTCCTTTTGATGGTGTTACAAATGGACTGATGTTTTCTGGTGCGAGAAGACATCTCTCTGACAGCTTGGCCATGTTTACATGTAATCTATTCGCTGACTTGGTGGTAGACTCTCATCTCCTTAGAAGATATCCCTCATTAACTCACAATCGAGTAAAGGCATCAATATTTGATGCGTCCATTAGAACTAGAGAACACTCAGATATCTGGAGACTTGTTGTTGCTACTTATCGAAAAATGTGGGGGTATCCTATTCCTACAGGTATCCAGATAGATGAAACCACATTTTCAGCTGCACAGGAAATAGTAGAAGTCGCTCGTAAGTATATCAACAGAGAACAAAAGTGGCCTCTAGCTGTGAGAAAGATTGCTAAGATAATAGACGATTGGTTAGAGGATCATGAAGACTTCTCTTCATGTATGCCTTCTTCGGATGGGGGACAAGATGGAACAGACTCTGATTCAACAATGGTCGTAAACATACCCTTGGACGTAGATACTGTGATGGGTGACCCACTTCAAGAAAGAAATGGTGATGTTGCGAAGAGATGTCTTGAACATGATCAAGTAAAAGACGCAGAGCAAGAACTTGAACGCTTAGCAATTGAAGTAGAAGAACGTGGAGGAGATCTTGAGGATCTTGAGTCAGTGTTCATGTTATATGGTGCTGGAACTGAGCGGGGTGAATGGACAAGGTTCTGGTATAGGGCAAAGGCACAGAATCTCCTCAAGTTCTCTGTAAAACATATGCGTCATCACGGAGCAACACCTCTCTCTCCAAATGTTTGGCGACTTGGTGACCCTATTGAGGAATTGGATGTTGTTCAATCATTACAGGCTTTCCCTGTTCTTGTGCCTAATATGTCGACTCGTAGATGGCTTAAGACCGAGATAATTGGTCTTGAGGAGTCAAAAACTCTTCCTGACCTTCTTCTAGTTCTTGATTCAAGCGGCTCGATGTCTTGGTCGCGAAAAGGTCGTAATCTATCGGGGAGTTTCCATCTTGCTCTTGTATCAGCTTTTGCAGCTCTTGATTATGTAATAAAGAAGGGATGTAGAGTGGCTGCAATCAATTTTTCTGTAGACCTTACTCAATGTGAATGGACAAAGGATAGAATGGAACTTGAACACACTCTTCTTGCGTACGAAGGTGGAGGTACTGTTATCCCTATCAACCAGATCTCTGAATTATGTACATCAGCAACTGACCGAGTGATGGTCCTAGTCATATCTGATGCACAAATATCAAACTGGCACCCATTTGTGAAAAGGATGAAAGACCTCACATCTAGAGGACATGAGCTGTTCTTATTCCATATTGGGTCAAGAAGTAAGACGCCATCAAAACGTATAGCAGATTTGGTCAAATCGGGTGTTGAAGTTATTCCTGTTTCTTCAGTCAAGGATCTACCCGACTTAGTTATCGGTGAAGTGCATCGGAAATATGAGAATGCGGAATAGTATCAGAGAATGACTCTTGTTGAAGCTAAAACTCCTTAGAATTAATCTGCTCCTAGAAAATGAATGGAGTCCGACGTTCATTCAAATTTAATGATTCTTTTCGAATTGTTATTTAGATAATCATTTCGAGGTTGGCACCCAAACTTTTATCACAGGTAAATAGCGGCCTCGCTTCGTTGCAACACAGCTTTGAAACCTCTTAATGGGGTAGTCCGTTATGTACGAGATTATGTTCAAACAGGTTCTAGCAAAAAACACCAAGATGCTGGTGGTCAATGCTCCTGACATTGCTAGTGTTTGTAAACCTGGTCAATTCGTCATGATTCGAGTTAATGAGACTGGTGAGAGATTTCCTCTAACAGTAGCTGACTTCGATCGAGAGAAAGGTACTGTTACTATTGTTTTCCAAGAAGTCGGCAAGTCTTCAAAACTATTAGGGTCATTAGAGAAAGGTGATGAGATTCTAGATTTTGTAGGTCCATTAGGTAAACCGAGTCCAACCGACAAAAACTATGGCACGGTTGTTGTAATTGGAGGTGGTTGTGGAAGCGCCATTGCTTATCCCGTTGCACGAGCATTCAAAGAAGCCGGCAATTATCTTATCACAATTAATGGTGCCCGCAGTATGGACCTCCTGTTGTATAGAGATGAGATGGATAAGATCTCTGATGAGACCTATGTAACAACTGATGATGGTTCATGTGGTGTACATGGATTTGTTACTCATGTGCTTGGGGATTTGATTCAGAAAGGCCGTGAGATTGACCTTGTTTTTGCAGTCGGTCCAGTTCCTATGATGAAGTTTGTTGCAAAGACAACTGAAGCTAAGAGGATACATACTCTTGTTAGTCTCAACAGCATCATGGTTGATGGAACTGGAATGTGTGGTGCTTGCAGAGTTTCTATCGATGGTCAAATGAAATTCGCTTGTGTTGATGGACCAGAATTTGATGCTCACAAGGTGGATTTTAATGAGCTCATGGGCCGATTAAATGCATATATTAAGCAAGAAGCCGTTTCCGACGAGCTCTGGGAGAAATCACAGGAGGGATAATTCAAAATGCCGGAAGAGAAATCAAAACCAAAGAGGGAACGAAAGCCCCCTACAAAGAAAGTTCCAATGAAAGAACAAGCACCTAACAAACGACGGCGCAATTTTGATGAGGTTGCTCTCGGGTATACCGCAGAGGAAGCTATGGCTGAAGCTGAAAAATGCATACAATGTAGAAATCCAAAGTGTCAAAGTGGCTGTCCCGTTGAAGTGCCCATTAAAGACTTTATCAACCTGATTCGAGAAGGCAAATTCATGGAAGCAGCCGCAAAAATAAAGGAAACTAATAGTCTTCCGGCCATCTGCGGACGCGTGTGCCCTCAAGAGACCCAATGTGAAAAGACCTGTATCTATGGTATCAGGAATGAGCCAATTGCTATTGGCCGTCTTGAGCGTTTTGTGTCTGATTATGCACGTGAGAGAGGTGAACCACTACCTGAACATCCATCAAAGAATGGGATGAAAGTTGCTGTTGTAGGCTCTGGCCCAGCTGGACTTACCTGTGCTGGAGACCTCATCAAGATGGGTTACGAGGTCACCATTTTTGAAGCATTTCACAAAGCAGGCGGTGTACTCCAATACGGAATCCCACAGTTCCGTCTTCCAAAAGAGATTGTGGATGCTGAAGTAGAATATCTGCAAAGACTTGGTGTAAAAATACGATACAACTTTGTCGTTGGTAAGATACGCACAATAGAGGAATTGATGGAGGAAGATGGTTTTGATGCGGTTTTTGTTGGCTCTGGTGCTGGTGCACCCAACTTCATGCGAATTCCAGGTATGAACTTGGTTGATGTATTTTCCGCAAATGAGTTTCTAACCCGTGTCAATCTTATGAAGGGCTACAAATTCCCCGAATATGATACTCCAGTGAAGTGTGGTAAGAAAGTCGCAGTTATTGGCGGTGGAAATGTTGCTATGGACTCTGCAAGAACTGCTCTACGGCTTGGAGCTTCTGATGTATACATTGTTTATAGAAGATCAAGAGAGCAGATGCCTGCTCGTGTAGAAGAAGTACATCATGCAGAAGAGGAAGGAGTCCAGTTCAAATTGTTGATTAATCCCACTGAAATTCTTGGTGATGACAAGGGTAATGTCATAGGTATGAAATGTAGCAAGATGGAACTTGGCGAACCTGATGCATCAGGTAGAAAACGTCCCATTCCCATTCAAAACTCTGAATTCGTTATCGATGTTGATACTGTGATAGTTGCAATCGGCAACTCACCTAATCCTATTATACCCTCTTCGACACCTGGGCTTGAAGTATCTGAGTGGGGTACCATACTTGTAGATGATAACACTGGAATGTCCAGTGTTCCCGGTGTATTTGCAGGTGGAGATATTGTAACAGGTGCTGCAACAGTCATCAGTGCTATGGGTGCTGGTAAGATTGCAGCAAGAGGTATTGACAAGTATCTATCAGAAAAGAACGAGACTTAAGTGAGGCTAAACCCTCACATCCTCATTCTCCTACACTTTTTCTAGAAGTATTATATGTCTAAGTTACAACTGTTAAATTGCATCCCCAATATTTACTATTAATCGATTCTGTGCATTCCACCAGAAATGAATATCGGAGAATTATAGATTGCCCGTATCAGTAGCGTTTCCCGAGATTGATTCTGACTCATTGGAATACTTCCTGAAAGTACTCAACTCGTTGAATATACAGGCATATCTCTGTGACTCCGATTTAAGGGTGATAACTGCAAATAGCTTGTTTCTTTCATCTCCAATCTTGAAATCTGTACAGAGTAGTATCATCGGTTTGAATCTGAGTGAGATATTGAAAGAGTTCGATGAGAGAACTGCTGAGCTAATAAATGAGGTATTAACAAAACAGACCCAAAATGTGAGTCAAATGAGAGCACAGGACCAACATTATAATATAACATACGAAGTTGTAAGAAGTCCAATTCAACTTCAAACAGCAAGTCATGTTCGATTACTGGTAATGACCACGATGCGTGAGATTGACAAACAACGCGTAACCAATCCATTATTGGCACATATCAACAAAGAAGCGATACATATCATAGACACAATCGATGAAGGTATAGCTTTCATAGATGATAAACATCGTTTGATATATGTGAATGAAGTTTTCCCAAAGATGCTTGGGTATACTCGTGATCAAATGTTGGGAGAGGAGCTTGTCAAGTTCCTATCAGATGCTGAGAAAACAATGGCATTGCAGAGGCTAGAAACTAGAAGGAGTCGGGAGATTGAGGAATCCTCTTACAATATGAGCATGATTGATTCAGAGGGGAAAAATCATCTCTTCTTCATTACTGGCAGAGACATATACAATGATCATGGAGTGTTCATTGGAAGTATCGGTGTGTTTAGAGATCTTGAAATAATTCAGGATGTAGATGAACAGGATAATATCAATACTACTTTGGAACAACTCTATCTCGATATTCTCTATAAGGACCTCAGTTCCTTTGGCATGTCATTTGAGGATGATGTATTCTCTCTGCTTGAAGATTCAAAAGCCGAGGGGCTCATGTTCAATATTCTCGAAGCTAGAGAAACCTTAAGTTCTGCGAAAAATCTAGTTTCTGATATTCGACGGATTCAAAAAATCTCTGCTTTCCCACGAAGTAGTGAAGAAAAACACCTGTATCTTGTTCTTACAAATGCTGTCGAATCTTTGAATGAATGGCCTGAAATTGCATCTAAGGGGCTAAAGGTAGAAATTGATGTACCATCAAATATCTCTATTGTAACCCACGGGATGCTCGAGGAGGCTATCCTACAAGTACTCAGATACATCGCATTGAGTATCAGTACAACAGATACTGCCATCTCAATCTCCACGACCCGTGATAAAAGTGACAATCCCATTGTTGAATTCCAATCTCCCAGACTCAAATACGTCCCGGATACAGAGGACCCGATTCATTTAGATATTAACAAGGTGACATCTCTTCGTAGACCAGAACATGGAATGTCTATTGTCATGTTAGCGGCTCTTGCAGCACAGAACAAATGGACTGTTGAGATTGAACACACATCTGATAAGTCGTCTGTTATTCGTATCAGCCTTCCATCAATAGTGTACACTGAATCGGACTCTGGGAATGCTATAGACAAATAGGAATACGAATTACAAGAGTTCATTAGATGGCTCAGTATGATAAGAATATGTGTGACTCATGAATATCCCCGTGATGACTACAACTGATATGCGCGTCGTTGAGTTGAACACTGAATATCTTGGCATTAGTCTCGGTACTCTAATGCAACAGGCTGGCCGAGAGATTGCTCGTGTTATTTCTGAATCTGTTGATATTTCCGAGAAAAAAATCGCAATCCTTTGTGGAACTGGAGGTAATGGGGGCGATGGAATGGTCGCAGCCAGATATTTAGCTACACAGAGTGCACAAGTGTATGTATATCTTATCGGTGATGAGAACAGAATTTCTAGTTCTGACACCCAGGATAATTGGGATATTCTCCAGAAACTGTGGACTATAGAAGTGGATGTTCTTCGTACAGAATCTGCAATCAAGAAAATGAAAGAGATCTCCAACTCTGACATTATAGTAGATGGTCTCTTAGGTTTTGGTCTAAGCTCAAATGTCAGAGAACCTGCTGCTACAGCAATCAAAATGATCAACAAATCCCAGGCAAAGATATTCTCAATTGATGTTCCTAGTGGCATAAACTCTGATACAGGTGAGAAGATGGGTGTAGCAGTAAAGGCTGATTGTACTATTACTCTCCATGTAACAAAGATTGGTTTGGAACAAGCCTCAGAGTATGTTGGAAAGTTGATAGTTGCTCCAATTGGAATTCCCGACGAAGCATCAATTATCTGTGGAAAAGGAGACATCTGGTTGTTCAATCGTCCAAGGAAGAACAGCTCACATAAGGGTGATTTCGGGCGAGTCTTAGTCGTTGGAGGTAGTAATGTATTCTCAGGTGCTCCTGCTTTGTCCGGAATGGCTTCCTTGAGGGCTGGTGCTGATTTGGTTTCTCTAGCGGTCCCGAATCCCGTACTCACCCCAGTCCGTTCATATAGCCCAAATCTCATGGTTGCTAGTCTTGACTGCGATTTTCTTCATTCCTCTGTGATTGAAGATATCCTCCTCATGGTGGAAGATGTTGATGTCGTAGCAATTGGTCCTGGACTAGGTCGTGAACCTGATACAGAGGATGCAGTACAGACTCTATTGAACAATCTCTCGGAAACTGAGAAGAGAATCGTGATTGATGCAGATGCTCTGAAGGCGATTGCTGGCTCTGGAATTACGTTCGATGAGAGCAGGGTTATTCTTACTCCGCATTGGGGCGAGCTTCATGCATTATTGCAGCAGAAACCAACCGACGCTATAGATGATGAAAGAATTCATCTTTCTTTAGAAGCTGCAAAGATGTATAATGCAACGGTTCTCCTAAAGGGTGCAAAGGACATGATTGTACAACCCAATGGTCGCTACAAGGTAAATCGTACTGGGGTTCCTGCAATGACAGTTGGTGGAACGGGTGACGTTCTAACGGGAATCGCTGCTACCTTTCTAACAAGGAATTATGGGGCACTCTATGCAGCTTCGGCAGCAGCTTTTGTTTCAGGACTTGCGGGTGAGTATGCCTTCGAGAAATTCGGAAATCACATCACAGCAACAGATTGTATAGAGTGCATCCCAAAAGTGATGAATACGTTCTCTTAACCTATCACAGGCATTACGTCAAGATAACTTTGAGCTAACTGTTTATTCTCATCATTTACTGGAACCCAAACAATTCCTTCATCGGGCTGTCCATAGAGCATTACTGCACCTTCTTCAGCTAACATTACTGCAGGGAATCCCATGAGATCTTCTTCTCCTTCTACAAGAATCAATGATTTCTTTCCATCTTTAATTGCTGTATCCATAACTGACCATGCTTCAGGATAGATTGCAGCTGCAGGATTGTAAATTATATATTGAATCTCCGAATCAACATCTAGATCAAATTCTCCTCTTTTTGTGATTCTGTCTGCAACCATTACATCTGGCGTGAATCCTGCTTTCTGGATTGTGTCACTTGTCACATCACCCACTGTAATGACTATGCTTGGTTTATCATTCTCAATCCTAGCTACAACTGCTTCTTCGGGACTTCCTTCTGTCACTCTGTAGATGTTTCCTTTTGGTGCTTTTAGTCCATCTCTTGATGTTTTAGGCAATCTTCTTGCCTTCTGACCAGTACCCTCAAGTGGTCTTCCATTCCTATCGATTTCTCCCTGGCGTATTCTTGCAGATGACAAATGCTCCCCATCCAGTGCTCGAACAGGTTTCATTCTATCAAATGAATCTCCCCTACCTTTCCTTGTTTCTAATGCGCGTTCTGAAATTTCTTGACAACAATGTCCATCGAACATTACAAACCTTATCGATCTCTCTAACGCACGTAACTCATCATATTTTGTGACTCGTATCACAGGTAAATTATATCCCAATTCTAACGAATCGACATAAATCTCTAAGTTTTTCACTCGTAGGTCGAGAGGTTGTATTAGCTGTACGAGTTGTGTATCATCAGGTATCAGTTCATTATCGATAACGCCTGCAGTGGGATTTGGATGGAGCATTAGACTGTCAAGTAGTATTTGATGTCCATAATGCAAGCGGTCGAATAAGTTCAAGGCAATAGTCCGCATGTCCTAAACCCAAGAAGGAAGAACTACCTGATAGGTTTAATATCTATGCTTCCTGCTAAGAAGGCAGTACTCAGTGAGCAGAAAATATGAAGCTACTAGCAGTTGCAGACGTACATTTCCCGCGCTTTGAGAAAGAGTTCAGAGAAGCGCTCTCTCAAGTGTCACCTCCAGACCTCTTCCTTTTTGCTGGTGATATGATAAATAGAGGTGCTGCAGAAGAGTACCCTCGTGTCATTGATACTGTAATCAAGTATCTTGGAGATGACTTTCCTATAATTGGTTGTTATGGAAATGAGGAGTATACAGAGATTAGGAAGGACATCTGCAATTTAGTAAAAGGTCGAATTTCACTCCTTGATGAAAAGAGCAAGATTTTCAAAATTGATGATAGAAGAGTTGGTATTGTTGGAACACAGGGTTCTCTTGATAAACCAACAATATGGCAAAGAAGAAACGTACCTCACATAAAGGATACATTTGCCAGAAGAGCTGACAGGGCAACATCTCTGCTCAAACGGATACGGAAAGCTGACATTCGAATCCTTCTGATGCATTACAGTCCTTGTATTGAAACCTGTGAAGGTGAGGATGAAAGGTCTTTTGCTTGGTTAGGAAGCAGGAAATTCTACTCTGTAATCCACACAATACAACCAGAACTAGTACTACATGGGCATGTACATAATGCAACAGTTCATGAAGCTAAGATAGGTGCGACGCTTGTAAGAAACGTCGCCCTACCAGCTGTTGGAAAAATAACTGAGCTCGAATTCTAGCTATGACCGGTTACTTTCATTGTTGGTTCAAACTTGTATCCATAGACGATTATTCCCGAATCTCCGTGTTCTGTGATTTTTCTGAAACAAGCACGGACTCTCATGCCTATTTCTACATCGTCTGTGTCTACGTTAACGATCTGGGCGGTTAATCTTGGCCCTTCATCAAGTTCTACTTGTGCTACAACATAAGGCATCTGTCGCTTGAAATTCTCCGGTGCTTGTCTGACAACTGCGAAGCTGTAGATTTTTCCAAGCCCTTTGAACTTATACTCCTCTAGTACTCCCTTCCGTCTGCATTTTGTACAGACTGGTCTGGGTGGGAAGAAATAGGTATTGCAGGTCTTACAGTGATTACCTTGGATGTTGTATATCTCTCTAATGCGTCTCCAAACTTGTGCTACTCCTTGTTCTGCCATTCAAATCACCTTCCTAAAACATGTACTATTGATGTTGCACCTGTTCCACCAATATTCACTGCAATCCCCTTCTCTGCTCCATCTACTTGTCTACCATCAGCGTCACCTCTTAGCTGAAGGGCAAGCTCTACTATCTGAGCTACTCCTGTAGCTCCAATGGGGTGTCCTCGGGCTTTCAATCCTCCGGACGTATTGACCGGATACTTCCCTCCAATCTCAGTTATGCCCTCCTGTACAGCATTTCCACCCTCTCCTTTCTTCACAATGCCAACATCCTCTGTGAGCATAATTTCGCTTATAGTAAAGCTATCGTGTAGTTCAAAGACATCGATATCCTTGAGTTCAGCATCAGCTTCCTTCAGTGCTAATCTAGAGGAGTGAATAACTGAGTCCATCTTGGTGATGTCTTCCCTGTCATGAAGTGCGAGTGTGTCGCTTGCTTGAGTTGACGATTCAATATATATCGGAGTATCAGTGAAATTCTTTGCTATCTCTGCTTTACACATAATGAGGCCCGCTGCACCATCACTTATCGGTGATGAGTGCAAAATTCGGATAGGATCCGCAATTAGACCTGATCCCATAACTACCTTTAATGGCACTGCTCTCTGGAACTGTGCCCAAGGATTATGTGCTGCATTTGCATGGTTTTTAACTGTGACCAGACTCATCTGTTCGTCAGTTGTTCCATATTGCATCATGTGTCTTCTTGCCATGAATGCATAAAGGGCTGGAAATGTAGCCCCAAACATACCTTCATTCTCCCAATCGCTTGCAACACTGATTGTGTTCATGGCCTCAGTCTGATTGACATCACTCATCTTCTCACAACCTAAGACGAGCATTAGGTCATGTTCACCAGCTTTTATTGCCATGTATGCCTGACGAACAGCAGCTCCTCCACTTGCACAAGCTGCTTCTACACTGTACGCAGGAATATTACCTAGACCACTCATGTCTGAAGCCAATGCACCAAGATGCTCTTGTCCTGTGAATCGTCCTGCGCTCATATTACCTACAACAATACCATCAATGTCTTCCCCACTTACATTAGAGTCAAAGATTGATAGCATCCCTGCTTCAAGTGTGATGTCAATGAGGCTTCTATCCCATAATTCTCCGAATTGGCTCATTCCAACTCCGACTATTGCGACTTGTCTTCCCATCTTCATACCTCCTATCCTAGGGCCTTTATCTTGCGTCTATATTTGGCATAGACTGCATAGCTTACGTATGTCTTCCTCTCAATGAAATCATCGACTGTTGGTACTTCTCCTCGATGATTCTCAATTTCATCCTCAACTGTAATGGCAAAACCATCACTACCTGCACCAGATCCATATGATACGCAGAATATCCTGTCTCCCGGTTTGGCTATATCAAGAATCCGTGCAAGACCCATCATTGCTGACCCTGAGTAGGTATTACCAATGTGTCTTACAACAAGACTATCCTCAAGCTTTTCTGCAGGCACCCCAAGTTGTTTGCCCATGGCTATTGGAAACTTACCATTGGGCATATGAAATACATAATAGTCCCAGTCATCAATATCTGTGTTTGTCTTCTTTAGTAGAAGTTTGGAACAATCTCCAACATGCCTGAAGTAGGCTGGTTCCCCAGTAAATCGTGCTCCATGACTTGGGAAGTCTTCTCCTTCTCTCCTCCAAAAGTCTGGAGTATCTGTTGTGATAGATACGGTGGTTTCTATGGTGGCTACAGGGTGCTTCTCGCCAATGAGGAATGCTGCACCACCAGCGGCGGCTGAATATTCCAAGGCATCACCAGGTCTTCCCTGCGCTGTGTCTGACCCAATAGCTAGTCCCACTTCTATCATTTTAGAACTCACAAGCCCCATGTTTGTCTGAATCGCAGCAGTTCCTGCTTTGCATGCGAATTCAAAGTCTGCACAGGTAATCTCCGTTGTGCAGCCTATTGCTTCAGCTACAATTGTCCCTGTGGGCTTCACAGCATAAGGATGTGATTCCGACCCTACATATATAGCTCCGATTGTCTTTGGATCAATGTTTGCATGTTTTACTGCGTTTCGAGCTGCTTCAACTGAGATTGTGGCGACGTCTTCATCAGGTCCTGGGACAGATTTCTCAAAAACACCCAGACCCTTAGCGAGTTTTTCGCCATCTTCGCCCCAAACGCTAGCGATTTCTTCGGTCTTTATTCGATATCGCGGTACGTATACGCCATAACCAATTATTCCAACCATGTAGGTTCTCTCCTCGACGGCGGTTCGGTGAATGCCGAAGCGTTTTACGTCATCTTTCTATCGCTGCGGCTTGAGCCCTTTATAGAGCTTGTTGTTTCGCCAGTTTCTCCCTTACGTCTATCACCGATTTGCGGTACGAGTATATGTCGATGTCGACGATAGTCTATTTTGTTGCTCTAGTATTTATGATTAGTGACGTGACACAATTCTAAAACTGTCGAATTCACTGGAATTCACGTCGTTTTTATTAGAACTTCTCTTTAATGTCCAGCAGAACAACTCTTTAAGGGAAATGTGTTATAGATTACGCAGGTAACTCAGATGTCAATACCATTAAGTCGCTCTCGAGTACGAGAGATAATTCTCACAGAAAGGAAAACAGTTGCTCAGCTATTGAGTGAGTTAGGCTTATCTGAGGAACACGTTGTATTAGTAAATGGTCAGCGTCAAGAACTTGATGTCCTTCTCGATGAGAATGACTCTGTGATTGTCTTACCCCTCATTGCGGGAGGATAATACTCCTTTCTTATACCTCAAGACCTCATCTAGGTTTACTTGATCTGAATCTAACCTGTTTCCATATGCAGGAATCCCTAATTCTGTTGCGAGTGTATTTATGATGGCCTGAGATACCTCCCTAGTTTTTCTCAAACTCAGGCCTTGGCTGCTATATCCGTATCTAGCTAGAACTCTGAGTAGCACTGATTTTGAACCACTACTATACTGTGTAGCACTCTTTGGTTGTAGAGATAGATTATCTGGTAACCCAAGTCTCTTAGCTAGTTCAACAAAGATCACTTTTCTCTCGGGATTATTATTAGGCATTACTTTCCATTGTGGTGGTAGTGAAGCTGCTCGTTCGATGAGATTTCGGTAAATGTAAGGGAAGAAGGGAGCTATTCCATGGTGCGAGATTACATGATGGTCTCTAGCAATATTTGCTTCATGTGTTATGCGTAGCTCACCAAGTAGTTCCTTATGTAATGCCTCTGGTCCACTTTTAGAGAAGATACTCACATGTCTCGCATATCCTGCAAAGAGTTCATCCGGACCCTGTCCAGACAGCATTACTTCAATACCTAATTCTCGAGCCCTTTTTGCTGCGTAGAAAAACGGGATTCCAATCTCCAAGTCCATGATTCGCGAAATCTCGAGTGAAAAGAGTATTTCAGGTATATCTCGCCAAAGTTTCTCTTCTTCAATCATGATATCTTCAAGAGGAAGTCCGAGAAGATTTGCTCCTTGATGAACTAATTCAAGGTCTCTCGCATTTTTTGCATTAGCAGAGAATAGAATAACTTCATTCACAAAGCTTGATGCTAGATGTGCAACTAGCGAACTATCAACTCCTCCCGAGAAGAGAACTCCCACTCTCTTAACTCCTTTGAGATGACTGAAAGTAGTGAGCAAATGCTGTTCGAGTTCTTCTAATGCCCTATCTTTGAGTACCATGTTGTCGATTCCATCTAGAATATCATCTACTTGGTTAGTTTCACTTTTATTGTTCGCTCTTAACCGAGTTATTGATCCCGGCATAACCGGCTGAGGGTCTAATCCCATTTTCCAGAAGGGTTTCTTTTCTGTCCCAAACCATATGCCATCTGCTAACGAATAATACAATGGATTCTGACCATCAATAGACCTGACTAGATGCACTCCATCTTTGTCATACACTATAGCACTTAGGAAATGATTGGCGATTAACCACTGTGTTAGATTGTTTCCCTGCTCTAGTAATTCTGAAACACCTTTACTATAATCACTTTGAATACTAGGAATATTTTCTGGAATACTCACGATAACAGCAGAATTATCGCTTACCTCATGTACTGGATATTCGTTGTTCCATGCGATGATGGCTGTGAACTTCAGTGGTATTTCGTCGTGAAGAAGTACGATTTCCTTGGTAAAATCAAATTGGTACGAAATGGTTGATGTGAGGTCTCTTATTTGCTCTAGGATGTGATCACTGTCTTTCTCTCCAACATAGCCGATAATTGCTACCATTGCAAATTCAGTCAATTGATTATTTGTTCCCGATTTGAATCAACGGAGAATATTCTCTACTATCCACCTGAATGTAAAGATGATTCTATTCATCAAGCAATTGGGACTTGTACCAACTGTACATTTTGTACCCCTGTGATATTCTCAAGCATCTTATTCAATTCGTCTACAGAATTCTTAAGTTGCTGAGGAGTGAAATAGCATTCGTAGTAACACTGTTTTTCGGCTTGACATATACCGCTAGTAAACAGAATATCTTCAAGTCCAGTTCTTTCGAAGATAGATGTGAGTTCTTCTAAGAAGCTCTTACTGAGTTTTTCAATCTCTAATCTCAGGTAGTAGACCTCATCGGTGTCAACAGGATAGATCTTCACATTCTTGTCCTTCAAGACCATTATAGCCAATCCAAAAGACTGATTGATACTTGTCAGGAATGTTGCTGGGAGTGTGATTGAACTTCCTTCAACTATTTTCAAAACATGTGCTCGTGTCATCTCTGATTTGTCCAAAGCGCTGTCCTCCAGTACGGGAACACAATTAGCAGGATGTGCTGGTAATTATATCTCTTGCGGGAAAATCAACTTTTGTATAAATACACCTTGGAATGATACTAATGCTTATGCCACCAACTACGAAGGCGTTTTATGGCTCCGATATCTGGCTTCTCAACAACCCTTAGTATCCATGAATCCTTATTTGTAGAACAATATTCTAGAAATGCGACCTCTCCACTTGAACGAATTCTCTCCATTTCCTGTAATTGCCCCTGTAACCATGCTTTCTTTGAAATTGGCATTCTATTCGTTGCTTCATCAAAAAGTGTTGGATGAAAATCGAATACTAAAGCTCGCTCACTCATATATTCTAGAATACCTTCTTGGAGTGTCGAGCTAAATTTCTCTCTATTTGTAAAGAATGATGCCGCAACTCTGACATTTGGATACTTTTCGGGTATATTCAATGCAAATTTAAATGACCTCTCAAATTTTGATAGATGTGTGGCAGCATCTAGGATAAGCAGGGTTTCTGGTTTGCCCTCGTATTCTTCATCCGAGATTTCGATCTGGGAATCTATCTCTTCTTCATGCTTTTCAATTATATCCTGAATCAGCTGTTCGGTGACAGGTGGTAGAGATGATTCTTCAGGTTCTCCATATGTCAACGAATCATCATCCCATTCATCTTGCGGCATCTTCGCTGTTTCTTCAGGCATAGGCTCTTTTCTTCGTCTATATTTCGGCTTCATATATCCTATTTCTTCAACGAGATGCTGTAACACAAGTGGTAAAAACAGATCATATAGAGTGCCACGAGTTTCAGTGATTAGTAAAACTGGTTTATATTCCGAAACTGCTGATGAAAGCATTGATTGATATTCATCACCCACATCAAAGAATTTGCTTAGATTTTCAAGGGAGTAACCCTCACGTACTCTTTGTTCCCATTCTTGATATACCTCTTTGACCTCTTGCTTCCGTCTGTCTTTTAGAAGACTAACGAATTTACCGAGATACTTTACACCTCTAGAAACTGCAGTTGTTGGACTTACAAACACCGTGAGAAGCCCTACAGCCTCTCCTGCATACTCGCTTTTCTCAGTACTTTTTATTTTACCCAACACTTCTTCAGTCAAAGATGGTGGTCCTAGCTTTTCAGCAAGAACCTCATGCATTTCTTCAAAACTCTCAAAGGCGGCATCACCTGGACCAATATCTTCTCCAACTGGAGAGGCGTCTGAGATCACTTCTGCAAAAATGTTTGGCCTTTTCATTAACCACTTTAGAGGTATTTTCAGTGTTTCATAGTCGTGCATATATATACGTTCAGAATCCTTTGGACCAAAATACAGTTTGATAGAATCTGGAAATAGACTATCGAATATCTCCATGAACTGATCAAAACCTTGCTTGGTACTCAGCCCCATCTCTGCACGTTCTAAAGCGTCAGCAACAAAAACAAGTCCTGTCTCATTTTTTTTGGCTTGTTTAGCCATTATTGCCATAACTTGCTTTGGAGAAAGATAAAGTAGATCGCTTGCCGCATATGGTGCGTCATAAAATGAGAAAATTCCCAATCTCTTCCAAGGCTTATTGTCCATGTTAGTTGTTGCTAAATTTGAAAACCATTCAAATCCACGCTGATATCTGGGAATGTTCTCTTCATCAAAGTCATCATCAGAGTATGCCATGGACTGCACCCATTCAAAGACCGGGAAGGTCTGGAACGGGATTTATCTCAGCTTGTGATGAGATAAACCTATTCCCGTTCTTAATCAAATCGCGTTGCAATGATTCCAACGACTGCTGCTACAATGATGATACCAATAATTAAACCAAGACGCCAATCTATTATCGGTCCAGCCGGATTATTTGGGTCCTCTTCAAACAACAATGTAGTGTAGGTACCTGACTCATCAAGCAGTCTTAATGCGTCAACCGCAAGACCAGCATAGAAAAGACGACCAGTTTCCTGTTCTGGAACGTTGCCCCATGAACCATCAGCAGCCTGACAATTAACAATGAATCTTGCTGCTACAGATTTATTGACATTATCCATTGCTGTTAGGAGTTCTAATGCTTCAAGAGCCGCATGAGTGGTCTTAAGGTTTGGGTCATTGGTGGAGTTTCCTTCTTCGAATCCTCCAACTAACATCTCCATATCACTATCTAGAACCTGACGATCAAGAATCCAATTCCTGATTACAGATGTATCACCTATTCTGGATAGTTCCCCAAGAATATCAAGCGCCATTAGTCCTGCTGTTGTGGCTTGTAGACTTGGTAGATTAGAGTTAGGATGTAGTTTGAATCCGTCTCCTTCGCTACAATCAAGTATCCACTCGATTGTTGCTGTTCGATTCCATAGATATTCATCCATTGATTTTCCCAGCTGAGTAACGTAATAGTCCATTACATAGAGCGACTGGAATGTTGAAATAATGTCTGGTGTTTCATCAACATTACGTCCAAATCCTCCTGCTTCAGTTTGAGTTTTGTTCAAGAAGACGAGACCAGCAGTTTCGTTTATTTCTACTTTGGAAATTTGTGGAATATCACTGAACTTTTCTTGGCTTAGTAATTCCCACAACTTTAGACCATAATAGTTGTATTCAGTACTAACTGGACCTGCAATATATATTGCAAACGCTCCATAACGGTCGTAATCTTCACCACCACTCTTCCACTGAATTTTCCTTGTGAAGTTCTTCAACTTTAGGATATCTACACTTGGGGGTCTATAGTCAAATAGTCCTCGTTCGTCAAGAACCATTGCTGCTCCATATGTTGGATACAGTCTGGAAGCCTCACCATCGGGAAGGCTGTAGCCACCTTCAACATCGGCATCATAATTTTCTGTCATGTATGCATTCAAAGAGTCCCATCTTGTACCTGGGTTTGCAGATACAGGTACTGTGAATGCAACACCAACTAATGCCACAATAACCATAATACTAGCAATCTGGACCTTCTTCATGTGGAATCCCGGCCAATTATCATCTCATTTAGAGCATCTGCTCGTGCGATGTGCCACGACTGTGGCGGTGTTATTAACGTTTCCCCAAGGTAGAGAATTGTACCTTAAGAGCTATTAATGAAGTATATTATCTCATTGAAAGCACTCGTGACAAAACCTGTTTAATATCCAATAATTCTGGATTGAACTCTTTTGGTTCACTTTTTGAAATCTTTTTTATCAATTCGGGTATCTTTTCGAAATCCCTACACCATTTTATGTACCCATCACTCTCTAGTTTTTTGAGAATCTCCCATTGATGTGAATCTAGAACTGATGTATTTTCTACCCCAATCACACGTTTTCTCATAGTTAGGCATTCAAGGAGTGTTCCAGCTCCTCCTGTAGTAATGATAATATCCGCAGTTTCCAGTATTCCTTTGATGCTTTTAGATAAACGAAAGAACTTGGTTGATTTGGGGATATATTTGCCTTCGCCAATTTGTATGACCACTCTGTCATTAATTGCACCTGATTTTATGTGTTCGTCGATTGCTTGAACTAAGGGGTCAAAACTACTGGTGCCAACAGTCACAAATATCAGATTCTTTACCACCAATCAAATCATTTGATAGGTTCTTAAGAGTCATACAATCCAGTTAATCATTGCTATCCGCCATAACCCCTGACATCTGTCTGAGCAATTTGACGAAGATATGTATAGGCTGAGTCTGCAGCAATAGCCCCCTGTCCTACTGCAACAGCGATTTGTTTCATCGACTCAACAACATCTCCTGCAGCAAAGAATCCCAGTATGTTCGTGGCTTGCTTAGCATCTACTAATATCTCGCCGTTCTTGTTTGTTTCCACACCAAGTTCCTGGGCTAGCTGGCTTTCAGGCGAAGAGCCCAAAGCAATGAATGCTCCATCTACTTCAAGAGACGACTTTTCTCCTGTCTTGACATCTTCTAGTATTACCTCACGAAGTAGGTCATCTCCTTTGAATTCAGTTACAATATGACTCCATTTTATCTCTACACGTGAGTTGAATACCATATCCTGCATCGCTTGTTCTGCTCGCAGTTCGTCACGTCTATGGATTAGATATGTTTTTGATGTCAATTCAGAAAGATATACTGCTTCCACTGTTGCAGTATTACCGCCACCAACCACTAGTACTTCTTTGTCCCTAAAGAGTGGACCATCACATGTGGCGCAAAAAGAAACACCTCTTCCTGTGAACTCTTCTTCCCCTGGGACATTAAGATGCCTGTGACCTCCCCCTGTTGCATAAATCACAACCGATGCTCTATAATCCCCTCTTCTTGTTTCAAGGACAAACTGTCCATTATCATTATCCTTGGTGATCTTTTTTACTTCTGTGATCTCTTTGATGGTGGCTCCACATTTCTTTACTTGTTCTTTCATCTTACTTGCAAGGTCTATACCTGTAATGAACGTATATCCAGGATAGTTCTCAATTCCTGGACTGGTAGCTTGTGCCCCGCCTAATACTTTTCCTTCAAGAAGTACCGTCTTCAATCCATATCGCGCAGCGTATATAGCGGCTGTCATTCCTGCAGGTCCACCGCCTACAATCACTACTTCCCAGTTCAAATCTTCGTTTGTCATCTGATCGTCTCCAACTGCGTGCTTTCACATTCCTATGGAACTCCCAATGGCTTTTTAGTGATACCTAATGTCAATAAATCATCTTCGTCCAGATTGTCTTTTCCTGTAAGGTGTAATCTCCCTGAGGGGGTAAGCATCTCCAGAATTCGACCGAAGGGCACTTCACGAATTGGTTGACTATTATATTTCTCTAGTCGAACTGCTTTCTGGAATTTATCAGGATTATATGAGAATACATGTCCTGGTCCAACTACAAAGACATGGTCAACACTAGTCAATCCATCCCATGGCCAAGCAGTATCATTAAAGTTTTCTATGATAGTATAGTCTGTATTTTGAAACACTTTATTGAACGATTCACTCACACAGTTCTCAAAACTTGTCGCCTCAAATGCTGATATCTCCTCTAATTTTGAGAATTCTATAATATTGGCGTCTTTGGACTTCATTTTCGGTTATAAGAACCTGTTTCTTTTGAATCACATCCGCCGCCATCAGAATAGTTCTGTTTATCTTTCCCTCAATGGGACAAGAATAGCGTCGAAGTGTAAGGATGGCATCCCATCCACTCAAGCCAAGTATGCTTCCACCAGATTTTCGGGGACTGTCAAGAACCCATGGTACGTATAGTGTATGTACTGGGTTCACGAGTTCCATAGGCATTTTCATCGCTAGAACTTGATTGATTCTGTAGGCATCTCTAGAATAGAGGAGTCTGTCTTCGAGACATCTTTGTGTGTGATTGTTATGATGCCAATAATTGTGGCCACTAACAGGTTTGAAATAATGGACCCGATATCCATCAGATTTCAACTTTGCTGCAATTCTCGTTGCAAGTAGTGTCTTTCCTGCATCAAAAGATGTCATTCCAACAACAAGAATTCTCTTGGTCAACACTACAACCTCAAAAAAGAAGAAAAAGGAGCCATAAAGGCTCCTAGTTATTTCTTGTTCCGATATTACATCATGCCGGGCATGCCGCCCATGCCACCCATGCCGCCCATACCGCCTGGCATTCCACCGGCTCCCGGTGGAGGTGCTGCGCCTGCCTTAGCTGAGATGACATCATCAATTCTGAGAATCATCTGTGCTGCTTCGGAAGCTGAACGGATTGCTTGGTGTTTGACTCTTGCTGGTTCAATTACACCAGATTTCATCATGTCGGAGGTCTTACCTTTCAGGACATCAACACCGTACCAAATACCAGTATCATCTGAATGGTCCTTGATTAGGTCAGCAATGATATCTATGGGGTCATGACCACCATTCTCAGCTAGTGTTTTTGGAACTACTCTGAGTGACTCGGCAAAAGCTTCGATGGCTAATTGCTCACGGCCACCCACCTTTGTGGCAAAAGCATCAAGACGTTTCGCAACTTCTGCTTCTACAGCTCCACCACCCGCAACATATGTTGCGTCCTCAACAACATTTCTTACAACACAAAGGGCATCATGTAGAGCTCTGTCAGCTTCATCGACGACATGTTCTGTGCCACCACGGATGACAATGGATACAGCTTTTGGATCCTTGCAATCCTTGACATAGACAAGTTTGTCGTCTCCGATTTTGACCTCTTCTAC
The DNA here is from genome assembly GCA_964610875.1 of uncultured archaeon. GTDB lineage: Archaea > Asgardarchaeota > Thorarchaeia > Thorarchaeales > Thorarchaeaceae > CAZSWP01. Next base: position 61,237 of record CAZSWP010000008.1, read on the forward strand.
GGTACCTGCAATTCCTAGAGTATCTGCATCAAGTTCATCAATACTGGTAGCGACCTTGCCGCCAGTTGCCTTAGCTAGTTTCTCTAGTGTGCTCTTCTTAGCTCTTCGAATGGCCATAATGCCTTGTTTAGCAAGATAGTGTTGGGCAACATCGTCAATACCTTTCTGACAGATTAGCACGTTTGCACCACTTGCAATGATTTTATCGACAATGTTCTTTAACATGCGTTCCTCTTCATCGAGGAATGCCTTCATCTGGTCAGGACTATCAATTTTTATCTCTGCATCAAACTCTGTCTTTTCGACTTCAATTGCAGTGTTGACAAGAGCTATCTTTGCATCAGTGATTCTCTTTGGCATTGATGCATGAACAATCTCTTTATCAATTACCATACCTGTAACGAGTTCTGTTTGAGTGAGACTCTTACCTTGCTTCTTGATAATCTCAATCATATCGATATCTGCCTCGACCTTGCCATCGCTCTCTTCTCTAATCTGAAGAACTGCATCTACTGCAATCTTTGCGAAGTGTTCCTTAGCACCAATCACTGATTTGCTATTCATGGATGTTTCTGCAATGCTGGTGAGGATCTTCTTGTCCATACCTTCCATTGCAACACCAATCTCATCAATAATCTTGGTTGCCTGCTCAGCAGCTTTCTGATATCCACCAACAACGATTGTGGGGTGGATCTTCTTTTCTAACAAATCTTGTGCTCGCTTGAGCAGTTCTCCAGCAATAACTACTGAAGTTGTGGTACCATCACCCGTTTCAGAGTCTTGGCTTTTAGCTACTTCAACAAGCATCTTGGCTGCTGGATGCTGAACGTCAATCTCTTTAAGGATTGAGGCACCATCGTTAGTGATTGTGACATCGCCGAGTGAATCGACTAGCATCTTGTCCATACCTCGTGGGCCGAGCGTGGACTTGACTGCATCTGAGATCACAATACCTGCCATGATGTTGTTGGACTGTGCGGACTTACCGCGTGTTCTGTTTGTGCCCTCTTTAAGAATGAGGACAGGAGTTCCAGACAACTGTGACATTTTTTGTTTCCCCTATTGTTTTGTTTTCTTTCGCTATGGAATTTCAATTTCACATAGGTCTTTGATTCATTTCTAAAACTGTACATGCACTTCGCATGTACTGCTAATAAAACTGTGCATGTACTTCGCATAAAAACCTTGTCTTCGAGGGCATAATTTATCCGTTTTCTTATTTCTTGCGTTTCTAAAGATTCTACCAGATATTTCATGTCTTACTCTTTCTATGAAGGAATCATTGAGCATACAAGAATCGGGTATGTTCAACATAGTTAAATAGAGTTGAAAGTGGTGCAGTTCCACCCGATTAACGCAAGTAAAGCATAGTTGATTATAGTTGTAGTATCTTCCCATGTTTCTTGGTCTTTGCTGTGATAATAACGGTATCTTCGAGGGCTCTGTTTCTTTTCCCCCCTCTTGTAGGTTCTTGAAACCTCTACAAGCCATTCTTGTGGACCATTAATAGATTTGTTGAATCACATTGACCTGAGTATATTCATTACTGTTAACCGAAGTTGTATCAGATATATTTCCCATTACAGTAACTAAAAATGTGCATGGTCTTTCTAGAAAACTAACACACGAATCAAATATCATCACTTTGTTTAATCCAATCGAAAGACGTTGTATAGCATTCTGGATAATTATGTAAATACTCTTTGTGATTTAGCTGAATCCTGACTGCTGATATTTTGTAATCTTCGTTTTATTTTTTTTTGATGGATTTTCTGGTATCAATTCGAATGGTAAGTTTTTGCCTCAATAATTCTAGAAATTTTATATGATTGGCTAGTTCAAGTCACAATCCCCAGTTTATGGTTTTCTGTCGTGCTTTCTAGCAATACAAATGAAATAGCCTTCATCATCTCTTGTGAATGTAACTGAAAGCCCATTTTCCTCCATCATTTTCTGAAGCTGTTCCATGCTGGGCAAGAAATCATACTTGACCTCTGCACCAGCGTTCAAGTGCAAGCTGTTGATAAAATCTGCTGAATTGGAGTGAGCTACTACTAAACGACCTCCTTTCTTCAAAGCCATAGACAATTTTTGTAGAGCTAGAGGTTTGTCAACAAAATGGGGAAAGCATGAATAACAGACCACCAAATCAAATTCCTCATGGTAATCAAGATCATAGAGATCAGAAACAAGAAAAGAAATCCTAGGATGTTTTTTTTTGGGATATTTCGAACGGGCTATCTCAATCATCTTTTCTGAGTAATCTATTGCAACAACACTACCCTCTGTTAGGTATTTTTCGTAAAACGGTATCAAGATTCCTGTACCTGTGCCAATATCCAGTATCTTATCTCTGCTTTGTATTTCCTGTAATTCAATTATGTAGTGAACTTTTTCGAGGTCGTGAGTAGTGATTTCATCCCATATAGCAGCTTTTTCATTGAAGAAGTCTTTTTGTCTTGGATGGGGATTCATTGCTGTGCCTCCATGAAAATGGGGATGACTACAGGTATACCCCGGACATTTTCCACATACGCGTCGATGTTATAAACCGCTTTGATGTTCTCTGGAGTGATTATTTCGTGATCTCCTACAGCATAAACCATGCCGTCTTTCATCAAAACGAACTTATCGGAATAGCGAATAGCTAAGTTCAGGTCGTGACTAATCATGACGACCGCGATATGGTACCTTTGGACTATGTTTTTGATCAATTGCATAATCATATGCTGGTTAGACAGGTCAAGACGGTTTGTTTGTTCATCTAGGAGAATTACTTTAGGTTTCTGAACCAGCACTCTTGCCATTTGTACCAATTGATATTCTCCACCACTAATTTCATCAACATATTTCAGTGCCAGTTCATCTAAGCCTAAGAGATGAAGCACTCTTCCTGCCAATCGGATGTCTTTTTCAGAGATGTCCCATTCGAAATGTGGTCTCCGCCCCAATAGGACTGAATCGAACACTGTAGTTCTCGACAATTCGCTCTTTTGTGGGACATATCCTATATTCTTGGCGATGTCTCTTTTGCGCATCTGATGGAGATTGTTTCCCTCCAAGAATACAGCGCCTGTATCTGGTGTGAGTACTTTATTTATGCATTTTATCAAGGTGGTTTTTCCAACGCCATTGGGTCCTAAGATAGAGATGATATTATCTTTCTCCACAGTAAATGAAACACCGTCTAATACCTGTCTACTACCATAAGAGAACTTGATGTCGTCAATTTCGAAGAACATCAGTGCCGATATCTCCTAACCAAGAGATAGATGAAAAGTGGTCCTCCTGACATCGATGTGATAATGCCTACGGGTATGACTGAGGGGTAGAGAATTACCAGTCCGACTCCGTCCGCTATCAGGAGAATAATAGCCCCAAGAATCATAGAAAAAGGGATGAGGTAACGGTGGTCACCACCGATAAGCATTCTCGCGATATGGGGTCCCAGAAGACCTATGAAAGCAATGATACCAAAGAAGGAAACGATGAATGCAGTTAGAACTGAAGCTAAAATCATGCTCAGTATCCTTTCCTCCTCAGTCTTGACACCTAAACCTTTGGCGGTGTCTTCACCCGCGTCCAGTGCATTATAGTCCCATCTCTTGTAGAAGAAGTAAAGTGAACATGGGAAAACCACCAAGAGAATCAGCATGTTCCATGACCAAGTTGCTTTCCCTAGGTCACCAAAGGTCCAAGCTACAATGTTACCTAACTGTGAATCTGTGGCTATATATTGCATAAAGGATAATCCCGCAGAGAACATAACACTGATTGCTATCCCAGCAAGTATCATTGTTTCAGCACTAACCCGTGTAATCTTTGTAAGTGCTAGAATGGATACTGTGGCTAATATGGAGAAAAGGAACGCACATACTGTTGTTGCATAGGGGTTGAAGATATGAATGGTTGCAGTCATGCTACTACCAGCGCCTAGAAAGATAATCGCGAAGGACGCTCCGAAGGCTGAAGCGCTAGATATTCCTAGAGTAAAGGGTGATGCTAAGGGATTTCGGAGAATACACTGTAGCACCACGCCAGCAACAGCCAGACCCGCACCCGCAGCAATGGTCCCGACAATCCTTACCATCCGGATGTTCCAAACAATCCCACCCATTCCCGAAGTGTCAAAGGTGAAGATATACAAGACAATATCCGTGATAGGTATTCTGATTGGTCCATTCTGAGCTGCCAATATTATACAGAGTATCAGTAGAAGTACCCCGATGAAGAGGGAACGCTGTTTTCCCTTCACAAATCCTTGATAGACTGTTGAAGCTTGATTTTCATCTTCTTCATTGTCCTCATAGATGTCCACCGCGTCCTGTTCAATGCTGCTCTTTCCAATTGGCGTTTCACTCATTCCTCAACACATCCATCAAAGAAAGGATTTTTTGACAGAATCACAACACAACTTCACTGCATCCGTTACCTGATTGACTGGATGCGATTGCTGAATAAGTTGTTGTGGTCCCAGGATAGAACAACTGGATAATCTCGTTCGCTTTGTCCTCGAAATTCCACGAGTACAGATCCCCGTATACGATGGATGCAACATAGTAGACATTCATTAGCTGGTTTTCCCAATTGGTGCCGTAGCACTTGTACACCATAGTTGAATACAGGTAGCCATTTTCCACTGCTGAAACACTTTCTAACCCGGTTTCTGCTTCTATGTATCCGTTAATGGAGTCGATAACATTGTCTAGGTCTATACTGTCTATGAATATGAAGTCGGGATTTGCAGCGATTAATGTTTCTAGTGTGATAGTATATGGTTGACCGTTAGGAGCAGGTTCGATGGCGTTAGTAATATTAGAATAGTCGAAAGGAAGATAATTACCAGAACCCTTCAGAAATGACGCTCCGCCATAAAAGAACATGCCGCAAGCATACGCAGTTTCATTGGTGGCAACAGTTATTTCAGATGTAATGTCGTTGATCATATTTGCAATACCTTCATTGAGTTGGGTAGCTCTTGTTTGTTCACCAAATAACATGCCAAGTGAAGTAATCTGGTCATAGAAACCTTGCCCGAATTCTACGTTAGCGTTGATAACATAGACAGAGATGTTAGTTTGAGCTTGTAGAGTGTCCGCGGTTGCTGCATCCTCTACGGTAGAGGTGATAATGAGGCTGGCGTTTAATTCTATGATCGCCTCGGGAGTTGTAGCAACTTGAGGAAGTGCAGAGAATGTTGCTTTGTTAATGAGGTAGTATGTTTGGTCGTCCCTTGTATTGAATGTTCCAGATGGTTCAACAGCTTGAACTTTATCAACAGCGTCAAAATAAGATACTAACCTCAAGGAGGCTGCACCAATACAGTAGATCGAGTCAATTTGTTGCGGGATGTTTACTGTTCTTCCCAAAGTATCTGTGACTGTTGTTTCAGTTTCGTTAGGGATTGCCGTGTTTTGAGTGAAAAAATAGATAGCGCCAATGGTAGCGGTCAAAATCACAGCTATCGTAACTATGGCAAAAAACTTGTTTGTTGTCATTTGAGTGCTTCCCATAATAATAAAACCTTCTTTGGAAATAATCCATGTTATTAGTAACACGAATTTTTATTTTGTGTTACTACCTCTTGCCCTTAGTCTACTATTTATACTTTTATCTTTATATTCTTCAATGTCAAACAAAAAAGCCAATATCTACCATTTGCAAGATAATTTAAACTGAGCAATACTCAGAGAATCAAGGTGACAATTAGATGGATATTACTTTCAATATCGGAGGAGAGGCCGGACAAGGTATCAATACAATTGGTGACCTTCTAACTCAAGTTTTTGTCCGTGCTGGCTTCTATACGTTTACAATTAACGATGCTATGTCACGAATTCGAGGTGGGTACAACTTCACCCAGATTCGTGTGTCTGAGAAGCCTGTTCACGCAGCAGTAGATACAATCGATGTCATTGTGGCACTTTCAAAGGATGCCATTGTGAATAAACGATTGCAACTTAGAGAGGGTGGTGTCATAATCTTCGACAATTCCATTGAATTCGAGGATCTTGAGGTATGTCATTATCCAGCTCCACTTGAGAAGACGGCTAAGGATGTTGGTGGTAATGTCCGGATGACTAATGCTGCAGCGCTTGGTGCCGTGCTTTCAATACTAAACTTCCCAATAGAATTGGCTGAGAGAACCTTGACTGATATTTTTAAGAAGAAGGGAGATAAAATAGTCCAAGGAAATATCGATGTTACTCGCTCAATGTATGAACGTGCCAATGAAGAATTCTCAGGCTCTTGCACTCAAAATCTTGATGGATTGAAAGAAGGTCCTTGTAAAGACAGGTTAATTGTTTCAGGAAACTCTGCACTTGCGTTTGGAGCTATTGCTGCTAATGTAAAATGGATTTCATCCTATCCAATGAGTCCTTCGACCTCTCTGTTTCAGGAGATTATGACCTACTCACAAAAACTCAGGATAGGTGCAATACAAACAGAGGATGAGATTGCATCAATTTGCATGGCAATTGGTGCATCATATGCTGGTGCTCGTTCAATGACAACAACATCAGGTGGTGGCTTTTCTCTAATGGTAGAGGCTGTTGGACTTGCCGCAATGGCTGAACAACCTCTCGTAATCTATAATGCTCAACGAGCTGGCCCGAGTACTGGTCTACCTACAAGAACGGAGCAATCTGATTTATTGTTTGGTGCGTTCGCCAGTCAAGGTGAATTTCCTCGCGTAATGCTTGCACCTAAAGACCCTGTAGAAGCTTTTGATGTTGCCATCAGGTCTTTTGATATTGCAGAGAAATATCAGATTCCTGTCTTCATTCTCGGTGACCAACATTTAGCTGATTCAACGATGAATACGCCAAAGTTTGATGTCACTAAAGTATTGATTGAACGTGGAAAAATTGCAGAAGAAGAAAATGGTGATTACAAGCGTTATGAGTTCACAGAGGATGGCATCTCATCTAGGGCATTCCCTGGCAGTCCAGGGAAGATAATTGCATCATCAGGTAATGTTCACTTTGAGAACGGTCACATAACAGAAGATCCAGATATTCGGAATAGAATGGTTGAAAAGTTCTTCAAGAAGGTCCCCCTGATTCTAGAGGGTCTTAATCCTCCTCAACTGTACGGTCCAGAAGAAGCGAAGGCGACTCTCCTAACTTGGGGTTCTACTTGGGGTGCGGCATATGAAGCAATGAATCTTTTGAATGACGAGGGCAGTCCAATCAAACAACTCCACTTTTGTGACGTTTATCCACTTCGGACAGAGAAATTGAAAGAAGTGTTCGATAATTCAGATAGAGTAGTTGCTGTTGAACAGAACGCCACATCTCAATTTGCTAAGTTAGTTCAGATGGAGTCATGCTTACGAGTGACTGATCATATCAACAAATATGATGGGCGACCCATGACTGCGAGATGGATTATTGACAAGTTGACGGAGGGTGGTATCCTATGATAAAACCAGAACAACTTGAAGGTCCACAGGAAGTCACATGGTGCACTGGCTGTGGTAATTTTGGAATCCTTGCAGCTCTTAAGAAAGTAGTTATTGAGTTAGGAGTAGAACATCATAACATCGTATTGGTTTCAGGAATTGGATGTTCCGGTAAGACGCCTCATTACATCAATCTGAACTCATTCCACACCCTGCATGGTCGTCCGATCCCAATTGCCACTGGAATTCATCTGGCTAATCCTGAACTGTCAACAATAGTTCATACTGGTGATGGTGATTGTCTTGGTGAGGGACTCGGTCATTTTATTCATGCTGCACGTAGGAATGTGAATATTGCGGTGTTCATTCATAACAATGGTGTCAATGGTTTAACAAAAGGTCAATTTTCACCAGCTGCTCCTAAGGGATATGTGTCAAAGACATCTCCACCTCCACCAGGAGCACCTATGGAGCCAGTGAATCCTGTTTCTCTTGCGATAACTGCTGGTGCTACATATGTTGCTAGAGGATTTTCAGGTGATCAGAAATTATTGGTAAAATTGATGGTAGAGGCTATCAAACATCCTGGATTCGCGGTAGTCGATATACTACAACCATGTGTCACATGGAATCGCACATTGACATGGGCTTTCTATAACAAACATACATACAAGCTAGAAGAAGAAGGTCATGATACCTCGGACAAACTGGCTGCTATTAGACGCGCATCTGAAATCTATGATAAAATGGGAATTGGAGTCTTCTATAAGGAAACAAAGGATGACCTATCCTCTGGACTTATGCTACCAGAAACAGGAACACTTAAGGATCATCATACATCACTGGAGGATTTTCAAGCAATTATTGATGATATGGAACTGTAGTGAAGACAATTCTTCCTGATTGTCACGAATGTAAAACAATATCAGGAAGGATATGTATCTATAGTTAAGTCCTTGGGGGATTAGAGATTGGAAGAAAGAATAGAGAAAGATGCATTTGGCGAGCTAGCTGTACCTGCTGATGTCTACTGGGGCATAAATACACAACGAGCTCTGAAAAACTTTAGAATCAGTGGACGGCGAATGAACGGCTTCTTTATCAAATCGCTTGGCATCGTAAAGATGTCTTGTCTGCTTGCAAATATGGACCTTGGGTTAATCGATGAATTAATCGGCAAATCAATGCTTGAAGTCGTTCACGATATTATACGTGGTGACCTCAATGACCAATTTCCAATCGATGTATATCAAACGGGTTCAGGTACTCAGACAAATATCAATATGAACGAAGTGATAGCAAACCGAGCGAATCAAATTCTTGGTCATCCAATGGGACAAAAGAAACCTATTCATCCGAATGATCATGCTAACATGGGGCAGTCTTCTAATGATGTGATTCCAACAGCAATGCATGTTGCTGTAGTTTTGAGGAGTCGGGAAATGCTGCTACCTGCTCTAACAGAGATTGACAAAGTATTGAAAGAAAAAATCAAAGAATTCAATGGTATTGTCAAAGTGGGACGAACTCATATTCAAGATGCTGTTCCCATTCCCCTGTCAATGGAGTTCCAGGTCTATCAACAACAAATTGCATCCTTCATCAGATATCTTGAATTTATTCTTGAAGATCTGATGCAAATTCCCATAGGGGGGACAGCACTAGGTACGGGTCTCAACTCAAGTGAAGATTTTGCAAAACGCGTGATACATCATCTGAATCAGTACACAGGTGTTGTATTCAGATTGAATCCTGTCAAAGCAGAGGGAATAGCATCACATAGTAGACTTGTGCGATTCAGCGCAGAACTTCGTCAGATAGCAAATCTGTGTATCAAGATGGCAAATGACATCAGATGGATGGGGAGTGGACCACGAGCTGGTCTTGGTGAGTTGAAACTTCCACAGAACGAACCTGGCTCATCGATTATGCCAGGAAAGGTCAATCCTACACAGGCTGAGATGCTCATTCAAGTTGCTGCACAGGTGATTGGGTATGACCTAACAATCACATTAGGTGAATCTGAAGGCAGTGTTTTGGACCTCAATATGGCTAAACCCCTGATCATAACAAACCTTCTGGATTCAATAGAACTACTTGCAAATGGTCTCAATTCATTCTCAGAGAATTGTTTGGTCGGACTAAAAGCAAACATTCTTGAAATCGAGTCTCAATTAGAAAGAAGCTTGATGCTTGTGACGCGACTCTCGCCAGTCATTGGTTATGACAAGGCCAGTCAAGTTGCTAAGAGTGCTCTTGCATCAGGTAAGACTATCCGTGAGACGGTGAAAGATATGGGTCTTCAGATTGCAAATCTGGATGAGATTCTTGATCCGAAGAAGATGGTCTAATTCTGACATAGAGTAGCATTCTTAACATATAGCGTATTTTGGCAGATAATCAGTTCACTGGAGCAGTTGCGATGGTCATCTCACATGACGTATTGGTTGTTGGAGCGGGTCTCTCAGGTCTTAGAGTAGCAATTGATCTTGCTGAAGATCATGATGTAGCAATTTTGACCAAGGTTCATCCTCTCAGGTCCCACTCTGTTGCGGCTCAAGGAGGAATCAATGCATCATTAAGTGAGGATGACTCTTGGAAATCGCATGCATTTGACACGGTGAAAGGAGCTGACTATCTCGCTGACCAGGACGCAGTAGAAGTCTTGGCAAAAGGTGCTCCAGATGCTGTCCTGGAGAATGAACGGTGGGGAACTGCATTCTCAAGAACACCTGATGGTAAAATAGCTCAGAGACCCTTCGGTGGTGCTGCTTTTCCAAGAACATGTTATGCTGCAGATCGAACTGGTCACAATCTTCTACATACAACCTTTGAACAGGCTGTAAGACTTGATATAAAGATCTATGAAGAGTTCTTTGTGACCTCTCTTGCAAGAGAGGATGATCGAATTTGTGGTTTGACTGCATTTGATATTGCAAACGGTGAAGTCCATGGATTCTCTGCTAAGGCTGTTGTATTAGCAACAGGTGGATTTGGAAGAATTTATGCTCATTCAACAAATGCTCTAATCAATACCGGTGACGGTTGTGCCCTTGCTTTGAGAATAGGAGTTCCATTGAAAGATATGGAATTTGTGCAATTTCATCCAAGTAGCCTAAAAGGCTCAAGTATTCTAATTACTGAAGGAGCCAGAGGTGAGGGTGGATATTTGCTCAACTCTGAAAATGAACGGTTCATGAGTACATATGCTCCTGAAAAAATGGAGTTAGCCCCTAGAGACATTGTTGCAAGAGCGATTCGTACTGAGGTGCTTGAAGGCAGAGGATTTGAGAATGAATATGTGCACTTAGACCTCAGACATTTGGGAGCTGAAAAAATTAATGAACGTCTCCCAGGTATCCGCGAGATTTCTATGCATTTTGCTGGTGTTGACCCAATCGAGGAACCAATACCAATACACCCAGCTCAGCACTACTCGATGGGAGGAATCGATTGTAACAAAAATGGAGAGACCTCGTTACTTGGCCTTTATGCGGTAGGTGAAAATGCTTGCATGAGTGTCCATGGTGCTAATCGACTTGGAGGAAATTCTCTACTCGAAACGCTCGTGTTCGGAAAGGTTGTTGGGCAAGCTGTGAACTCGTATCTCAAAGAAGCTTCAGCTGTGGATGAATGTGCACTTGATTCAGTACTTCATCAACAACGTGAAAAGCTTCATGCATTATTATTGAAGAAGGATGGTACTCTTCCAGCTAAAATTCGTAAGAAGATGGGTGAATCTATGGACCAATACGTTGGCGTGTTTAGAAATGATGACGAACTGGAGGAGGGGTTGGAGATAATTCAGCAACTTAAGAAACGGTTGAATGAAATCGTAGTAGGTTCCTCGGACAAGAAGTTCAATTACGCTCTTGTGCGTGCGTTGGAATTGGAGAATATGCTTGATCTAGCTGAATGCATTGTTGCTGGAGCAATAAATCGGAGAGAGAGTCGGGGTGCACATTGGAGAAATGACTTTCCTGCTAGAAATGATGATGATTTTCTCAAACATACTCTTACAACTATGGTGGATGGAAAGATTGCTGTGAGCTACAAGGATGTGAATCTTGGAATGTTTGAGGTAAAGGAGCGTACTTACTAATGAAATTCCGTATTGCACGAAGTTCAGAAGGTGGAAGAATAACAACCTATGATGTGTTCGATATTGATGTTAAACCCGGATGGACTGTACTCGATGCTCTATTCAAAATCCAGGATGATGTAGACCCATCTCTATCCTTCAGGTACTCCTGTAGAGGTGCGGTGTGTGGGAGTTGTGCTATGTTAATTGACAAGGTTCCAAGACTTGCCTGCAGAACACAAGTGCGATTTGTAAAGGATGAAGATAGTAAATTGAAACCTTTTGCAGCAATTGTTAATCTGCCCAAAGAGTGGGAAAAGGACTCTGAAATACTGATTGAACCTCTCCCAAATATGCCTATTCTGAAAGACCTAGTAGTTGATATGACTCGCTTTTTCGATGTCATGGAGGAGATGCAACTTTGGGCAGAACCAGTTGATGATGAACATAGAAGAACACAATCTCCTGAAGAGAGAGGCAGAATCAAACGTTATGTCAATTGTATTCTATGCGCACTCTGCTATGGTTCATGTCCTGTAAATGCGGAGAAACCGGAATATGTTGGTCCAGCTGCTTTAGCAAAAGCTTGGAGATTCATAGTAGACTCAAGAATAGAAAACACTGAACAATATCTTGAGGCTGTAGAAGGTCCAAATGCCTCTGAACTTTGTGATCTAATAATGAATTGTGTAAGAGTCTGTCCAAAGGATGTTGCTCCGGGTGGTGCAATTCGAAAGGTAAAGAATTTGGACAAAGAATAGTTCCCTTTAGGAATGTATCGCTTCAATAATCAAATAGTGGCTAATTGAAAAAACAATTTCGATGATACTACTTTGATAATACTTGTTTACTGAAAGATTATATGATTTCAATCTTCATTCCCGATAATTCACATATTGAGATGTCAGGTAGTAGTGCCTGTCTCAAAACATCTCGATTTGGAGGATAAAAGCGGTGATTTGTTTGAAAAATATCTTGTTTTAGGTTTCTTGGGTTTGCTACTCTTTACAGCAGTGCCTACACTTGCTGAATTTAGTTTATCAGAGCGACAAAATGTAGGAACTCCGATAGATCTCGAGTCAACAATATCTCAGGAAGCCTTTGATGATCCAAACCATATACTACCCGTTTCGATTTTAGTATATACGGAATTCATCGATCAAATAGCAGGCAGCTATAACGAGTTTAATAATACTATGATTGCTATAGACGAAAACTACGGAAAAGATTACTTCTATGAGAATCTAACTGACTATACTCAGCTTGATTCTTCTCTTCCTGGTCATGATATCCTTCTTATTCCTGAACAGGAGAAAGCATCGATAGAAAATACTACGGATATCGGACAAGCCTGGGCAAGTACATTGACCGAGTATGTTAATGATGGCGGAATTGTAATTCTAATGGATTATGGTGGGGTGCTTGGTCGAGGTGCTGGTAGTCACATCTATAATGAATCAGGACTAATGCAGATAGACAGTATTAGTGTCATTACATTAACCTCAGTCAGTCTTGTCAATAGCTCCGACGCCTTGGCTCGGGGAGTAGATTCTAGTTTCACTGCTCCTAATGGTGCCCTTGCTTTTGACACACCTGATGTCACGAAAGTGGTTGATAATGGCACATTACCAATGGTAGTCCACAAGACAATGGGTAGGGGTCATGTAGTCTTGCTAGGCTTTGACCTTTGCATAGTTGAAGGAAACTGTTCTAGAATTCTTGCAAATTCAATTCGTTTACATAGGCACGTGGTTTTTGATGAATCTCATTCACCCGTATATTCAATTCAAGGTGAATACTCAAATTTCATTGATGACCTGGTAGCTGATGGATTTGCTTTATCTGTTATGGGTCAGTTTTCCTCTGAGTACATTGCAGGCTGTGATGTTCTTGTTTTAACTGCATGTGGGGTTACTTATTCTACCCAAGAAGTTGCAATGATAGAGCAATTTGTCCATGATGGAGGTGGATTGTTTCTAGTGACTGATCTTGTTATGCATGGGGATGCACTTGATCCAGTGACAGAGAACTTCGGTTACATGAGAAATAAGACACACTATCTCAATGACACTGATGATCAAGTTACTTCTGGTACGGACTTTCAATTTACACTACAATCTGATAACATACTGAATCACTCAGCTACATTGATGGTCAACTATATAGAACTCTATGGGTCTGCAGGCTTTATTCAGATTCCAGATGATGCAACATCTCTTCTTTTCACAGATACGGATGGTACCACTACCTTCGATACATCCTATACTGAAGGCTACCAGACTCCTGCGAATGGTACTCCCGTTGCAGCATCCTCTCTATCTGGAGATGGTCGAATCGTTGTCTTAGGTGACGTAAACCTATTGGCTGGGCAAAATGATGCAAATAGTGATGGGACTGCAGATTATTATGAAGGACAAAACAGGATTTTCCTTCAAAATACTATGAGGTGGCTTGGAGCATCAGGAACGCCAGAAAGGGTTGTCGTATTCGATGAGTCACATGGCGCTCAGTTCACACTTGGTATTTCCTTTCAGGGACTTGCGCGTCATCTTACATCAAATGGATATACTGTAAAGAAGATGACAACGTTTTATACATCACTTGTTGACACTGCCGATGTCCTGTTTATCGTAGATGGAACTACTAACCATACCGCTGATGAACAAAATTACATCGAATCTTTTGTCGATAATGGTGGAAGTCTCCTCCTATTGGGTGCACGTACAACTGCTAGGAATACTGTCGATTTCATCGGTGCCAAATTTGGAATGGACCTAAATGATACAGGAGAGCTATTTGACTCGGACGATAGTATACTAAGCGGCAACTACATCTACTACAATCAAAGTAATTTCGCAGTACATCCTATTATGGATGGCGTTAGACGAACTGAAGATGTCTACACTACTGCCTTCAATGACATTGGTTCTGGGACTTCATTGATTACTACCGACAGTGATGGGACTTGTACATGGTCCGGTGGCGGAGCTGCAGATGGATTGACCACCTTGGTAGCACTAGAGCATGGTCACGGGCGTGTAGTGTTCTCAAGTGGATATGTTTTCTTGAGTTCCAGTCAGAATGGTGACGCTGATGATCAAGTCAATTTCTATGATAGTGACAATGACCTTCTGACGACAAACATATTCAAGTGGTTATCAGATGATAGAGGTGCTGATTTAGAAGTCTTAACACCAAATGGTGGAGAAGTTGTGACTGGAGATGATATAGTGATCACATGGGATGCTGTGGATCCCAATGATGACCCCATCACCTTCAATCTCTTCTACAGTGCAAATGGTGGAACTGGCTGGACTCCACTTGTTAGTGGTCTGACTGTTGACCATTACACTTGGGATATCACTGGCGTTTCCGATAGTATTGAATACCTTATTCGAATCGAGGCTGTAAGTACAATCTTTACAGTCACGGATGAATCTGATGCTCAGTTCACAATTGACCGCAATCCGCCTCAATGGGATCCAGCACCTACTGATGTTACCATTAATGAGGGAGAACGAATCTCTATACAAATCAATGCTAGTGATATATCCGGCATAGACAGTTGGTGGGTAAATGATACAACTCACTTCAGCATAAATGAATCAGGTTATCTTGAGGATAATGCAGCATTGACAGTTGGAGTTTATGGACTAGAAATATCTGTTAATGATACCTTGGGACATATACAAACCATTGCGTTGTCAATTACGGTACTTGAAGTAACTACTACTGATACAACAACGACCGGTACTGACACCACGACGACTGACGCTGATACAGATACCAATACTGATACCGATACAGTAACACCTCCTCCCTTTGATACAAATTTGATTATTATTATCGTCGGGGCTGTAATAGCAGTTATTGTAATAATCGTGGTAATCATGATGAGGAAAAAAGGCTCTTAGTGCAGTATATTGGTGCTTTCGGCAACATATTCGAGAGCATCATTCTTTCTTTTTACATCGTGCCTTTTCCTTCAGGTCGAAACGAAACACCTCATCCAATCTTGGTTTCTTCTTTATATACAATTCACGTTCTTCTGTAGTCTATAATCGCTTTAGTTCATAGCCAGTCGATATATTTTCAGGTTCATCTTTTTTCAAAGCAACAAGTCGCTGTTCAGTAATTTCGATGGATGTGCTTGAGATATCGCAACCAATCCAACCTCTGTTCATTCTAGCTGCACTTACTACTGTTGTTCCTGAACCCAGGAAGAAATCCGCAATCAAGTCGCCTTCGTTGGTACTCGCTTCTATAATTCTGGAGAGTAGTTTCTCAGGTTTTTGAGTAATGAAGCCAGAATACTCCTTCGATGATCCTTGAACCGGCGGTATATCCAACCAGAGGTCACTGACCGGAATACCTGGAACCTCCTTTAAATATTGTTTTTTAGAATATCTGCCATTCCTTGATTTGTAGATTCTTCCTTGTTCCCACCATTTATCCAAGGTTTCTTTTCTATATAGATACGGGGCTGTTCTGCCTCTCCATTCATACTGCTTTCTTCCTTCAGTACGTTGAATACCTTGAGCCTCGATCTCAATTAGTCTGAACCTGCCTTTTTCATCTTCATAGATATACGGTTTTAGAGCCCTCTTATCATGAGGTCTATATACAGTCTTCATTTCAAACTTCTTGGGGCTCTTAGAATAAACAAGTATCACATCATGTTGGCTACCCAATGTTCGGGACTGTTTCTTTGGACTGTTCGTACGTTTCCAGATTATCTCGTTGATAAATGCATCATAACCAAGGATTTCATCAAGCATGA
Source organism: uncultured archaeon (assembly GCA_964610875.1). Lineage (GTDB taxonomy): Archaea > Asgardarchaeota > Thorarchaeia > Thorarchaeales > Thorarchaeaceae > CAZSWP01. Next base: position 77,503 of record CAZSWP010000008.1, read on the forward strand.
CTTTCACATAATGTGAAACATGCCAATCAAGGTGCACCCAAAGACTACCGTTCTCACCAAGAATATCAATAATTGCTTCTAATCGTTCTCTCATGAATGTGAGATATTCATTCAGACCTCCTTCCCATTGGTCTTTGTAGGCGTATTTTTCACTCATCTCAGGGGCGGAAGCGGCTGAACCAATTCCCTTTGATTTCACTGTGTAATTCGTCCCACTAAAGAATGGTGGGTCGATGTAGATCATTTGAATATCCCCTATTCCTCTCTCTCTCAAATAGTCAACCGCGTCAAGACAGTCCGCCTGCATGAGCAGATTTGATTCCAAAACCATATTCTCTGAATATACAATCTGCCTTATGATATCTTTCTCCTATACGTATTGTCATTATGTTCATTTGATAAAATGATTGCCACTTGATAACAGTATGAATATTAGATGCAGTTTGTAGGTCTTAAGATGCATATGGAGATGAAAAGGATGAGAAGAAATGCCTTTCCAGTTCTGGTTCTCTTTGTGTTAATCCTTCTTTTACCTGCTGTTGTCATAGGGTTTGTATTCTTTACCAATCCTGCTTCTAGTCCGAATCAGGTATCTGCTGCGGTTGAAGTATCTGTAATCGGATATGAAAAATCACCAGCATATATGCAAGCTATAGAACTGGATGGTGCTTCTATCAATGTAGAAAAAATTGGTTCTATATCTAATGCTGTCGTTTCGGATACTGATATCATTGTTCTTATTGACACCGTATTGGATTCGGATGAGGTAACCCGCTTGACATCATTTATCAATAATGGTGGAGCTCTATTCCTTCTCCTAGGTCCTGATATACAACAAAATACCTCTCTATTGACTGAACTCCATATTACTACATCTTCTATCACTTCTATCAGTGGAAATAATTCTAATGTTGTTACTCGGATTATGGAGTCTTCTCATCCACTACTGAATTTTGACTGGTCATCAGCTCCCCCAGCTGAGAAACTCACCATCCTTCCTGAGCTGACTAGTGCGTCAACAACTCTGTTGGCCAATGATACTGGATTTGGTACAGGAGGTGCACCGCTTCTCGTGGAAACACTGTTTGGTGATGGTAAGATACTCACCTACACGCCTTGGTTGATTGTTGATGATTCACGAGAGACCCCTCAACTGAACTATGAGATAGTGTTATGGCCATATTTCAACTACTTCACATATTCTTCCTCTCTTTATTTAGGGGAAGTAACACCTCTCAGCTATGCATCATGGGCTTATTCACCTGTCCCGCATTTTGAACAACAAGTGATTATTGGTCTACTTGTATTTTCTATTGGTATCGTGACTGCGGGTAGTTATCGCTGGATGAAGAAGAAGACCATTGAAGATCGTGAAATCCTTACAGAGATTGAGAAGGCTGAATTACTAGTCGAAGTTGAAGAGGAGATTGATGAATGGGAAGAAATTGGTGTTCATAGACAATTGGGTGGATTTCTGATTCAACTCTTCATTACGCTACTACTAGTCATCCCAAGAGTCGTACTTAGTATCATGATATATCCACGCTTCATCATGCCATTTCCTCAGGCTGTTGGCTGGTTCTCTTTCAGTGTCAATCTTTTCCTGGGTCTCTGGACCGTCTTTGATCTTGGAACAAGTGTGGCTCTTGCAAAATACTTTGCAGAATATCGAGTTTCTCAACCTGAAGAGGCTGTTAAATATGCTCAGATATTCATCTGGTTCCAGTGTATTACTGGAGTAGTACAAATCTCATTTGTTGCGTTCATTGGCTCTATCGTCTTTCCACAGACATATCTTGCTCATCTATCATACGTATTTATTGCACATTCTCTCTTTCAGTTCCCTGGTTTCACCTTACTCTTTCTTCATGTCTTTCGAGGTATGAATCGGATTGACTATCATCAGTTGACATATGTTCTGAAATACATTGTATTTGATACTGTTGGACCATATATTCTAATTCTCGTCTTCAGATGGTGGGGTAGTCAGAATCCGATTTTTGGTGAAGCACTTGGGGGAGCGATAGGACAAGCAATAGGTTCGTATCTTTCGGAATGGTTTACCTTCTTCTTTGCACTCTATCTTTTCAGAAAGCTTGGATTTAACACTAGTACTCTCTTCCGCATTGACTTTGATATGGGGCCGATAAAGAAGGCTTTGAAATTTGGAGCAAAATGGACTGTTGGAGCTGCAGCGGTTCCTCTTGTATGGTTCTATCAGATGTTACTGATTAGTACGAATCTTCTGAATTGGTCAGCTTTACAAGGACAATATCAACTGGCATGGGATCTAGCCATACTTGTCAGCGTTGTTGGTCTGTTCATGGAAGGTATGCTAGGAGGCGTTTCTGAAGCATATTCACACGGAAAGAAAGTACTGACCAAATTATATACTGCTCAAGGTCTAAAATACGGAGCCTTTTTCGTGTTTTGGATAATATCTGTGCTTCTGGCTGTAGGAGCTCGAGCAATATTAGGAGCTGCGGGAGAGAGTTGGGCATATGCTGCATATCTTCTCCAATTCTTCATTATCTTCCAACTATTTGGGTTCTGGAGCTGGTTGGGTGATTGGATGTTTGCTGGTGCTGAACGAACAGGCTTGGCAGCATCAGTGTGGATTTTGGAGCAAGTGATTCGAGCAATAGCTATGACATTCTTTGTGGTTACTGAACCTGTTGTGTTTGGTATCTATCTTGGTGGCATGCCTGGTATAATAATTGGTTATGTGGTTGGATTAATAATAAAGGACATTGTTGCTTGGGTTCTGATCCGTAGAGAGATTACTGCACCCAAACTGTACGTATGGCAGAGTTATATCGGTCCTGCAATTGCAGCAATTGGTAACTATATTGTGCTTGAGTTCATCGCTGGTTTGCTATGGGGTGGAGTTAATGACATTGTGAGTTCGGCTCTCATCTTCTTCATTGGTATTTTACCCTCGCTCTACCTGTTCTCCTTTTTGAGTGGTCTAACTGGAACGTGGGATGATAGGACCTTGAAGGAATTCAAACGAGCATCTGATATGGTAAAGATATCTTTTGTAGGTTGGCTTGCTAGAAGATTTTACGGAGCTGTAGCACTTGGTGCCAGAATCTCTCCGTTACACAATCGCTTCCCGATAGACATCTATGATGAGGCCATGCAAGAAGCAGAAGAATTGACTATGGAAAAGAAGAAATTAGTAATATGAATGAATGATAGAGTTTGTAAACTCTCTCATTCTTCACTTTCATAGTTCAGTAATGGAATTTGTCTAAAGTTCCATATCGTCTATGACTTCTTCTCCAGCTTGCTGTGCTTCAGCTTCTGCATCAGCAATTACCTGTCTGACTAGCCTAACAAGGTAACCTGCAATTCGGTTTCTTACCTTCTTGGTCTTGACACTTGTGTACTGTTCGACGAGTCTCTTGTTTGTTTCAAAGTCAGTAGTAAACTCGTCTGGATAGAACTGGAGAAGCTTACGAGCTGCGATTTTGATGTAACTTGGTCTGATGCTTCCCAATATAATATCACCTTATTGTGGTCAATCCGACTCGCCTCCGACTGTGTTTATAAAGCATGTGGTGGCTCCATGAATCCTAAGGACAGTGTTCAACCATTGAAGTACGAAACTCTGGCTGACACATATGATGAGATTGAGTCGACATCAGCTTCTCTTGAGAAGATACGAATATTCTCCGAGTTGCTTGAGAGTGCTCAACCTGATGACATTCCAATAATCATCGCCCTATCAATTGGGAAACTCTATCCAGACTGGAGGGGACAACCTGAGATTGGTATTGCGGAAAGAATGGCTGTTCAAGTCGTAGCGACAGCTGCTTCAGTGTCGGAAAATGAGGTGTTGGACCAACTCAGAAGGACAGGAGATATTGGACTAACAGCAGAAGCAATGCTACAAAAAAGCACACAGATGTCCCTCTTACAAGAAGAAGCAAGTATCGCAACTGTCTATGAAGTTCTAGATGCGATGTCAAAGGGATCAGGACAAGGTAGCACAAGGGAGAAGATATCCAAGCTTGTTGGTTTGATATCTGATGTGAGTCCTAAAGAAGCCAAGTATTTACTCAGAACGGTGACTGGCACATTCAGACTTGGTCTGGGAACTATGAGTATTTTGGATGCACTCTCACTTGCCTTTACAAATTCGCGTGACAATCGCCAGATTGTTGAAGATGCGTTCAATGTTTGTAGTGATCTCTCAAGGATTGCATCTGAACTAGCTCATGGTGGACTCGAAGCAATAAAGAAAATCCATGCTGAAGTTGGTGTTCCAATCAGGATGATGGCAGCCAAGAAACTCTCCTCTGCTGAAGAAATTCTTGAGAAGGTTGGAGGGAAAGCACTAGTCGAATACAAATATGATGGTGAGAGAATTCAGGTTCATAAAAAGGGGGACGAAGTGATTCTCTTCTCCCGGCGTCAAGAAATAATTACTAGCCAATATCCCGATGTTGTAGAGTACGTGCAGAAATATGTGAAGTCAGATTCAGTTGTAATGGAATGTGAATGCATAGCCATTGATCCTGAAACTGGGCGAGTGCGTCCTTTCCAAGAACTCATGCGACGAAGGAGGAAAACAGGTATTGAAGAAATGCGTGAAGAAGTACCTGTTTCTCTCAGATTCTTTGATCTATTGTTTCTAGATGGAGAAGATGTAACGAGCAAACCAATCACTGAAAGAAGGAAACTATTGGCAGGCCTTATCCAATCAAATGACCACGTTGATATATCAAAAGGAGAAGTGGTTGAAAATACTGAACATCTTGATCGGATTTTCTCCGAGGCTCTGGAAGCCAGTCATGAAGGCATCATTGCAAAAGCAATCCATAAAGACTCAATCTATCAGGCCGGAGCTAGAAGTTGGCTATGGATCAAATTGAAGGCTTCTTACAAGGAGGGAATGACCGATTCTGTTGATTTAGTGATTGTTGGTGCCCTGTTTGGGAGAGGAAAACGAACTGGTGTTTATGGCACCATCTTAGTATCGGCATATGATGTCAACTCAGATTCATTTCCAACAGTCTGTAAGATTGGGACTGGTTTTACTGATGATATGCTTACAGAATTACAAGAACGCCTTGAAGAATACATAATTGATAAGAGACATCCAAAGGTCATTTCTGACATCGCAGCAGATGCATGGTTCACCCCTGCTTTGGTGATTGAAGTTCTAGGTGACGAAATTACGGTAAGTCCTACTCATCCTGCTGCCCGGGGCCGGATAGAAGAGGGTGGGCTCGCAATTAGATTTCCACGATTTACTGGAAGATGGCGAGATGACAAATCCCCTGATCAAGCAACTTCCGTTGCTGAACTGATTGACTTATTTGAGAAACAGAAGATACGAGGTGGATAACCATGCACCAAATTGTAGTAAAAGGTCCAAGAATGAGTTTTAGTTCTGCACACTTTGTAATCGGTGGAGGAAAATGCGAAGCACTGCATGGACATAACTATCTAGTCGAGATCAGAATTGCAGGACCATTGAATGATGATGGGATGGTTCTTGATTTTCGCGATGTCAAGTCAGATGTCAAAAAGGTGTGTGACGAGCTGGACCACCAAATATTGTTGCCCGATAAGTCTGATGATATCTGTATCATCCAGAAAGTAGCTTCAATTGAAGTTGATGTAAATGGAAAATTCTATTCTTTTCCTAAAGAGGATTGCAATATACTCCCAATCAAAGCAACGACTGCTGAATTATTGGCTGAATTTATTTCAGGAAAGATTGACTTACCTAAAGAATATTCACTAGAAGTTTGTGTGTGCGAATCCGAAGGGAGTATCGGTTGTTTTACAAGAGCTGAATAATTGACACCTCTAACACAAACCTAAAAGGGCGGTAACAGACCGGACGGATAGGCCCTTATCGAGGCGACTTGCTTATGGTAATTGATACACAGGATGAGAAGCCTAAACACAGAATCGAACTCAAACGAGTTGGTGTAAAGAATCTGAAGACATTCCTGATTACCGAGCGAAGTGGTCTTCGTCATCACATCATCCCTCAAGTAGAAATGACGATCGACCTTCCAGCTGAGATGAAGGGTATTCACATGTCACGTCTAGTTGAATCAATGACTGAAGTAATCAGTGATGAGTTCAGTGTGCACAAATCTATTGAAGAGATTCAGATCCACATCTTGGAATCCTTGAGAGAACGCCATGCATTCAATCGTGGAGAAATAAAATTCGATTTTGAATTTGGATATACAAGTCGCACTCCTGTGTCAAAGAAACGTACTTGGGAGATATGCGACGTGACTGCTATAACTGTGATTGAAAACGAGAAAGAAGTCATGCATGATGTTTCAGTGAAAGTCATTGGAAATACTGTATGTCCTCATTGCATGGCCAATAATGGTGGTCTGACTCACATGCAACGTGCTTCAGGCACACTCAGAATTATTGGCGAGACCAATCAGATTCCTACTTACGGTTCTATGATCGATGTCATTGAGAAATCCTTCTCTAGCAAGACCTATTCTCTTCTGAAACTTGAGGATGAACTATATGTTACAAAACAGATGCATGACAACCCTCTCTTTGTCGAAGATGTCTGTAGGAATATTCTGCAGAATGCTAAAGACGCCTTTGCAGAGAAGAATCTAGAGATGTTCGCAGAAGCACTGTCTCTTGAGAGTATTCACAAACATGATGTCATTGCAGAGGGTAGAATTGTGACAAATGGAGATAACCATTAAATTAGATTCGCTAAACAATCCTTCGATTTTATGACAATGTGGTCCAATTTTCATTAACGTGCATATCTAGAATCTAATTATATATATTGAAAATAGAGAGATTACCATCACGCCTTATGGTCCCCCATAATTGACGCCGCTGTCAAAATACCATGAGAGGTGTATCAGCATCTACCCCGCTGAGGATAGCTTCAGACTAGAAATTATATCGATAAGTTATTGAGGTTCAGACGTATAGGTGTAGGTCTGGAGTTATGGCATGCTAGGCTGAGAGTTCTTCTTGGCTTACATCTCCATTCCCCTGGAGAGGAAAACACGCTTGATGAGGATTCAAAGACCATTAGCAATCTTGCTGGTGTTGCTAGTTATGATACCAATTATGCCACCATTCTTTTCTGAAATTTTCCAAATCGATACAGAAATTCGTGAATCCTCTAATAGAAATTCTCCAATGAAAAATGAGTTGGATTTCGAACCCCATTCTGGAAACGATTTTGCACCTGAAATGAATGAAGACTATCCTCAGATGACACTTGCTGAAGGTTCTCAATCTGGTGTTATGAATCCATTAACTGTTGAGCAACAAGGATACTACTCAACTGGTCGAATTAATGCAAGAACCGATACTGGTGCTGGCATCTCATCAGAACTCATTATCGATACGAGTAATGGCTGGCTTGGCGATTTAGCTGAGGTAAATACAACCGATTTGACAACTATCTACGCGCTTAATGGAACTTTCAGTGACGGAGTATCGGGTGAAAATTTCAATCCTACTGAATCTAATCCTGCTCAATATGGCCCTTATGGATGGAATGCTACAAGTTATTCTACTAATTCTGGGCAAAACCAGCTTGCAGCATACGACTCTTCAGAGTTTGTAGTTGTCCAGAATGAGGGAGTGAAAACAGGTCCGTCAGAGAAATACACACATTATGCAGGCACGTATGTCTATTGGCATCAGAACATAACTAACTATCCTTCTACTAGCCAATTTAGAATAAGCTTCCGGTACTATTATCTGCGGGGACCTATAGGTTCTGGAGCTACTGAAGGGAACACATCCCTTGTCGTGAATGCTGATGGAACTAAGATATGGGATTTTCAACTACCCTACACGCCACAAAGAAAGCAATGGTATGATGTTGATGAGTCAATAGATATCACAGGTCTGGGATCAATTTTCAACATCTCGATTGGTATAAAAATTGATGACACTATGGACCTCAATCCCTCTGAATCATACGCTGTGACAGTGGAGAATGCTGTCTACTTCACTGTCTATATCGACGATTTCTCACTGGTTGGTAGAAATCAACCCACACCAGATGAAGTTGATTTGAAATTCAACATAAATGGAGAAAACACTACAATTGCTGGTTCAGCAAATGACGGGTATGCGTGTTATCTGAATTCAACTTATTGGAACCAAAGTTCAATTCCAATAAGAGTCACCTCTAATGCTACTGTCGCGTTTAACCACACTGCAAGAATGTTCTCTCATCTATTTAGCAATTCAACAACTACCACGAATCCGGACAATGAAGGTGCAACTTATACGATAGATGCAGGTGCGAGTTCAGATATAGCCACATTCACCTATCTTGGATCCTTAGGGTCGTATGAAGAATTCAAACTGATATTTTATTATCCAGATGACTGGGAGAACGTGTCTGTTTTTGACCCGTTTCTCGATGATGTCACTTCGCAGTGCACAATCAACACAGGCAATGTGTCTGTTCCTGCTTCTGCAATTGATGCACTTGGATGGTGGGAGATAGAAGTCAATTCGTTCAACTATGTTAGAAATATAACTACTCAGATTCTCGATACTGACTTAGTAACTTGGTACAATGAAACTATCTTCAGACCTGGAAATAGTTCAAGAGCTGTCGCAGAGATTGGTTTAGCTAGTGTATCTCCTCCAAATGTTGACAGTGTTGATTTCACTTGGATTCTACCTAACTCTACGATTTTTACTACTGAAATAAGCTCTGCTGGAATTGATGGAGTAGTGAATAGTTCTGGACAGACTATTGATTCATCTCTTGCTGGTCCATGGTCAATAGAAGCCTTCTGGCTGAATGGAACGCAGATTGGTTATGATTCCAGAACATTTGGCGTTGTACATCGTACATCTTTAGCGCCGATTGATACAACCATTGAAACAGAATTGGGAGCAACTGTCACTAGTCGTTTGACATACAAGGATCTTGAGACAAATACAGTCATTAAAGACGAGTCTGCCGTTCTTGAGGCTAACTGGACACCCGGTATTGTTACTTACTCCTATGATTCTCTTAGGAATTGGTGGAGCGCTGACTTAGATACTAATGACCTAGGTGCTGGTGATTTTCTTGTAAACATTTCAGCTTCTTTAGATTATTATGATGCGGCCAACTGCACTTTCTATCTTCTAATACTAAACACAACGCGACTCACATCTCCAAATTCGCCTTATACTTCTGCGAAGAGAGGTGAACTTGTAAATATCACGCTCGTGTATGAGGTATACAGTCCTTCTCAGGACATGTGGGGCCCAATTTCAAATGGAACTGGAGAAACAGTTGCTTATGTTACTTGGGCTGCTGGATTTTGGTCAATATCAGAAACAACAACTGATGGAGTTTATAAGCTTGGAGTGGACACATTAGCTGAGTCTGTTGGAGAGTATGAACTCAATATCACTTTTGTAACTCCCAATCATAGGACCAAACAAGTTTTGGTTTCTCTTATTGTTTCACCAGAAAGCACATCGCTTGAAATCTTTGGAGAAACTTCAGTTTTTGTGGATCTCAACGCCCCTTATGATATTAAATTACGATTCAATGATACAAATGATATACCAATAAGTTTGGCATCAGTAAACATAAGCGATGTAAGTCCAGAATCTGGATTGGATACGACCATAGTGACTGAAGTTAGCGGCGAACCTGGTAACTATACCGTCACTGTGACTACAACCACAGTAGGATTATACACCATTCGATTTGAAGCATCTGCACCAAATGTGCAAAATGCTACAGCAATATTTGTTATAGGTGTCAATAATGTGGAAACAGTCTTAGAGATCACAAGCGGGGCTAGTGGAGAGATTCCGCTATATTCTGATTATCTGGCCAGTTTCTCTTTTGCGTCAATTGATGACGAACCTATCTATCCGGCTGAATTCGCCATCTTCTATTCTGGACCTTCTGGTGGTCTGTCTTACGATAGTGCTCCAACAGATTACAATGATGGTAATTATTCCATTAGTTTCTCTGCAACAATACCTGGAAACTACTTGATTACAATCGCCGGATCGAAACAATACTATCAGAGTGCTTCAGACTCATTCTTCTTATCAGTGTTGGAGATTGAAACTTTTCTTACTGTTCTAAATGGTAGTTCTGATACAATCTATTATGGTGAGAGTTACAACCTTGCTGTTGAATATCTAAATGGTACGGAAACCCCATTGAATAATGCTGATGTTGCTATAGTGAGTGTTACACCAACTATAGGTGTATCGTATCTTGATTTCACACCCGCCACCATTGATGGAGTATATTCCATTGAACTGACTGCCATTGCTATCGGTTCATTCACTATTCTGGTCCAAGCTAATCTCACAAATCACCAGACTAATTTTGCAACCTTTACTCTAAATGTTGCTCCAATTGGTTCGGTTCTCAAAGTCTTGAATAGCACTACTACCATAGCTATCGACCAGAATTTCACACTCTACTTCAGCTATGAGGATTCTGACGGACTTGATTTGGAAGATGCACTCCTAGAAGTAACTAGCTCACCAGATGGACTCAGCTACTCAACGGTGGGTCAGATTGAAGGTGGCATATATTACATCACACTTGTCCCTGAAGAAATTGGGACATTTGATATTCTCTTCAGAGCATCTAAATTCAACTATCAGAATGCTAGTGCTTCATTCACATTGCGGTCATCGAATATTCCAACTGCACTTGTTTTCACAGAAGGTGTACAATCTGGATCTATAGAATTTAGGAGCACCTATGATCTTACTATCCAATATATTCGAACCGATTGCAATTCCAATGTGACTGGTGCTACAATTCTCCTGTCGATTTTACCGGACATTGGCCTTTCCTATAGATTGCATGAAAATGGAGATATTTACATAATATCTCTAAGAGCTGAAAATGTTGGCCAATTCAAAATCTCAATCCTCGTTGAGAAGGATCTATATCTAGATGCTACCTCTTCATTCATTCTCGATGTTGCTCAGGTAAGCACAGCATTTAGCGCAAGCAGCCCTCCAGAAACAGTAGTATACGGCCGAACATACGAATTTCCAGTCAGTTATTCAATTGAAGCCAATGATACATTCATTTCTAATGCATCCATCAATCCAACTCAAGAGGGTAGTGAATGGATAACTTCTTCAAACGGTGGCCCTACTGAATATACAATTGTTCTTCAGGCTTTTAGTATTGGGACTTTCGAAGTTAAGATCACATTTTCAAAAGATGGTTATCAAAGCCAATCCCTAACTATCTCTTTCAATGTAGTAAGGGTGCCGGTAGTTGCTAACCTTGTTTCAGGTACTAGTACCGTTGAAGGCACTGAATATATACTACAAGTTGAACTCAAAGAAGCTGGAACAAATACCCGCGTAAGCAATGCAACTCTCCTCTACAGGTTGCCTTTTGATGGCAGTCCTTGGGCAAAAATGACTGAAACGAATCCCGGACTTTACGTGGCTAGTGTAAGTCTACCAACATTCGTTGAGAATCCTAATATGCAAATAGAACTCAAAATGGACAAAGAAAACTATGAACTCTCAGTAACAAGACTTGATTCAATCTTTGTAAATGAAGATGTAGTTCAGAGAATGATGCCAGTCATCACATATGGTGGAAGTGGCAGTTTTCTATTCATTCTAGCCATTGTTGCCCTTCGAATACGTTCAAAACGCAAAAGAAAGAAGCGGCTAAGAAGCATTGCTATTCGTCAACGATTCCAAGATGCACGAAACATCATCGGTTTTATTGCCATGCATAAGGAAACCGGATTGTCATTATACTCACAGACTCTAAAGGGTGGATTTGATGAAACAATGATATCAGCTTTCATATCAGCAATCACTCTCTTTAGGTCTCAATTTGGAATGGAAGATGCTCATTGGGAGTTCCAAGTAATTCCCATCTCGGATATAATAAGTGTGGTTCCAACCAGATATTTGGTCTGTGCATTCATCACCGGAACAACTCCTTCTTCAGAATTGGAAGTGCGAATGCAAGCATTCGGTCGTGCAGCTGGAGCGATGTTTGATGAGATGTTTGCAGAGAATCCTACCGAAGTGATTGATGAAGATACTAAACAACTATTCTATTCCCTCTTTGTTGATATTATGGACGGTGACCTTCTACGTCCTTATACACTCAAAGCCGATGCGAAGGTGCCGAGAACTATGAGTTGTCTAATCGAAACTATCCCTCGTGTTGAAGAAGATGGAACCTTCAAGTTGGACGACTTAGCAATAGAAATGACAAGATGCGGTATTGACGAAACTGATGCCTATATTCAGGTCCTTGATGCAGTAGAGGGTGACCTCCTTGAGAAAAAGGATTTAGAAGCCGACAGAGCAACTCCATTCATCAGTTCGGATTCGGGAGTTCCTTCACCACCTGAAGACTAGCCCCTCCCTCCCCTTCGGTTCTAATGGAATGTAGAACTAGACTCCCTGAGAAACGACTCCAAATGGTTGTTTTATTTTATTTTTCGAATAGCATACTATAATCAATACTAGAATATTATCTCTGTATTATGTGGAGAGCTTCTAGATTTGACGTAGCCTTATTAGTGAATGTGACACTGTTCCAGTAGAAACAGAGGTAAGTTGTACCACGGAAAGCGAATAAAACGGAGATGCGAAGAATGGCCGAATCACAAAATTATCCCCGCCCTTCATCAACACTGCAAAAGAACGCAGAAGTACTACATGTTCTCTATGGACTGCTTGATAGTGATAGAGATCCAACAGATGCAGATGCAAGAAGTCTGCGAGTTCTATATGCCAGCTCTTAGAACATACTTACGCTCCTCATTCAACATGAGGTCTACATTCGCGTACTCCGTATGCACCTCCCGGCAGACTGAGACGCTCGTGAGGGCTAAAAATTTGTAGCCCTCACACCCCTGTTTTTAAGTTATGAATTTGATAAAATTTCTTCTAAGACTATTCTTGAAACAATTTGAAACTAAATAACTCTAATTCTTGACAGTCAACATAACATTGTTTCCTTCGACCAAGTACTCGATCTTTATAGAGAAATCGCCCTTAGCTGCCGTAGAAACTGCATTCAAAACTCCTTGAGCAATGCCAACAACGAATTGTGGTGCAGTACAGTTGGTGATTAGAATCTCTTGATCGCTTTGAAGATTCGCATCACCTGACTTGTCCAGAATTGGTTTCAATTCGCTTTTAATTATGAGATTCAGTTGTGGAACGTATTTGGCACCTAATCTCAGGATTGGTTCTCTCCATTTTGTCCACATGCGGCGACCTATTGTTTCGCCAGCAATGAAGAGAGCTTCCGGACTTTTAATTCTAAAAACTAGAAGAGATACATATCTCGTAAAATCCTTGTTTGGATCTACTTCTTTCTCCAATTCTAACGCTGTCTGTTGAATAGTATTAAGGTCTAAATCATCTGATGCAACCTGTGTCGTCATATCTTCTTCGACAAGAATGATTCTTTCAACACCACGAACCGATCCGTTTTTGTCAACGTATACCGTGACAAAATGATCTTTATGCGGCACAAGAAGGGGAACTAGTCCGGATTTTTCCAAGTCTTCCCTGTATCTTTCCAAATTAATCTCTGGTTGAAAGACCTCACCACAGACGCACTTCACGATGATCTTGACCATTTTTCTAACCACACTAAATAAAGTTCCAAAGACAAGCATGAACTTTTCGTTCTTGCTTGCCAAAGGAATCGGGAATCACATAGTGCTAATGTAATTCTCCTTATTGTTTCTTACTCTGCATAAAAACCATGATTACTCCTAGTACTACTGCAATCCCTAATATTATGAATGAAGCTATCAACCACGTTATAGCCCAGAAGTTCAATATTAACAGATACAAAGTTAGTAGAATTGCTAATGGGAACACCAATTGAAAGAGTGGCGTTTTATATGGTCTATCAAGTGCAGGCATTTTGACTCGCAGTATAAGTGCTGTAATTCCTGCTGGAAGCATTGCTGATAGCAGAACAGCTGCTATTCCTGCTGTGGCAAAAGCATCTATCGACTGTGGCCAGATGTCCTGGGTGCCCACCATTATTCCACCTACAATCGAAACAAAAACCATTGTCATGATTGCAGGCAGATCAATACCGTACTCTTTACCAACTAATTTGCTTGGCAATACCCCGTCTTTTGCAAGGATTCTCATCTGTTTTGTACACATTCCGTAGATTGCGTATGCTGTTCCAGCTCCTGCAAAGGCACCGAAAGCAAATATGTAATTAGCTGGGATACCTGTTGAAGCTGCTAGGAATATCAATAACCCTATTGACGAATTAGAAAATGCATCTACATCTCCAATTCCAACAATTCCTGAAGCAAGGAATGAAACAACAAGATACAGAACCAAAATGATTGGTAATGCGATAATGATTGCTTTCGGAACAGTTTTTTCAGGTTCTTCAGACTCATCTGCAAAGACCAGCATGAGCTCAAATCCAAGTAGTGCAAATACTGTGGAGTTTACAGCATTCTGAAAACCTGCTAGATCAGGAATGGCAATTGTGGCTGGTGTCCAGCTAATGAACAGAAATGCAAAAACACCGACTACCAACACAATCTTAGCTATTGACCATAGAAATGTGACCATTCCTACGACCTTATAGCTGGTCATATTTGACATTAGCGTGAATACTATTATCCATATTATTGTGACAATAGTAAGATTTACCGTTGTCAGAAGCTCAAAAGTGGGGAATGATAATGCCGCCAAAGAGAACAAAGCAGTCAAGAACCCCAGAAGTGCCCCTATGATATAGTAGGAGAACATATAGAGTATTCCTGTAAATGAACCAGCTTTTCTACCAAATGCGCCTCCGACATAACTGTATGGACCACCACCCTGTGGGAACATACTCACGCTTTCAGCATATGACAAGCCCACGCAAAACATGAGCAGCCATGCTAGGAAGACTGCTGGTAGACTCAATATGCTAGCTGAGTTTGACCACAGGAGAGAGTCCTTCCATACTCCAGTACCTATTACAGTAGTCAAGGCTAGACCTATCATACCGAATAGTGAGATTTTCTTATTCATTTCCATAGACTCATCACCTGAATCAAATGCATAGGTTATATCCATCGCCTATATCTATTCCTAGTGTGCCTTATCCAAAATAAAACTCGAAATCTTGAATAAAAACATGAAATTATCGTTACAAAACTCTTGGAATCTATTTGTGAAAGGTTTTTGAGCATTGGTATATTACACTTCTTGGGACTATAAGCATAAACTAAATGATTGTGGGGGGCTTCTAGACATGGATGAAAAGGATGGGGCGATATCAGAAGTTGAGCGACGTCGATGGGAACTTGAACTAAGTGCATCAATAGTCGCACATGACTTACGAAATTACTTACAAACTATAATGCTAAAAGTAGAAGAATTGGAGTTGCAATTGGGAGATAGTACTCCTGTAGTGAAAGAATCTATTGCGACTTTGCGTTTTCATCTTGATAGAATGGGCACGCTTCTCAGATTTTTAGGATTACCTCAGGAAATGACTGACGATCCATTGGTACCTATTTTACAGCAGATTGCTGGTCAGGTTGTTGTTGAGAGTGAAGACTTGAAAATTAAATTTCATGTCGATGAAGATAATCTATCTCTAAGAGTTCATGGAGGATATCTTCTGCCAATGGTTTTCGGAAATGTGTTTCAGAACTGTGCAGTCCATGGAGGTAATCACGTTCAGGTCGAGATTAATAAGAAGAATGATAATGCTGAGATATTGATATCCGATGATGGATCAGATATTCCTGAAAGCATCAAAAATCAATTGTTCCAACTTGGAACCTCAACGAAAGGCGGTGGTTTAGGGCTCTATCTTGCAAAATGCATATTGGACATCCATGAGGGGTCAATAGAGTATGTTGAAACTAATTCAACAAAAGGTGCATGCTTTCGAATTCTGCTACCTTTGCTGAACACGATTCAGCATTATCCGTAATGTCTATGTGTTTTACTACCAGATTATAAAAAGAGTAGCACAATTGCTATCGGTACAGTTATATCAGAAAAAAACATGGCACTGCTTAACATCTCTAAGGCGGGAAAGAAAGCTTCACGGTAACAAGAATTGTAAAACAAATGTCAACCAAAGAACAGGAGTACAATCTAGTTCTAAAAGCCTTAGATTCTACAGCACTAAACTTGTACAGTGAATACTCTAGCTTTCAATCTCAACAAGAGATGTCAGGAGTGTGACAAAACTGAGCAACTATCCTACTAAACAACCCGTACTGGTAACATGTGGACTTCCTTATGCCAGTGGCGAGATGCACATTGGTCATCTGCGGACATACGTGCCAGCAGATGTGTTTGTCAGACTCCTAAAGAAAATGCGAGTGGACGTCACATTCGTCTGTGGGTCAGACACACATGGTACACCTATTCTGACTTCCGCAGAGAAAGCTGGCGTCAGTCCCAAGGAACTCTATCAGAAATACCATCAGCACTATCTGGACACCTTTCCCAAGTTGAACATTGAGTTTGATAATTATGGCACAACAGATGATCCTGAGAATGTTGAACGTACTCTTCAGATAGTGAAAAAATTGCAAAAGAATGATTACATTTACCCAAAGGAGCTCGAAACTCCCTATTGTGAGAAATGTGCTCGTTCATTGCCTGATAGGTATGTCAGAGGTATCTGTCCTTATTGTGGAGCTGATGCTCGTGGTGATGAATGTGACCAAGGCTGTGGCCGATATCTAGAGCCTGGCGAAATCAAAAGCCCACGATGTGCAATATGTGGCTCTCCAACTCGACTCGTGACAAAGACACATTACTACTTCAAACTCACAGCATTCGAGGATTTCCTACGAGAATACCTTGAGAATGTAGATGGCACAAAGATTGCAAAGAACTATGCCCTTGGCTGGGTAAAGGAGGGTTTCAAAGACTGGAACATAACGAGGGACCTCGCATGGGGAATACCCTATCCTGGCGATGAGAATCTCACTCTATATGTATGGGTTGATGCTCCTATTCACTACATGTCGAGCACAGAACAGTGGGCAAAGAAGATTGGAAAACCCGATGAGTGGGAGAAGTTCTGGAAACCTGGTGATGGACGTCTGGTGCATTACATAGGTCAGGACATTGTCTACCATCACTGTATCTTTTGGCCTGCAATGCTGAAGGGCAGCGGCTACAATCTTCCATTTGCCATAGTGGCTTCTGGAATGGTTAAGATTGATGGACATAACTTTAGTAGAGGTCGTGGCTATGTGGTCTGGATTAAAGACGACTACCTTGAGAAGGGACTCGACTCTGACTATCTTAGATACTATATGGTGTCCTTTACTGGACAGACAAGAGACCTCGATTTCAGTTGGGACACGTACGCTGAAAAGGTGAACAACGAACTAGTTGGAACACTCGGTAACTTCATCTACAGAGCTTTGCATTTCACGAACAAACACTTTGGTGCTGTTCCAGAGGGAAAATTCGACTCTAAACTTCAAGCAGAGATTGAGCAATCGATAAAGACGATATCAGAGGCAGTGAACGAGTACGAACTAAAGAAATACACCGACGAAGTTCTACGATTAGCATCGATTGGAAACGAGTACTTCCAAGCTAATCAACCTTGGAGCTTGGTGAAAGAAAACAAAGATAAAGCTGGAGAGGTGTTGTACAACGCATTAGCTTTGACTAAAGCACTAGCTATCTTCGTAGAACCTGTTATGCCGAATGTCGCTGAAACAATCTGGACCCAGCTTGGATATGACGCTAAGACTATACATGAATCAGTCTTAGAAGATGCCTTAGTGATTCCTGAAGCCGGCACTAAATTGAAGAAACCTGAACCCATCATTAGTAAGATTGATGATGACCTTCTAACGGAGCTAAATCAAAGCATTGAAGACCGAATCAAAGCAGCTGAGGCTGCAGAGAGAGGCGATACTGTGAGCAATGAAACAACAATCTCATACGATGAATTCAAGAAACTGGATCTACGTGCTGGTAAGATTCTCGAGTGTGTGAAAGTCCCAAAAAAGGACCGACTTCTTCAGATAACTGTAGATGTTGGTACTGAGAAACGCTCTATGGTCACTGGACTTGCTGAGATGTACTCATGTGATGAATTGAAGGGCAAGACTGCTCTATTCTTGATCAACCTCGAACCCAAGAAGATTGGCGGCATCGAGAGTCATGGCATGATAATCGCAATTGAGCGAGCCGATAAAAAGGATGATTGGGTGCCTGTCTGGCTCGAGGACCTTCCTCCTGGTAGCAAGGCAGCATAGATCAAAACGAGCTAGTCAACGGACTAGCTCTACTGACTTTTTTAGTACACGAACTTGGTTGTTTAGCAGAGATGAAACGGATATCTCTTCCTCAAGCCATCTCTCTAAATTTTGTGGTATTTAGGAAATAATATATCCAATTTTTTTTGTATCAATGTTGATTTGATTAAGATGAAATCAGGGATGCAATCGAAAGCTCTAATGTTCGTTCTATCATTATTGCTTGTATCATCATCAATCTCGTTGGTGGTTGCACACACCCCCGCTGGAATGGATTTTGAATATGATTCAAGTACTAATACACTTACAGTAGAAGTGACTCATTCGGTTTCGGATGTCAACACGCACTATATCTATCGTATAGAGGTCTACAAGAACAATGTACTTGAGGAAACACGTGATTATGATGCACAGGATTCCACATCTGGCATGAGTGATACATTCACTGTAGAAGCTGAAGATGGTGATGTGTTAAAGGCAACAGCATACTGTAGTCTTTCAGGCCAGATAACTAATGAGATAACCGTTTCAAGCTCTACTGATACTACCACAACAGATAGTACGACTGATGATACCACATCCGAAACAACAAGTGATACGGATGATCCAGCACCTCCTATGGATGGTGGAGTACTGACTATTGTTGTAGTACTTGCTGCAATTGTTGTCGTAATTATCTTGATAGTAGCAATTAGGAAGAAATACTAAAGGAATCTAACGGTTTTAGCTTGGTGTTCGTTTGAAGAGAATCTACTTACTCCGCCATGCTGAAACCTTTCCTGATCTTGATGATCCAAGCAAAGAATGGTGTCTCACACCGGATGGAGTTGCATCCTCAAAGCACTTAGCTAGTCAAAGCGTTTTCAATGATGTGAGAGCGATATACTCCTCTACAGAATCAAAGGCTATAGATACGGCAAGGCCAATTGCTGAAAGTATTGGTCTGCCTATATTGACAAAAAATTGTCTATGTGAACTCCAAAGAGGACTGCCTTTGTCCTCAAATGAAGAATACGAGTCTGTTGTACGAGAAATGTTTGAACGATTGGAACCCGTGCTTGAAGATTGGGAGCATCCATTACAGGCATTGAACCGTTTTCAGGTATGTGTTGATGCGATTCAAAAAGAATCTGATGCGGAAACTGTATTGATTGTGTCACACGGTCTGGTTCTTACACTGTACTTTGCTTCTCTACTGAAAAGTGAGGATTATTTTCATCGATGGAAATCTCTCTCTTTCCTAGCTTATGGCTCAGTAGTTGATGGGACTATAGAACAGGATATTATCTGAACCAACTATTGTTGATTTCCAGTATATCTTGGGTCTCTCAATTGTGCACCACAAGAACGGCAATTAGCAAATCCAAATGCTGAAACATCCTGCTCTCCGTATGGCATCACTGCACCACAGTATGGACATTCAGTAAGAGGGCCTCTATAACCTCGCATTTGAGATGGAGGTGGTTGTTGCGAAACATATCCCGTTGCTGGCTCCATCTCCAGTCCATAGTATCTTCGTGGTTGGACTCTCTGATGGGTCTCTTCAAACATACCTGCTACTTTCTTTACAACAAAACCATCAATTATCGAAAATGGGCCAAATGCAATGGCAAGATAGATGAGCAAATTGGTTAGAGTATCTGCTGTAAATAGATCATATATTGTCAACGGCAAATGAACGATGAGAAGGACAAGGAACAACAAAAGACCGTGACCAATCAGGCTGGTCCATTTAGTTCTGATATCCATCTTCCAGAAATATCCCATCAACTTTACATTCAACCAACCTATTGCCAAGAATAATGCTGCAAAGCCTACGATGAATCCTATAATCCCAAGTAGAAGCAGAAGGAAAACGATGACTAAGAGCATGATGTATATCACAATCTCAAGTCCTATCGACCATAGAAAGCCACTCACAAAATATGTTCCAATATTCGCCATGAATGAATCATCGCGCTTTTCTACTGACGTGCGTGTATATCCCTCATCGATCATAGGTGTCACTCTTCTGGAGAATTGATTGTAAGAACTTTGATGTAGACTTATAAATTGTGTAAAAAGCAAAGCGATTCATTCGCGAAGCTTTTTTCAATGAAAATCCGTACCTATGAACGGTGTTATTCGCATGGCGAAAGTAACAAAGCCCAAGATCACGTCATTTTCCAAGTTCAAAGAGGCTTGGGAGAAGGATGCAGGAAAACCTGAGAACACGATTCTCTATTACATAATTGCCGCGTTGAATGTTGAGAAAGATCCAGACCTTGCAAATGCAATGATGACGGTTGTTGTGTCAAAGAAAGACTGTCTTGAGGATGGTAGGTCTCCGTCAGGACTTAAACTTGGTAGAGGTGCCAAGTACTATGTCGGGCAGTTCAAGAAGAATAAGAATATCGCTCGTTCATATGTTGGTGGTACTCCCGAGAACGATTATGCTATTGACAAGAGTTTAACGATGACTGTTGTGAGGAAGCAAAAAGTGGGCAAGCGACTAAAGATTTTCATTCAGAGTGGTGGTAAGGATTTGGCGACTCCCGTTAGTCTGCAAGAAAACAAGGACGGACAATGGAAGCTCGTTGAATATTCGAGTCTCTGTACTGGCGTCAAACCACCGAAGAGTGAGGAAGGCAACTTCTAATCTCCTGTACTCATGTCAGAGTTTTTCGGCATGAGTATTTCTTCTCTTTACCTTGTCTTGTGAAAAGTTCAATGTAGAATAGTTTTCACAAAAACTCTTTTACGGATTAAATGGAATCTATATTCTTCATTTAGTTTATGATAGTTTAGCTTACTCTTTCAACCAATCTGAGCGAACACCAACACTCTTCAAGAGAATACTACAAGGAAATTCATCACACTCGGAACAAAAGGTGAGTTCCTTAATCTCTCTACGACATTTGAAAATATCACACCCAAGTCTACTATTAGTTCCACACCGTTCATTGTAACTTGTACAAACTTGGACACCAGAGTGATGTACCTCCA
>CAZSWP010000009.1:0-97057 GCA_964610875.1 uncultured archaeon
GGATTTGAACCAGCGACCTCCGCACTTATGAAAACCGTTGGGAGTCAACGATTTATGTCAATGCGGAATATACTAGCGCGTCAGAATGACTCCAACACGTTCATAGCCGGGCTAGACTATCGGCCCATGGTAGGAGAGATTGCACCGTAAACGGATTAAAAACATTGCGACGGCACCATTTCTGACGAGATTATTAGGCTCGCAGTAGACCAGAGTATATGGCGACAAAGTGGCGGATGCTAGGAGGCAAGGTCTTCAAGCTCGACCAGGAGTTCCGGTCTCGTGATGAGGCCCTATCCCGAGCTGAAGAGCTGCGCAAAGAGAACCTAGTACATGTATTTCATACAACAGATGGACGCTGGCTAGTCTATTGGCGTTCACGCGACCCGAAGGTCGAATGTCATCTCAGCAACTGGTGGATCAATTAATTTCCGTCTTTATTAGGCATCATACTCACTATACTATATGACAACCGAGGCTACTACAGGTGATATTGTACTTGATGCAAGGAAGCAGCGGATAGAACAACTGGGGTGCATCATCACTCCGCGGAGTAAGGATTCGTTCGAGCGATTTGTGGGTGAGATTCGGTTGGATGGAATCTTCAATGTCACGGACTGGACTCCAGCGGCAGTACACACTCTATTATCAGTGTACCGTGACAATAAGTGGCAATTGGCAATACGGGTTGGTGAGAAGTATTTTACTCCAATCTTATTTGATAGTGGGCCTGCGTTCGATAAGATGGTCGAACTGATTACTACTGGTAGAATCTAGTTTCTATTTCACTCCGGTACTCCCGAAACCGTCTACTCCCCTCTCAGAATCATTCAGTTCCTCTACTTCTAGGAATTCCACACTGGGCACCCTTCGAATTGCCATCTGGGCTACTCGCATACCCACAGTGACTTCGAATGCTTCTTGCCCATGGTTTATCAGAATGACGCGCACTTCTCCTCTATAACCTGAATCTATGGTCCCAGGAGTGTTAAGGGTAGTCAGTCCGTTACGGATTGCAAGACCACTTCTCGGTCGTATTTGCGCTTCATAACCAGTTGGTATCTCCAAGGCAATACCCGTCTTCACTGCATATCTTTCGCCTGGCTTCAACAGGACATCTTCGACTGAATAGAGATCAAATGCCACATCCCCTGGTTTTGCAGCTTTTGGCACTTTCGTGTCTGGAGATAATCGTTTGACCTTGATTATGACTTCACACTCAACCAAGTAGAGAACACCCTTGATAGTTTGAATTGATAGGACTACATCGTCCATTAGTAGTTTTGGTGCTTAGAAACTAATCACAACGGAGTCATTTATTACTTCTAGACTGCATCGCCTTGTAAGCTAAATGCTTTGCAGCGTCGCGTTTGACTTTGATGTCGTTTGCTTGTTTTCGAATCTCATCAAACAAGGTCTTCTGTGAAAGAATCATACGTTCAACAAACGACGCGACAGCTTCAGACCTACTCTTGAAGATTTCCAACTCGACCATGGCATCAAGGACTTCAACAATATAGGAGTTCATCCGGGCCATAACCGCCACCTCTCGGTTATCTAGTCCAAATTTCTCACTGGAGAATCTGCCCATGAGCTCGTCTCGCAATGCTTCCTGGTTTGGGGCCTCTATTGGTTCCTTGCTGTCATCCGTCATGTCTATCCCTTGCTTCACGGTTCCGTTTTACAGTTAAATTAGGACTGTAATAATTTATAAGGATTCATGTAACAATATTCATGTAATACTATTACAAATACTAGTAATGGTGAACAAATTGTCAGTAGAAAATGCGCACCACCACATTAGCACGCTTGCAGAGGAGATCCTTCTTGATGACGGATTTCATCTGGAGGCCCCCATCTCTCAGGTGGGTCTCTCTATCGTTCCAATTCTATCCTCTGAGGAAGACTCAGGAGATGAAGAATACATCAACGCCGCAATTGCATTGGAACGTGGCGACCTAGTTCTCATTGAAGCGGGAGATGCAGTAGAAACAATCCTTGCGAGAAATATCGGCAAGGTCCCTATATTGATTGAAGAAAGCGAGGTACTTGTTGCAGCAAACAGTCAAGACCGAATTGTCGTTCAGAGCGTTCTCATAGAACCAGGTAAAGAAATACGAATTCCTGTGAAATGCGTTCATGCACCACACTTCCTGAATCGTGGAGAAGGATTTAGCTCCATTGGTGCTGGTGGAATCGACCTGAAATCAGGGATGAGGAAACAGAAGTACTGCTCAATCATGACAGATGTTGAACACTATGTTCCTGAGAGTGCAGTTGATCAGTCCGAGGTCTGGGAACGAGTAGAAAAATACTGTAGAGTAATGGGTGTGGAAGACCCCACACAGTACGCTCAGGCTATGGAAGAAGTACAGAAAAGAGTCAGTGAGATTGCTGACGATATCAAGTCCAATCTTCCTAAGAACACCTGTGGCCTTATTATCGTTGATAAGACAGGCGAGGTTGTTGCTGTAGAGCTCTATCGAAGACCAAAAGCTTTCGAAAAGCGACTCGGATTCATTGAGTCCGTACTCATGGAGTTCTCTGACCCTGAGCATTCCGCTCTTGAGAAAGAAGCCGCGTGGGCAAAAGCCGTACAGCTTCTTCTATCATTGAAGGACATGACTCCTGAGAGTGCTGCTGCAAAGTCAAACACATCAAACGTTGTTATAGGACTGAAGGACTTGAAAGGCGAAGCAGTCCTAAAAGATATAGCTCAAAAGAGAAAGAACCGTGTGTTATACTTCTCCCTCTCGAAATAGATGGATTTCAATTGGAGGTATTCGGTATCCGATTGGGGTATCGGACCTCCTTCTTTTTCCAAAACTAGCAAGAAAGAACATATTGAATCCGTTACTAATCAAGAACTTATATTCTCATAATTTGAAAAATCTTCTAGACCCAACTGCATTAAGATTTCCCTTACTCTTCATATTTGTAGACATTTTTCCCACACTCAGGACATGTTTCTGGTGGAAGTGTATCGATATCGATTTTTAGGAAGTGTCCGCCAGACCTACATCGGACCCAGTAATATTCCTCTGACTCTGGCGGTTCAAATTCAGCAATGTAGTCTTCAACAGGACCCATCAATCGAAAGCCATCCGTCTTCATTTTTGTGAATGAGTTCAACCTATCCTCAAGACCTGCAATCACATCATCAATCGTGTCAATCTGATAATCTACAAGCATATACTTGAAGATGAATATAGGGGGCGAGCACCACAGACAGGGACATTCGATCCTGTCCATTCCTGTGTAGTAACACAGATCATCATCCATCAGAAATCGCTCCCTCACAATTTTCACAAATTCGTGGCTGCTGAGTCCCAACCGGAAGTTCGAGATGATGCCCACAGCCCCTACAACGACCCCAGTAGTATCCGTCACGTCGTGGTGGATGAATCTGCAGATAGTCAATTGAAAGTCCTTGCTTGACTGAATATCCCGCTTTTTTCAGCTGTTTGAAATAATCTATCTGTGTCTTGACTGCGTCAATAATGTCATCCAATGACTCACATTCGGCCTCAAGAGCCATGAACTTGAATGGATGGATGCTTGGAAAGCAATCAAGGCAGTTACATGTGAACGGGTCCAGTCCTGTATTCCTGCATCGTTTCAAAGACACTCCAACACCTCGTGGTTCGAACGCACAATCGGGCATATAGCCTCAACGGCTATCTCAAATAATAGACTTCTACAAGGACGAATACAATAGAATCATCTATCAAAACCAATCGTTCAGCTTAATCGTGAGGATATAGAAGTAATGGTGCCGAGGGAGTGATTTGAACACTCGACAACACGGTCTTCAGCCGTGCGATCTCCCGGGCTAATCTACCTCGGCATTGTATTTTTTCTTCCTATGCTCTCTTGATATAAAGCTAACTCTGACCCCCAATCTCAGCGGATCTTATAATTCATGAAACTTGCAATAACAGCTGTGAATATTGCTGCAAAGTTCACTGCTAATGGGTAGACAAGTAATGAGTCCAAGAATGATAATGTTGCTAAGAATTGAGGCAGATTTGTAGAATCAGAGATTCCGAAGGGGACAAAGTAGAACATGAAGAATACACAAGTGATTAGAGCTATACCAACAAAGGCTGGCATATCAGTAGTAGACCTAGCAAACTGCGAGAGTTTTGAAATCCAACCTCTTTGTGTTCTCTGTCTTCGTCGTACTTTTCTCTTTGATACAATATGAGCCCATCTGTACATAGCCTCTGCCATAATCACATATGCACCTCCGAGTACAGCCATTGCACCTAGTGCAACGATGATTTGAAGCTCTGCACTAAGAATCTGCACATAGGTCGCTGCATGCCACATAAGTGGTATTTGTACAAATCCTGCTATACCAAGCATGATTAAAATCAGTCCGGGTTTGCTACCTCTTTTCCACCATACTGCAAGGCTCATGATTATCTACCTAGGCTAATGAACGAACGGGAAAACATTGGGTCCACTCTTTAACCTTTTGGAAAAGAGAGACACTGTACCAGTCAGGCATGTGCATCAATTTTGAACCAATATTCATGTAATTCTATATTGCTGACTCTGAAGCCAATCTCTTTGAGCAGTTGCATTATCGTGTAACTTGTTTGATTCTGGTTTCCCGATACGCGATACCCCGTCTGTACTTGAGAGCCGTCAGGAAGATGAATGATGACTGGGAAAAGGAAGCTATCCGACTGTGTCTCAATGACACACCCGTAAATTGAGAGCATTCCCCCCTTCTTGAGTAATCGAAAAACCTCACCGAGTACTGCTTGCTTAGTTTCTGAATCTCTGAGATATCCCAGAGTAAACCAGATTGTTATGATGTCGAACACAGAATCATTGAAACAGGTTTTTCGGGCATCACCCAGTACCCATTGTGAACCAGGGTCGTATAACATCGCTTCACGAAGCTTCAGCATAGAAATATCAAGTGCGGTGACTCTTGCTCCTGCTATTCGAGAAACCAGTCCCTCAGAACCCCCTCCTATGTCAAGTATCAATCCTTGTTCTTTGAATTCATTAAGATGAATAATCTGCTGAGGCGGTGTGAACAGGTTTGGGTTTGATGTCATCTATATTCTCTCTGTGATCTCTACTTTTCTTCCTTATCTCTTGCATAATCGTATATTGATTCAACATAGCTATCAAAATTTGGCACCAATTCTATAGCACGTAGGTATGCCTGTTCAGCTTCTTCTTCGCGTTTCTCACGGTAGAGGAGTTGTATGAGATTCATCCATGCAACTAAATGATCTGGCTTTTTATCAAGAGTAGTTTTGAGTGCCTTCTCTGCATCCTCATTTTCTCCCAGAGCCTGGAGGACTACGCCTAGATTACACCAAGCATCTACATTGTCCGAGTCGTATTCTATTGATTTCCTGAATGCATCTATAGCATCCTGATAGCGATTGGCAACATTGTACACACAACCCAAATTATACCAAGTATTCCCATCATCCGGGTCAAAGTCCAAAGCTTTTTTGAACGCCTTTTCTGCCTCAGCATTGTGATTCATAAGTAATTGAGATGCACCAATACCCTTCCATCCTTGTTCATTTTCAGGTTCGATTTCGATAGCAATTAAGAAAGCTTGATGTGCGAGAGCGACTGAGTTCTCTTCTAGAAGACGATATCCTAGAGTGAGCCAGGTCTCTGCAAGAGTGGAATCTAGGTTTTCCTGCCTAAGTGCTTCTTCAAATTGAGTTCTATCAAACTCAGCCAAGTGTCAAACCCCCTTATTGGAATGGATATATTGTGATGAACAACATTATGGTGATAAAGTATCCTCTCTCATTTTGTGCCTCGTTCCTTATGCCACAAAATTTGGGAAGCAGACTATTCTCCATCATATTCGTGTTTGAGCATGCCATAATAGTATGAACCGTGACGCTGTCCATTCCCAATCTACATTCACGAGAATGTCCCTCTTTTACAAATCCAAGACGTTCAGCAACATTATTGCTTCTAACATTTGTGTCCCTTGTGATAATCATGACTTGGTGTGCTTTCAAGTCCTCAAAGAGAAATTATGTTGCACGTCTTGCTGCCTCAGTAGCTAAACCTTTTCCTTGATGTCCAGAATCAAGGTAATAACCAATTTCGAACGAAGGCACTTCCCACTTTTTTGGTTCTATCCATATCTGTCCAACATACAGATTTTCCTCTTTCAACTATATGTCCATTACCAGTCTTTTTCTGGCAACCCCTCCTGATTACAGAGGTAAGGGACTTGCTACAAAGATGCTCATGCTGAGCACGAAACGTGCAAAGAAGAACGGTATGTCCGAAATCACTCTTGAGGTAGATATCACAAATTCTGTTGCTATTGCCTTATATGAACGAGTGGGTTTTAGTCAAGATAGCGGAAATATTAGCTTTCTCTGGAAGCGGGATGAATCCTAAACCATCTATGCTTACGATGTTTGTTTTTGTTTCAATTCTAATGCTTGTGAGAGTCTATCTCTTGCAATGGGATTGTTGGGGTTTAATGAAACAGCTTTAATGAAAGCTTGTTCCGCATCTTCAGCTTGTTCCAACTTTAAATAGATTGATCCCAGAGTTATCCACGTTATTTCTTCTGAGGCATTCAGTTCCAATGATTTTTCCACGGCTTCGATTGCTTCATCAGTCCTTTCAGTCATGTCTAGAAGTAAACCCAGTCTGTGCCAGTAGTTTGCATCTCCAGGCTCCAAAGCGATTGCTCTCCTTATGTATCGCTCAGCTCTGTCATACTCCTTCATTCGTAAGAGGGACTCTCCAAGCTGTCCCCACGCACTCGCATTATTGGAATCGATCGTAACAGCTCTAATCAGATACTTAGCAGCATCTCTCACA
This sequence comes from uncultured archaeon, assembly GCA_964610875.1. Lineage (GTDB taxonomy): Archaea > Asgardarchaeota > Thorarchaeia > Thorarchaeales > Thorarchaeaceae > CAZSWP01. The sequence continues at coordinate 6,838 of CAZSWP010000009.1, forward strand.
CCATCATCAGTCGTATTGAGAAGAGTACCTAGTGATATCAAAGCATGAACATTATCTGGTTCCTTGGTAACAACCCGTTTCAGCAGTACCCTTGCACGTCCAATATCTCCTTGGACTGCAGCCGTCATTGCTTCTAGAATTGTTCCCTCGGATTCTTTTGACATAATACTGACCAAATCATTAACAAGGTGGACTGTTCTTAGACTTTACCTTATCTCATGTTTCAAATCATTATGCTTTGAACGGAAATATAATGAATTCTCTTGGTTGAACTCTAAATGTTATTTTAAGTTTGAGAAGGTCAATCATTTGCAGGAGTACACAATTAGAGCGGCAACTGCTTCTGATGCCAAAGCACTGTCATTATTGTATAGAAGAGTGTGGGATGATTATAGGGGCCAATTTCCAAGTGAATTACTTATAGAACGCCAACCTGACTCAGATGCGATGCTAAAATGGATGAAAGAGGCCTACTACTTTTTAGCAACAGTCAATGATAACGTTGTAGGAGTTATTGGTTGTAAATTGGAATATGGCACTTGCCAACTTCTTCGGATGGTCGTTGATAAGAGCCATCGTCAGCAAGGTATTCGAAGGCGTCTAATGCAGAAAGGAATACTCTTTGCACAGGAGAACAATGCTGCTAAAGTCTGGTTGGATACGCTTCCTTTTCTTGAAGAAGCTGTTCTCCTCCATAAAAAAATGGGACTGAATAAATGTGGATATCTACAAAAGCATCTATGGGGACTAGATTTAGCGCTTTATGAAAAATTGATTGAATAGTCTTATAATATTTCAATCATTGTACAACTACTCACGATGCAACTGAAATTTACAACTCGTATCTCCACAGGCTTTACAGGATACCTGCTCTACTGATATAGATGGGTTACCTAGAGCTCCCTCTATGAAACCGCTGAAGAAGTGACACATTGGTATCTCGGACTCTCTTCCTCTACATACAGGACATAAAACAACATCATAGAGGTCTTGCTTCTTGTCGTACTTCACAACAGAAATTTCGTTCATCATCTTGAGAACATCGGTCTGATCGATTACCATGTTGCCCTTGAACCTATCTTTAGAAAGGATATGACCTGCATATCTACCAATGGTTTTGGTCACAAGTGCTTCAATCTCTCTATCATTATCAAAGTAATTGGGAACTTCTCTGACCAGTTTTATGGTGTCATCCGGAAATTTCTTGATAATATCTAGCCCTAGGTTTAGGACCATATAGAGTTGTGAGAGTGGAATGAAAGATGGAAGAAAACCTATGAGTTCAGGATAGTCTTTCCTGATTTTCAGTAGATGATTATAAAGGTCCAAGATATTGGATTTGAATCGTGTATATCTCTCTCCTCGCACATAGGATGTGTCTTGCTTGAGATAATGTTCGAACTCTCTAAAGAATTGGTGTTCTATCTGCTTGACTAATATCTTTGTGAACTGTTCGTATTTTGGATTTTCAGTGTGGACTACAAAAAGCACTGGCTCTCTCGAGCTGTAGACAAGGAGGCCATCGCCAGCAGAGATTGACTTCAATTCTTTGTGACCTAGTTCTTTTAGGAGGGTAGCAATAGCGCTTGAAAGACCACCAAATAACTCTTCAAAGGTCTGTGCTTGGTCCTTCGACCCATCGATGTTCAAACTGAGTAATGGGACACCATCAAGGTGGATGATGTAGACCGTTTTAATCATTTCATCCATCTATGTCTTCTCCGAAGAGTCGTTTTGAAAAATCATAGAACTGACTAAATGCTATGACCAATATGAAGATGCCAACTAGCAACAATGTAAGTCTTATTGGTTTCCAAATGAAATTGTAGAATTCACCTGGTGAGAACCAATACCACTCATCAAACGCATCCATTGCAGTACTGATCATTCCAAAGATAGCAAACACCACAAGAGGCCAGAATGTCCTTTTTCTCTCTATTATGGGGTATTCTCTCGCAGCATAAACAATGATTACCAGCAATATAATGAAGGCAACGAATGTTGTAATATCGAGAATTGCTTTTAGTATTTCAAGTGGTTCGGTCGGAGGATGAAAATCTATAGTTACATCTTGCAGCGTTACAACCTCCACTGTTTTGCTCCAAACACTGCAATCTGATAGATTCCAACAGCAAAGAGAACAAGTCCCACTACAAATGCGGAACCATCAATAATATTGAGTAAATCCACAACAAGGTCATCCAACTGAAGCGTGTCTAGAACATCTGCAATTGAATGTATGATTAAGAACACAATACCAATAATGATAAGGGACCAGCCATGCGAAGTTAATTTAGGATATCTCTTTGTTACTCTATAGGCAAGCATCATTGCAACTAGGAGGCCTATTACAATAAGTGACTCCATAGTGATGAGAAACCAATCTTCTGGGTCTAGCAGGCCGGTCTGAATAATAATCACCCGGGAATAAAAAACCACTAAGGCTGAATTAAGTCTTCCTGAGATTTCTTATTTTCTTATGAAAGAGATGAATTGATGCTATAGTATTAACAAACATTCAAAATAAAGATGATATTTGGATATGGACACACCAGTTTCATTTTCTTACGTGAAAAATTCAGACTCGCAACTCTTATTGAGTCGTTCGTTCTTATGGTATGTGTTTCAATATAAAAAAGCCGCAGAATAGGAGTCGCGTACTAACCTTGATTAACAGAGAATTCATCAACTCAGATGATTTTTTTGATGAATTCCAAGTAACAATAGAATCCGCGAACTTTCAGCGGACTCTTATTGAACTACAGGAATTTGAGAAAACTGAGAATATTACAAGTGATGAGATTCTGCGAATAAAACTCCTCAAATGCCAAGTGCTCAATACTCTTGATCCCGCACGCTGCATACGAATAGCACAAGATATACTGAACTCGATTTCTTCTGATGTTTCACCTATATTGTGGTTCAAAGCCATGACAGTATTGGCCAACGGTCATTATCGTTGTGGGCATCTAGAAGAAGCTCTCTCAACTGTAGAATTAGAAAGTGCATACCTGAATACATCAACATCAATCCAAGAAAAGGAGAAGATGAAATGGCAAGCTCATGTTCTTCAAATCAAGGCTAGTATATTGCTCAGGCAAAACCAACGACCTGAGGCTCTTAAGATATACGAGAAAGCATTAGATCTCAAACGAGCAGTAAATGATCAACTAGGTATAGCCATGATTCTCAACTATATGGGGATAACTGAGAGAGGGATGGGAAACCTTGATACTGCAATGATGTATTTCGAAGAGAGTATCACTGTTTCTTCGACAATTGGTGCCAAACGTACAATGTGTGCTGCAATGAACAATGTTGCTCTTATCTACAAAAGACGTGGTGACTTGGATGATGCATTGCAGCAATACTGGACATGTCTTCAACTGAATATAGAGTTGGGACAGATACAGGGTGAAGCCGTCAACCTTCTGAATATTGGAAATGTATTAGCAGCAAAGGGCGATGTTGACGCTGCACTTGAACATCATTTCAAGTCGTTAGAAATCCGAAAAAACATTGGAAATGCAGCAATGATAGCAATTGCCCTATATAGTATTATTACCCTTGCCAGTGAGAATGGCATGGATGATCTTGTCACATCTACATATTCTGAGATGAAAGACCTATCTGCAAATTCTTCAATACTTGAAGTACAAATCTATTCCAAATTAGCAAGAGGTATTATCCATAAATTCCGTGGACGTGTCCGAGATCAGGCAATAGCTCAGGATATCTTCGAAACAATCAGTCATAATCAAGCGGTTCATGCAGAACTCAGGACAGATGCAATGTTGTATCTTTGCGAGTTACTATTAGTCGAACTCACTAACAATCAGGACACTGAGATACTTGAAGAAATCAATGAAATCATTCACATTCTAAAATCAATAGCAAGAAGACTGGCGCAATATCCTCTTCTGGCAGAGATTTATCTAATCGAGGCGAAGCTATTATTGATTGAACTAAAGATTGACGAAGCCAAGGCTATTCTTGGTGAGGCACAATCTATAGCTGAGGAAAAGGGTCTTACTAAACTGGCAAGAATAATTTCAAAAGAACATGACAAAATACTGGAACAGATGAATGATTGGTCCAAAATGCAGACTACCGAGGACAGTCTATCTGAGAGGATTAAGCTTGCAGCAGTTGAAGATATCTTGTCTAAAACCCTACACGGCTATGATATCAAGCTAGATGATATTGAGAACGAACATGCTATCATGATTTTGATAATGTCCATAGACTCAGGACTTGCACGATATTCCAAACGTTTTGAATCTAGGACAAAAGTCGACGAACAGGCCTTAGGAGCTTTCATTTCAGCTCTGAATACTTTCAGTCAGGAAACTCTATCTGTTTCCGGTATGATTGAACGCATTCGACATAATGAATATACAATGCTCCTTGAACCAAGTGATGGTATTGTTTTTTGTTATATATTCCATGGAGAAAGCTACCCTGCTCTGGAAAGACTAAGTAAATTCATCAAAGCTCTTCGTGAAGATGATAGTACTTGGACACGACTCGTTACAGAGATGGCTGCGCTTGATGAGAAAACTCGTAAGCAAATTGACAACAACATCGCTAGTATCTTTGAAGCAGCTATATACTAGTATGGAAGTTTGCTTCACATGAATGAACTGCTACGCAATGGTCCTCCACTTTCTTCTATGCTCCGTAATTCCGAGGATAATTTAATCATAATATAGAGCATAACCAATTATGCAGTTTTTGCAAGTAAAATATATAAAGGAGATTGTAAATCGTGCGGCATCTGGTTTAGTAAGGCTGGACCAGTTCGCGTGGTGCGATAATATGAAAAAAACGAAAATTCTATCGATGCTCTTTCTTTGTACGTTAGTCTTGACAGTGCTACCTGCACTAGGTAGTGCGAAAGTTGTGGCGACTGACATCGATCAAGGAGCTATAACAGAGGCGGGTGTTTCACAAGATGGAGCAAATCGTCAGGCATTTACTCTTGAATCGCTAACAGTGGTGCCATATGACCTCCAATCAGCACACCCATACAGCAACAATTTTGACTATACATGGAGTCTCAAAAAGGATGGTGCAACTCAGATAAGAGTGCATTTCACAAGAATTGACACTGAGAGATACTACGATTACGTGTATGTCTATGACTACAACAACAATCGTCTTCACAGCCTCTCAGGACTCTACTCATCTGGTGGCTGGACACAGTGGAGCTATGGCGACACAATAAAGATACGCCTTGATACTGACTATATGATAACTGATTGGGGTTTTGCCATCGATCAGGTTGAATATGAAGGCGGTGGTGGCGGTGGTGGCGACAACGAATTAGAGAATGGAGTCACTGCAACAAGCTCACTCTCTGCAACTGGTGCTACTGAGATGTGGACAATGGAGGTCGATTCTGGTGCAGTTAGTATGGAATCTATCCTCACTTGTGGATCAGCTGACTTTGACCTCTACGGTCGACTTGGAGCAGAACCAACTACTTCCACTTACGACTGGAGGGGCTACACTTCTGGTGGTGAAGAAGTCACTTTCAACAATCCTGGTGCAGGCACCTGGTATTTCATGGTCCGCTCATACAGTGGGTCTGGCTCATACCAGCTGACTGTAACAATTGACTATGATGGTGGCGGCGGTGGTGGAGGCTCTGAAAAGATTGCTGCATTCTTCTGGGCAAGTGATGCAGGTACTGCTTCGGTCATAAACGAGTACCAGAATATTCTCGAAGATGAAGGCTATACGAAGTTCTTCTATTTTGAAGACACCAGTAACTTCCAGTATGACTTCAATCAAGTTGCAGCATATGAAGACTCGGATGATATCGTCTTCTTCTATCTCTTCGGTCATGGCAACAATGATGGATATCACTCATATACTGCATTTGCGCCCTCAAGCAGTTTTGTCTACTCTGATGATTTCAGAGCCATGTGTGATACCTTGGACAGTTCAAGCGTAGGGTTGTTAATCTCATCTTGTCACTCAGGTGACTGGGCTGATGATATGAGAGGTGGTGGCTATCTAGCTATCTCCTCTTCCGATGAAACACACAATTCTTGGGCTGTAGGAGCACTACCTGGTGAAGAGGTATTTGCAAATTACTTCTGGAACTATGTAGCTCAGGGTTACAGTGCTGTGGAAGCATTCTATCTAGCAGAGGATAATATGCCAACTGGCTATTATGCTCAGTACCCAAAGCTCTGTAACGAGTGTGCATACAACTTCTTTGGCTGAAGTCGACCACTATCTATGACACAGTCAGTAGGATCAATCCTATCGTCTGTGTCTATCTCTTTTTTTCAAGTACTCATCAGGATTATCATTGTTCCTAGAGATAGATTGGCTCTTCTGGAACTTTTGGGAAAAGAGTGATCTCTCTAATATGAGGTCGTCTTGTAAGGAAACGAATTAATCTCTCAATACCCAATCCCCCTCCTGCACTTGGTTTGAGAATACCTTTTCTTGCTAGTTCAAGATATGGTCTGTAACTATCTGTCCTCTGTCCTCTCTCTAGGATTTTCCTAACTAGGATGTCATACTCAAAATCACGTTCTCCACCAGACAATGCCTCTCCAAAGCCCTCTGGATAGAACAAGTCATAGTTTACATAATGCCCTCGTCGAGCTTCTTCCTCTTTATCGTAAAACTCTCTCTTGTAATCTGTAATCCAGAACAGGTCTTCTTCGCGCTGTGATATCTTTGTTTCAAACTCATCACCATATTTTTCATAGAGGTCTCTTGAGGAATACACTCTAAATGGTTTCTCTGGTATTTTGATATCTGCGCCCAGATCTGCAAGTTCTCTGGAACAGGTGTCCAACACCCTAGAGAAGATGTGGACCATCAGGTCTTCGATAAATGAACGGAATTCCTTTGCTTTCATTCTCTCAATCTCAATGTCCAACTGTGAGAACTCCAGCAGATGCATGTCACTTCGACTCTCTTTTTCGAGTCGCACGTTGGGGGATACTATATAGACACCTCTGGCTTTCAATTGCGATATTGCAATCTGTTTGTGTAGAATCATGCTTTTCGTGAGCTGTAATCTTTGACCTAGATATTCGATAGATGCATCATGGACAGGATGATTGAGTGGGTCCGTTATAGGGGACAGAATCACTGGCATCAACTAAATGATTCCTTCCTTGTTAAGAAACTCGTGTGCTGCAAGTAATGCTTGACTCTGTATCTTGAGTATGTCTACAAGTTGTTCACTCTGTTCTCGATATGTTGTCTGTTGTTGTGATATTTCTTGATACGTCATTACAATAACCTGACTATGATGTTCTATAGCAGAATGAAGGATAACAACATAACAAATAGTTTTACTAAGAATTTTCGTTAGATAAGCAAAAAACACAGCATTAATAACATATAATGGAATAATATTCCATTATGAGCGGAATTGACAGAAAAGATTACAAGATTTTGACCCTCCTTGAGGAGAATGCACGAATGACAACCAGTGAGATGTCAAAACGTCTCAATATACCCCAGACTACAATCTACAATCGGATAAAGCGGATGCGTGACAATGGAGTGATTGAGCGATTCACTATAGACATCGATCGAAAAAAAATTGGTAAGGGTCTGGTTGCATTGATTCTCTGTACAGTTAGTTATCGCACCACAAAGGGAGCGAAGATTGACCAGTATGAAGTGGCACAATTGATTAAGCAATTGCCAGAGGTTGAAGAGGTTTCTATTGTGACTGGTGAGATTGATCTCATTGTCAAAGTTGCTTTAAGAGATGTCGATGAGCTGAACGATTTTGTCATATTCAAACTGAGGGATATTGATGGTATAGAGAAGACCATGACTTCTGTAGTATTATCAGAGGTGTGACATAATCTCCTCATTTTACTCTGATTTCAGAATGTCTTATATCTCCACTTAATCTCAAAGAAATCTGTGTGCCCCCTTGGTCGTGATTAATTGCCTGAACAGGAAATAGATGATGAAGAGAAACAATCAGTATATTGTGGGATTCATGCAAGGTATAGTAGTAAGGATGCAAGATGGTTCGCTATCATCTCATTCGCAACGATGATAGTCGCCTATATTGGAATTGCTTCTTCAAGTATTAGCTACGTTGGCCTATCATTTGATATAGGTGTATTTCTTGGTCTTGACTCATTTGTATTGACTGAAGCGATGATTATCATTCCAATACATCTGATCATAGCAATGATATTCTTTGGTGGTGCAGAGTGGTATGTTCTCTGCAGGCACTGTGTCTGTTATGAACACTCAGGTAAAGAACACGGGGATGAGAACAAGTTCTATTGTCTTGCTAACTGGGGAAGTCCCAAGCTCTTCAAGTATGAACCATCACCAGTGAGTACAGCAGGTAGAGCTGTATTCCTAATCTGGGGAATTGGATTCAGTTTCTTGTTTCCAGTGCTCTACCTCTGGGATAGGTTAGATTGGCTGATTGCATACCTTCTAATGACATTCGCTTTTCTAGTGACTCTGAGGCACTGGGGATGTTCGAGTTGTCCAAACTTTGGATGTGCATTGAATTGCGTTTCCGAAGAAAACAGAAAGGCGTTCGAAGAGAAACTGATAGCAGGTGAAGTCTATTAGACGTATATCTTGAATTCTATCCTTCTAATTCATACTCTTCCTCTGTATTAACTCGTAGGGTCTTACAATGCTTTGAAAGGAGAAACATGCCTCTCCTAACCCTTAAGTGATGCATTGTGCTATGTAGAAGGTTAACTCAGGGAAGGTTTGTGAAATGAAAAAGAAGAAGGGTTTCGTACAGCTCCCAGAATTCCAGACAGACCTAGACATCAGTGTATAGGCACTTATATACTCCTGACAAGAACAACTTGGTGAGGGTGTATTGACACACGAACGTGCTCTCACAAAGCCATTCCCAGTACCGCTCCTGGGAGGACAATGCTTTGGTGTCCAGAATTGTCCAGCTTACAATGAACGGTATCAATCTTGCACTCTCACTGATTGGACCGATTGCTATGATTATTCTCCTGACAATGCCAATTGGTCCATTGGCAGGAGGGCTTGGAATCTTACAACCCATTGGTGGAATTTTTGATGTTGGCATCGGATTGAATGAAGCTCCACAAGAAACCATACAAATTGAAGGTCTGGAGAACGAAGTGACAATTCTCATAGATCAGTATGGTGTTCCTCATATCTATGCTGATTCAGCAGCAGATGCATACTATGGTCTTGGCTATATGCACGCAAAGGACAGACTCTTCCAGATGGTGATGCAAAAATATCTTGCTGCAGGAAGGGTCAGCGAACTTGTGGGTGGTTATGCCAATAGTTCTGACAAGATATATCGCACTATTGGCCTTGAGAGGACTGCTCGTAAGACTCTGAACTGGTTCCTTGAGAATTCTGATACAAATCCAGATGTCGCATTTGCGCTTGAGCTAATGGATGCACAAGTGAAAGGTATTAACACCTTCATTGAGAGAATGACCTCTGCAGATACACCGATAGAATTCCGATTGCTAGGGATAGCTCCCGAGCCATGGAGCAAGATCGACATGTTCCTTGGTGCGTCCTTCATCACTTGGAGTCTAACAGGTGACTTTGATGATTTGGTACGCTTATGGTTGCGACAGAATATTCAGAACGACACCATGTATAACGAACTCTACCCTGATCTAATGCCCTATCAAAAATACGTGGTTCAAGAACAGACCAACTTGAGTCTAACTGATTATCCTGACGCTCCTGGTGGTTATCCTATGGAGTTTCCTTTTGAATCTCAGAGTGTCATTGATGATATTGCTGTAATCGAACTGGAGAAGCTTGAGGAAATACTGGGCTATCTCCTTCCCATTGTTGATCCTTATGGACTGAAAGATAGTTTTGGAAGCAATAACTGGGCAGTTTCTGGAAATCGTAGCAATACGGGCAACCCCATGCTTTGTAACGATGCCCACATGCCGATTGTTGCACCGAACTTGGTCTATGAAGCACACCTATCAGTCCTGAATTTGATGAATGTGATGGGCGTGACTCTTCCAGGAATGCCATCTGTGGAAACTGGTTTCAATGATTACATTGCTTGGGGCTTCACGAATGGTGGGCTAGATGTTCTGGATATCTTTGCAGAGCAACTCAACCCATCAAATTCGAGTGAATACTATTACAATGGGGAATACCGTGCCTTTGAGATAATAGATGAAACAATCCATACCAGAGAAGGTATTGATATCCCCTTCGAGGTGAAAGTTTCAGTTCACGGACCACTCATTGACAGTGTGGTCAGTAGAGATGATAGTGGTCTTCCATATCTGGCAATGAACTGGACAGGAAATAGTGTCAGTCACTTGATAATTGCAGCTACAAAACTGAACAAGGCACAAAACATCGATGACTATTTTGATGCTATCTCCTGGTGGGATAATCCAGTCTTCAACTTTGCATATGCTGATGCTGTGGGTAACATTGCAATGACTGTGTGTGGTCGCATTCCTATCCGTAGTGGCTATAGTGGCATGTTCCCAGTGACAGCACTAAATGATTCTGTAGGCATGGTAGGCAATGTGCCCTATGCCCATCTTCCTAGAGAAGTTAATCCTTCCAAGGGTTATGTGTCCTCAGCAAATCAACGGTCAATTGATCCCAATAAATACGGATATCCACTGGTTGGACCCTATGTTGACGGGTATCGTGGAAGAAGAATCAATGAACTTCTTGCTGCCGATGATGACATCACAACAGAAGACTTGATGCGATTCCAAGCAGATGCAATCGAGATTCGAGCGCGTAGTATCATCCCTGAGGTGATTTCTGCATGGGAGAATCTGGGTGGTACCAATACAACTGTTCAGATGGTAATTGATTGGTTTGAAGAATGGGACTATGAGATGGACACTGTACTTGAAGCACCTACTGTCTGGATGCATCTCTATGATGCCATTAGATATGAAACATTTGATGAGTTGCAGTTCTTAGAGGATGCAATTGAAGATTCGTCTAGCAAACAGGTTGCACTCCCGTCGAATCCCTATCCACGTGCTCCAATTCTCGAGCAACTAATACTTGAGAACACCTCTGTCTATTTCGATGATACGAGAACTGATGAGATATTAGAAACACGAAATCACATTCTGGTTAGGTCGATGCATTTGGCAATCGACAAGATGCATGCATTATATGGTTCCAATACAACCAACTGGAAATATGGTATTCATCATACCATCAATGTCGAGCACATTGCAGGTCTGAAAACTATTGAAGGTGGTGCTATACGCGGACAACACACACTCTTTCCATCATATGGATGGGAAATGCGTTCTGGACCGGTTCTACGTCATATCATTGATCTAGGGAATCCCCTCAACTCGAGGAGTGTCATACCTGGAGGACAGAGTGGCAATCCATTCAGTGAACACTTTGATGATCTGTTTCAGCTCTGGTTCTCATTTGACAGGGACAAAGGACACTATCTCTACCAAGAGATTTACACCTATTCCACACCTGAAGCATTCTTGGCTGCAAACACGGATGGGACACTGATTGAGAGAAGACTCACTCTAATTCCATAACCAATAGGAGGAAAAATAAAAATGAATAAGATAGATAATACATTTCCCAAACTCGGAGTTTTACCAACACTTGTAGTCACCATCATTCTAGCTGTAGTCTTACAGTTGAGTGGAATTTGAATCATGATGCTAGGAGTTGGAATAGCTAGTTCCCTATTCTTACGTAACCATCTTCAGAGTTTCATTGTAGGTTTTGTAGGAGTGTTCTTTGGATGGCTACTTCTGTTCGTGGTTCTCATATTCAGTGCACAGGCATTAGTGATAGCAGACTTCTTCATAGGCCTCTTAGGTTTGAGTGGACTAGGTCCTCTGGTTATCATTATCAGCTGTCTTATCGGTGGAGTTCTTGGTGGTTTTGGAGGTGTATTAGGAAGGTCTCTTGTAGAGATGATTGATGAGTTTCTTCAGTCGTCAGAAGAAATGGCTTAATGGTTATCATTTTAGAGGTGATTCTAACATTCGTTGGGAAGAGTTAATCTTCTTTCAAAACAATGTTTGAGTGAGATGGGCGAATTAAAAGAACGCCCTCGAAAAGGGGAGTATGGGTTTACTACTGGCAACTGTCATTGGTGTGGAAAAGATGATACTTGACATTGAGGTATGTACTGCTCGAGGAGATGTACTGCAGCTGGATCATTTTACCAATATGTGATTATGACTTCTTTCATATTGATTATTGCTGTTGTGTTGCTTCTCGAGGCGAACATCATCGGATTTGCATTTTTCTCGCTACTCAGTCTATTACTATTCTACTATGTTTTGGTAGGATTTGGAATGAGAAGCGCATGAATTAGTATAGGTGGAAATTCAACTGGAAGATTACTTAGATTCTATTCATCTTCTTCTATACCAGATTACACCAAGTGTGACAATAGTTGTGGTGACAAGTAAAACAAGAACTATTACGTATGGACAAATTCCAATGCATGAAGGGTGATTACTGCTGAAGATTAATGGAATGAGCATGATCTGAACACATGTACCAATTCAAGTCAGCATGATTCCAAAACTAGAATGGTGGACCGAGCGTGATTTGAACACGCGACCTCTTCCATGCCAAGGAAGCGATCTAGTTCCCTGCAACTTCTTAGTGAAGTCACAACCGAGCTGATCTATCGGCCCATTGCGTGGGTTCGAGTGCACAATCGAACGGTTAAAAGAATTGTGGAGTGCAACTACTTGGAAGTACAAATTACTTTCCAAAGACAAAGAGAAGAGAATATGCCATTTTTGCCTTCAAACAAGTACTCTAGTATTGTGCAACTTTGAATATTCTCAACTGCAATCCGGAACTATGCACCACGCTCTTTTTGGTGTCTTGGGTCTGTTGCTTCAATTATGACCGATACCGAGTCTTGATTGAATCCTTTGAAACCTTGCCCTCTCTGTATAATTTCAAGATGATTCCCAATTGCTCCATTCTCTACGAAATTATCGAACTGCTCCTTTGAGATGAGCTCTTGTTTGAGCGCTCTTTTGGCTCTATCGAGCCGTACTTTTCTTCTTTCTACTTCGGTGAACGCCTGTTTCAGGAATTCAAAGTCTGAGAATGGTCTAAGTGTATCCACGCATCGATTCTTCAATTCGGGTCGCACTCGTTCGAAATTCACTCTTACTGCAAGGTGATGGAGTCCAGCTTCAAGAATACTCTCTCCGTGCAGTGTAGTCCAGAGCCCAACTGTTCCCAGTTTATCAGATGTATCAAGTTTCTTATGAGCAAAGTCCATCTCCTGTTCTTCATCTGTGATATCAATGTCTGCGAACACAATAAAATCACAGATTGGTTGCTCAAGCACTTGTGCCCCCCACCCCGCTTTCTTTCCAGCAAAGAATCTCTCTCGTGAATGAAAGCCAAGTGTTTCTAAAATTTCAATTAGTACATGGAACACATCACGTGAGGAGCGATATGTGTGGTGGTCATGATTACCCCAACCAAGTCCTAATCGGTCTTGTCTTAGTTTTTGGGTTGCTCCAGCTAGACAATGATTTTGCCAATAGATACGCTCCGCATGGAAAAATGCATCAGTTACTCTTTCCTTAGAGAGGTCTTTCAAATGGGATTTTACTAGAGAAAAGGTGTCTTTCATCCCTTCTTCTGTGGAATTATTGATTCGCGGGCGTACTAAGAAATTTTCAAGGGCTGATTGGTAATAATCGATATCGCTAGATGAATCTTTAGCAACAAATCCATTGTATCCTCGTCTTTCAACTGCTTTCAAAACATAATCATCATGAGAGGAAATAGGACTCATTCTGTAAGGCGAGAACATTTCCCCCTGAATATCACCTTGTCCTTCTACCATCTGAATGAAATTGGTGAGATTTTCCACCTTGAGGGCGACTTCTCTACTGGAATCGTCAGTCATTATGATAGGAAACAGGGTCGTACCATTGGCAATGTAGACATCCTGAGACTCTTCTGTTTCCCTACCATCGCTCGGTACGTACCCACTGTTTTCTAGTTCATTTCTGACGTCCTCGGTGTCTGGAATTACGATATGGTCAATCCAGTCAAAGAATCTGGTAGAGGTTAATTCCATCATCTTTTGTGCTAAGCAGCTTCCAAAAGGATGTTTACTCATAAACCTATTAATCTCCCTTTCAAGAACACGCTCAGCTTGTGGATAAAGTGTCCAATTATAAGAATCAGAAGTAGATACTTTAGTTGGAGAAGAAATCTTCTTTGCCTCCTCATCCCCTACATTATACTGATAATGTTTTGTTGTTTTCGTTAGGTCACTTTCTTAATCACAAAATAATCATCTTGGAAAAGAAAAACGCCTCAGAAGTTTTAATGAACTGTCTTCTTCTGATGCATAAAAGGAAGTGGAATTAGACCGTTCATTGTAAATTGTACAAACTTGGACACCAGAGTGATGTACCTCCATAAACGGTAATGGATCGTACTCTGTGAGGTTATTCTATGTGTCTGGTCAACCTCACAATACTATGATTATCTTTTGCTATACAAAGACCTACAGATGTACATTCTTTATTCAATCATTCACTAAAGAAATGTCCAACTTTGACCAGATCTCTTGTAACTGTTGGCAACCCCTGACCAACCAATACGCAAAGTATCTTCTATCAATGGAGTATTTCTGGAGTTCCTTCGAGTCTTTCCATTCTTGCGTTTACGTCCGCTAGAATTATTGTGTCTGCCCATCCTTTCACCTTCTTTCCCACAGGTCGAATGTATATTTTGCTCCTTTCACGTGAGCAGCAATTCTTGTAAGAGGAAGTATGGGCTGACCCCTCAACCAAACTGTAAAGTCATGGTTGGATTTCATTTCATTACGAAGTAATGTATCAATCATGTAACGGCATTCGCCTTGCCATAAAAATTGGTGATTACAGAAAATAAAACTTGTTCTACATAATTTAGTTCATTCTAATGTAATCAAAGGGCAAACTGAAAAGGCGTTGTTCAAAATGAAATTTTATTCGGATGGAATATATTCTCTTTTTCAGAATATATATTGTTCACAAAGTTGAGATGCTCTCAGAAATTCAGCCTCGGACACGTGTCCCATGGACGTTCTTATGTGCCCATTTGTACTGCCGTAACTTGCTTGAACTCCCAAAACCACAGGCCGCACATCTCTTATGTCTTACATGATATGATCTACGTCCGCAGCGTCTGCATCTAATGTGGTGTGGATTGTTTTTCTTACCTTTTGCTGGAGTACCCTTACCCATTTTCTACTACTCCTTCTTACGTACGGTCTTTGGAGGCGGACTTACAATTACAACATTGTCGCCTCGTACAATGACGGTGTGGATGACTTCCACGTATTCCTCATCGGTTTCAGGATCTGTGGTAATCTCATCAGCATCCTCAAGGATGAGATTCAGATGCTGGTCATATCCTCGCAGTTTGCCCTTTATTTTCCTTCGTCCCTTTAGCTCCACAAGAACCTGTGAGCCAATTGACTTTGATAATAGTTCCATAGGCTTCCCTGCGTTCAATAATATCACCATATAGAAACTCGTCAGAGTGATATGCTCTTGACGGTTGCGCTAGTCTTCTACCTCATCTTTTAAACATGACGATGTATTCTATCAATTCCGACCATTAATCCGGAGCTTTCAAAAGGCTGGTAACCACTCTATGAATCGATGCCAAAGATAGAACGAATCAAAAAACGTCATTTCTTGAAGAAACGAGACCAACGAGCCGAGCTTGAACGTATTGAAAAGATTCTCAAGTCTTCCATATCAAAACTGGATGAAGTTCAGCTGGAAGCAGGAGAACTTGATGATGGAACGAATATTCTTCTTGCTGATGGAGATATTCTTTTCTTTGAAACGGACGGGCAGCTCTTTCCAAGTCTTCATGCATTACTTAAAGAAATCATTCGCATTCCTACAGTCACCGTAGATATGGGTGCTGTACGTTTCGTAGTAAATGGAGCGGATATCATGCGGCCTGGGATTACCAAGGTGGATGATGGAATATCTAAAGGTTCTGTAGTAGCTATTGTTGATGAAACACACGGAAAACCCTTAGCTGTAGGGATATCCAAAATGAGTTCAGAAGAACTGAAAGAAGCATCAAAAGGCAAGGTCATACAATCGGTTCATCATGTGAATGATGATCTATGGAATTTTAGCAAGACCCAATGATATCAATCGTCTTCTTCCATTCTTGAACGGACTTCGGCAAGTGCGGATTTGTAAACCTCAAGAGCAAACTCCGTTTCCAATCCACTATTTTCTGCAAAACGGTCTCTTGCAAGACCTTTCTTCTTTGCACCAATATCTTTTCTTACTACTTCGGAGATTGTAGTGTATCCATTATCAAAAAGAACACGGGCATCTTTTCTGAGCAAGGGTTGTATATGGTTATCATCATACTGGACATCAAGCTCTAAGAGGTCCGAAGTTGCCAAGTCTGATTTTACACCATAAAGGAGCTGTCTTGAAAAGATATGTAATCGTTCAGCTGCATTTTTCTGTTTCATCAAATGAAAGTACGAGCTGAGATTCTCTGCGACATTACTACATATCTCTATAAGTGACGCAAAATCACCTTCATCTATCTCATTTCCACCAACTGGTTTTCCCTCACTACTCATCTCACCAATGAGCTCGTATGCTGCTCCCATAACCTCCTTCAATGGTTTCTCCTCTAACCAGTCTGTTAGCACCTGTGTTTTGATACGCGTCCTATAATTCACGAAATTGAGGTACCATTCGTCTGGTGGTTCTAGACCTGTAGCTTTGATTTCAATCTCTAATGCTATGGAAGTCCTCGGTCTTACAGCTTGTGGTAGTTCAAATTGTAGTATCAAGTACATCAACGACTTGTCCGCTTCATTATCCGTTATATTCTCTAAATCCTCTTTTACATCAAGATACCTCAGTATATCAAGACCTGATTCTGCAGCATATTTAGTACTCATGGCTAATTTCATACTGCTCTTGTTACCTGCAAAGGCACTGTTATTCAGCATCCATTCGAAAATGGCTCCAAACATATTCGCAACATTCTCAAGGTATTCTGGGTCATTCATTGAACGGAAGGTCTTCTCCACAGTGCCCATAACTGCATCTATCATTGTATCATAAGAGAAATCCCTCTTCTTTGCAACCTCTCTAACCATTAGACTCGTTAGTAGGGATGGGAAAACAGTTCCGGGATCAAGTGGTTTCAAAGGTCTGTACAACAAAGTTTCGACAATTCGGTCAATCTCTTGTTTCTCTTTGGGTGGGAAATAGAAAAGTACATACACACTTCCACCACTCTCAGACAGATGATACTCACCAATCCTTCCCGCAATTTGTAGATATCGTGAACGTGCTATCAAGTATCTCATTGAACGATCCAGATTCAAAAATACTGCATCAAATGGAAAACTAGTTCCTGATGTTATCCCTGTTGTTGAAGCTACAGTTCTTATTTCTCCAGTTTTTATTTTCTCCTCAAGACGGCCTCTAATGTCAGGTGGAACTCCTGCATGATGAAATGCAACTCCTTTCTCTAGGACGTTTCTTAGTCGCTCCACAACTGGAATATTAGTGTCCAGACCTATCACATAGTCTATGACCTCATCATCAATCTTTCTAGGTCTTGATTTTGATAGTTTTTCTGCAACATACTCTGACATTGACCTATATCCTACAACAACAAGAACTGATTTTTCATCATAGTTACCCATGTGATTTAAGCCTGATTCAAGCATATCTTCAGATTCGATCTCTGTATATAACGCCCCATCACTACTCTCTATTGTAATCACGTTCTCATCACGAGTCACTATATACTCGTCAGGTGAAAGAATGACACTGGGTCTGAATACTTGCGCATTCAACCAGTCTGCCACCATTTCTGTTCCACCAAAACGTGATGATAAAGTGATGATCTGTGAACTCTCTTGCAGAAGTGTAATCAAGACATCAAGTTTTGTACTCCTATCAGTACCAAGATTGCCAACTGACAACTTTGATGACCATGAACTCAGATGAGTCAATTCATCTACTACAACAAGATCAAATTCCTCCGTCCAGTCTTTTCTACCCAATGCTGCAATCAATGCAGACTCGTAAATGGCCACAACAAAATTCGCATCTTCTAGTTCCTCCTCAGTAGCTCTACATGAACCATCCAATCTAATCATAGAATATCCTAATTCCTCGAAAAGCTCTCCATATTCATGAACCACTTGTCTATTGATGGAGATGTACGGGCTAAGGTACAGACAACGACCTCCATTCTGAAGCCTGAGTAAAACTGCTATCATTGCTAGGAAAGTCTTACCAGAACCTGGTGGCATCTGAATTATCAAATTTCCATCAATATCACCAATCTCCTCTAGGAATCTCTTCTGAGCTGGTAATAGCCTGATGAAGTTCTTATGTTTCAGTAATATTTTTGCAGCACGTGCAACTTCGGTATCTTCTATTATGGGTCCTAGCATTCCTTGAATCGCATTTAGTGCTAATCTTCCATCATGCGTGATCATGAAAGTACGTTGTTTTTTCCCCCTTTCACCGCTTGCTATCACAAAACCTGCTTCTACCAGTTTGTTCATGCTTTCGTAGAGGGTTCCACCGGATGTGTAACGTTGCTTCTCCTCCTCATACTCTGCTTCACTCTGAGTTCTCTCGCTCTTAGTTCCACTACTCTGTTTCTTGTAACCCTTTATCTCTAATATACCCTCTACAATCTCTTCCCAGCCTAGATGTGGTATTATCTCTCCAGCTTTTGGACTCAGGACTTGAAGGATTTCTATGGAGTATCTATTACCCAATGATTTCAAATGGCTTCTTACATCATCCATGTAATCGCCTTGGTTCTTCTCCCGAGTCAAAGTTATCACTCACTACAACCGAGATGCGGTTCCGTAAATCTGTTTCGTGAAGTGGATAATACTCGCTCTTTTCTTCATATTTCTATTCAATGATGTTGAGAAATAGGTGACAAGTAATGCGATTCTTATTTGGACGAAAGCGCAATCATAATGATGAAGAATCAGAGGACTCCCATTCCGGTCTAGGTGTCTTTTCACCAGCAATCGAAGATACACAACCAGATCCTCTTCATGAATGCAAACGCCTTGGCGAGCTTGATCGCGTCTTCATTAGGTCTAAACGCTTGGATTCACTAGATGATGTACCGTTTATTGTGAGCCAGATTAAGGATGGTAATATCGTACTACTTGATATATCTCACCTTAACGATGGACGTGATCAGACTCATCTAGAACTGAAACGCATTGTGGAGAGAATTCGTGGTGAAACACGTAGCTATCGTGCAGACATAGCATTGGTAAATGATAATTGTATAATAGTAGCTCCATCGTTTGTTAGCTTCTAGACTAAATTGTGTCCTAGAATGAATCAGGTATGGTTTCCCGTTTGGTATATCTACCTAAGTTTGATTGATTCAGTGACTTGTAGGGCTTTCGTTTCAATATTCAGAGCTTTATGGATTGTTGATGCAAGATTTAGACACTTACTCGACTCACCATGACAAGTTAGTACACGTTCTGGTGTTGGACTTACCCTCTTAACGAAATTCAAGATCTGTTTACGGTCTGAGTGTCCTGAGAAGCCTTCCACGGTTTCTACTTGTAGGTTTATTGGGACAACATTCATGTTACCATCACGATTTCTCATCTGGACTTCTTTCCATCCCTTCTGAATACGCCTGCCAAGTGTTCCTTCACCTTGGTATGAAACGAAGATAAGTGTGTTCTTTTCATCTGGTGCTAGTAGTCTGAAGTATTCAACACTGGGTCCACCTACTAGCATACCTGACGTTGCCATTATAATGCAGGGGTCACCTTCAACAATTTCTTCTCTCTGGTCAGGATTGTCTACTGGAGTGAAAATCTCATTCAAGAATGGATTAATTCCCTGATGAAAGATCATCTCTCTAATCTTCTTACTCAAGGCTTCAGGATGAGTTGTGTGTATTGCTGTTGCTTGAGCAATCATGCCTTCAATGTATACTGGAATCTTTGGAATACGATTCTTACTCACAAGATCTTCAATTACAAGCATAATCTCTTGAGCTCGACCTACTGCAAGTACTGGAATCAATACCTTACCACCACGCTCGACTGTCTTTCTAATTAATGATGCAAATTTCTTCTCCACCTCTTGTCTAGGTGGCATCTTATCCGTTGGGTGTCCATATGTGGACTCCACAATGAGGGTTTCTAACCGTGGAAATGTGAAGGTGGCTGGTTCAAGGAGTCGCGTTCTTCCAAATTTGAAGTCGCCAGTATAAGCAAGATTATACTGCCCATCACCAATATGGAGGTGAATTATTGCTGAACCAAGAATATGTCCAGCATTATGAAGAGTAAGACGGACATCTGGTGAAATATCGGTGACCTCTCCATATTCTAGGGGTATTGTGTGAAGAATAGTATCTTTTACATCTCGATCACGGTATGGCCGTAGTTTCCCTTCGCGTTCTGCAACATCAAGATAGTCAAGTTGCAATAGTGTTGACAGGTTGAGAGTTGGTGCAGTCATATAGACTGGGCCACGATAGCCATACTTGAAGAGGAAGGGAACCATTCCACAATGGTCTAAATGTGCATGTGAGATAATGACCGCGTCCAGTTCTTCGATGTTGAACTCTGGCATATCCAATCGTGGAAATGCTCTGTTTGGCGTTCCCACATTCACACCACAATCTATCAAGATATTACTCTCTGGAGTCTGCAGAAACATACTCTGTCTCCCGACTTCCCTGAATCCTCCTAGTGCTGTCAATCGAATCCATGTGTTCTCCACAAGGGGTTGACGGTGAATTCTTCTCCCAATTTCACGAAATGTCTTATTGCGTCTTTGGGCTTCAGATTGAATGATGTAACGAATCTGTTTGATTAGTTTACTCTCAATTGGTGGAGTTCTCTGTACACTTGGACGCCAGAATGTCTGGCGAGTGATCTCCCTGAGTGTAGAACCACTTCTACCAATAACTAATCCTGGTTTCTGTGCTTCAATTATCACCTCTCCTCTGGAATCATCAAAATCTATCGAGGTGATTTCAGCATCTACTGGGACCAACTCCTTTACAGCTTTTTCAGCTTCTTCATGAGTCAGTCTAACTTCTGGAGCTGAACGTACGACGATCCTTTTGCGCATCTTTCTAGCGAGAGCTTTAATCTTGTCTCCGTCATCTAATAGAATCTTCGGAGCTTTGGAGTAAATAGCAATCTCAGGTCCTTCATATTCAACTGAACTAATTGCAGCTGAACGAGGTAAGGCCTTCATCACTGACTCTCTGATATCAACGTATTCTTTAATATTGTCAGAAGCCATCTAATGTCACTTCTCTATTATGGGTTAATTACGTCCCTTATAGGCCAGATTATCTGGTCCCTTGAAACAATAAATGACTCATGACAGACTAGAGAATCCTAGTGTGTTTAAAATAGAATCACTATTGTTTCCAAATTTTCATAATTGTGTCTTTGGACACTTCCTCATAGCCATCCTTATCGATAACGCTACAGAGTATTGAATTGCCTGAAGCAGCATCACGTTCGATAGCTGCGGCAACCGCACGAATCGCAAGTTCCATGGCTTTCTTTTTAGGAAGGTCGTCCTTGTACTCAGCTTCAAGTACACCAAAAGCTACTGGTGAACCAGAACCTGATGACGTATACTTGTCTGGTAGCACTGACCCAATAAAGTCGGTATAATAGACCTGTGGGCCGTCATCATCAAATCCTCCGACGATACATCCTAGCATATAGACGCCTCGAGCCTGGAACATTATATTGCTTAACAATCGAGTAAGCGCTTTCACACGAATGGTTCGGCCTCTTTGAATCTCAAACAGTTTAGCTTCAGCCTTTAGCAGATCCATGATATTCTGAGCATCTGCTACAGAACCTGCAATTGTAGCTCCAATCTGATCAGTGATTTTGTAGATCTTCTTTGCTGTTTTATTTGCAATGAGAAAACCCATTGTTGCTCTCTGATCACTTGCTAGCACTACGCAGTCTTTACCGATTAGACCAACAGTTGTTGTACCAGTCTTGAGCTCCGCCGGAGGCTGAGTTGAATATTCCATTTCGAGTAAACTCCTTGTTACAACGAGTAAAATCTCGGAGAACTAGTGACAGATAGCGATTTCCAAATAATGCATTAAAAGGTTTCTTATGGGACACTTTCTCGGAAATTTCTACTCTGATGACAATAGAAGGGCATCTCTGGAGAGATATGCCCTGCCAACTATAGACTATGTTGTATTCTTCTTCGGTTCTTCAGGTCGTTCGTACGTGACAACAAATTTGACCTCTTTTGCATCATCAATGACTTTCAGTGCATCGCCAGCTATGCCTATCTCTGCATATTGGATGTTTTCGATGTAGCGCGTTTCTTTTGGCAGTTCGATCGTGACCACTTTCGACTTTATTGTCACTGAGTATTTATCTGCAGGAAGTCCTGGTACTCTTCTCTTTACTACAGCCTTAATTTTCTCAACAGGATCTGAAATGACCTCTCTAATGGTAACATCAAAGACTAGTGTCTTTCCTGCTAATGGATTGTTGAAATCTATTACAACTGTTCGACCAAGAACTTGTGTAATAACTCCTCGTTCTCTTCCGAAAGTTACCTCTGCTCCTTTGACCGGTCTGTCGCCTTGTTTCATCAGTTTTGTCTTTGCGACACGTTTGATTTTCTTCGGGTCCTTTTCTCCTGCACCTTTATCTGGAGGAATGTCTATGGTCTTTGATTCTCCTGCTTTCATTCCAACTAGTTCTTCTTCAATTGCAGGAAGTAACCAATTCCAACCCACAGCAACTAATGTGGGTTCGTAACGGTCATCCTCTTTGTATAGGCCCTCTTTCTTCGCGATGTCCTCAAGAGTCAGGTCAAATATTTTATCATCTTCCTTTGTTTTTCCAATATAATCAACATAGACCAAACTACCTTCACTGACAACAGTCTCTTTCTCTGCAGCTTTCTTTTCAGTAGTCTTCTTGGTTGTTTTTTTGGTACTCTTCTTAGTTGTGGTCTTTTTCTCTGCAGTTTTTTTGGTAGTTTTCTTCTTGGTCTTCTTATCTTTCTCTTCAGGCATTTATAGTTCCCCCGGGGAAGATATGACTGTATTTCAGCCGTCCAGCTCGGTGAAGTTATAAAACGGTTTCCTTAGGGCGTCTTTCACCGATTTGCTAAGTAAATCATGAGGGTTTCAAAGAAAATAGTGACCTTTGCAATTATTCTTTGGTTGAATCCGTTTTTCTTGAAGACCTCTTCAACACGTTCAGGCTTTCCGAGAGATGAAACCAGAATGTATATTCTTCCATTTTCTACAAGATGTTCTACTGATTGTTCAATAAAACGTTCAGCTAATTCGGTTCCTTGTTCTCCACCAATTAGGGCATGATCCAAATTTGTGACATCTTCATCTGCTGGAAGATAAGGAGGATTAAAAATTACTACAGAAAATTTTGCTTTTGGCGATATGGCTCCAAGTAGATCGCCCTGAAACACTTCGGAAGCCGTTTCTGAGCTATGATTTGCTAGATTTCTCTTTGTATTGATTACTGCATTCAATGAGATGTCCACTGCAACTATTCTCTTTACTCTATCAGCAAGTGCTACAGTTAGATAACCCGATCCACTTCCCATCTCAAGGACTGAGTCATATTTTGCGACCTCGATATTTTCTAATAATAACCTTGAATCTTCTGAAGGTGGGTATACACCATTATCGACACCGAATTCTTTGTTGCCCATAGTTATTCCCTTCTTGGATGAGAAATAATATCATCCTCTATCGCAGAAGTAAGTGAGTCTGCAATACAAACTAGAGTTTCTATTGGAAGATTTCTAAGTCGTTCATCTAGAATATCCTCTGAGATATAGCTTACAATCTGATTGTAGTGCTTCAATAGTTTGATACGTTTGAGCCAGAATTTCATAGCTTTTCGCAATTTCTTGTTGGGATATGAATAGATTCCATGAATTAACCAAAAAAAGACATCAGAATCTTTTGCTTTTGGTCCTCCTTCTCTGTGACAGACACGTAGTACCGAGGAATCCACTGCTGGTTCTGGATAAAAATCCGTTGCTGGCACATCAAAGAGCCATTCAGCGGAACTAAGATAATTGAAATCAATAGTAAGTCTCGAGTAGTCTGAGGAACCTGGTTCCGCTAATAATCGATTCGCAAACTCCTTTTGATACATAAGTATTGCATATTCAAAACTGAATTCCTTTAGAAGACGAAACGTGATGTTGGAAGCAACTGAATAAGGCAAGTTTGCTATAATCTTGTTAAAACTTGGCAAGCCGTGCGTCAATATATTTCCCTGAATGACCTCTATTCGGTCATTATCGCCAAACATATCCAAGAGTGCTTGTACTAGACCAGGATCAATCTCTACGACAATCACTTTACCTGCTTCGCGTGCCAACCATTTTGTTAGAGCTCCAAACCCGCCTCCTATTTCTAGAACAGTATCATCAGAAGATAGTTTTCCTGATTGTACAATGTTTTTTGCCACTTGGGCATTTATGAGGAAACTTTGTCCTGATTTCTTCTGTGGTTGTATGGAATACTTTCGTAGAAGTGCTTGAACCTCTGTGCGAGTCAAAGGAACTCACCTCTTCTTGATGATGTGCTATCTTCGAGGTGGACGGTCTCGTTCATTTTCATCTCGTTTCGGTGCCTTGACGAAGAGCCACCGTTTTACATCTTCTTGCAGCTCATCTATTATTCTGGCAGAGATGACCTTCTTAGGATTTTGAAGTTTCGTTCTTTCAGCAATATCATCGAAATTTTTGAACGACTTCTTTTTGCGTTCTTCAAGGATTGCCCACATTAGCGTTTGACCAATGCCTGGCAATAATTGCAAAGAATGTTGTCTAGTTGTGATTGGTTTGGCTTCATTGAAGAATTGTACAAATCGATGCTCATGCTTTGTGACTATCATTTCGATAACTAGTGGTAACTCTGCCGCACTCTCAGGAGCTAAATCTTCGTAGAAAATTCTTCTCTTGACATGGTCTATCTTTCCTCGTGCATCACGAGATATTGCCACACGTTCCTGCGGGTTTAAAGATGCTCCTCTTCGCGGAGCAAGTTCTAGAAGTGTGAATTGTGACTCGCCAATAGCTTGAGCTACGGTTTCACCTCTGGGCCTGCTATCGCGGAGATATACTTTTGGAGGAACAACTGCAAGGATGTAAGCGTGTGTTTCAAATGCTCTATTAGATGTATCTTCCATTCGTTATCGCCCCTAATTATTACAGGCCACATATATAATGAATTCACTTACTTGTGTTAAAAGTCAATCGGGACTAGCAATCCCGTTTTCGTATTTCTATGACCGAGCTTTTGTGATTATCTCAACAATCTCCTCCAACTGCTCATCCGTAAGCTCGACACTGCGCATATCAAGAACCGATTTTAGTTCTTCTATGGAGGTAGGTGCAATATTCACAATTTGAACCGCCTGAAAGCGTGTCAAATCATAGCTCTTCATAATTCGTTTCGTAGTCTTTCTAGAAACCGCGGGAGCCATCTTTGCAAAAGAAGATGCGTGTTCCAAGGTTATAGTCTGTTGGAAGGAGAGCTCGCTCTCTTTTCCGCGCTTACTCAGAATCTTCTTGACTTGAGGTAATGTAACTTCCTCTTCTTTTACAACTTCTTTGGGCATCCGCCTTTCCCCCTATTCTCTCACCGGTTGAAGATGCTCAGGTCGTATAATAAGAGTCTTTGTGGCTTTACCAACTTGCACATCAACAATAATCCCTCTTCCTCTGACACCTTTCACGATACCAGTTAGGCCGTGGTATCTACTGTGTGGCATCCCTTTATGCACACTGGGATTGATAACAATATTGACGCGTTGACCCTTCTCATAGTCGATAAGGACCGCACTAAGTGGACTTAATCCTCTTTTCCTGACTCTCTTTGACATCAGGTCACGAGTTCTTGCACGGAATCCATGACTCTTTTTGACCATAGGGCATCATCTTTTTCATTTGTTGTTCCTGGTATCTAGAAATAGTTAGTACTTCCTGACCAAGACTCAGCAAGACCTCTTGGGTGTTAACTTAAAGATTATGGTCTGTTTATGTCGACTCTATTGCAATCACATTAAGTTCGGTACATTCACAAAAACGGTCTAAAACGGAACTAACTGATGGCACAGTCCTACCCTCATCGCCAGATATCAATTCTTTTACATATGTCCCTCCCTGAACACTAAATCTGGCAGATAGCATATTGTTTGACTCTCTCTCTAATGTGACTTCATGGACAATCTTCTCTCGTATCAAATCAGAACGCCTGTGTGAAACTCGTTTTGGAGTTCTCTGTTTTATGGTAACACCGGTCAGCTCTCTCTCTGCTTTTTTCAACATCTCTTCTGTTACTTCGCCTTCGACCCTGATCTTTGCTTTGTACTCCTTTATGTTTTCAGAGGCTTCCAGCTTTAGTCCCTGAGCCTCACTTCTTTCCGACATACGGAGTCCAAGAACCTCAATCTTTTCCGAAGCATGATGATTGATGACTTTTCGTAATTCATCTAAATCAGGATGACGTATCCTTGGTTCTGACACCTCTAAAACGAATGGTCTTCCCGTTCCTAACATTAGAACATCGATATCCTCTCTTCCTGCCGCATGCACTTTGAAGCGAGTTCCATTTAGTATTTCGAGCGATGGTGTTCCAATATACTCTGATACCGAATCAGGATATTTACGACCCGTATTATTACATTCTTCGCACCCTTTTCCTCCACATGATTTACAGTCCCATCGACTTTGTGGTATTCCCCGTACCAGCTTACGGTATCGCCCGTAGATGAACACTGGATTTATCTGAAGTTTGAAATCATCCTGAGCCATATCATAGAGGACTACTACATCAGGCTGTTTGAAGTCCACCTCTTGTGGCATCATGGTATCGAGATATTTTCCAATTTCTCGATTAAAATCCGACTTGAAAGTCTCTCCATATAACAAGTTGTTATTAGCACGTAGTTCATCCTCTCGTTCTGCCAATTCAGCTATTGGAATAGTGCCTACAAGAAATGTATCGAATTGGATTTCATCTAATTGTTCCATCACACGTTTAGAAATAGATGGAATTCTTTCAAAGACAGAATGGTTGTTTTGAGAACATAAATAGCACGACTCCTTTTTCTCATATTCGATATCATATCGCTTGCATAAGCTACCAGCTTGTTCGGATAGCCCATTTGAAGCTAGATTCCTTAGAAGATGCACACCGTTCTCTTTCAAGCCAGAACGTATTTGCTCGTCAGCAGTCATTACAAGAACGGTTTTCACTGCTTTTCCACGTTCATCATTCGTTGTTTCTGTGCTCAACCATGCAAACTGTCTTCCCAGACATTGATCACATAGGACATGGTTATGTAGTAGCTTCTCAGCTTTTTGTAAAACATCTGATTCTACTACCTTTGCCATATAGACATCCCCATTTCATTTGTAGTTGTCTTGGGTCGCGAACAGATACTAATAATCAGGACAAACCTTGACATTATTGTGTAGGTGCTTATATAGGACCGGTAAGGATATTTTAGTGAGGGTGTCTTGACACACGATCTTACCCTCGCAAAGCCAGTCCCAGTACCGTTGTCTGGGAGGACAAAGCTTTGGTGTCCAGATTTGTCCAACTTACAATGAACGGTTCTTGATATAGATGTAGCTATGGGGCTATACAAATGGATTCAGGTGTACTATTATTCTAAATGCGAGAAAAATCATTCTTGGGTCCTTGAATATATCAAGAATGACCTTCTTTTGCATATCCATATCTCCTTCACGCTTGATTATATTAACAAGTCCAAATTCATTTGCAGATTCGATTAGACGATTTAGTCCAGTATCTGAGAGTGATATGATTGCTCTCTGCGCATAGTACATTGTACGTAGCTCTTCAATGAATTGACCTCTCCATCTCTTATCATAACTCCTCAAATCAGGCAGCTTGTCTGATAGAAATGTGGCTGCAGTCTTTCCCGCAATTTTAGATGTTAGCCCTCCCAATATTACGCCTCCTCCAGTAGTTGCTTTTACAATACCCGCTGCATCTCCTAGAACCATGCTTCGGTTCTTGGCGGTCTCTCTGATTGGTTTCCCAACCAATACGGTTCCTCCCATACTTCTGGTGATTGTGATATTGCTCAGACGTTCTTTCATGACTCGATGATGTTTAATTGCGGCATCAAGTCGTTTTTTTGGAAAGTCTTTAGACGCAACACCAATCCTTGCTTTTCTCTCTCCGAGTGGAATGATCCATGCAAAGAATCCTCTTGATATGCGCCTTCCATAGAACATCTCCACGAAATCAGTGTCAAAATTACCTCCCGTAACTTCATACTGGAATGCAGGTAGTTTTTGTTTCCGTGGGATTATTGGAAACCCCAATTGCGATGATATCTTGCATTTTGATCCTTCCGCACTCAATACGATTTTTCCCTGTATGTCTGTTGTTTCATTTCGTAGTAACACTTTGAAAAGGCCAGATTTTTTTTGTCGTATTACGTTCACATGAGTCCCTGTGAATAACTTAACACCTCTCTCAGTTGCTCTACTTGCTAACCAGCGGTCAAACTCTCTGCGGTCAACTACATGTGCTTCACGTTTCCCTCTTTCTACCGTTATATTGGACCCATTAGGAGCGAAAATACGGGCGCCCCGCACAACATGCTGGACGACATCTTTTGGTGGATTCAGTCCGAGTCGTTTTAATCCAGTTGAACTGAGAAGTCCCGCACAATGATCTGGCTCTCCAATGACATCATGTTCTTCAAAGATACACACATCGTGTCCACTTGCTGCAATCTCCGTTGCTGCAAGTAATCCCGAAGGACCTGCACCTACGATGATAGCATCTCTTTTCAACGGTTTTTCCTCTTGATTCATCCTTACCAAGACCCTTTTTAATCTCTCACAACTGCCCGGTATAAGAACAACAAATCGGTGATAGCAATGAATGAACGGTCTTTCAAATACAAACAAGTTATTGCTGTCAGGACAGACATTGGAATGAGTAAAGGAAAGATGGCCGTTCAGGTTGCTCATGGTGCTGTATCTGCGGCTGAGCACTGTAGGGTTTCCAAACAGGAAGTTTGGAAATCTTGGCTCCATGAAGGACAAAAGAAGGTGGCAGTGAAAGTATCTTCGGAAGAGGAGCTACAGAGTCTACTAAGGGAAGCTGTCAATCATCGCTTACCTTATGCTCTCATTCGTGATGCTGGAATGACTGAGCTTCCATCTGGAACGGCGACGGTGTTGGGCATAGGTCCTGGAATAGCTGAAGATATTGATAGAGTGACGGGCGAATTAAAACTCCTATGAGAGGAACATTACGTGCACGAAGCTAATTTTCCTCTTGAGAAATCCATTGGCATGGAACTCTATAGTACCGACTTCGAAGGAATCGGGGGTATTCTGAAACATAGGCCTAGTGATTTTATTGTTGAAGAGATTACCGAAGATGGTAGTGTCCAATCAGTTCATCCGTTTACTAAAGAAATACGTCCTCCTATTGCAATCAATGGGGCAAGGAAGAAAGCTCGCAATATCCATCTCACTGTTCAGAAAGAGAATCTGACAACGATGGATACTGTAAATTT
Organism: uncultured archaeon; assembly: GCA_964610875.1. Taxonomy (GTDB): domain Archaea; phylum Asgardarchaeota; class Thorarchaeia; order Thorarchaeales; family Thorarchaeaceae; genus CAZSWP01. Next base: position 36,464 of record CAZSWP010000009.1, read on the forward strand.
GATGTGTGCTGCTCTTCGTCTTTCAAGAAATATGGTTTCATATGCTGGTCTTAAGGATAAAAGAGCCATCACCTGTCAGAGAATGTCTGTTCCTGTCCAAGTAGAAAATGAACTCAAAGAACTAAAGATTGCAGGAGTACAATTTCGTGATTTCGAATATTCTCGGCAACCTATTAAGATTGGTGACCTATGGGGTAACCGATTTACCATTCTGCTTCGAAATTCAGATTATGAGCCAGAAACTGTAGTTCAGTATTTCAAAGCAATGGCTAATACTGCCCTCATCAACTTTTTTGGTGTCCAACGATTTGGTGTAGTAAGACCGGTCACACACAAGATAGGGAAAGCACTGGTGCAGAAAGACTACGAAAAAGCAGCTAAGGTTATTTTATCAACTCCGGGGAAGTACGAGTCAGATACTCTTCAGGAAGCACGGAAAAGAATGGAGGATGGTGAATTTTCTGAAACCGTTCTCAAGGAATTGCCTCGGGATATGAGATATGAGCGAATCGTTCTCAAGGAATTGATAAACCATCCTAACGACTTCAAGAGAGCCATATTCAAACTATCACCTCGCCTTCAGACTCTCTTTGTTCATGCTTTTCAATCCTATTTATTCAACAGATTGATCAGCAAGCGTTGTAGACTTGGCATGCCAATTAATAGACCCAGCGTTGGTGACTTCTTGATTGGACTTGATGATGCCCACACAGGTCGAGATGATTGGATATTTGTTACAGACCAGAATCTCTCTCAATGTATTGCTCTCACTACTGAGAAAAAATACGGTGTGGCAATAGTCATACCTGGCTACGCTTCAAAGATGCCAAATACCCGTCAAACAGAATTAGTCAAGAAGACGCTCACAGAAGAGGAGATTTCTTTTGGGGATTTTCGAAATCCTGAGAATAGACATCTTGATTCACTTGGTGGATTGCACCTTGCTAGTATTGACATAAGAGAGCCCAGAGTAGATATTTTGGAAGAGGGTCCCCAGTTCTCGTTTAAATTGAGAAAGGGTTCATATGCTACAGTCGTTATGCGCGAGATTATGAAGAATGAACCCGTGAATCGTATCTAACTTATCCAGAACGACTTGAAAAGTCCTTCATTCGCTCATCAAATTCGTCAGGTTCCTTTTCATCTTCCTTCTCAATACGTTCATCTTGATATTGGAAGATTACCGATTCACCTACAACAGCTGAAACAATCTTTCTGAGTTGGTCCTTAGAGTATTTTATTCTGGATCTATCTTCTGGCCGAAGCATTACTATGCTTTCTTTGAATCCATTTGGCAAATAGAGACTATTAACGCCCACTTCTACCGCGGGGCGGATAAGATATCTGACGATAGTCCTAAGGTTTGCTGGACCTTTTACAATCATGACATCCCCATATTCGTCCTTTAAGGTTTCAAGAAGCTCTTCATCGTCCTCGAGTAATTCTTTGCTCTTTTTCTTGACAACAAGCACAAGTAAGTTGTCCAATTTCAGGGCTCTTACTAAATTCAAGTCATTAAGGTTGGGGTGCTCCTTTGATAGTTCTAATATCCACTTACAAAATTCGATATCAAAATCTGTGATTTCACCTCTATCCAATCGCTCTTGACAATTTGGACAGAGCATATCGGACTCCAAATCAAAGACACATACAGGTAGGCGCATAGACTTATCCTCTCTAAATTAAGGGGCTCGATAGTATTCGAGCAGTAATGAAGGCAATATGAGATTTGCGACAACTACTTAGATAATATGATATCTATGGTTGAAACGTTCAAGTCACTACCTTTGTCAGTTTGAACAGTGGTAGTATCTATGATAATGTCTTTTACTGTCAGTCCTTCGATGAATCTGTGCCTTGTTATCTCTGCAACATCGACTGCTCTGCTAATCAGTCTCCCTCTTGCTTTGATAACAACTTCTGTAGCTCCTTTGTTAAATAATGTTACACATGCAAGCACATAGCTCATTACATTCTTGGAACCAACTAAGATGGTAGAATCACCATGCTCGTTGCTCTCATTGTTTTTACTTGTCTTTTCCTCCGCCACACGCAGACTCTCCACTAGCTGTCAACGGGTCAACTCATATGTGGAACATTGTTGCTTCTGATATAGATTTCGTTTACGATAATTCCTGCTTCCAGTGTTTTCGAATGCCTTCATTACCTGAAACACCATTTATGAGTACATACATTACTATTGGATAGTGAACCCTCAATCGGAATGCTTTTCTTATGAACAAAGGGCTTTGGGTTTGGATGTCTATATAGATGACAAAACTATCATTCTTAGGTTCCTGCAGAGAGATTGGTCGCTCTGGTTTTGTTTTAGAAGAAGCTGAAGAGAGCATTCTTGTTGACTACGGTACTAAATTCACAAATCCCCCTTCATTTCCCGACTTACCACCAATCGAAACTTTACAAGGTGTAACAATCACACATGCCCACCTTGATCATTCAGGAGGCATTCCCCGGGTTCTTGCTCAGGATAGCAATATCTCACTTTTTTGCACTCCTGCCACAAGAGACCTCAGTCTATTACTTTGTAGAGATATGCTGAAGATTTCTGGTGGACGCTTACCTTATGATAAAAAAGACATCACTCGTATACGGCGACAGTATCAACATATGTCCTATGAGGAAACTGTACCATTAGGGCGCCGTTTTGAAATGACATTATTCAATGCTGGTCATATTCCGGGAAGCTCAATGGTTTCTGTGCGTGTTAACGGAAAGCGTATTCTGTTCACTGGAGATTTCAATGCAACAGAATCCAGACTAAATCTCGGTGCAAGGAAGAACCTGCCCAAACATGATATTGTTGTCACAGAAAGCACATACGCTCAAAGAGTCAATCCTAACAGAGAGGAGATAGAGAAAGCTCTTGTTGACAGTGTGATCCAAACTCTGGAAAGGGGTGGTGTCGCACTGATTCCCGCTTTTGCTGTTGGTAGAAGTCAGGAGGTCATGTGTATACTTGAACAATATGGCATCCCTTCAAAGTATCCCATCTATGTTGATGGAATGGCACGAAAAGTGAATGATGTTGTAGTAAAACATCCAGAATATATTGGCTCACCACGTGCTTTTACACGAGCTGTCAAGCGAACCCGTGTAATTCGTGATAATCGAGATAGAAACAATGCCATGAAAGGCCCTAGCATTATCATATCACCAGCTGGTATGTTAAAAGGCGGCGCCTCACATTTATACTTCAAAAAACTACATGATGATGAGAAGAATTCTATCATTCTTGTGTCATTTCAGATTCCAGGCACTCCTGGTGCTCAGCTTCTGGAAAAAAGAAAGGTCACTATTGGAAACCGTGATTATAGGGTTGAAGCAGATTTATTCTATCATCATCTTAGCAGTCATTCAGACTCAAGAGGAATAATGGACATGTTGATGAACATTCCTGGCAATCCAGAGTTTTATGTTGTGCACGGTGAGAGCGAGTCATGTGATAAACTAAAAGAACGAATCGAAAAGAAAGGTCGAAAAGCATATGTGCCTGAAAGAAATCAAATCTTTGAAATCTAGATTTCTTCTGTCTTTGGTCTCGCTTCTACTATCTGGCAGCTGATATTCTCTAGTACCTTTTCAGCCTTCTGGGGTTCAAGAATGATTGTGTAAAGATATTTAGATGTGCGTAGTTTTAGCTTCACTCTGTTGCTTTCCCTTTTTACACGACATTCAATAGCATCCTCACTCATTTCGAGGAATTGATCAGCATCGTACATTTGCTTTGGCATTCTATTTGTACCCCTTTTGACTGATTATGGTGGGCCGGACGAGATTCGAACTCGCGATATTGGCGATAATCAAGGGAAGTCCCTGATATATCCGCCGTGTGAAGGCGGCGTCATAGCCGCTAGACCACCGGCCCTCTCTCGAGCGGCTTCCCATAGAAGGAACTATGTCTTCTTCCTTCTTTTTGGTCTGAGATCCTTATTCTTGCACTTTCTACACTTTTTCGCGTTCATTGGATTTGTCGCACCACAGTCCCGACAAATTTTCTTGTATAGCAAATAGTGTTGTGCTAGTCTTCGTTTCTCAATATCGGAAACTGGCATTTTTTGGACCTCACGATTAGCTTTTGGACTGATTTGTATTGTGTCCGCTCAGCCCTTCCGATAAGCTAGTCATTTAAACCTATTCCTTTAACAAAATAGATTCAGGAGTGGAGGGATACACCATTCCCTCTACTCCAATCTGCTGTAATCTAGTTTTCACATGAGATCTTTGAGAATCCGTGCAACATCACTCGGCTTTTCAGCAACCTGTACTCCTGCTTTATTCAGTGCTTCAATTTTAGCCGCAGCAGTGCCACTACTCCCACTTACAATGGCTCCCGCATGTCCCATTCTCTTTCCTTTTGGAGCAGTGCGTCCTGCTATAAAACCTACAACAGGCAAGTCATAGTTTTCTTTAATATAAACAGATGCACGTTCTTCTGCATCTCCTCCAATCTCACCAACTAAGACCAATGCTTTCGTATCCTTATCTGTTTCAAAGAGTTTGACTGCTTCAATTGTTGTTAGGCCAACACATGGGTCGCCTCCCAGTCCAATAGCAGTAGAAATACCAATTTTTGCATTCGTCATGCCTGCAGCTATTTCGTATGTCAGTGTGCCACTACGTGACATTAACCCCACTTCCCCTGCTGAGAATACATGTCCCGGCATGATTCCTAGCTTCTGTTTCGCACCAGGCGTGATGATACCAGGAGTGTTTGGTCCGATAATTGCAGTACCTTTGCGCTTAGCCGCATATATCATTCGAATTTCGTCTTGGACTGGAACATGCTCTGTGATTACAACAACTGGGTCAAGGTCTGCAGCAATTGCTTCCAGAGCCGCATCCGCAGCAAATGGGGCTGGTACAAAAATCACTGAGGCTGTGACATCATTCTCTTCTTTTGCTTCGAACACGCTATCATACACGGGAATTCCATGGATTTCTTGTCCACCTTTTCCTGGTGTTGATCCTGCAACAATCTTGGTTCCATATTTCAGCATAGCTTCTGTGTGGAAAGTCCCCTGTCCACCTGTGATTCCCTGCACCAATACTCTCGTGTCTTTCTTAACAAGCACGGCCATTCTATTTGACCTCCTTTACGAGTTCGACGACTTTCGATGCCGCATCTTCCATTGTTTTTAGGAATGGAATTCCTGCATCATTCAGAATTTCTTGCCCTCTCTGTTCATTTGTTCCGACCATTCTGATTACCATAGGCACATCGATTCCTTTGTCTTCTCGAGCTGCAATTATTCCCCTTGCAACATCATCACACCGTGTGATGCCTCCCATGATGTTTACGAGGATTGCTTTCACCTTGTCATACATTAGAGCAATCTCGATGCCTTTCTCGACTCTCTCTGCATCGGAGCCGCCACCAAGATCAAGAAAAGTACAGGCTTTGCCTCCATAAAGCTCAACTGCATCCAAAGTGGCCATAGTAAGACCGGCACCATTACAGATACAGGCAATATCACCATCAAGTTCAACATAGGCCATTCCCTCCTCAGATGCCATACGTTCACGGTCATTCTGTTCGAGGGGTTCTCTCTGAAGTTTTTCGATTATATCTTTGTGACGGTACAGTGCATTATCATCAATATTCAATCGAGCGTCTGCAGCTAGAAATCTGCCATCCTTTGTAAGAATGAGTGGATTGATCTCAGTAAGTTCGACATCATATTTTTCCACAATGTTCCACAGTTTTAGAAAGAAACTACCGAGTTTGTTGATATCCTTTCCCTTGAATCCCATGTCAATTGCCAACTCTCTAGCTTGATATGGTTGGAAACCAAGACCTGGGTCCACATGCATTTTGATTATTTTCTCAGGACTCTCCTCAGCTAGTTCTTCAATTGACATGCCTCCTGCTGCACTCCCAATAACTACGTATTTTCTTTCGTTGCGATCAACTGTGATACCCACATAGATTTCCTGTGCAATATCGAGTTTTTCTTCTATCAATACTGCTTCTACAGGTAAGTCATTGATTCGCATTGCGAGTATTTCTTCAGCCAGCTTTTCAGCTTCCTCTGGAGTATCAGCAAACTTGACTCCCCCTGCTTTTCCTCTCTTTCCTGAGAGGACTTGGGCTTTTACAACCACAGGTTTTCCTACTTCTGCAGTCACCCTTTTTGCTTCTTGCGGAGTCATTGCTACTCCGCCTGGGGGTATTGGCATGCCAAAGTTCTGGAAGATCTCCTTTGCTTCATGCTCAAACAGCTTCATTGGTTCATTCCTTCCTTTTATCGAGGACTATCTATGGTCCTTACAATCTAGTGCGGCATCAATAGATGCTACATAAAAACGTTTCAACATACCAATATCTAATCAATCGATAGTATCAAGTGCTTTTTGAAGGTCTTTCCTTATTTTATCGAGTTCTTTTAATAGAAACTCTTGTTCACCACTTACTAAACTACACAGTATCTGACTCATATATTGTGTTTCTTCCAGTATGTTTTCAACAACACCCGGTCTGTCATTTTCACAATATTCTATCTCTCCAGATTGAACCGAATTAATTATTCTCCTGACGGTTTTGATAGACACATCTGATCTGGAAGCAACCAGCCCTTCAAGCACATCATGGATTTTTGCTCCTCTCTTGGAAATAGCGCGAAGTGCTATTGTAGCATCCTTAACTGGAACTCCTAGTAATGCAATTTTTTCTCCTAGTGAGGTACACTTAATGGATTCCTTATCCCGCACTATCAACCGTTCTCTTTCAAGTCCACTGTAAACTTCAAGACCTCGTAAAGCTTGAAAGATCACTGAAACTCCGTATTGCCTGATTTCCTCCCTTTCTATAGCAAATTCCGTAAATTTCAGAAGATGTTTGCACAGACGATGTCTACGAATTCCTTGATATTTCCATGACTCGCAAGTGCATGATACCCCTTCTTTTGCTTTCAAAACAACATGGTGCCATAAGTCCCTACTGCGACTATGGACAAGTCCCTCAATTTTTTCAGGAGTCACAGATACAAGTCGAACATCATCATCAGGGATTTCGTTTGTTCTAGTAACTGTTGATTTGGTTATCCGTCGTGAAATTAGGTCCCTTGCATTCTCAACTGTTTCCAGCAGAGATGATTGTAGATCAACACTTCCTACACGATTACTTGCTGCCCAAAATGTTCGACTCAGAATCATAAATGGGTCATCATCCACTCGGATTCTGCCACATAATTGACTTAGAACAAGATCCTGAACATTCTCCGGGTCATCCATAGCACTGTCAACTTCTCCTTCTCTTGGAGTAATGAAACCATCTGGTTGTTGAATAAAGTATTTTGACAACACCCGTTGACGTTCCGATTCATTATCAACAATGACAGTACCAAATCCTTCATTATCCTTTCCTGTTCTTCCTGCTGATTGAAGTACATTATTCATTTGCCACTCAGATAGGATAGTGAGCCCCTCATCATCTAGAGTTCCTCTCTCTACTTCTTGCATATACACTCCCAGAAGAAAGACATCTGTAGCTCGGAGTCCGCTAGCAAGAACAAATCGAGTAGGTAAGATAAGAACAGGTAGTAATTCATCCTCCCATGCTGCTGTAATTGCTCTTCTCTGGGTTCTTGAAACTCCAGAATGCATGAACGCTACCCCTGATGTAATCACCTGTTTGAGATTCTGAGTCAGTTTGCACTCAGGATAATACTGTTCGACTTCAGAGGCAAGCTCTCGTAATTCTTCACGATGCCCTAGCGTGAGATCAAGGTCAAGTATCCTATTCTCCTTTTTAGTACCGGTTAGTTCCATGGCTAATCGTTCTGCCTCTTTCATACTTGCACACAGAATCATCACTTGCTCCTTTCTTCCATGCACAAATTCCACAAGGTCAGCAACCGACTCGTTGATATTCTCAAATGATTTAACACCAAAGATACGTTTGACATCTGCTTTTCTATCTCTAACAATGCGTCCTGACAACCAATTGGCCAAGTCTTCTACGTCTGCAACTGGTGAACAAACAGCTATATATTGTGGTTTCAGTCCTTGACCTCTAATTGTCACTAGTGCTGTTTCGAGTCTTGCACCAATCTCCGGTTGTCCAATAAGGTCCAGGCGTTCAATAAGAATACAGTCTAAATCCTCCATTATTCTGGGATGTGATCTAAGCGCTATACTCAATGAACGGAATGTCGATACGATAATCCGCCCTTTGATTTCACCCTCTGATGTTGCCATACGCCTTCTCGTAATTGAGGAAACAGGAATTCCAAGTCTTCTGGCTCTTTGACTCAGCGTTCTCAATCTTTTTTCTGCTTGATGTGGGTTTGGACAGATAATCAATACCTTTGTTCTAAAATTCGAGGCTACTTTGTTTAGAACTGAGATCTCTCCAATCTGATACGCTTCTTCATAGTCATATGTGATAAGTATTTGACTGATGTTTCTGGTGATACCCTCTTCTACAGCTGTCTTTTGGAAGTCTGTAAGACTCGCGAGTCCCTCCCTTCTCAGAATCTCAAGTAGTCTAGGTGAGATTCTTACAAGCTCCAATTCTCTGAGGGTACTCACGATTTCTACGCTCCCGCCTTTCTTTTGCGCATTTTTTCTTATAGGGTGTTTTATTTTATGCTATTATCCTTTTTTAATCATGCTTGTCGATTCATATCAATCTCTTTCTATTTTTAGAAATATTAGATACACTATGACACTTTAGAAGACTTTAATTCTAAATACAATCTCTAAAGACATGGTGAGTTGATTATGGAAATCTCTCAGTCAATATGTTGCAAAGAACTGAAGAATTCGGATGTATTGGATACAACCGGCAATAAAATAGGTCGTATTGGTGACTTCACATTCAAATTCGATGGTGAGTTGAAACTTGCACAATTTATCCTGGCGGGGCCACGGTTTGAGGAGTTTTTGGAAGCTGTTAAAATAAAACCGGACAAGGATCCTATCTTTGATGCTTCTCTCATAAAGAAGCTCGGTGATGAAGTTCATCTTGATACAACAGCCAACACATTGAAGACAACTCTAGACGACTGTGCCATAACAGATGACGAAATACGCTTATCTGATTTACAAAAGCTGGAGATATATGATAAGAAAGGAGAAAAAATAGGTAAGACACTTGATGTTGACTTCGATACAGATGGTTCTGCATCATTGATTGTAGGTGGAGGGTTCTTTGAGGAGAAACTTGAAGCTCTAGGGTTCAAAAAAGATGTTGACTTGATTGTTCCTGGAAATGTTATCGAGGAAGTCAGTGATAAAATCACTTTGAAAGTGGAAAAAGATGAACTAAACAAGACAATGGAAGAATCTTTTGAACCAGAGGAGAAGAAGAAAGCTCGTACTGAAAAGACTATACATAGAGATGTGGCAAAAGTACGTCTGTTTACACACAGACCATTCTGATTCTGTAGGAAATGATTGGTGGGGCTATTTGCCCCCACCGAAACCTATCTGATAGATATACTGTGCATTATCAGAGTCATATACACATACAAAAGACAATCTGCTTGTCAAATTAGTAGCAGATGATGGTTTTAAGATTCATAATATAGAGGATTGAAGATTATGGCTTTCGTGGCAACAAAAGACACGAGTTTCAAAATAATACTAAAAGATGGCTTTAAAGTAAAACCGGGTTCAAAGTTCATAGTGGGATTTCATGGTCTTGGTGAAGTCGGGTTTCTAAGTACAGCACATTTGACCCGTGCATTAGAAGCTGAAAGGGTAGGATTCATCAAGAGTGACATGCTTCCATTATTTGTATCCATGGAGGATGGAAACCTTGTTCTTCCTTTCGAATTATACTCCTATGAGGACAAGAAAATGGTATTCTTAGTTCCTCGGTTTCAACCACATCAAGCTGAACAATGGCAATTCATAGAAAGATTAGCGGAATGGATTATGGAACAAAAATTCGAAGAAGTATTGCTATTGGGGGGGCTTGATGCCAGTTTCAAGGAAGATGGTGATGATATGCGTAGCGTTCCGACAGCGGCATACAAAAAACACTTGGAGAAATGGAATATTCCCCTTCTTGAAGAAGGCCTTTTTGTGGCTGGTCCTTTAGCATTGTTGATTGCAGAGCTTGAGATGCGAGGTGGTTCCGCAGTGGGAATATTATCCTATGCTACCCGTGGAAGACCAGATCCCAGATCGGCTGCTACCATGCTTGAGAAGATAAATGAGGTCTATGGTGTTTCAGCTAATGTTGACCAGCTCATTGAAGAGAGCAAAGAGATAGAACGCTTAGAAAAGATGAGAAAATCAATTGAATCTGATACAGACCCATCTCAAATGTATCTCTGATGAGATGACCGTTTTGGGTCTCTCATCCCATCTTTCTAATATACCATCCAATATCAACGAGATTCTTCCCAATGAGGTCATTGTTCTTTAGTCTATTCACCATTGATGAAGAAACTGTCAACACAGCTAACCCAAGTACTTCTCCAGATTCAAGTTTGACTACAACCTTTTGCCCTCTTTCCAATCCCTTCCCTACTTCAACAGTTGATTCTTTCAATACACTTCTACCATAGGTAAAGACTTCGCCGCCATGTTCTGTTACAATCAGAATGTTCCTGGTGATGTCTGCAATCCTCTCTAGAACCCCTAGACTGATTCGGAAACCCTTTTCTGTTTCATCTCCTAACCATATTCCCAAGGATTGAACATCATAATCCCCAAAATCTATCTCTGTCATCCCTCTCCATTCATTTGGAATCAAGTACACAGATTTGTTCTTATTCCGTTCAATAGAAACTGGTAACATGTTCCCTGCAAGGGATTTAGTCACACCTTCTCCAAACTCACTGTCTATACTCTCAACAATATTATTCCAATTGGCAGGCTCCATATGTACCGGTTTCATCAGTAACACTTTAGCTCTGTAATATTCCATCCGCACTTAAGGTTGTGTCACAATCTTTTGAAATCTATTCTGGGTTAGATAATCGAAGCACACCCCCGGCAACTGTCAGTGCACCAAATAGCAGCAGTGGGAAACCGCTAATCAGAATGACACTAATTGTGACTCCTGATATAATTGTAAGTGCTAGAGAGTATGAGAAAGAGATCAGCATAATGACCATAACACCTGTTATTGTTATGATGGTGTTCAAATAGAATGCACTACTCTTTGTGTTCTCATACGTAGGATTCAAAGCAGTGATTCCTGTAGCGAATAGAATAGATCCAAGCACGATTATGTATGCTTGAAATATGAGTAATAATAAACCAATGAAATCGATTCTAACGAGCATTGCCACAATAACTGAAGGAATTATTGAGATGGGTATTCCAAGAAATGATGATTGTATAAGTCTTGCCCTAACGTATTTTCGTACACCTTGAGGAGCACTTCGTATTATCCAGAGTTGGTCTTTTGATTCAATAAATCCAATACCACCAAACGTGATTCCGCAAATCATTCCAAGCATCATACTTACCATTAGCGATGACATTACAAATACAAATTCTGGATCGCCAAGATCGTTTACAAAACTAGCATTAAGAATCACAGGTAAGAGAATTGATAGAAATATCCCGTATACCACTCTCGATAGGTTCTGCACCTTTCTAGTGAACTCCTTAATCATCGTCACCAGAAGCACACCATGTGCACCACTCTGTGTTCTTCTAAGCAGTCGGAGCACAAGATTCTCCTTGCCAATTGTTGTTATTCTCTCACTCCTTACATTCCCTCCTAAGGAAAACAGCTTGTCCGCGAACAGCACTCCTCCTAGAGATACTATGATTGAGAAAACCAAGATGAGTATTCCATATACCGCAATCGGTAGAGGAAGCATTCCAAACAACGATTGAAGCACTATTTCAGGAACAGTGATTGTCCTGAACTGCAATGTGGACCAGGTAATGATATCCGCACACCAAGAAGAAGGAAGAAGGAGAAAGAGATCAAGCCCCATCACTTCTGCTAGTGGTTCTGCAAAATATATCATACCATACATTGGTAGAAGCACAACCAATGCGATCAGCACACTGAGTGCTTTTGCTAAATCATTACCCCGTTCTGATTCCCCTAATCTTCCTTGAATTGCTGAACTGATAACGACTGATAACCAGAGTGTTGCAATAGATAATAGGTATAATGTTCCATACATTATTGTCTGTCCAATAAGGTCCACTCCGAAAATCACAACAAATGGGGTCAAGAGTATTGGAGCTCCAAATAGCACTAGTAGCGAATATGTAGGAATCTTTCCAAGAAATGTTCCAAGAAGGAGTGATCTCGCGCTAACATTATTACTCAAAACAATCTCCCATTGGCCAATCTTGATGTCCCTAAGTGAATATGTGATTGGGTACACCAATACCAAGACCCAGAGAAGGAGAATGACTGAACGCATAACACCTGGTAAGGTCGTCATGAGAATTGAACTGGTTTGTTGTCCTAACAGATTCACAACACCTGTGACTATTGTGGGTATCAATACCATTGCCCAGAATACACCAAATGCAAAAACTCCCAATGTAGCTATTTTCCTGATTGCACGAAATTTCGCTGTCTGAACAAAGAACTCAGCTTTGGCGATTGCCCACCAGCCCTTTGTCAGTCCTATTCCCTCCAACTAAGTAAGGTCTTTTTATCAACTTCTTGACCTACAATCTTCAGATATGCTTCTTCCAGATTGGATGTATTTGTTCTCTCCATAATCTCTTTCGGAGAACCTTTGATTTGTAGTCGTCCTTCATTCAGGATTCCTATAATGTCACATACATCTTCTGCAAAATCTGTCATATGTGTACAGATGAAGAAAGTAGTATCTGTTTCATTAGCCATTGCCATAATGAGTTCTTTTACTAGCGCGCTTGCAGCTGGATCCAATCTTGAAGTTGGTTCATCAAGGAAAACTAGCCGTGGTTGATGAATTATTGTTGAAGCAACAAGGACTTTCTGTTTCATGCCAGAACTATAACTCTCCAGAAGATTGTTTCGCCTACCTTCCAGTCCAAGAATTCCAAGAAGTTTCTCAATGCGTTTTCCGAGTATTGTTCCACTGAGATTATTCAAACCTCCAATGAACTCTAAAAACTCTACTGCAGATAGTTTTGAGTATAGTCCGGGTGTTTCTGGTAACAAACCGGTTACCGCTTTGATTGCGTCCCGTTGAGTTTCAATATCATATCCACAAACTGTTGCAGTCCCATTTGTTGCCCTTAAAAGTCCTGATAGGATTCTTACAGTAGTTGTTTTACCTGCACCATTTGGTCCCAAGTACCCGAAAGTATTCCCTTTGATTAATTCTAAATCTAAGCCAATCAAAGCATGTATTCTATCAAAGGTCTTACTCAATCCGGATGTTCTAATCACAATATCCTTGCTCATATACCTCAGGACCTCATTGAAGCTTTCAAAGATATAGGTCTTAAGAATTCCCTCCTAAGCAGTCTTCACCAATTTACAGATGAAGAAACCTTCAGTACCGTGCAGATGCGGGAGAAACCGTCGCGCAAGTTTGAGGGACTCGTCCAATTGTACTCCATATGGTGCATCATACCCTTTAGTACCAAATTCTAATTCAATGGGTATGAGTTTCATTTCAGAATGTCTTCTTAAAATTTCATCAATGATGAACTCATTCTCTTCAGGTGCAATAGAACAAGTTGAATAGACAAGAGTGCCTCCTGGTTGCAACTTTTTGATTGCCCTCTCAATTAGTCTATCCTCACGAGTAGCGCAGTATCGTATATCTGCCATTGATTTACTTGTCTTTCTGGTGGGATCTATTGGAATCAACCCTTCTCCAGAACATGGTGCATCAAGTAGGATTCTATTCGGCTCTATAGGAAGAGTATCTAACTTCATAGCATTTCCTCGAAGAACGATGCTATTACTCACTCCACATCTTACTATGTTACTATGCAGACTTTGAATTCTTTGCCTATCCATCTCTATAGCAACCACAATTCCTGTGTTCTCCATTATCTGTGCAATATGAGTGGTTTTTCCACCTGGTGCTGCTGCAAGATCGAACACAGTCTCTCCCATTTGTGGTGCTAGTACTTCTACAACTGTCATTGAGGGGATGCCCTGTATGTAGTATTCCCCTAACATATGCTCAAACAAAGCTCCTGGTGAGAAACCTTGGAAGTCCGCATAGAACCCAGACGGAATCCAAGGTATTCTCTCCAAGTTGACCCCTTTCTCACTCAGTCTTACTTTTGCATCTTCGATATCAATTTTCAAGGTGTTAATTCTAATAGCAGTTCTAATGGGATTCTCACATGCTTCAATGAAATTGATAGTTTCTTCTTCTCCCCAGAGTGCTAGATATCGTTCTATCATATATGCTAGATATCCATGAATTTTTGCAATCTCCTTAGCTTTATCTTTTCGTTCACGTCTGGATAGTTTTTCTGAGGAGTCATGTGTTTTCAAAATAATTACTCACCAATATCTTCATTCCAAAGTTCGCGATTGTTCCTTATGAAGTCGGTCATAAGACTGGTGCATTCTTCGTTTTCGAGAATCACGAGTTCAACTCCTTGTTCTTTAAGATAGTCTTCAGGTCCCTGAAATGTTCGGTTCTCTCCAATCACAACCTTCTTGATTCCATAGAGGAGAACCGCTCCGCTGCACATATCACATGGTGAGAGCGTTGAATAGAGTGTGGCTCTTTGGTATTCTTTTGCTTTCAAACGTCCTGCATTCTCAAGACAATCCATTTCTGCATGTAATATTGCACTGCTCTTTTGCACCCGTCTATTATACCCTCTCCCAACTATCTTGTCATCGAGGACAAGAACAGACCCAATGGGAATTCCTCCCTCATCAAGACCTTTCTTTGCTTCCTCGATTGCCGCGGTCATATAGGTTTCATGTGACATGGTTTGTCAAATCCTTTTTTTATGTTTCATATTTTTGAAGCCCTTCTTTGAGGTCCGTAATCTTAGGCATGATTACAGGAACATCAGGTAGCAGTCTGTCAGGAGTTGAAAGATCTTTGAATCCGGAACCAGTGATTGGTACAATAACACAATCAGAGGTATCTATAACACCCTCATTTTGTAGTTTCTCCAATCCTGCAAGTGCAGCAACACCGCTCGGTTCTGCAAAAACACCCTCGTACTTTCCAAGTAAAACTAGATATTTTTCAATCTCTTCATCAGATACTGCAACTACTTCACCATGTGCAATTTTGAGGTACTTTATTGCTGCATCACCATCCCAAGGAAACGGATCTGCAAGCCCTCCTGCTACTGTTTCATTGGAATCCCATGGAGTTATGTCTAATGGATCATGGTTTTCTTTATACGCTCTTACTATTGGAGCACACCCTTCGGGTTGAACTACCACTGGCTTTGGAATGTCATCGATAAATCCCATTTCTTTGAATTCCCAGAACCCTTTCATCGTACCAGCCATAAGTCCTCCACTACCAGTGGGGAATAAGATCCAATCAGGAACTTTCCAATTGAGATGTTCTGAAATCTCGTATCCCATGGACTTTGTACCCTCAAATTGAAATGCGTTGAACGGCCCGAATGAAGGACATGGTGTCCATCTAAGAGTGCTGCAGGCTTCTCGCAATAGGGTAGTTGTTGGATCAACACCCTCCTTTTCCTTTCGCACCCTGAAAACTTTCGCTCCCAAAGTTCTAAGATGTATGAGTTTCCCAGCTGGTGCATTCTCAGGTACAAATACTACTGCTCTAAGTCCGGCTTTGGCAGAATATGTTGACATTGCTGCAGCTGCATTACCTGAAGATGCAGCTGACACTGTATCTGCTCCATCTTCTACAGCTCTTGACACTCCTACACAGATTGGTCTGTCCTTAAAAGACCCCGAAGGATTAGAGGTTTCGAGTTTCAACCATAGTTCTTTCATTTGAAGAAATTTGCCTAATCTGTTCGCCTTTACGAGAGCTGTGCCACCTTCTCCCAAAGTCACAATATTCTCCCTTTTGCGAAGTGGCATAAATTCGAAGTATTTCCAGAGTCCTTGTGTACGCTTCTCAAGTGTTTCCCTATTGATTGAATCCTTAATTGTTTCTAGGTCCAAAGTGATATCAATACGACCACCACATCCATCATTTGGTGGAACATTGTCTTCACTGTATGTCTTTCCACATTTTGCGCATTTGTATCGCCGGTATGTCAATCTGTCACCAACCTCTAATCAATGATGCAGCTTGAATAAGTGGATTACGCCAGTACCACAAACAGAAATACATAACTCATCTTTCCCTCTCTTTTGGACTCTGGTGATACTTGTTGGATACTCAGGTCTATGAAGCAGAGATCAAATTACCTGTAGATAACCTGGAAGAGGTCAAGAGGAGTCTCATAAATAAAGGAGCTACATATCTCAAAACTGAAACACAAATTGACACCTATTATGCACATCCCTGTAGATCCTTTTCAGAAACGGATGAGGCATTCAGAACTAGAGTCATACATTGCAAGAAAAATGACACTCTCACTACTACTAATGAGGCAACTTACAAAGGTCCAAAAATAGATGAAAAAACAAAGACTCGAATAGAAACTAGTATAACAATCTCTGAACTTGCATCTTTCGTAAAACTGCTGGAACATTTGAGTTTCGAGAGGGTGGCCAAAATAGAGAAGACTCGGATGTTTTATACTCTTGATAATATCACAATCGGTCTTGATGATGTGAAAAACCTTGGTGGTTTCATTGAACTGGAATGCATCATAGATGAGAAAGCAAAGCTCGAGTCTGCAAGCAAGGCTCTTTTTGCATTGGCGAAAGAGTTAGCTTTGCCGCTTGAACGAACGATACGCGAATCATATCTTGAGCTGCTGCTATCTCAGGAGTGAACATCCTCTGACAATTCCACTCTTAGTTCATCGACGAAATTTCTGAGTACAGTATGTCTTTTTCTCGCCAATTTTCTTCCATGGTCCGTGTACATCAAATCCTTCAGTTTCAATAGTTTCTCATCAGCATGACTAAGAAAACGCTCTACTCCCCCTTCGTTCTCCACTGCATGTGCAATAGCTCTAAAGACACCAATAGCTCCTAATGCATCTAATTTGTCTGCGTCACTGAGAATCTTTCCTTCTATAGAGCTTGGTGTCAATCCTTCACTAAACCGATGTGTTCTGATTGCATCAACGACTGCATCAATCTCACACTCATTGTAATGAAGTTTTGTCAAAAGGGGTATTGATAGTTCTCCAGAAACAATGGAATGTGACAATCCTGTTTCTCTCTCTTGAGGCCTCCCAATATCGTGCAGTAGTGCAGCTGCTCCTAGTATTTTGATATCCGCCTCAGTGCTCTCAGCAATTCTAAGGGCTATATTATACACACGTTTCGTATGATCGTATGCATGAGCTCCTGCTTTTTCTTTAGCAAACAGATTTTTTATGAAGTTATCAATCTCTTTTTCGGGGAACAATTCAACCACTCCATATTTAGGAATTAATGATGAGGTCAGAAAAACATCTCGCTACTGAACATTCAATTCGAAAAATAAACGACCCTAGTCCTAGAAAGCCTTTAATCATTAGGTCTTTTCTAAAGTATATTGAGTGATGAACAGAAGTTCCCTCACCAGAAGCCTGCCACCGACCTGGCAACCGAGAGGCCATCTACTTGAGTGCCGCAGAAGAACTTGCAAAGAAAAAGATGAGTAAGACTACTATTATTAGTACACTCGCTATAGTCATAATGCTTGTGTTCAGTGTAGTGACAGTGATACTCATCCAGTTTGACTCTGTAAGAACGAAAACACCACATACACAATATGAGCAAGTCGCTGATTGGCCTTATGATATTGATTGGGCTGGTGGACGCAGTAGTTGGTTTGATAATATAAATTACACAGACCTTCCGTTAGACCAGGAATTACCCGAAGACCTCCTTGAGCAGATGGAGAATGTTGTATTCGTTGCAGAACCTGATGCTCCTCCACAGTTATGGAGGCGCAGTGCATATGATGCCTACGATGGTTCGGGCTGGGCGAAGACCCTTACTGGTGAAGAGCCTATCTCATTGATATCCTATGATACTGCTGTATCTCAGGGTAATGAAATCTATACAGTATATCTCAATATCACTGTTGGACCAAATGTTGGTTCAATCGAGCTACCTATACTCTTTCCTGGAATCCAAGTAATTGATGGTACATTTAGAACCGATCCAGATGATGCATTACTCAGCTACGAGGTCAGTACGGATGACTATGACACCTTACTCGTGAGTCCTTTTCTCAGGGGTGAAACTGGTGAAACCGTTCTATTGAGTTATGATGTTACTTACGAAAATCAAGACCTCGAAGCCATTGCAGCGAACGCACTAGAGGGTATCTCAGCTCCTCCCGGCATTGCTAATGTCTACTCTGTTCTACCATTCACACCCACTCAACGTGTATTAGATGAGATAGATCCTTTCCGTCTTGTAGGCGAAAACGCCTATGAAAAAGCTCGAACTGTTGAAGTCTATTTCCAGAGCCAATATGATTTGATTCTTGATGAAGATCGGGTTATGGAACGACCTTCAGAAGGACAAGAGGTGACTGATTGGTTCATAGAACGTGGTGGTGGCCTCCCAATGGACTTCGCCACAGCTTATTGTGTCTTCATGAGGGAACTTGGAATCCCTGCTCGAATGGTGACAGGGTACGCAGTTGGCGATGCAGTAGATGGCCAACGTATAATACGAGTTCGGCACATGATGTTCTGGGCAGAAGTATTCATCCCCTTATCTACAGGTGATGGTGAATGGATTCAAGTTGTTCCAATAGCTCTACCATCAAATATGGGTGGAGGAGAACTTCCTGAGAATACTGAAGAATCACAGGTCGAATTATTAGTGCTACAACCAACATGGGGATTCAGAGGCGATACGCTCAACTTCAGTGCTATTCTTCTCGCTAACATGGTCGCAATATCAGCTCCTGAAGATATTTACTTCTATGATGACACTGATGGTGTTGAGATGGGTGCGGCTACTATTCAACCTGATATGATTCAAGGAATAATTCCTGCGGCAAACATCTCATATGATATTCCACTAGATGCATCTTTTGGAATTCATAATGTTTCAGCAACTTGGATATCTCCAACTTACTCGATCACCAATTATACATATTTCTACACGGTGGGAAGCGCAAGTCCTCTTAGTAAGACCACAACAGAAAATGGTCCTACTTCGTATTTTACTCCAAGTGAAACTTTTGATATTAATCTCAGACAGGGTCTCGATAATCATATTGCTCATTGGAATGATACACTACACGTGTTTGGTGTTCTCAGAGATGCTGATGGCAATCCAATTGATGGAACTACTCTTGAAAATGATCAGGTCCTGATATATTGGGATGAAGATATCTATGGCTCAGCAACAGTTCAGTCAGATGGAAGTTATTCATTGGATATCTTTGTTGATGCAACAGATTTGATACGGATGATGGTTGGCGACCATCTTGTATGGGCAGAATATCTTGGGGAATACGATTCCGAGTCTGGATTACCAATTCTCTTACCGGGCCGTTCTGCTGATAACTCTACAGTTGAAGTACGAGGACTTCCTGAATTTACCCTAAACAGTCAATCAATTGCTTATCGTGGTGGAAACCTAACCTATCAAGGCACGATGCTGCTGCAGAACGGTACAGCTTTCGCAGGAGAAACAATAGGTCTTATACTTGATGGGGTGCTAGTTGGTACTTCTCTCACTGATGCATCTGGCAATTTCCTTGAAAACTACACGATTCCTAGTGGCTATCCAACAGGATTCAGCACTTTTCAGGTAAATTGGACCTCTCCATATTCGTTGCTTGATGGTGGAATAAGTGTGACTGAATCTGTCGAGATTGTCAGTGGGGCGACGAATCTTACGATTGATTCTAATCCGAAGAGTCCTGATCCTGTCCATCTCTCAGAAAATATCACCATCTTTGGTTATCTTACTGAAGCAATTAGTGGTGATGGAATAGTTGGATACACTATCAATATCTATTGGGACAACGGGACTGGACCAGAGTTAATCGGTACTCCCACCACAGTAGCTGGTGGATATTATGAGTTCAATTTTACTGTTCCTACAGACTACGAAGGTACTGTGACTTACTATTCTGAATTCATTTCTTCGACTCAACAATATATTGATGCACAGTCAGATAACATGACCATTCTTGTGAAGAAATATGATTTGGCCATATCAATATCCGTCGCGCCCAATCCTGGACATGTGACTGAAGATATCACTATCCAAGGTGTTCTTTATCTTCCTGAATTTCTACCAACTCTTGCGGTTCTTCCAAATGAACATCTGAATATCTGGTGGCAAAATAGCTCGGGTGTCTTTAACCTGACAGGCATCTATACAAGTGCTGTAGATGGCACCTACTCGTATACATATAACATCCCATTGAATCATGCATTTGAAACAGTCCAAATTTGGGTAAATTACTCTTCGCCGTACGTTGAAATATCAAGTAATCAATCGATTGTAGAATTCTTGCCAGTGACATATTTTACATCAAATATGACAATACAGACAAATGCAACAAGCAATATTTTCTACCTGAATGAAACTGTATGGATATCTGGTTATCTAAGCTTAGAAAATGGAAGTGCTCTAACTAGTGCTCTAGTCAATGTTTCATGGACCAATGCTACTGATACATACTATTATACAGTGTATACAAATGGCACTGGTTGGTATAATTTCTACTACAATTGTTCAGTTACTACCGACTCTGCAGGCTCTATCACTGTATCTGCAATACACAATAATCTCACACGCGTCTATGATGGTTGTTCTGTTTTACTATCACCTAATGTTTCCTTAGAACTCTATCAACTAACAATAGATGCAAATACCAATGCTACAGAGATACATCAAGATGAGGTTCTTCAATTCTCTGGAACCATCACCTTTGACAATAATGGTGCTCCCCTCTCAGGCGGAACCGTTGTTGTTTATTACAAAAATAATACTGGCACCTACCTATTTCCAAAAGTGACTGATGCTGCTGGTAATTTTTTGTTTCTATATAATTATTCAATAAATGATGCATTAGGTGCAGTATATCTATGGGCTAGATATACG
Source organism: uncultured archaeon (assembly GCA_964610875.1). Classification (GTDB taxonomy): domain Archaea; phylum Asgardarchaeota; class Thorarchaeia; order Thorarchaeales; family Thorarchaeaceae; genus CAZSWP01. The sequence goes on from CAZSWP010000009.1 coordinate 57,513, forward strand.
AGTTCAAATCCCCTCTGGGACAATGCCGAGTCACTTAACCGAACTGTAAATATCATTCTCTATCAACTCACTATTACAACCCTCACAAACAGTACGTCTTATCACCAAGATGAAGTCGTACATGTCTATGGCAGATTAACATTTTCTCATAATGGAACTCCATTGGAAAATCAGCCTATACGTGTCTATTGGAATAATGGGACCGAATATTATTTCCAATGGTACATTACAAACTCAACTGGATGGTACAATTTCTATTATAACTTGTCGCTAAATGATGGCCTTGGCAGTGTAGATATATGGGCCACTTACAACAATTCGATTGGTCTACTAGACAATGCTACCAGTTACCCTGGTATTTCTATTGATATTATTCTTTATTCATTGACTTTAACCACTACAACTGATTCAGGTACATATTATTTGGACGAAGTAGTGTATGTAACAGGACAACTGTATCGGGATGGTGTTGGACCAGTTGTTGGGGAAACTGTAGAGATTTATTGGTTCAATGGGACTGAATATATCATTGCAAGTCGTATCACGAACACCACGGGTTATTACAATTTCACCTATGTTGTTTCGACAGAAACTGATGATGTGGGTTCGGTTTCAATCTGGGCAACATATACTTCGACCAACCCTCTATGGGATAATGCAACTAGCTACCCCGGTGTCACAATAGACCTCAATCTCTATTCTCTTACTCTAACTACATCTACTGATCTTTCAATATACCACCTTGATGAATCGATATTTGTAGTAGGACGATTGACTTTCAATGTAAACGGAAGTCCTATCAGCGGAGCTTCAATCAGGCTCTATTGGAACAGTACTGGTACATATTTTGATGGTATCATCACAAACTCAACAGGATACTTCAATTTCACATATGACTTGTCACCCCTTACTGATAGTACTGGGCCTCTAACAATATGGGCCACTTACACAGCCTCTAATCCTCTCTGGGAAAATGCAAGCTCGTCTCCTGGTAGCACCGTAAATATTGTACTTTACACACCAATTATGGACATTTTCCTCAATCCGAATCCTGTGTACCTGAACGAAACTATAGAGATAGCTGTTCGTCTATATTTCTCAAATGGTACTGGCATTGCTGGCGAATTGGTATCCTTCTATTGGAATAATGGTACCGAGTATCTCATAACATCCGTATCAACGAATGCTTTGGGTTGGGCCAACATTACTTATGATCAAATGGATGAGGATGCTGTTTGGACGGTAACCATTCGAGCCGATTTTGCAGGAAATGACTATGTTGCAAGTGTGCAGGTAACTGACATACTAACACTGCAACAATGGTTGACTTACATTTCTGGCTTTGGTACAGGTGGCATCACTGACTATTATCTTGGTGAAACGATAGTTGCAACTGGCAATCTCTACTATGACACTGGTGGTTCTGACCCTCCATATTATAACATAATCGTAGAGCTGATTTTTGATGGATTAGTCGTTGCCACTGATGTGACCGCGCCTGATGGATCTTTTTCAATATCATGGGTGATTCCACAAGACACAACACCAGGCACGTATGATGTCTACGTCAGATTCAATTCATCATTAAATTGGATTGCTGATTCTGCAGCCACACCAATTTCAATCAATCTAGACGCATACTATCTGATCTGGCAATTTGACCTTTCCAGAAATGTAGTATATCGTGGAGAGTACATAGTAATATCCGGTAATGTCACCATAGACAATGGTACTGCATATGCTTCTCAAGCTATACTTCTTTATTGGATTAGGGCTGGAACTGGTGGACAGGATGAACTCATAACATCAGTGTTAACACAGTTAGATGGTACATTTTCGTACTCGCTGTTAATTGAGGTAGATGCAAATCTTGGTACATATGAATTTTGGGCAGGTTGTGTACCTAGCCAGCCAACAATCACAGCAAGTAATTCGTCATCAAGCTTTGCTGATATAGAACTTGTACCTGTTTATCTGACACTAATTACTAACTCCTCAGTAGTGTATCGTGGCAATACTATAACATTCTCTGGCACGTTGACTTTTGGTGATGGTATATCCAGCGGCAATGGTTCCGCAATGGTTGGATACGACGTTGAAATATTTCTAAACGATGAATTAGTCGCAACAATAACGATAACAAATTCCTCAGGTTACTTTACATACTCGCATCCAATTGCATGGGATCAAGACATTGGTGTCAATTTCTATTATGGTGAATTTTTGCAGCCGTCTATTGCTTTTGAGGATGAAGACACATCAGATGAGAGTCGGTCATTTGAAGTTCGTGATATGCTTACAGTAGAATTGGATACTCAAACGGTTACCATAATGTTTAGAGGTGACACTATAGATGTTACCGGTATTATCTCGAATCAACAGGGTGGTATTTCAGATGTCACGGTCGAATTGGTTGTGGATGGTGTAGGCCAACAAATCTATGATATAACCTCGTCAACCGGATCATTTTCTGTCAGCTGGGATGTACCATCATCTGCTACCATTGGCACATATAATTTTACGATTAGTGTCGGTGCTATATATTATGACATTGATTCGAATTCGGATTTCTGGGAGATTGACCTTCATCTTCTCTCACAAATAACCGGAGAATTATCAAGCTATCCCGATATCATGCCTGGTGAGGAGTTCGTGTTCATATTCGGTTTAGCAGATGAAGATGGTAATGCTCTGGTCGGCGAAGATGTACAAGTCTTTCTAAATTCGACTTCTTTAGGCACTTGGACTGTTACAAGTGCAGGAAATAACCGAATAACCCATACACTACCAGAATCATGGCCTTCGGGTAATGGGTATTATGTCATACGTGTTGTCTATGCGGGAAGTGGTTCCATTAATGGTTCATCCGAATCGGGTGATAACAGGATGCATGTTTTCGTAGATATTGTATTTGCGTCTCCTAGTCCATCACAAACAGCTCCAGATGTGCCATTCATAATAAGTGGAATCCTTGAAGATAGTGATGGAATTCCCATAGCAGAACGTACTGTAAGAATCACACTAAACGATTCAATTACGCATGAGATACTGACCAATGATCAAGGATATTATGAATATCCGGTAAACGAAGGTTACCCTGAAGGATCTCTTTACTCTTACAGTGTTGCTCTATTAGATGCAGAGGGTGCAGTAATAGCATCGGAATCATTCGAGATTCTTATTCAAACTGGGCCCGGACTTAGCACAGCTTTGTTAATCATATGGGCTGTAGCTATTGGAGCTGAAGTTGTAATAGCACTGCTTGTTGTATTTCGTACAAAACTCTTTCAGCGAGGTACTGGAATAGGCAAAAGCAGTGATACAAAAGAAACCAAGAAACCAACATTAGAAAGGTGATAAAAATGCAACTACTAGAAATCATGATGCCCGCTGTCGCTTTAACTGGCGCAATCATAGTGGTATTGCTCTACTTGTATTACGTCAAAGGGATGTTTCGAAAGCCTATGAAGACAACTAGTGTTGATATTCCAGGCAAACTAAGAAACATCAAGAAATTGGCTGATGCAGGAAAGTATGGACAAGCAATTACATTAGCTTATAGAACATTTGAACAGATGTGTGGTACGAGAATACGTGCTGACCGCTCAAACTCTGAATCAGCAAGAGAATTCATTGAACGGGTTCTCCAGACCTTGCCATTGGATAGCGAGTCTGTAATGGAGTTTGTGCAAGCCTATGAAGAAGCAAGATTCTCAGGAAAAGAACTCCCTCGGGAAAGATATGAGTTTGCAATCAAAGTATTCTCTGATCTATATCCCCGTGTAGAGGGTGGATCAATTACCAGTAGATAAAAGATGATAACTATGTATGTTTGGTGAAGTCAATGGGTGTTAAGGAAGCGCTACAAATCACATTATTTATCCTATCTTGGGTGCCAATTGGTTTCTTGGTAGTAACTCCTCTATTACCATATGATTCAAGCTTTACTCATGACTTCTCGATATACAATACAGAATGGAACGGAATGAGTGATTTTAGAGAACAAATAGAGAGTGATGGCTATACTACCCAGACCATTCAATCGTCAATGAGTGTTATCACAAGGACCAATGGTAGTGGGGTATTGTTTATTGTTGGGCCTGTAAGAGACTTTTCGATAGATACGCTAACAATCTTCAATCATCTAATGGCAGGAGGTTCAGTTGTTATAGCTGACGACTTTGGTACAGCTAATAGTTCTCTTGCGCTCTTGAACACCTTCTTTGGCGGTTTTGGTGGTTTGGAGAGTCAACTACAGGGTGCTGGTGTAACCGGTATTCTGTCTTTTGCAGACGGTGTTTTACTTGATTTGGATTCCTACGATCGAAGTCCAAAACTTCCTGTTATCACTGACCTTAGGCCGCATCCTCTAACCCAAGGTGTGACGAATATTCACCTGAATAATGCAACAGCTATCACACCTACAAGCGTCTTGGGTGCATTGGGTATTGCATGGACAACTAATCGTGCTTGGTGCGACCGTAATGTAACACTTGAGAATCCATCTCCAGATGGTAACGAGTTGAACGGAAGTTTACCTGTTATTGGTGCCCTTGATATGAGTTCAGTTGGGACTTCCGGAGGCAAATTAATTGCTATCTCTGATCCGAGTATATTCATCAATGATATGTATGATCGATTTGCAGGCAACCGACAACTTGCTAGCAATATCGTCGATTGGTGTACTGATGGCAATACATCAATCCCCATAGTATTCTGTGAGCAGCTTCTAGCCACACCAATTCTCTCCGGTGAATTCCTATTTGGGTCTTTTATGGGTCGCATTTTTTGGGCATCTACAAGCTTCTTTCTTGCTCCTGCTTACCCCTTAATGACTGCTATAGGTATCAAAAAATATCTACCAGATATTCAAAATCCCGAGGTGAGAAGTGTTTCTGAAGTATTCCTAAGGAAAGGAAGGACGTACTTCAGTGAAAGGATGTCCTACTACAGGTCTGAAGGCAACTACGCTAGGGTGGTGAAAATGCTTTACCGTCGACTACGACGGGAGACTCGACGAAAATATCAATGGACCGAATTTAAGACTGATCAAGTCTGGGAGCTAATGAAATACAAAGACTCGAAATTAAAGGAACAAGAATTCTTCAAAGTAATTGACAGGATTGAGGAAATATCCCAAAAACAGGATATGAGAATAAAAGAGGGTGAGATGATGTCCCTCTTTTTCTTCATGCGTAATATTCAGAATAAATTAATTGAATCATAATGAGGTGGAACATAAAAAATGACATCTGAAGCGACTCTGCCAGAAGCGGAAGACATTGGCCCCCCAATGTCCATTCAAGAAGTTCATACTCTGTCTTCAGAGATAATCCGTGAATGTCAGAGGGTAATTGTTGGAAAAGGTGATTTGATGGCAGATGTGCTTACAGCATTTCTGTCTGATGGTCACGTAGTATTGGAAGGTGTACCTGGTCTTGCAAAGACATACATGGCTCGAACTTTCGCATCTATTCTGGGTTGTGCTTTCAAACGAATCCAGTTGACAGTTGACACTCTTCCTGCAGACCTACTTGGTAGTAACGTCTTTAATCAGAGTACGGGCGAATTCTGGTTTCGGAAAGGTCCTGTCTTCTCAAATCTTGTCCTAGCAGATGAGATTAATCGTTGCCCACCAAAATCACAGAGTGCTCTGTTAGAGGTCATGGAAGAACGTCAGGTATCAACTGAGGGTGTTACAAGGAAGCTACCACTCCCCTTCTTGATTATTGCGACTCAAAATCCAGTAGAGCAAGAAGGTACCTACCCATTACCAGAAGCACAACTTGACCGGTTCATGTTCAGAATCATTCTGGACTATCCTACTGCTGCAGAAGAAGCTGAGGTAATCAGACGGAAACACATCGGTGAGGTCACTGACCTTCGAGTTCTTGCAGATCCTGATAAAATAGTAAGGATGCATCAAGCTTGTAGAACCGTCTTTCTTGATGAGGATATCATCAGCTACATTCGTGATATCATTGTAAGAACAAGAAATGATCCGCAGATTCTCTTAGGCGGCTCTCCACGTGCTTCTCTTGTATTAATGAATGCATCAAAGACAAGGGCTGCTATGCATGGACGTGAATATGTTGTACCTGAAGATGTTCGCAAACTCTGTATACAAGCTCTAAATCATCGATTGATGCTGAAACCAGAAGCTGAACTCGAAGGTCTGACGGTTGAACGTGTAGTAAGCAAAATACTAGGTGAAGTTGACTGTCCAAGATAACACAAATACTTCGGAGAGCGAAAAGACATTGATAACACGTAGAGGATTTGTAGTGGTCTTCGGTGGAGTACTCCTCTTGACAAGTGGATTTGCATTCGTCAATTTCTATCTAACATTAATTGGAGTATATCTTATTGTAGGTTTAGTGATTACTCTTCCTCTATTCGCTTCAACTGCTAATCTCTCCGGAATTGTGGTTGAGCGGTCTATAGATAAAGTAAAAGTCTTCTCAGGAGATTTTTTGCGGGTCCGGGTGACCATTAGAAACGAATCTCGACGCCACTTCGATTTCATTGAAGTGCATGACCTCTATCCGGAAACTTGGATTCTCGCAATAGGTGCAAACTTCATCGCATCTCGTATTGAGCCGAACGGGAGTATTACATTCTCCTATATTCTTCAAGCCAGAATGCGCGGCCGCTACTTCCTAGGGCCTACTGATGTGATTATGCGTGACCGACTAGGATTGCATTACTACAAACGAATTGTTGTTGAGAAGACAGAGATACTCGTCTTGCCTACCTGGAAGGATGTCCGTCGTTTGCAAGCCCTAGGAAATCAACGCCAATTGGGTCTTATGTTTGGTTCACATAGAACCAGATTTGTAGGAATGGGGACTGATTTTGCTGGCTTTAGAGAATATGCGCCTGGTGATTCATTTCGACTTATTGACTGGAAGACCACCGCAAAGCGTGGAAAGCTGGTCATAAAACAATATGAAATGGAAAAGAACATCCAGATTATATGTCTGGTTGATTCCAGTGGAAGTATGGGTAATGGTTATCCTGAAAACACAAAATTAGAATATGCAATACGTGCTGCTGTTCTGTTGACCTTCATGGGGGTTGAACGCAAGGACTTGGTTGGAACCTGCGTCTTTAGTGACCGCGTGCATTCATTTATTCCACCTAGAATATCACAAAATCATATGTATGATGTATTAGATGCACTGGCATTAGCAGAACCAAGCGGTTGGAGTGATTATGAAAGAGCTATAGAATATGTAACGCAGCAGACCAAGAAAAGATCTCTCATAATCTGGTTGACCGACTTAGAAGAATCCCCTGCCCCATTACTCAACGCCATGAAGAAAGTTGTCGCTAATGGACATAGGTCTATGGTCATCAGTCCTTTTGGACCGTGGTTTGAAGCACCAGTTGGCCAGTTTGGTCCTGTGGAAAGAGTCCTCGCTGAAGCGGTATCTGAAGAACTTTGGGAGCGCCGAAGAAAGATATCAAAAGCACTATCACGTTTTGGGATATCTGTAGCAAATGTAGGGCCTGAAGATTTTCTACCCACGATAATAAAACAGTACGAGATGGCAAAGCAACAGGGGGTCGCAATGTTTTGAAAGTGGTTCCTATTATCCTAAGAATTCTCTCTCTTGTAACCTTCATTGCCATGTGTTATCTCGTGTACAATACACTTTCTGGTCATTGGGATTGGGATGCTCCTTACATATTCATTGTAACAATCTTTCGTCTCATGTCGATGGTGTTCTTTTTCTTCACTTCGCTGGTTTTTAGTGGACTTGTTGCCAGTTTGACAGGGAGTGCTTCTTCTGATATTTTCATAGGTCTCTATAATACACTCTTACTCAGAATGTGGTATATGCAACCATTTGGCCTTGAAGACCCTTTAACTGATATCAACGCTGTGTATCGCCACTTCACTTTTAATTTAGATAACGTCTGGTTGATTTTACAGAATAATACCTTTACCTTTCTTTACTTCTTGTTCGCGGCACTAGGTGTAGCCTTTTTCCTTCAATCCATGTTCAGAATAGATCACAAATTTGTTGGTGGTGCATTTCTCTCAATACAAGCAATTCTAATTGTCGGAGCTTTTAGATTACTGGCAATTCCTAATTTTATTGCATTTCCTGCAGATTTCATGGTCTTCTTTGTTTCCAATGTACAGATACTCGCAATAGTGTCCTTTGCGTATCTTGAAATCAGCTATCAAATGCTTTACAGTCAATCTGTTGGAAAACCCGTTGAAGAAAGAGAAGAAACTCTGAAAAAACAGTTATTGGCCCTAAGACAGGCCACACGTAAGCAGGATGCAATTGAGCGGGGAGATAAGGTTAGTGTCACTACAATGAGTAGATCTACAAGTGCGACAGCTTTTTCATTTCTGAGAGAAGCAATTGAAAGAAAGGTTGTTGGAGACAAAGATGCGTTAGAAAACCTCGATGCTGTATCTGATGTTAGACGCCTGCAGATATATGTTGATGAATTACTCGAAAGTGATGAAAATGCCAGAGAAGAACTCACCGCTAAGGCTGCAGCACCATCTGAATCATATGTCATAACATCCACTTTGACTGGTTCTATCATTCGATTCGCTGGTGTAGTAGTATTGGCATTCATTTTCATGAGTCCGGTACTATTCGTTTCATTACTCAATCTTCCTCCAGGAGTGGCGTTTAGTCTAGAACTAGAGCAGCCTGAAATGGTCGTCTTCTTCCTCATGCCAATCATATTGTTATTTCCTCTTATTGCAATGATTATAGGCTGGAGTACAACTAGAGAGGCCCTAGATGAAATCGATAAAGAAGAAGAAGAAGAGGAAAAGAAGGAACGTAGAAAGAAGCTGAGGGAAGCCGCAAAACTGCGTAGGAAACGAGAAGCTGAACGGAAAAAGGTTGCAGAGCGTGAAGAACCAACTGATGAATGGGATCGTGCTCTTGAAGAATCCTTTAAAATCGGGGATAAGGAGTAGAGAATTCGGATGTCGTTTGTAGTTAGTCATGGCGATGTTGATGGCATAACCTCAGGTGCTATAGCTATGCAAAAGTTTCCCGGTTCAACTTTTTACTTTTCAAAACCGTCCCAATTACCCACTGACCTCTTCCGCATTGCCAAAGATAAACCTGACCTCGTTTGTATCAGTGACATTGCTGTCAATGAGCAACGTTTTGCGGACATCGTACGAGCTCTTGATAGATTTCCTTCACACACCAAAATCCATTGGATTGATCATCATCCAATGCGTCGAAAGCATCTTGGTATATTATCGAAGAAGACGGATTTGTTTCATGAGATTGGACCATGTGCAGCTGAGTTAGTATACCGAAGGTTTCAAGATGAGCTACCTGAGAGTGCATTAAGATTAGCCCTTTATGGCGCAATTGCCGACTACTGTGATGATACGCCATTCACACAAGTCCACTTCGATGATTATGATAAACGAACACTCTATCTAGAGGCAGGTCTTCTTGTGCAAGCTTTACAAGAAATAGACTATCGTAGAGAATCGAAGGACTTGGTACGAGAACTTACTCTTGGTATTGCCCCCAGTGCAATGAATCATATTGTAGAACTCGCAATAAAAGCAACCAGAATTGAGCATGAAGTCTTCAGATATGTGAAGAATTATGCAAGAAAACTGGGTCCTATTGGATATATCTTAGATATGCCAATTGATGGGTATCGTGGAAAATCGGCTAAATTTTCAGCTTATGTGACTGACTCCAATATAGGAATAAGTGCAAAGACATCTGAAGATGAGATGGATATGAGTATTCGTAGAAGGGCCACAAATATCGATCTTAACAAGGCCTTGAATGAGATACTCATCGAGTTCAATGATGCCCATGGCGGAGGGCATCCTGCTGCAGCAGGAGCAAGTATGTATAAGAACGATTTCCCAACTTTTCTACAAAGATTCGCAGATTATATGTCCACAAAGAGCTAAAGTAGGGTATTGAGTGCACTCCAGAGCACCCATATCACTGTTACAATTGCTTCACCAGCAACTATCCCGCTCAATAATCTACTTGTCTTTTCGTATGTTTTTCTCTCGGTAGGAGAAGGATTTCCCTCAGAAGCGTCTTGCTCTAGATTGGGATATTTCTTCTTTAACCTATAATCTACAAACCCTCCAATCAATATAGCAACAGTCGTGGCTGGCGGAATTAAGAGGCCTACTGCAAGACTCATAGGACTTAGCCCTCGCTTAATGAAGAATCTCCCTAAGAGAAAACCAATCGCTCCAAATGATATTAGGTAGATGAATACAAGAACAGGATGCACTCCTTCATAGTTACTAAAACCAGGAAGTTGTAAGTTACCTAATCCTGAAAGACTATTGATGAGAAAACCAAAAAGTTGAGCAGCTGGAGCAGGAAAATCAGTGTTTCCAAAACCATAGAGAATGTATATGCCATACGTTATCAACGAACCAACAAAGGTTCCAAGTAGAGCTCCCACACCCACTGCCTTTCCGATGGTCTTTCCCCTAACTCCAGTCATCTGTCCCAGTTTTAGATGGACTAGCATTGCAATCCCTGCATCTTGAAGCGCTCCAAGCATCGACATAAATGTCGTAATGGCTGAGAATGAAACTCTGAAGAAGAGAATAGCCGGAATTGCAACCATGTCTGATATATATCCAGCAAGCATTCCTGTTTCACATATTGATTTGGCAGTGAAGTACGCAGAAATCAACGCAATTGGTGCCCCGAACACGAACAGCAACCAGCTAATATCCAGACCTGTAAAAGGTCTTATGACTGAGAACAGGATGACCCCTGTAGTAATGAATAACACAATAGAAACAACTGCTACCCATGGTGGTAGTTGCCCACGTCTCCTCACCATATACTCTCGTGGATTGTCCACTATCTGACGTATTTCTTCTTTTACAGACTCCAAAGAGAAGAGCTCACTCTTCACCCGTTCAATCATCCTACCTCCTATGGTGAGTGGAGGTACATGCTTATCTTCCTCAATCCATTCAGCCTTGGCTGCATCATCCACATCTGTATCCTTGCTGGATAATACATCTCCAAGAATGACTGTGGCAAATGTACCCAGCGCTAGGTAAAGAATCTCTGGTCTGGTAAGATGTTCCCCAAAGGGTATTGATATTGCTCCCTCCAGAAAAATCCATATCAGTAGAGAAAGCAGGCTACCTACAGCCATCACAATTGTCCTCTTCCAACCCACAAAAAAACCAATCGCAGCAATTAATGGTGAATTACTAATGCCAATCCAATCTGGTACTGTGGATGCAACTGCATGAGGAAAGGACCCAAAAGGTGATGGATTATCAATGGTGACATACGGTACTTCTGCAATCTTTGTCAAAGCTGTCCAAGCACCAGCTGCCAGTAAACCGGTAACTACGGTTTGTTTAGCTTCCTTTTCCGCCCCAAGAGATTTGATGGTTTCTGCTTGTGGTTGAATTTGTGGCCACGGTTCATCATCAAATTTCTCTCTGAATGGTGCCATAAGCAACAAACCAAATAATGCACTAATCCCCGTCACGAAAACGATGAATTGGTATGTTATCAAGTCAACAGCAATTGCGGGTTGAAAGATTGCAATCGCTGGGAATGTGATCAGCACACCAATTGAAACCATGGATGAAGTATTAGCTATGGAAACAACTATCGTATTTTCCTCGGGAGTATAACGACCATGAACTGTAAGAACAAGAAAGCCAAGCAGTTCAGCACCAACAAAATAGACAACACCTAGTTTTAGTGCAAGATAGATTCCTAGAAAAGTGATAATTATTCCAACAACAATACCTGTACTAATGGCTCTCTTGGTGAGCGGAAATTTTGGTTCACTTGTCACAGCAGCATAAATCGCAACACCCGCAGCTGCCATGACTGTCACTTCAAAGCCTTCAAATACTGCTATAAGTCCAAAAGCGACCCAGAGATAACCGAAGATGAACAAAATAAGTACTGCTAATCCCTTCTTGTTTGTTCTATCTTTTAGTATGGACGCAATAAGAAGTGATACTTCTAGCAGCAATGCAGAAATTGTATTGAAATTGATGACACCTTCACTGATTACTAATAGTGCATAAAACATCCCTGCTCCATATAATCCAACCAGTAGTGATTTTGGAGAGCTGAGTTTTTGCATCGTATCAAATCCTCCGTTATAGATGGAGGGTGTAATTCAGGTTATTCTACATCCATTAGAATGAATGAGGGTATCTTTATGCCAGATTCTGCATTATTTATTGTTTATGACACGTCTGCAATACATCACTTATTGTATCAAGCTGTGAATCTATGATGAGTAGAATCTTCTCTCTAGATTTACGTCCCCCCACGATAATAACTTGGCTTGTTGACAATCCTAGTAATTTTGAGAGTCTTTTAACAAGCTCTGTGTTTGCTTTTCCTTGACGAGCTGGCCCTCTAAGATTCACAAGAACATGTGTCTCAGAGATTTCCTGTATCAAATTCTGTTCTTGTGATTGAGGTCGAACTACAACCCGAAGAAATACTCCTTTGTCTGACTCCCATACAGCTTGCTCAGTCATATCTTTCATCTTGGAAACAGGCTTTATGAGTATGTTCCATCAAGGATTCCTTTTTATGGGAATATTGTTAGAATCTCTCAAAGACCGTGTGTATTCAAACATACGGGGTGAGGTACAAATGTCGGATCCCGTCATGGACGCATATACTGAAGCATACAATGCCTCTGGACAGATGATTCAAGCTTTCGGAGTAATCAAGGCTGATGGATCAGTCCTCTGGCAGAGCAACAATTGGGACTTGACTGCTGATGCCAAGAGTCTTGTAGCAGCGGTTAATAGCAGGGCTGCAAGTGTCACACAGAATCAAGTAAAATACAGTACAATGCGAACAAGTCCTGAGAGTCTTGTAGCACGAAATACCGGTGGAAATGGTATTCTTGTACTCGCCAAGATTGAGGGTGACAAATGGGTAGTGGCATGGGCTTCTGCTGATGCTGCTCCTGATGGAGTCTATGTTGATGTAGACCGTGCTGCAAAATCTCTTAAAGGCAAAGTCTAATTCAAGTCTACATTACTAAAGGGGTGGTTTTCATACCTATCCCCTTTACTCTCTGTTGCTTCTTGAAATTCTCAATGGTGGCCACAAAATGTCGTCGGTTGTAGAAGAGGCATGGGGTTTTCTCTATTCAATGAATCCAAAGATACAAGCATTTGGTGTCTGTAAAGATACTGAGATTATTTGGCAAACTAGTAATTGGAATCTAGTGAATGATGTAGATGTAATTATCAACGCCCCCGCAAAAGATGCTGCATCTATCAAGGTAGATGGAACTGAGTATTTTAGAGTGGCCTCTTCTGCTGAAACATTTGCTGGAACTGATAAGAAACAGGATGGGCATATTCTCATCGCTAAAGTTTCCAATGATGTTTGGATTATAGGATGGGCTCAAGCGAATGCAGATCCTGAGCTCGCCTTAGTTGATTTGACATATACTGCAAGTCGTCTTGATGGACAATTATAGCTCTATCTTTGAATATAAGTTCTGGAATCACATTTTTAAGACGATTCAAGGAGCATAAAGAATAAGTGTGAGGTAGAAATTGCACTTTACTAGTCAAGAGGTTAATAGACATGGCGAACATTCTTGCATTTATATTGATGACCGTTGATATGCCAGCGCAAAGGGAAATCCTTGGAAAACTACAACAATTCGATGAAGTCAGAGAGGCTCACATTATCTTCGGTGCATTTGACATAATCGTGAAAGCAGAATTCAAGGATAACGAGGAGCTCAGTTCCTTCGTTGTTGATAAGGTCAAGGCTATTATAGGTGTTGGTGACACACAGACAAATGTCTGTGCTAGCACAAGCTAGAATCACAGATGCTTTTGCTAGGCATGCTGAGGTAACAGAACCTCGATGAACTGGTAACTATGTATCAGGGAAAATCAGTTTCGTTATTTGTTTGTGCAAATCAACATACTCGTCGTTTCTGATTGCATGAATATGTATTAGAAACTCGTACATATCCAGTACTTCTTTGTCAGCGATATCCCCTTTGATTTTAGCAGCTACTTTTGATCTACCATCATATTGCATCATGAATATCTTATATCGCAAGTCTTCCAGCATTTTTTGTTGTTCTTCAGTGAGGTCTAAATCAAATACTTTCATCATTCGCTCTGTGTATTTTGATAATTTCTTGCGCATGTGTTTCTCATCATGCATCAGCATTCCGGTAGTCAACACAAATCCCTTTGCTGTGCGTCTGTAATAGTCCGTTGTTCTTTTCCCAGTAGTTATTGTTCCAAATTTGATAATAAAACCAGCATCAATTAGTTTCGGCAGATGATGATATACTTGATTTTTAGTGATATCTTCGATATCTTCATGCACTCCAGATTTTTTCACAATCTCTACCACTGAGAGTGCATAACGAGTAACATCGCGTTGACGGATAATTGTGTCACCAGTCGCCTCATCGGTTGTCTTTGTTGTCTTTGTGTCAGGGACACCTCTTTTGAGCACAGTAATGATAGCATAACGTACAGGATCGTCTAATGTTTCTGCGCGTTCTTCATCCCGCACAAAAATAATTTCATCTTGAGGTTTCTTTCCCTCTTCAGTTATTTCGAATTTTTTGTCATCCTTTTCTTCCTCCTCTATCTGGAAGGTATCCGTTATCTCGTCATTCATACTTGATTTCACCATGCTCGAATGTAATTATTTCGTCTTCTCTTGATATCCTTAACACATTTTGGTTATTAAAGCCTTTTTATTTACACACCAATTTACATAATTAGTAATAACTACAATGTTTTTTATTACAAATGGTTTTACATACAAACCTTTATATATAAAGGTGTATATCATATAAATACAATAACTCGGTGAATAACAATGTCTATTGAAAAGAATGCCCGAAAGTTCGATGAGAAGATGAACAAGTCCATTGCTCAGTTCCCGTCAACTGATGCAATTGCCTATAGCTACAAATACAGGAGGTAAATAATCTGGCACTAGCAAAACAGGTCAAGAAGAGCAACAAACAAGCTCCAAAGAAAATCTCTACTGACGCCATTAGTTTTCAGTATCTCTACAGGTAGATTACAATGACAAATGAACAAACCGTTATTGATACTGACCTGAACAGCATAAGGGACATGGAACGTGCGAAACCCTCCAATAATCAAGTAACTTTGAAAGAAATACTCCTCTGGGAAGCAACCTAGAGGAGGACTTTTTTATTCAATATTCATATCTATTTTTTGAGAATCAATTGGTAAAAGGTTTCTCCCATAACATACGAGATTTCGATATCTCTCGCCGTATCAGGAATCTGTTCCAATGGTGGTCTATAGGCAAAGAGTGTATTTTGCTCAATGATTGCTTTCCCCCTATCTGTATTTCTCAGTTTGGGCGATAGTCCTTCATCAATTATTATTACAATACCTCCCTTTCTAGTCACACGTAGCATCTCTTCCATTGCCTTGGTGATATCTGAAAACGTGTTTATGCCACCGGAATGTAAGACAACATCGAAATAATTTCCAGTGTATGGTAAATTGAACACACTTGCTCTAATTAATCCCGCCGGAATGTTGGATTTCATCATCTTTTCTCTTGCTACTGCCAACATTCCCTCTGAAACATCAAGGCCGTGAATTTCTATCCTTTCAAGTCCATCTTTGAGATATTTTTTGAGCGCAACGACATTGGCCCCTGTACCAATACTAACCTCCAGCATTCTTACATTACCTTCATGAGGAATCATAACACCAATTTGTTCCCGTTCTCTCATGATATCGATCCCAAGGAAATCATTGTACTGTAAAACGAGTTCATCATATCTTGGTGCCATCTCATCATATTCAGTGACCCATTTCTGATCCTCTTTTATTAGAGGGGGATGTAACAGTCTTGGAATCCCTGTGATGACATCCCATTGATGTCCTTTATCGCAACATAGTGATGCTTCTTCTATCTCTGTGGTTTCCAAGCGAACATCAGTGAGTTTCAGGTTTCTCTGACAGATTGGACACCTGATGGGTTTGAAAAAATCCCTCTTCATTTTGAACAATCTCAAAATTCCATGGTCTGACTTTCTAGGTATAAGTATACTTATGGAAGCACTATTGATTATAATGCAATATCTAAAACAAATCAAAAAACTAGGTGATAAAGGAAATTTGAAGAAATCGATTATGAGATGATTTTAAGAACTATCTTCGAAATCATTCATTTCATTGATAATCTGTTCAAGATATCTACTTTGATAATTCTCCTTTTCCAATGAATATCCTTCGATCAACTCTGGTTCATTAATGTTCAAGATGTCTTCTTCAGAAATCTGAATGATCGGATCATTGGCCCAGCTTAGTATACCTACAACAGAGGGAGTCAGATTCACCAGCATTAGTGTCAATGAAAATGACACTATAATGGTTGGGTCTGCACCTATTCTTCCTAGCATAAATAGTAACACTCCTTCTCGAATTCCAAGTCCTTGTACTGATATTGGAATTGCTGTGAGCATTGTAGATAGGCCAAGAGAAATAGCCAGATAGTACCAGGTGACATCTATGCCATATGCACATGCGAGAATGTATGCTTGTACTGTAAAGACCCCCCATGAACCAAGGGCAAAGAGAAGGCTTATGGTGATATTTCTTCCGCCTATTGACCTAAGTAATGAAGGGATACTAAAAAGGAATTTACCTGTTATGCCCTCGGTCATCAGCTTTCTTGTCCTAGCTTTGACAACCCAGTTCCATACGGTAGCTTTCAAAAAGCGATACATTAGGTACACTCCCACAATCCATATTGTCACAATCAATAGTCCTTCTAATGTCACATCAAAATCAAACACATATAATATGGCAAGTACTCCAGCTGACCATGGAACGATTGATCCTAGAATTGCATCAATAATCAAGCTCACGATTGATTTGTCTGTTGGATTTCCTCTATTGGTCATATATGGGACTCTTACAAGGTCTCCAATACTACCCGGAAGGGCGAGATTCATCATCTGTGAAATGCATAGAGCTTCTGTTGCTCTGATTGCTGAAATTCTCAGTCCAAGTCCCTGAGAAATTGCTTCCCACCTCGCACCCTTCAGAATCATTATTGGAGCAACAAGGCCGATTAATAGGAGTGTGATTAAGGGTGAAAGGTTGAATGAAGCCTCAAGCATCATCTGAACATCTATACCTAGAAGTATGTATATGAATACGAATACACCTATCAAGCGCAGGGCGTGCCGCGCAATCATACTTCGACGCAATTCTATCCCTCACACAGCACAATGACTATTGCATTTGGGTTCTCACTGCCACACTCATCCCTGTACTTCTTTTTGTGCTTCCATATTTTAGTTACTCGGTTATGTCCTTTTTTGATCCAATTTATTCCGATGCAAAGTGTAACCATTGACAAAAGACCGCAGCTAGACGCTCCAGTTCCATTTGTACTTGGTTTTCCCATCCCATTTGGGGACGAAATATTGTAAGCCACGGCAGATTTCATTGAATTCTGGTGCCTCTTAGCTCCCTAGCACATATTCTATGTAAGCTGATGCTCCATCATCAACTCGATAGAACTCAGCAAATATCCTGAAGACATCATTAACTATATGATTGAAATCTCTTGGTTCATCGTTAAAATGCCTAGAGAAGATATATTTTGACATTTCTTCAGCTTCAATACCAATCTCCTTCAGTAATGCAATGTGTTCATCTTTGAAGTGTGATTTCTTCGGGATATACTGACCTCCTGAAATTTGGAAGTATAGCGACTCTCCTTTTTTCTTATATTGAAAGTTTACCCAACAACCGTCAATAACAACCATGCAATAGTTCCCTCCCTTGGCTGATTTAGTCAGGTTCTCCAAGGCATACGCTGGACCCTCTTTGGGCCTTGCTCCAAGTTCTCGACTGGTTTCAAGGCGTCGTGCAATCTCCCCTATCTTACTCTCCCCTGAACCACCGGAACCTTCTTGCTGCCCTCCTAATGACTCCATCATTTTCACTAGCTTGGTACTATACAGACCTTTTCTTAATCCGTCCTCAATCTCACGTTCAGCAGCTTGTTGAATCTGTGCGACAAGCTCCGGATTGTCGAGGAATATCTGACGCACCTCCTCAATTTCTGGAACTTGTTCTACGTAATGTTCTCCCTCATGGTCTACAACTGAATAGTAACTTTCAGTCTTTATTATCATACCATATGCGTTCAATGTAGCAGTTTCATCTTTCAGACGCTCCGTTTTTGTTGCCAACACCAATTGTTTATCGAATCCAAGGATTTTGTGACGATAGTATAATGTGATATCTTTCAAATGATGTGTTGAGTCCTCTGAGAAGAATTCGAATACAACTGGAAAGCAAGCATACATGGGATAATAGTCTGGAACTACCTCAAATCCGACTCTCTGTTGATGAAATGCCATAGCACTCGCAGTGACCATGAAGAATCGGGGCATGTTAAGAAATCTTATGGTGAACCTATTATCGCCAAACTTGACCATTTCGAGTTTATCTGAATGTTTAATTCTTTGAGCCGTGATTGATTGTGCTGTCATCATTATGAAATTGGGTTGCTAGCAGCTCCAAAAATCCTAGACAAAGCTAGACATGTTTCACTGGGAGCTTATACACTTCAGGACGGAATCAATTCACAGGTCACCTGACACCGTTGTGTTGACCCCACGGAGTGACGTTCCAGTGCCGTCCCTGGACAGACAAAGCTCCGGTGTCCAGATTTGTCTAGCTTACAATGAACGGTTTGATAGGACCTCCTGAGATTCCTGTTATATTGCTAGGAAAGAATGCTAGGACTCCCGGCCAATTCACAATTCCTGCACTGGGTATTAGTATAGTGGGTTGTGCATCAATTGAATATGTGCCATTGAGTCCTTTGTCTGTTTTTTCAATATTAATGGTTATTTCGAAAGGGATGAGATATCTGACCTCGTGATTATGATCATTGGTTCCTCTGGTGGTAATTATTCCTTCAAAGTACTCTCTTCCTGGACTTGACACCAGATCACGCCTCCTCCTTCTCAGCAATCATTGTTGTCAGAACTGCTGTTTTTTCATCTAATTGCGAGATGACGTCCGTAAGCTCTTCATTCTGTTTCTCCACATTTTCTGAGATATTCTTTAGCTTCTCCTGCATCTCTTCTGAAACTGAGAGGTCATCTTGCGATCTCTTGAAAGCTTTTTCCATCATTTTGCGGATAGACTTCATCCTCTTTTCAGACTCTTTTCTTGCATCCTTTGAAGATATAGATCCTTTGATTAATTCCGCTCTAACTTTTTCAAAGTCATGGATTTCTTTATTGAACTCAGAGAAATAATCAGAAGTAGAGTGATCAAATGTTTCTCTTTGCTGTTTTGAAACTGTATCAAGCTTTGATATTAGTTCTTGAATCTCCTGAGTCGTTCCACCAAATTTGACTCTGAAATCACCACCTACAGGTTTTCGTTCTTTCTTTTTCTCCTGTGGTTTCTCCGGTTTTACTTCTGATTTCTCAGGTTCAGGTTTCTCTTCTTTCATACCGGGTATATCAAAACTGAATCCCATTTTTCCCATTGAAGCTTTGATTTTTTGAGCTTGATAGTCCGAAAATACAGTTGCTCTAATTCTTTATTGGAAACTTCATCATCGGGACCAAGCATCCCTGCATCAATTAGTTCCTTCTTCCAGCGTGCTCTCATCTGTCCATAAAATCCATTACACCAACTCCTTGGCCACGCTATCCAGTATTCTCCATACTGTTAAATTATGCAATTATTTTTTGGTTAATTAGTGTTGGCACAGAAGTAGGATTTTGTCCAAATCAGTGCTGATTGTATTTTTGGTCATAGTTTTGCCATGTATCAATGATTATTAGTATACAAAACGAGTTGGTTTCATGCCATATCGAAGAACAAAGATGCATCGAGTAATCTCATGGGCATTGGCTGTCTTCTCCTTAGCTACCGTAACAACTGGATATAGTCTTGCTAGAGGTTGGTTATCTGAAATTTACACAATATCTGCAATTCATAGAGTCTTCGAGATTGGTTTCATTGTAACGATGGTACTTCATATTGGAATCACGTTGAAATATTATGGTCTGAACTACCGCAAAATGGTAAAGATGCTTAAGGAAAGGCGTGGTACTAAGATTCATGGATTAAGACTTGTACAACGCATTTCAAGCTGGTTGATTGTTATCTTCGCTCTTCTGATCATAATACCCGGATTGAATGGGTATCCTATCTTTGCACAGGTTCTCGAAAATGTAATTCCTTTTAAACTACACACCGTTTTTGATTTTCTTCTTGTTTCAGTAATCATTATTCATATTGGGGTCGGTCTGAAATTCGCAGCAATACGCAAACGCATGACAGGTATCAAAGTCGATGTTCCCATTGCAGCATTAGTAATATCCCTTCTCTTGGTCACAGTCATGCTAGAAGTAACTCAGACACCCATACCTCTCTCTGGTGGCCAGAACCCCTTCCCCCCTCATGGCGTAATTCCCGTTGATTCTTTTGGCAATGTTACCGGCTATATCACTGTTGGGGCGTATCAGTATAGTTTCAATTCAGATAATGTAGAAACTACACGTCCAGATATATTCAGGCCTGGTGCATTCTCTATGTTTGACGTTTTGGTGCATGTTGCAAGCAAGAGTTCCATTGACCTTGTCTACTATTTCAATGAGAGTATGAACACTCATGTAATTGATTCAATAAATGGGACTGAAAATTGGTGGTATATGGCGTGGTATAGTGGAGGTTGGCCCGAACGAAATGTATACCGCATGGACCATTATCACTGGAAGAATGGAACCACTCTCGAAATGTATCAGGAATCAGAGGAATATCTGGAGTCTATTTACGCTTCTTACATTGAAGAAGCCGATAGATTACAGCATAACAATGGTTCAATAACTATTCCAGAGGTAAATATCTATGGTAATACCTTTAGAAAGGAATTTTTCAACGTTTCAATCACTGCTCATGGTCTAAGGAATGACATCTTCCAACCATCTGTGATAACTGCAATAGACATCATAATGTCATTGGGCGATGCGGGGGAAATTACCTATCAATTGACTTGGTATGATGAAATTGGAAGAGCTGGCGTGGTACGTAACTATTTTGTCACCGCAATCGATATGGATGTAGCTGTGGGTACATGTGGTTTTGTCTACGAAGCAGGTGACGCTGATCTTGGTCGTAATCATATTCACCTGCCGTCAGATTCCCGTGTGCTGAACGCACCTGAATATTCCCTATGGTTCTGGATATGTCTATAGCCTAAGAAAAACTCAGTCTACTTCAGATACAGTCGTTACAACAACACAAGAATCATCTTTTCCATTGAAATAGAATATGACAAAAGACACCATCGACATTACTGCGGCGTAGACTATGATTGGCAAGTATGTTGGCCAGATTACCCAAAGAATTGTAGCAATGATCGGACCGATCACTCCTGAGATGGACAATATAGATTGCAAAAGTCCTGCTGCTGTTGACCTGTCCTCATTTCTCTCTGTGACATATTTTAGTGCTCCAACGTAAAGGCACGCCCATGCAAAACCAAGCAATACCTGAGATGGAAATATTTGCCAAATTTCTGTCACGAATGCAATCCAAGTGAAAGTCGCAGATGTTGCTAGTAAGCCAACTAGAACAAGTTTACGGCAGTCATATTTGTCAGTCATTCCAGCCATAAACACGACTTGTGATAGTGAGTTTGCAGCTTGAACCAACCCAATGGTGAACAAATCGCCTCCCAAATCAAAGAGAAAGAGTGGCCATAGCGTCCATAATGCAAATGCACTACTATGTCTAAGGAATATAGCAAGATAGACTGATGCATTTCGTTTGAAAGTTTCTATTGGAAAGAGAGGAACTCTTACTGGTACTCGTTCGATTTTTGGAAGGGTCATTGCACTTCCGAATGCGACTACAAAGAACAAAGCTGCTACAGAGAATGCATAGTATATATTAAACCCTGCAGCATACCCTGCCAAAATATTTCCGGCTCCCCATCCAAGTGCACCAAATGAGGCAAACTTCCCCATTTTCATCTCTGACTCATAAGCATATGCTGCTAATGCTCCAGGATACATGCCTATGCAGAATCCATTCAAAACACGAACGATAAAGAGCACTTCAAGGGAGGCTGTGAAGATTATTAGCGCAAAACTGATTGTAGCAAGAAGAAGACCAACTCTTAGGATAATCCTTCTTCCGTAAATGTCTCCTGCTCGTCCAAAGAGATAACTGGAAACAAATGATGCAGTGGCATATGCACCGACCATGAGTGTGATGAAAAACTCGTTTGCTCCTAGCTGGTCTCTTGCAAGTATTGGAATATAGGTGAAGGCTGAGAGTACTGCTGCTCCTGCCATTAGCTGGATTGTTTCAGTCTTCAACTCCACACACTTATTTTTCGGCATGGATAGCCACTAATTAAGCGTCTGGTGTGAACAATTCTTGCAAAACCTTTTCTTCTTTCAAGAGAAGAATGTCACAGACTATAATCAGGACGTTTCAATCGTGGTATCACCTAGAGTCAAATTCATTGCAATAACTGTTGACGAGTTAATCTTAGTTCCAGTCGCATGGCTAATCATATACTATCTCGCACAAGAATGGTTTTGGATAAGTGTCGTTGTGGGAATTATTGGTGCTGCAATATTCGTTGCTGGAAAATACTATCTCATTTATCCAGAGCTACAGGAAGGGTCTAGCCACAAGCTCTACGATCTGAAAGGTATCAATGGTAAAGTCATTGCCACAGTTACTCCTACAAGCGGTAAAATCAAAGTTGGGCAGGAGATTTGGGAAGCTCGCTGCGACTCTGGAGAAATCTCAGTGGGTACAGAAGTTGAGATACTTGCTCGTGAGAGTATGAAGGTACGTGTTGTTCCAGCAAATGACTAGATTGACGTGATTCCATATTTCCCAAATCAGTTCAATAGAAATTTATACACAAGATCAATAGCGGTATTCACATCATCCAAGTTGATAGTTTCAAAACTACTGTGAGTATATCTACAAGGAATGCCAATAGTTGATACCGGCAGTCCCTGTGCCGCTATTGGAAAGCCATCTGTTGCATAATTGTGATAAACTGCTCTCTGAATGGCAATATCATTCTTCTCTGCAACTTCAAAGAAAATCCTGTTTTGTTCATGTGAGTAGACAATTTGTGAGTCTTTGATTACAATCACAGGTCCTGCACCCAATGAAACCCCTGCTTCATTTGAAGTACCAGGATAATCATCAGCAAGCCCTACTTCAAGTACAACCGCTCCATCTACATCAAATTCTCTAGCAATGGCATTCACACCCTTTGCTCCAATCTCTTCCATGACAGTTGAGGCAAATGTTACGGTTGGACGTTCCTTCTCTGAAAGAGTTGATAGTTTCTTACAGAGCTCAAGAATCATGAGGAGCCCCACTCTATCATCAAAAGACTTTCCCATGACATTCTTACCCACCTGTTTCACTACGGGTGCGTAAACAACTGGAGTACCGACATGTATTCCTAGCTCTTCTACTTCCGCTTTATTTGATACTCCAATATCAATGAAGACCTCTTCCCATCGTGGAATCTTTCGTTTCCCTGCAGAACCTGCAATGTGGGCTGTTTTGACACAAAAACAACCTTGTACCATTCCCGACTCGGTCATTAGTTCAACCCATGTCCCTGGGAGAAGTCTTAGGTCTGGCTGATATCCTTGTGTATTCCATTTTGCCTGAAGGAATCCATTATCATCAATATAACTGACAAGAAAACCAACTTCATCCGCATGAGCAACTAGAGTATAATGCTTTCCAGACCCTGGTAGTGTGGCAATCAAATTGCCAATCCTGTCTTGTTCAATCTCCGAACAATACTCACTCAAACAGTCATGGATGAACCTCTGTACAAGTGTTTCTCTTCCAACTGGACCTGGTGTAGTACAGAGTGTATGCAATAAATTGAAGCGTCCTTCGGTCAATTTGATTCCTCCTTTAGTGTGTGGGCTTTCTCCCAGATAAGCTAAATGCTTATCACACTTCAGATAGCTATCGTCATGTGGATAATATGATTGAGATTATACTTGCCATCGTGGTAGCAATAATTGCATTAATCATTATTGCACCAAGTCTCAGAAGAATGGATACAAACAATATGGATAGGCGAACAGATGCTGCTACTGAAATAGAAGCTGAGATGGAGAGAAAACGAGATGAAGTAGCCTATCGAGAACGGATGCGACAAGGGGGCAGTGCATTCTAACTACAGAACACTTTATTGAGGGTTTTGCAGGAATAGACTTGCTGAGTGCCTCATATGATTATTACCGTTACCACTGTTGTTGTACTCGTAGTTGGTTTAATCTCTCTTGGGGTCGCACTGTATGGTGGAATTATATCTCTCAACGTGATTGAGGGGCAATCAGGTGATATCGAAACGCGTCATACTGCAGAACAGAGATATTATCTTCTTGGAATGATTGGTATCGTTGTCCTTCTTGCACGTATCCTCATTGTTCCAATATTCTTTTGGATGTTACAGTCGTTAGTACCCTATTGTCCAGGAGCTATGTGTGCATCTGGTGTAGTGAATGTGTCGGAACCTTACTCGGTGATAGCAATTAGTCTGAAACTCATTCTTCCTGCAATCTATGGTCTCTGGTTACTGATAGAAATATCAAATCGGAGTCAAGCAAATCTTCCATTCCTCTCGTCACTTGCAAAATCTTTCCTGTATCTCCTGTTACCTTTAATCTTAATCGATAGTGCTGTAGATGTTCTTCTAGTGTCTACGATACGTCCTATCTATGCCCCTTGCTGTTCAAGTATATATGATGTAAATCCCCCATTCTCACCTTCTGCCATTTTTGGTGCTGAATTTGGTATGTTCATAACAATTCTCACTGTAATAATTTCTATCTCATTGGTAGTCATTCAATGGCTGGGTGTGGACAATGCAAAGTCACCTTGGTTGAACATATCAATAGCATTTTGTGCATCCATTTTGTATCTCATTACTCTTCATGACACTCTTGCTCCAGTCGTTCTGGGGTTATCAACGCATCATTGTCCCTATTGTCTATTTCAAGAATTTCCTGATACTGCTATCTTTGCAACGCTATTCTGGGTTGGTGTAGTTTCAGTTTCATGGAACTCGATATTACAAATTCTCTGGATCAGAAGAGGATTAGATGTTAGTGATATTCAACGTCTATCAGTATTGTTACTCAAAGTTTCATCTGTAGCACTGATTTTCAGTATGACAAGTCTTGTTTCACATCTATTGGTGGCAATATAAGGCATCTCAACTTATTCCATCTAAGAACGCGCCATGTTCCATCAAATGTACCTCATCTGCCCAATCGAGTACTTGTGGATCATGCGATGCAACAAGTACTGTTAATCCTCTCTCAGTCATCATGTTCCGTAATATTCTCAGCAAATCTGTAGTAAGCTCCTTGTCAATAGAACTACTTGGTTCATCTGCTATCAATAATCGTGGTTTATTCATAAGCGCACGTGCAATACTCACTCGCTGTTGTTCTCCCCCACTCAGTTCTGCCACCCTGAAATCAATACGTTTCTCCAAACCCAGCGAGATTAGAATATCTCTCGCCATGTCTTCAGCTTCATTTCGTGATACATCCATACAGAGCATTGGAAGGGATACATTTTCTATCGCTGTGAGATGAGATAGAAGATATTGTGCTTGAAAGATAAAACCATAATCATTACGACGTTTCTTTGTACAGAACACTTCTGATATTGTTGTGTAATCATACCCGTCTAGAATGACTCTCCCCTTTGTTGGTCTGGTCAACAGTCCAATAATGCTCAACAATGTGGTCTTTCCAGACCCACTTGGTCCCCCTATTGCCACAGCCCTACCCTCATGTACTTGAAAATCTACTCCTTGGAGGGCATTGACCTCCCTCGCTGTACCTGCACCATATATCTTCCAGATATCCGTTACACTCACAAGAGTAGTCATATCACACACCTCTCAGAACTATGTCTGGTTCAACAATGGAACTCCGCCAAGAAGGTATGACCGATGCCGCCATGACCGGAATAATCGAGACGGTATAGATGATGAACAATGTAACAGGTGATATTGCTAGAGGAATTCCTGCATTAAGCAGTAGCAAATTCCATCCCAAAAGATAACCCGCTAGTAATGGGGCTCCTAGTATGTAAGTATAAATGATGGCAAAGGAAATACCAAGACTTCCACCTAGTAATCCAAGAGTGAATGTTTCAAACATTCGTATCTCTATAATATCCACCGTGTCAAATCCGAGTGCCTTCAAGAGCCCTACCTCTCTTCTTACTTCATCAGAACCAGCACTGGAAACTGTGAATGTAATCAGGAGAACTATGATAATCATCATTGTCCAAATTAGACTAATTATTCCTGCTCTTCCACCATAGGTCTTCAGCATATTATCACTTATTGCATCTCTGGATAAAATGCGTGCCTCCGAAAATCTAGTATCAAGCCGGAATGCCACATCGTTAAGATACGCACCAGAATCTGTCCATACTGCTATATCTGTGACTGATTCGTTTGAAAGCCCAAATACTTCTCTTGCACCGTGGATATCAGTCAAAATCAAGTCATAGCTGAATATCTTGGATTGAGATGAGAATATTCCAATGATTTGAAACTCGAGAAGTGAACCATTTTGAGATATTAATGAGAGCACTGAACCGATTCCAACTTCCACTCTTGCAGCGGAAGCCCTCATGAGATCGATAATTCCCTCTCCAACAATCATCTTTCTGTAATCGGAGCTATTGAGAAACCGACCATTTTCTAACACATCCGTTCCAACAACGTTTGCCGCTTGCTGATACTCTTCTGGTTCTATTCCCATCACTGTAAGAAGACTACCACTTCCTATGTCTGTATATCCCCACACCCTAGGTGTTGCAATTGCTACTCCTGCTACATCACTCATATTTTGAAGCCAAACCTCTGGTACCTCTACCTGTCTACCCCCGCTAAGTTTCTGGACAATAATATCTGGTCCTTCCTCGAGAGACCTACTAATGTCCTGTTCAACGCCTTCTCTGATGAACTCTGTTGAACAGAGAAGAGATGAAGCCATAATTATCGCAAATACTATCGTAACGGTCCTCAGGTAGTACTTCAGTACGTTTCCCAAAGCATAAGCTGCTAGATTACTATGTCTTTGCAGACCCATATGATCTCCTCCCGATGACAAGAATTATGGTTAGAGGTAGCATTGTAAATGCAATTGCAAGAATAATTGGCATATAGTCAATTGGTGGTGTTCCAAATGTTATCAGTTCATTACCAATCATCCATTCTGATAGATTAACTTCTTTGAACCCATCGAAAACTCCTCCATTATACAGGGAGTACCCTCCTGGGACGTCTCCAATCATACCAAATGGTGACTCAAGCGATGGTGCACCATAGAAGTATGAATCTTGTATGATTGCTGGTCCTAAATCGATAAGAAACCAAGAAGTTGTATCAACATTGAATACAGCCCAGAGTGAAAATAGAATATTGAATACAACCGTTCCAACAAGAACTATGATCATAATTCTTTGCCGATTCATTCTGGACCATCTAATCCCAGACATATGGATTGGAAATTATATTCCCTCCATATATGTCAATAAAGTGACTCTCACACAAGTCCGCTTCAGGAACATCCTCACAGAGTGGCACAATTGTTGCTTCGCCAGTAGTAGGATTTTCATAACTTTTTGCGTAGACCCACACAATCATTGGGTCATTCCAATCCATCAACATTCCACACATAGGACATCTTACTTCTACATTCTCTAAGATGGATAACTGCCCTTGGTTCTTCAATTCAGAGAAAGCTAGGAGAGAAATATTGACACCACAATAGAAATTGCGTGTACCATTACTAAATGTAAATGTGACTTCATGTCCTATCCTTTCTTGAATTTCAAGCCCAGTCCAATCACAATAATGGTACACTGGAGTAGCCAAAGTTGTATATGCATAGATCCCAAAGACTCCAAAGATGACGAATAAAATCTGTAAGTTTCTCTTCTGCTCGGAATTAAGCATTTACGATCGCTCCAATGACTATTCAGGTTTCATGAGACCAATAACACCTAGTACTATGACTAAAATTCCGAGCACTGTTTCTACATCCCTAGTGAAATAACAGCGCATTTCGGTCATACAGACTGGTGCGAATGTCCAAGGAGCAAGGGCGATAAGTGCGCCTAAGATTATAATTAGAATGTTGAGAATCACTGTGAGTTTCATGTAATCACCTTTCTATGAAGCTTCCATTTGAATTGTTAGAGTTTCAGAGTCACTAGGATTTGCATTGATAGAGTTGTCATATGCGGTCACATAGAATTGAATCGAACTAGCATCACTTGGAGTGCTAAAACTTGCCACCCATCTTCCTCCAGCAATACAGAGGCATATAAAGAACTCCATGTCCCTAGAGAACCATTCCTCGCCATCATAAGTGTAGTATAAATCTGATGCAGATACTCCTGATGAATCAATGCAATAGATTGTGATACTGATGGTATCTCCAGCTACTGGCTCAATTGGAACCACATCTATCTGATATATCAAAGGGCCTTCAACATCATCGAAGACTGCCATTATGATGATTCCCGAAAGGAACATCATAAAGATGGCTCCAATGAATATGAGCTTGGTCTGATTTCTCATCTGGTCAATCCTTCTCGAAGGCTTGCATTAATGTAATTCGGTCATTGAAGTGGAGCAGGTATTTAGTCTTTCTAAAATGAGCTGTTATCGTTTCGACAATTTGTGAATTCACTAAAGGAGCCCGGTTTGTTTCAAAGGAGTTTCCAAGCAGAACTCTCTGTCGGCACGCCAAGATTTTGTTTCCGCGTTAAATGCTTCTGCCCAGAGGACATATACAAGCGAGTGCTTGTAATCAAGTATCAGAAGCTCATAAATGATGCACTTGAGATGAAGGCGATTCTTGAAGATGAAGGTTATAATATTGCTCTGGCCATTAATGCTGCTGGGACAAAAGATAACTTCTTGCTACTCTTTGATTGGCTAGTTGCCAATGAAGGTCCAGATTCTGAAGTAGTCTTCTTCTTTTCAGGTCATGGTTCAAGAACTCAGGATGGTAGTTGGGACACAGATGTTGAATCTGATGGATATGACGAATGTCTGGTCTCTTGGGACTTTTATGCCATTAGTGATTCATATGTTTCTGGTAAAGTTGCTGAGATGGAATCGAATCATATTGCAATGATTTATTGCAGCTGTCATAGTGGTGGTATGTTCGATCAATCCTATGAAACCCGAATTGGAGTCGTCTATATTGATGCCGCAGAAGCTGACCAATATGGCTGGGATTATCTTGACTTACAGAACACTCTGTTCTTCTACTACTTTGGTGACCAAGGAATTCTGAATGGTCCTTACAATAACTTGCAGGATGCATTCGATTATGCAAGACCCTATGTCATTGCTGAGCAGCCTGATAGTTGTCCAGTAATGATAGATCTGCTTGGTACTCCATTCTATGTGAAGTAAGGGGTCTCCCCTTCTTCCCTCTCTTTTTTTCTGTACACTCTACATGTATTGGAATTCAGCATAGTTTTCCATGAAATGATACCTAGATATCATCCCACAATTACCTGAGAATATATGCAATGATGTACATAGACAAGTATGGCCTTCGAAGACACATTACTTGGACTATCTATAGGGCTCCTCATTACTGCTATAGTGTATATAGCATTGCGTATGCGGTTGCGCCATAGAATCTCTCAGGTTGAAGCTGAATTTCGAGCTCTATGGGCTGAACAAGAATCATCAGTTAGAAAGGATGCTGCACAGAGGAGTCGCCATGTTCTGAAGGGAAAAATTGCAGAGCACATGGTTCCACTGTTTGTGGACATTTTTCCCTTTGAACCATCTGATGCACGGTTCATTGGTGCTCCCATAGACTATCTGATATTCGATGGCTATACCGCTGCTAAAGACTTGAAATCCGATGACCCTATTACAGTGGTCCTCGCAGACATAAAGACAGGTAATGCGTCACTTAACCGTACTGAGAGAATGATCAAAGAAGCTGTTGAAGCTGGAAGAGTTCGTTGGGAAACCATACGGGTTGACCTCTAATTGCATTGCGTAAAAGAATCTCCTCTTATTTTTGATTTTGATTAGAGGAATCACGTGAAGAAAGATGAGTAAAGAGGAAGGTCATAAACTCCATGATAAATATGAGATAACCTACTATGACTTGTTGAAGAACATCTACGAAGGACGTATCTCTCTAATTCGAGAACTCGAACGGGTTTTTGGAAAAGAGAATGTTCACAAAGCCGTTGAGGAGTTCTATGCAAAACGGTCCACTGAGAGTTGTACAGCCAGGATGGAAAAACTAGAGAATAAACCTGAAACTATTGAAGAATTGAGGGACTTTCTAAAATCTACAAAAGAAAACGACTTCTCAAAACAGACTCAAAGTGACGTCTGGCCTGAACAGAAGGAAGATAAAATTGAGTTCCATACTACCGAATGCCTCTGGGCTGATATCTTTAGAGAGCTTGATGCTAGTGATTTGGGTGAAATCATGCTGTGCAAAACTGATTTTGTCACAGCTCCATGTTTTCATCCTAAACTCCGTCTTAACAGAACTAGGACTTTGATGGCTGGCGATGAATACTGTGGTTTTCTATATACTCTAGAAAATGAATCTGAGAAATTGGATAAATGCTTCACAATCATCCACAGAAGCAAGTCTTCATTGCAATTTGAAGCAGAGCATCACGTATACTACCCTCATCTGGAACACCAAGGATACTCCTATCACATATCTGAATCGTAGGCAAGCCAATGACTCCAGCCTCTTCAGCAATTTCTGACTCTTCTTCTACATCTACTTCATAGACAACATTGAAGTCCATTCCAAAATCTGCTATCACTTCATCTAAGACATCCCGTGCTGGCTTACAAAAGAGGCATCTGTTTCCTTTGTAGAACATCACACAGCCCTTTCGTCCACATACTGGACTACAAGAGCATTTGGTATCTGATGCAGTATCTGTATGCATGTCGTACCTCCCGACATTGTTGTTTTCATTTCGCCAATAACCAAAAATTCCGCTTTCTTTGGTAAACGGCTTGTCCCTTTGCAGTATGAGATGACATTTTCAGTATATAGAGGTAATTTGTCTGAATATCTGACTATATTATCATTTAATATCTTCAATCTATTCGATTTATGATAGCAATTCTACATTTTTCTCATCAATTCTTGACTATACTCAAATCGCTGGAATGTTTATGGAATGATCTACCAAGTTATCACCAGTCAATTACACAGTCATAGTGCATTACATGAAGATATTGATGATAGTCATGAACGGTTGTCTGCACCTACTCGTATCAATGTGATTTTTCAATTAGGTTCTCTCTTCGAACAACAAAACTAGAAAAGGACGATTTGTTTAGAACATAATTAACTTAGAAACACTCAAGTCGCTTGGACCCTCCTCATAGCGATCTTCTCACATCAACGGATGTGCTCATTGGAAACCAACACTTGAAACCGGGCTTGGATGCGTGTATGTATATGGAAGATGATTTACAGAAAGCAGTAGAATCGTTGATAAAAAAGGGGAAGCATTTCCTCCACTTTGGTGAACTTCCTGCCTCTGAAGAAGCAATTAAATCTGCTCTAAAGATTGATGGGTCAAATGTCCGTGCTTGGGATGTTCTCGCTCAGGTTTATCATGATTCTGAAAATCTGACCAAAGCAAGAGCGTGTTACAAAGAAGCGGTTAACGTTGATCCAAATGCTATTGAAATATGGGCAAAGTTGGGGACGCTTGAGTATATTATGGGCGAATTCAAGGATGCCTTACAATCCATGAAATCTTACAAAAAAAATGGGGGAGGTGAATTCAAACATTTGTTGACATTGGCACGAGCCGCCATGGAGAATGATGATTGTTCAACAGTGCTCTCTGTCACATCTGAACTAATTGAAACTGATGAGGATGAATATGAGGTCTGGGAGCTTCGAGGAATATGTCAAGCAAAGACAAACAAATTCAATGCGGCTTGTACAAGCCTCAATATGGCCATCGAATTACATCCTGAATCAATAAAGGCAATGAATCATGTTGGTGACCTTTTGTATGATATTGAAAACTATTTTCGAGCTGCGGATTTTTACAAATTGAGTCTTGTTGTGCAACCAAGCCAACCATCTATTCTCTACAGGTATGGATACTCTCTATGGTCTGAGGATAAATGGTCTGAAGCAATTACTATTCTAGAAAGGTATGTTGAACTAATGCCTGAAGATCCAAAGGGTTGGAACAACCTGGGTGTAGCTCTTCGAGAGAAAGGAGAGGTAAAACGGGCTCTGGAATGCTACAATAAAGCTCTTACTATCGATCCCGAGCTTGACATCGCAAAAAGCAACATTGACACTGCAAAAAACATGGAAATGATTCCCTAGCATTCAAATATCGCTCTGCAATAAATCCACAAATCTGGTGATCGTCTTGAACAGAGCAAAATATCATAAATTCATGTATTCTATTGCAGCGATATGGAACTGGATTCTAGCAATCACATTTCTATCGCTACCAAGGATTAATTCAGACTACTTCTTAATCTCGGGAAATATCGTTCCTCCTACTCTTTTATGGTTCGATTGCTTCATGGGACTAGTCTTTGCTTTTGGTTGGGGGTTCTATTTCATCAGTCTTGATATGACTAAAAACCATGGACTGGTGATGATTGCAATCTTTGAGAAGTGCTGGGTATTTGTTATTGGAATGTATTACTATCTATTACTACAGGCATCAATTTGGGTTGTTCTGGTAGTTACTGGAGATTTCATCTTCGGCATACTTTTTCTTGAGAATTTTCTTTCAATCAGAAGGAAGAACTAAAACACGAAACTATCATTGCTTAGAGGTCCATATCATAACAGACTAAAATTTTCATTCTGGCGGGAAATTCGTGATGTGGCCTCCAAAGAACCGTTTCAAATCTGTACTGTCAATTAGCGTTTGTAATGATTCCTGATCACATCAATATAGTCTTGAACAGGAATCTTCCAACAATTGTTCTCCTTATCAAACAAATCAAAGAGTTGGAGATACTCCGAGTCGATGAGGTCCGGGAGATGGAACTGAAATGAGTATGAGTTGAGCTTGCTACGAATTAGTCTGAATCCTTGCATGAAATGCTTCAAGTCTGTTGTTGAAAGACCCATTCTGATACAGTATTTCGAGTCGTCCTCTATCAGAACTATCCCTGGAAATGGCATGTCTAGTATAGAATGGAGAACACCTGGTATGGAATCATTGATGTCTATGAAACATGAGAACCAGAGCAGATCTCCTACAAATCCATAGGCTCTTTTGACTCCTCTCAAAACATCACTCTTTCTGAGTCTCTGAATTCGTTCTCTTATCTCTTCAATTGGCACATCAGTCAGAGAGGATAATGCAGTTGCAGATGTATCGGGGTCTATCTTGAGTTGCCTTACTATTGTGACATCAATATTATCATAGTCTAGAATGTCACCGTGTGCTGTAAGCTCTATCGGAGATTCAACATCGTCTGTGAGATTGTCTTCAATATCATCTATCCATGTCTTCCAATCCCAGACCCATTCACCACTTGGCCTATATTGTTGAAAATCAATCTCTTTTGATTTATAGTCGACAATCTCAAAGAAACTACACTTGTTGATGAGACCTGCTCCTTTCAACTCTTCTGTAAGATCATCCAAAGCTTCTGGATGAGTGAGGTCGTATACCGTGTGAATAAGATAACCATCATATTTCCCATGAGTGGGAATATACCAGTAGAATATGGGTAGTTTTGACATAAGATCTTCTAGTTCTGCACCTCTCCCGGGGGCCTCCTGAACAATCAGTATTCTCTCTCCTAGGCCAATCCTCCTCTCATAAGTCTGCATGAATGAAGGAAGGAGTATTCCTCGCTCCATTAATTTTGAGATTCGATAACGAACTGTTCGTGCTGGTACTTTGATTTTCTCGCCTATCTCAAGAGCTGTTGCATTGCCACCCATCTTGTCCAGTGCATCAAGGATTTTCAAATCCTTCCTGTCAAGATCGTATTCCTTTGACAACACATCACATCCCTGAGCACATATGCCGAATTAATATTCATGGCATCATAAATCTGCGTTTTATCGCTAGATTGCTGACGGCAAAAGTCTTTTTAAGGGATTTGCCGTACGTAATATTGGTCTACGGCAAGATTATGGCGGTCAAATTGCCGTGGTCCGATGTAAATGGTGGAAAAAAATGGCCGATGTCTTTGCTGGACTTGGTTTGACTGCGAGCTCAGTCGTAGTTCTTCGTGAATTAACAGATAAGGGTCCCATGACACCCAAACAAATTCGTGGCGAGGTCGACTTATCACAAAGAACTGTTTCTGATGCCCTCCGCAGACTCTATGATACTAGACTATGCAAGAAGATGCCAAACCTCGAAGATATGCGACAACCTCTTTATTATGCAAATAACTCACGTATGAAAGAGCTTGAGATTGACTTCAGTCAGAACCGTGCTATGTTTCGCGTACATAGAAGCCCCATCTAGAATCATGTTTTGTGCTTGTATCTCTATCTGGATAAA
Organism: uncultured archaeon; assembly: GCA_964610875.1. GTDB lineage: Archaea > Asgardarchaeota > Thorarchaeia > Thorarchaeales > Thorarchaeaceae > CAZSWP01. The sequence goes on from CAZSWP010000009.1 coordinate 92,164, forward strand.
TCACTAGAGGATACTTCATACCTCTCACAAAGCAGGATTTTGTTTAGTATCAAAATAATGAGAGAGCAGTGGATTTGGATAATCGCACCACTGCATTACTGTTCTATTTGAATATCCAGACAACTTGGACCGATGTGACATCTGTCAGAGTAAAGATGCTATTGACTTCTCCTCTGACCACTACTATCGAACCAACTGCAGGGATATCTCCATCCCACTCAAAAGTTAAGCCATAGCTATCATCATCGAGGTCTGCGATGAAGACCCGTGTTCCAAGTATTGGCAGCGACACAATTGCTGTTACTTCTCCTTTCACTGTTACAACAGTTCCAGTGTTTACATCTCCCTCATTGATATCTTGTATCGATGTGGCTCCAATTACTCCATCGTGCCAGGCTACGACTGAAATACCTACAACAATGAGAATGACAATTAGTACGTAGAGATTCTTTCTTGATGACTTCTTTTTCCTAGGCAAATCTTTCCTCTCCCAAACGAAATCAGTTGCTATCAGACTTCATTAGAATTGAATGGTGGTAGCGCAAGATCACCAACCATCAACAAGATAGATGGAAGAATGAACCTCCTTAATGCTTTTCGATTGCTAGAAATACTAGCTATCAGAGCTTTAGTTGGAAAGTCTTCTTCACTTTTTCCAATTTGGGTTTGATCACAATACGACAGTATCCTTGGTTTGGATTAGTTCTATAGTAATTTTGATGGTAATCTTCTGCACGATAGAATTCTTCCAAAGGCATAATCTCAGTAACAATCGGATTCTTCCATTTTCCACTTTTCTCTAGTGTGGCTATGTACTGGTCTGCTTTTTCTCTCTGTTCTTCAGAGTGATAGAGGATTATTGAGCGATACTGAGTGCCTACATCTGCACCTTGTCGGTTTAATGTCGTAGGATCATGTGCTTCAAAAAAGACCTCGAGTATCTCATCAAAGCTGATATCTTCTTCATCATAATATATCTGGCACACTTCAGCATGACCTGTCTTTCCTGCTGTCACATCTTTGTAGGTCGGATTCTTTGTATGGCCACCTGCGTATCCTGAAACGACGGATTTTACTCCTTTAATCTCTTGAAATACCGCTTCAATGCACCAGAAGCATCCGCCACCTAATGTTATAGATTCCATAAGAAAAGATTCACACAGATATTAATTAACTATTGTAAATGCACATGGGATTTCCCATAGTCCAAATGCTTGAATTGCATCACAAAGCTTTCTTTGCAGCAGCAATCCAGCTCTTCACTTTTTCTAGGGTGAATTCGTAACCAGCTGGTATTCGCACCTTCTCTTGTGCGACTGCTTTCTGAATCTGAACTAGAAGTTTGTTTGCGTCTGCTTTTGCAAGTCCTTTGAGGTCTTGAATTCCTACAGCAACAACGATAGCTTCTGCATCTTCTTCAGATATTACTTCAAGCTCTGCAAAGCGTGCCATAGCAATCCATCTTTCTGCTTGACGTGACCTGACTCCCGTTATTTCAGCAACTCTCTTTGCATCTGCATTAACTAAATCTTGGACACTATCAATTCCTTCTGCACGGAGTAGTTTTCCAAACTTATCTCCTATCCCCTCAATGGTTTCTATGGGTAGTTCACTCAGGACTACTTTTGCTTCTTTTACCTCAGGTACATATTCTTCTTCATCTTCTTCTACTTCAGGTAGAAAATCGTCAAGGTCAACTTCTTCTTTGTATCTCATGTATACAACTAGCGGGATACCCCAAGCTGCTACCATTAATGCATAAGCAATGGTCTGATCTATTCTCCACATCACAACAGAAACTATTGCTAGAATGATTCCGATAATCACTGATATTACAAAAAGTGTGTCGCCCCTGATTCCCGAGCTCATCGCAAGTCAACTCTTTGCTATTGTAGATAGCTCTATCCGATATGAACTAACCGGCGATATCTATTTGTTGATTAGTCTAATCATGATATGAGTGAAGGTATGAACTAACGATAGGCTTCAACAAATCTGATTATTTCCCCTGTAATCGCGTCCAGAATCACGGTAATTCTATTATCATGTGCCATAATTTTGGTATCGTTATCAAACCAGGCGTAGCTATCATATTTTCCGACGATTGTGGCTAGTATCTCTCCTGAATCCGCATCGAGAATCAAAGCTGGTTCATCATCGTCATTCCATGCAACCAACTTGGTTTCATCTCCAGATAGAATTTGGTGGTCATACATACTTTTTGCCTGCTTTGACTTTCTATTATTCATATCTACGCTAAAATGCATTCGTTTGTACAAAAACTATCTCGTTCATAACGAAACAAACGTAAAAGATCAAGCCCTTTATTCCAGTCATCATCAGTCAAAGGCTTTGGATACATTTCAATCAGATAACATTCCTATTCGCATTAAATAATTCTAATCAATATTTTATTTATATGATACAACCTGCTTGTTCTATATCGTTTACTATTTCATTCATTCAAATAACAAGAGTGTTCTTTCGATACTCATTATGATGGCATTATTTTAGAACACGTGTTCTAAAACAGTATACCAACAGGAATCCCATAGATTGATTAACAGGTTCCAGTAAGCATCCTGAACATCACTTGCAATGAGGGAAGTGGATGAAAATAGACTATCCGGCAACAAAGAGGGAGGATGTCATCGATGACTACCATGGTGTAAAGGTAGAAGATCCTTATCGCTGGTTAGAAGATATCTCAAATCCTGAAGTGCAGAACTGGATTGATCAGCAAAACAAGCTCGCAAAATCTGTACTAAGTTGTTACTCTGGAAGAGATATTGTCAGTAGAAGAACCAAAGAACTTCTTGAGTTTGAAACAATCATAGGAGAGGGACGTCTCTCCCTTGATATTCGTGAAACCTCTGATGGAGTTCGATTCTTCTACATGTACAAAAATGCCGGTGCAAATCAGCCAATTCTGTGTTATCAAGATGGCGAAAATGGAAAACGAGTAGAGATAATCAACCCATTTGAAATCAATCCAGATGGGTCCACCTCAATTGATTGGTTTTATCCTTCTTGGGATGGAAGATATATTGCTTATGGCATATCTGACTTGGGTACCGAAGATAGCGTTCTTCATGTATTTGATCTGAAAACCAACAAGAACCTGAGTGATATTATACCAAAGACACGATGGGCTAGCCTTGCCTGGAACAAAGAAAACACAGGTTTCTATTATTCAAGATACCCACTGCCTGGGACAGTCAGTGAAGAGCAGATGAATTACTACAAACATGTGTATTTTCATACACTGGGGACGGATTATCATGATGATCCAAAGGTTTTCGGAGATGGTAGAGCCCCTACCGAGATCTCTTTTGTTCGTACTTATCCTGATCATGGATGGATTTTACTTGGTGGCTGGCGGTATAATTCAGCTGATATCTATATCACAAGTAAGTCAGTCGATTCAAAACTGATTCCAATAATAGAGAGCGATTCAAAGGTGAGTGGTGCATATCTCTCTAAGAACTGCGTTTATCTTGTGACTTTTGTCGGTGCTAAGAATGGTAGAATTCTTAGATACAACTTTGAAGAATTATCTGATGTGGAGAATATCCCTCAAGGCAAGATTGTTGTGGAAGAGAGCAAATATCCTATTGAAATCGGAAAGGTTTCCACTGACGACTACTTGTCATATGCAATACTTGAAGACGCGAGTAGCGGAATCCGAATCCATGATTTAGAATCCGGTTCCCTCATTGATTCGATTGAGTTTCCATCTCCTGTGACTGTTAATTACATCAGAACATGTCCAAAGACAAAGAAACTGTATCTCTCGATATCCTCTTTTATTGAACCTGACTCTATTCAGATTTACGAGGTAGGAAAGGGGCTGCAGCCGTTCTATATTCCAAAAGTAAACTCGGACTCCAAAAAATTCACGGTGCAACAAATTTGGTATGAATCAAAGGATGCGACAAAAGTACCCATGTTCGTGATCAGCCACAAAGACACCGTGCCAAACAAAAAAACTCCAGTCCTGATACGTGGTTACGGAAATGGTGGGATACCTTATACGCCCATGTTTCATCCGGAATATTCAATTTGGTTGGAGCGTGGTGGAGTGTTAGTCATACCAAACATTAGAGGTGGCGGCGAATTTGGCGAGGACTGGGAGAAAATGGGAAGCAGAGCAAATAAGCAGAACACCTATGATGATTTCATCGCGGCCACTGAATGGCTACATAATAATGGATATGGCTCTCCTGAAACAACGGCTATGATGGGCAGAAGTGCAGGTGGTCTCCTTGTCGGAGCTATATTAGTTCAACGTCCCGAACTCTATGCATCGGTCTATTGTGCAGTGCCACTATTAGATATGTTGAGGTATCCAGAATTTACTGTTGCAAAGATATGGATGTCTTATTGGGGCAATCCTAAAGTTAAGGAAGAATTTGATTGGTTATACCCGTACAGCCCCTATCACAATGTTAGAAAAGACGCAACATATCCGCCGGTTCTATTCTATTCTGCAATGGGTGATATACGTGTTGACCCCTCTCATGCGATGAAGATGGCAGCGAGTATGCAGGAAGCCATTGAGTCGCATGACACTGATCATCCAATACTTCTCAAAGTTGACCGAGGAGCTGGTCATGGCGTCGGTCTTTCAAGTGAGAAATTAGTAGAGATTAGAACAGACCAAGTAATTTTTCATGCGAAACACACAGGTCTAACACTAAAATAGACATGAATCCTAATTGGGGGACTTGTAGGAGTTGGTTAAGGAAGGACTACCTCCGGCTGAAGACGTCCTAAAATATATTAAGAAGAGGAAGGATAAACCTTCTTACACGTAATTTGATGCTCATAGCACTCCTACTTGAGTGGAACGTATGCAGAGCTCTTCGTTGCGCCAATGCCGGGATTACCATGC
>CAZSWP010000010.1:0-87763 GCA_964610875.1 uncultured archaeon
TACACAACAATGTCAAGGTTTGTCCTGATTATTAGTATCTGTTCGCGACCCCCTCTCTAGAGCAAATTCCATATGTGACTAATTTGAGATTTTACCAAGTTGTGAGATTACTTCTTCTGCTTCCTCCATTATTCGATCTAATAGTTCCTTAACAGTTGGAACGTCTTTGACCAGACCTACTCCCTGACCACAACTCACAACCCCATGGTCAATATCCCCATGTTTGTACATCTCTTCTGCTTTATCTCCAGAAGCGGCTTGAATGAGTTGAAAGAGGGGTGCACCTTGACCTTCTAGCTTCAACACATGCTGTGCAGCCTTATTGTCCCAAATTCTGTGAGTGTTTCCAACAGAGCGCAAAGCTAGACAGGTATCAGTTTCAGCAGCTTCAACAAAAGCCTGTTTCAGATTTTCGTGAATTGGACACTCTTTCGTAGCCATTATCCTTGTGCCCATGATGACTCCTTCAGCACCTAATGCTAAAATCGCAGCAACACCTCTGCCATCTGATATTCCACCACCAGCAATGACGGGAACATCTAGAGCATCAACTACAGATGGTGTCATTACCATAGTGCCGATGTCTAATTTTCCGGTGGCTCCTCCATTCTCATAACCAACAACGGTGATTATATCCGCACCCAAAGAGGCTCCTTTTATTGCATATCTAACTCCTGCACACTTGTGAATCCATAGTGCACCCCCATTTTTGAACTTAGGAACCAGATGCTCCGGAGCCTTATGACCACTTGTTTCTATGATTTTCACTCCTTCGTCCAATGTGGCATCTACATAATCTTCTAGTTTCTCTTGAGGCATTAGAGCTGGAAACAGATTGATATTAACGGCAAATGGTTGATTTGTGAGTGACTGTGTTTTCTTTATTGCATCACGGAGGTCGTCAGGAGATCTATAGTTGGCACTAGCCAATACCGCACAAGCACCCGCATTGCTGGATGCCGCAACAAACTCAGGATTTGTAATTCTTGCCATGGTACCTACTATAACTGGATAGTTACATCCCAAGAGTTCGGTAACTTTTGTCTTTATCATTTGAATCACTCACAATTTCTAACTATTGAAGAGTTCCCTACAGATAAACCTCATTATAAAACATAGCGCTCTTTGTGGAGCACGTTTTGTAGAAAGTGAGTGCTTCAATATTGCAGATACACATGAGTATAACATCTACTTCTTCCATCGAGCTTGCTACTATTTGGAAATGCCTTTGGAATGCTCGCGGAAAATAGACATAGAACGATAGCAGTGAAAGGGTTGCCGACAGGTGCCCATGACCAATAGAAGCGAAATGAGGTTGGGCATGAAGTTTTGACCTTGATAGAACGCACTTGTTGTACTGTAGAAGAGCAAAATAATTGGTGCTATAGAGATTGCAGCAAAGGTAAACCAATAAACCTTGATTCTTGATGGGATCTCTTCATATTTATGTTCACTACATGTAGGAATTTTGAGCTTTTGAAGCATACCCCCTCCTGGTACATATCCTTGATATCGCACACGTGCAGCACTTCACGATTTTATTAATAACCCAACATGTGGTGAACTGTCAAGGTAGCTCAATCCACTCATGGTAATTGTTGTGACTTCATCTGCATTTTTTGAACAGACTGGATAAATTTCTGGAAATCTGACTTTTGTCAACCATACTTTAACATAGTCTGTTTCCATTTCCTGCCTACCACACTTGTCTATTTGGAGCTTTGAAGTTTGCACGTCCAAATAGCCTAATCCTACTTATACCTAGACCTGAAACGAAACAAATTTTCACTCAAAAATGAACCTTATCGCAACTGATGATGACCAATTTATTTACTATCTATGAATCCGTTATTATTTTTCCCATGACAAGCATATTGTGGAATTTACCATCTTGTCCTAAATAGGCATCCAACATTGTGCCTTCTATTTTAAATCCTATTTTCTTGTAAAGAATAACAGCAGCAATATTGTCTTCAACGACTTGTAGACCCAGCCTGTGCAATCCTTGTTCTTTTGCTAGAGAAAGAACTTTTTCTGTCATCAAAGTTCCAAGTCCAAGACTATGGAAGTCCTGATGCAGATAGATTCCCATCTCGGCAGTTCCCATCAGTCTGGGATGTTGATGCTTGTATACAGAAGCATATCCTACCATACGCTGCTTATACAAAGCTACTAATGGGATGAGATGATCTATGTTTTCTATCCAACGTGTAATTCTATCTTCAGTATAAGGTGGCATGCCCCATTGTGTTGCGTTTTCCGACATTGAAGAGAACATATCTAACAACTGGTATTTATCATCTGCAGTCATCAATCGAAGCTTAATCTCCAATCCGTTTTTTAACTTGACAATCCAAAGAGTCATATTACCATATACTATCACTCAAAGAACTTCTGTGTTACGATTCAAACTTAGAAAATTCTTCAAATACCTCAAAAGTAGTCCTGAATAATTGAGTTTCCACAGCATAGAAGCGCTTCCCCGTCCCAGAACTCCATAGTGGCAATCTCTCTATAACTATTCCATAAGGTAATTAAGTGCCATTCAAGGTTGTTATCTTGCCTTCCAGAGGCCGATATTAAGATGCGTGTCAGAAGAATACTTGAAACAGATTGTTGGATTTCCCTGATTATTATGCTCTCTGGAAGGGAGTAGTGATTGTTTAATGTCTTTATCAGTTAAAATTGATACTTCATTTATAGTGCCCTTGTTGAAATATATATCAAAACCAAACGATGACCTCCTAAGAGAAATTGGAGGCCATGATGCTGCAAAGAGAACCTATGCGCATGCACGGAGATTTGGAAACACAAAAGATCCCATTCGTCCATTCTGGAAGAAAACACTGAAACAGCTCGCCAAAAAAGATGATTTAATACCTAAAGTGAAATCAGCCTTGCAATATCTCTATAATGAACAGGACACTTTCGATACACTGTTGAAAAATCTATGGAACTACTTTCCTGAAGGTACTGCACTGAATTGTCGTCTATTCACTATACTAGGATATGATATTGGAATAGTCTCAGAGGGGCATGCCCTCATAAATCTGGGACATCCTCTCTTCGAAAAGGACCCACGCGAGATATTCCATATGGCAATGCACGAGCTACATCATGTTGTCTATACGGCATATAATTCCATATTCGACCCTTCAGCAATTCGTACCACGAAACAACTCACTGAAATGATTCGGTATTGTACACATATGGAGGGTCTGGCAGTGTATGCTTCCCTTGCTCCCAGGAAAGCAGCTGATGCCCTCACCCATGAGGACTACAAAATATTCCTTAACAAAGGTGCCCGTAACCAGAGAGTGAATGAATTCTTCAATCATCTTACCAGACTTGAAACACGTCTTGTCAAGACAGTGAAGAAAGAAGACTGGAGGACTATTGATAAAATGAGTGGTGGAAAACGTCTCTGGTATATTGCTGGTGCACATATGGCGGAAGTAATTGATAAGAATCTGGGTAGGGAGTTTCTTAACGAAACTATCCGTCACGGACCTGATGAATTCTTCAAGGCTTATCATGAATCGTTCTGAAGATCATAGTTTCATTGGGTCGTACGAATCAATCATCATGAGGACTGCACGAAAAGCAAAGATTCTGAATGTATAGGTAATCTCTACAGAGCTCATTTTTTCTATCTCGCTTACTAGATCTCTTATTGCATTCTCTCCAAAGGATTCAATGAGTGTTGGAAGTGTTCCTATCCGTATCACCGAAGCACCATTTGCCCCAGCTACTACAATATCCTCAGCTACTTCCTCCATCTGTTGATATACCTCAGTTGAGTAGGGATGGGAACTCTCATCCGTACCGACTATACCAAGACGGACATTTGTAATACCAACGGATTGTAATGACTTTGTATAACTGTAAACAAAATACTCTCCAACATCACCATTCATCTCATCTGAGAATCTAGTTCTGCTACACAACAGTTCATTTGCATTAGGACCATGGAGAATCGTTTCACTGACTCCACAGAGTCCAAGGATTCCGGGGTCCGAATCACCGAAATCATCAATCAAAAAGTTTTCAATCAAATAGCCGAACTGTGTTGCATTGGAATAACACATAGACTCTATCTTACGTGCTGAAGATTCAAGAACTGATGTATCAATTGAATCATATACATTTCTTGTGAACACACTGAATCCCATAAGATCCACGTTTCTCACATACTCCATTATGGTCTCCCACTCAATATGTGATAGAGTCATATCAAGGAGAATACTCCCACGCCATCGATAGACATTATTTGAATTAATGAACTCAAATAGTCTGTCGACTGCATAGATGTACGTGTCATATAGTGTTTCCAAAACAGAGGTTGTAGCAAGATGACTACCCCTTTCTTCCAAGAATGCTGTTCTGTTAGCTGATATTGTAACCGAATAACCCAAGTCTGTATCATTGATGGCCAACAGCCACATTTCTAACATTGACCAAGAGAACTCAAGCATTGGGTCAAATCGCAAGTCAATTCCAAATTGATTCTCTGTAAGTGCATTTATTGTAGAATTATCAGGAGTAAGGACTGTAAAACCATCACTAAAGGATGAGAGAGGGACTTCAAGATAGAGGGCATATTCATCAGATGCATTCACAGTAGTAATTGGATATTCTCCCATCACAAAGATCGAAACAGGGAACATGAGAGCTACCAGATTTAACAGAATCAAAACAACTATACCCTTTTTTCCGGTTTCCTTTAGCGAACCCTTTGGTCGAAGATTGCCAGTGATGAGTAGAATTAGAATTGCAAAAATATTGACGGAAAGTAATACTATGAACGACCTGATTAGTGGTGAAATCAAACCAAGTATTACTGATGCTATTATCAGGATTATTATTGCTGCCAGACTACTTTGGTTCTGGTAGTAAGACCATGTGACACTCGGAAGAATGAACAACAATGGTAAGATATAGAGGGCAATCGGTAGCGCATCAAGAAGAGGAAGTCCTGCATATACCATTCTACACGTCATAATGATGAGGGAAAGAACAATCAGCAGTGCATTTATTGATAACATCACTGTAGTTCCTGCTTGAAGATATCTGTATAACCGTTCATTTTCAGTGATTCTGTTTTTTGAAGACTCCCTACCACTACATATCTTTTCACATAATATACGCAAACTTGACTTAGAAGTGCCCTCGGAAGACATTGTTAAGATATGTTACAGTATCTCACCTATAACCTGTTCTGTTGCTAATCCCTCATTCTATCCTCTCTTTCTGTCTACGACAAATGACGAAATTCAAAATTTCGCGCTTGTAAGGTATATATCCCGCCGTTAATGTTGAATATGAAATTCAGCAATATCTCCCGAGGTCTACTCATGAGTAGCGCATTGAAGAATAACAAATACCTCGTAGTTGTCATAATCGGAAGTATCATTCTTGGAGGACTGTCATTTGGAAATCTTCCAGGACCTGTCACACCCACTGGTATCCAAGTGATTGATGGAGTCACGTACAATTTTGCGGAATATCCATCAATGAATCATGAGATGCTTGCGATATTCAACTATCTTGACACAATTGTGAGCCACGAATACCAAGGATATGGAGAATGGAATGGATGGTACGCCGAGAATTATCATGGATTACATCATTATGTATTGGCATTCATGGACTACTCCGTTTCTATGCTCTTCGAATCAACTCCTGGTTACCGTACTGAGTACTATCAGAATTTTGCTTATGACCTCATCAAGAAGATGAATACTACTGTGGATGAGTGGGGTAATGACAGTATTGAGTACAAGGAGTGGACTCATCCTGAGTATAACTATGTGGATTATTATTATCCTAATGACCCCAAAGACCCGAATGCAATCTATACAGGTGGCTTCAGAGGGCCAGCGAACATCATGTGGACAGCACACTACACACTCATGGAGAGCCTCTACGAACGAACATTCAAAACAGGTGAGTTGCGAGATGAAATCACATGGTTCGTCAATGATTGGAACAACTCCCTCAAGACTGACGGTAATGGCAATCCAAAGGAAGGAGGTATATGGAGTACTGGTCTTATTCCCTGTGAACCCTATATTGTCTTTGCACAATGCAACTCAATTCCAATCCTCACAACTGAACTCTATGATAACCTGTATGGAACACAGTATATGGAAAGCGGGATGTGGGATTACGGACTTAATTTCATCAACACAGTGATGCAGGATGAATATGATCTGTTCATAGATGGATACTATGTCGATAGACCAAGCTCTGTCTACTACAACACCGAACGACTTCCATCAACCATTCCTGGACCTGCTCAATCTCTCTACGTGACGACAGGGAAACCCAAAGTTTCATCGTATTGTAATGGATGGGCTCTTGCCTTCTTACAATATTCTCAACCTGAGGAATCTATCAATGACTATCCTGTCTTCTTGGAGCATTTCATGAAAGACATATCTGCGGATAAGGCATACATCATTGACACGTACAATAACCCTGATGGTTTCGGGACATTCGATATTCTTGGTACCATGTTTACCATGCACCTCGCCAATCAGATGGATGACTTTGTCACTCGTGATAGACTTGTGAACTTTTTGTATAATAATTTCAACAAAGTGTGGTCTGCAGATGACCGTGAGATGCATTTTGACACGATGGATTTAGAGCCATTTCTACAACCTGTAATGGCTTTTGGTTATCTTTGGGCACATGCTCCGTTTTCTATAAAGGATCTTGCTGAAGCGCGACCAACAGAGTTCTGGGACTATCCGTATATCAGTGCGGCAGATGACGACAACATTTGGGTCTATCAGGCAGAGTGGGATGCAGAAAAAGAGGCATTTTTACTGAATATCAAAGTCGACCAGGCTTCTAGTCTAACGTTCAGTAATTTCGATAATATTCCAACAGCATATGTAAGTGGTGTATCATTAGGTGAATTGTCGCAAGTTGGAGCGGGTTATGTTCTGAATCTTCAACCTGGTGATTATATGTTGGTGATAAAGTAGGAGGTGCCAAAATGAATGAAGAACGAATTGAAGCTGTAGAAGAAACGGCAACTGACGAGGAAGACATTGTTATTTTGGAACTAATACAAATGCAGACATCAAAACAAGCTCAATGGACAATATTCTATGCAATCCTTGGTGCGGTATTCTACGTGTTACTTTCAGCAATCCCTCTACCATATACCATGGTTTCACTGTTTAAGTTTGGTCTGCTCCCATCTATTGCTATCATTGGGGTAGTTGGAGCATTCCGAGGCCCATTTGCAGGATTTCTCTCAGGATACCTTGGTGTTGTGCTATACGACCTCATCTTTTCGGGGTTAATAATCACGATGACGCTTCCTGCAGTAGCATACGGTATCCTAGGACTGGTGGTTGGTCTTACAAGCTATCAATTTGACAATGGAAAGTCCCTTGGCAAACTCTCCATCTTGTCTGTCATTGGGTTTGTTTTCACCACATTAATGGTTGTAGTGATAGGCATAACAGTCGAATCCTACTCTACTCTTGTGGCAATTGGTTTTGTGATGCTGCCCATGTTGACGGTCGGTCTACCAAGTGCCCTGCTTCTCACTCCTCTTTTCACAAGGATATGGTATGAAGTAACTAGAAAATTAAGTGAAGACCAAGATGAATAATCCTCCTTGGAGGGTCTCTTAGCCCTCCTTGTAATCTTTATTGACTACAATCTTTACATATCCCTTCGAGTTCTATTCGTTGATTCTCCGTTTTGAAACCAAGCTGGTTCTCAACATCACTAATAATCTCGCTAATCTCATCGCAGGGGAAATCAAAGATATTCCCGCATTCCTTACATACCAGATGTGCATGGAACCCAGTGTAGGGGTCATATCTTGTAGCTCCCTCTCTTATTCCTAGCTCGCTGACGAGTCCCATCTCTGAGAATAATTGTAGGGTCTTATACACGGTAGCCATACCAATTGAAGGGTCTTCTTTTACAACATGCTCGTGAATCTCTGCTACTGTTGGATGCGAACCAGCATCCCATAAGGCATCATAAATCAATAACCTCTGCATCGTGGCTCTATGCCCTGCTTGTCGAATCCTTTCTACAAGATCCGTCCTATCTTCTATTCTCTCGGACTCGGTCATTGTTATCTTGGTTTCATTTTGATACTTATACACTGATAAATGATTCTCTTTTAGCATCAATTATCTATTAATAACAAGATTTAAATAATAATGATTCTCAATAATTATCAACGATCTCTAAGACTGCCCCTCTAGGGCATGGTAGAGGGGCGTCTTGGAGTCCTTAACTACACAGTAGGAAAGAGGAGACAACAAATTATGGAAACCGAACATATCGAGAAACGAATGCTCCTGATTGGAGAAGAAGCACCTGATTTTGAAGCCGTCACGACTGATGGTCCCATCAAGTTCAGTGAATGGGCAAAAGACAGCTGGGTAATATTGTTCTCGCATCCAGCCGATTTTACTCCGGTATGCACTCGATGATTGGATTCATTCCAATATCGGCATAAAACGGAGTTCATGGCCTTTGCGGATATCTATCCAGAATTGAAAGAAAAAGGCGTCAAGCTAATTGGACTCAGTATTGACAGCATCTACTCACATATTGCTTGGCTAAGAGCAATCAAAGAGAAGCTTGGAAAAGAGATACCATTCCCAATCATCGAAGACCTCAGTATGAATGTGGCTAAGAAATATGGCATGATTCATCCAGCACAGAGTGGTACTGCAGCCGTGAGAGCAGTCTTCTTCATTGATCCTGATTTCAAACTACGTGCATTGATTTACTATCCACTTAGTAACGGACGCAACATGCAAGAGATTGTACGTGTCATTGATGCCTTCCAGACCTCCGATAAGCATAAGGTAGCAACTCCTGCAAATTGGACTCCTGGTGATGAAGTCATCGTTCCTCCTCCAAAGACACACGCAGACGCAGAGAAGCGACTGGCAGAAGGATATGACTGCGCGGATTGGTTCTTCTGCAAGAAGAAACTCTAGTAGACATTAGTTATACACCGATACAAAAACCGGGGGTGGGGCGTTGCTTCACCCCCAACCTTCCAATTTTTTGCAAAGCGTTTGTGCTGTTCTCCACGCTAATAATACAGGTCGTTTATTTTGTAGAAGGAGATATACTTACAATGTGGGGACTTGGAATCAATACACAATTATTCTGGAAACTAGCATCTTTTGCACTAATCTTTGGTATTGTTTCGGGGAACTACTGGAGTGACTTGGTAGGACCTGATGATGATGCGGATGGATTTGTGTACGTACCATAAATTGTGAACGAGTCTGTAGATATTTGTGATTACCAACCTTGCACAAATCCATACAACAAAATCCCTGACTGGATCACATCAGAAACAACAAAGTATTCCACCACAACCACCAATATTGCTGTCGGTGAATTTATTCTTCTTTCAGGTATCATAATCTCCTCTATAACTGTGCTAATCATTCTGATAGTAAAAAGGAAGAACTAGAATAATTGTTGTTGTACAAGAGTATGTATACTTATCAAAAATGATTCGTGTTCTGTCGAAATGGTCTTTTGAATGCTCAACATACTTATAGGCCGCTTCGAAAAACCTCCTTGGAGAATAAATCCAAAGGGGAATGAAAATGGTATTCAACCCGTTAGGGCCAGATCTTCAACTGATCTGGGATATAATCGCGTTCTTCATCTCATTCTTTCTTGTTCTATTAGTCGTGATGATCAACGGAGCAATTGAGAAGAGTGGAAAAGTATCAGCTGATGTGACACGCAAAATAGTGCATATCTTTGCAGCTCCAGTCTTTCTGGTATCCTGGTTATTATACTCGGGTGGTCTGTTCAGTAGGTATTTTGCAATGATTGCACCATTGATGTTCGTGATACTCTTTGTCGCAATTGGCACAGGAAAGATGGTAAATGAGGCATTCGTAGGCTCCATGTCAAGGTCTGGAGACCCTCGAGAGCTTCTTGGTGGTACACTCTACTACGCACTGATGCTTGTTATAATTACAATATTATGGTTCTATGTACCAGTCACTGGACCAGCTGGAGCTACTCCTATGGCATTTCTCATCTTTGGGTGTGTTGCTGGCGGAGATGGTCTCGCTGATGTCATTGGGAGGAAATACGGTGGGGACCGAAAGTTTGGAATTGCGGGATCTGAGAGAACAGTAGTTGGGTCTATTGCAATGTTTGTGGGCTCATTTCTGTTTAGCTATGTACTCTTCCTCATTTTCTCACTAGAGGTTTCAAGTTTTGATGCCGTAGCGATGCTTATACCAATTCTTGTGATTAGCTTGATTGCTACTATTGTTGAGGCTCTATCTCCGAAGGGATTGGACAATTGGACCGTGCCTATTGCGGTGATTATTGTAGTGGTAGTACTAACATTTGTGTACCCTGCTTGGTGGCCATACCCACTATTGACTCTATGAGTTATTCGAGGTAATATATATGGTTCAAGAACTGACGGTGCTCAAACTAGGAGGTTCTCTTCTTACAGACAAGACCAAACCATATCATACAAGAGATGATGTGATTAAGTCTGTTTGTAAGGAAATCCGCGAATGCATGGACCAAGGCTTAATTCAGTCACTGGTTCTCATTCAAGGGGTAGGCTCCTATGGACACCCTCCAGTTCTTGAACGCAAACTCTACAAAGGATATACTGGGCCTGAACAGCTTATGCCTCTCTCAAAAACACAATCTGAGGTAGGTGAGTTCAGGCATAAGCTTGTTCATGAACTTCAGAGTGCTGGAGTTCCTGTCTGTCTAATGTATCCATCATCCATGATTGTTGCTGAAAAGACAGAGATGACACGTTATTTCTTCGAACCTCTGGAGGGATTTCTCTCCTTGGGAATGCCAACGCTTCTAGGTGGAGATATTCTAATTGACCCAAAGATGGGATTCTGTGTAGGGAGCGGTGACCAAATGGCAGTCCTTGTGGCAAAGGAATTGAATGCGAAAAGGGTGATTTTTGCTTCTGACGTTGCAGGCATTTACTCTTCTGATCCAAAAGTTGACTCTTCAGCTTTATTTTTCCCAGAAGTCAATCTTAACGAGATTGACAACGCCTTAGAACAAATGGGTAAAAGCGAAATTGTCGATGCCAGTGGTGCAATGAAGGGAAAACTGAATTCTATTCTTCCAGCAAAAGACCAAATTACTTCAGGTATGGATGTTGTAATACTATCGATGATGGAATATGGAAGCTTGAAATCATACCTCGAGGGAAAAAATGATAAAGTAACGCGGATTGTAGTGAAATAAAGACCAGGAAATATCAATTCCCGTATATTTTCATAAGGGCATCAGCATGCTTTCTCATTTCATATCGTTTCTTGACTGTGTTCAGTCCATTATGTGACAAAGAATCTCTCAAGTTACTATTATCTAAAATACTTTTGATGGCATCTGATATTTGAATAGGGTCCTCGGGATTAACTGACATACCATTGTATGAATGAGCCACAATCTCCCTTGGACCATACAAATTTGATGTAACCACTGGCACAGAACATGCCATCGCTTCAATTATTGACAATCCAAAGGGCTCTCTTCGAGAAGGATAAAGGAATACCCTACTGGCATTCAATAACTCTGGAACTCGCTCATATGGCACAACACCAAGGTATTCTACCATCTCTCGCAGCTCATTTTTTTCAAGGTCATGAAACAGTTTTTCTCTTAGAGACCCTTCTCCAGTTATCATCATTTTCAGATTAGGATGGGTAGACCTAAGTATCTTCAAGACGCTGGGGAAGAGATCTACAGATTTCATGTGCTCCAGACGACCCATGAAAGCCACATCCCATCTTTTCTCAACATTTTCTATTGGTCTAAATACATCCGTATCTATGCCCAAGTATAATGTTCGAATCTCTCCTCTGAAGATAGGATATAACTCACTTCTGAGTGCATTTGTGACGGTGTCACTCACACCAAGTACGATGTCAACTATGCAATGGGCATTCAGTTCTCTATAATCTGTCGTATAGATAGACCCTGGAAGAATCAGTGGTTTTGGCAGACCATGAATAGTGAGTATCAAAGGTTGTGAAATTGACTTTGATTCTCTGAGTCGCTTGAGGACCTTGTTGAAAATGACATAGGTACTGTGAGCGTGGATGATTGTAGGGCTATAGTTTTCAATCGCAGTAAGAAGCTGCTCGCACAGAATATTCACACACCTTTCAATATCATCCTCAGTAAACATCTCTCCAGCAGCTTCTTCTCTCTCATCTTCTGGCAAAGACAAGAACTCCCATTTCCTAGCTTCAAGGAAATTACCTGGAAGATAATGGACATCATAATGCTCCTGAACTTCAATGCCAACCCTATCAGTTGATGGCGATTGTGTGACAATTTTTGAAATATGTCCTCTCTTGGTCATTTCTTTCGATAGATAATGAAGGTATGATTCATAGCCCCCTATCCCAGCAGGATTAAGGCTGTCACATATATGTAGGATTCTCATTCCTAAAGCTCCTGGATTGTAAAACTTCAAATTTAGTTACTTCAAAGTTATCTCAACTTGTTAAGAGAGTGCTGGCTTCTTGAATCGTCCGCTACGGAAAAATAAATTGGATGCTCGTGATAGAGACATCATTGTGGACTCTGATGGACGAATTTTTATTGTCTTGGGTTATATTCAACCAGAAAACCGGATTCTTTCGTTTTTGAAATACATACCAAGTCAGAACGGTGACTGGAAGACTGAGAGCACATCATACAAGCGTTACTTTTGGGGTAGTGTGGAATCCGTAGTAGATGGAATGCAATTAGTTCCAACTGAGTATATCACATTCGATGAGCATTTTGGTACAGAACTCATCGAAGTCCCTCATGATGCAGTCTTTCAACATCTATTACCTGAAGAACGCTTGTCTGAGATCTGCAGATCTGGACCAAGAGATAGATTGGAAGAAGTCGTGGTAAAGGCTGTTCAAGAGATACAAGATGCGCTAGACATCCACTTAGATGATATTGGTGTAGCAGGAAGTATACTATGGAAAGGTCATAATCCCAAATTTTCTGATGTCAACATGAATGTCTACGGGCTTGAGAATGCTCAACGATTATGGACTGACTTTACCTCTCTGGATAGTGGTTCTCCTGTGATTAGAGTTAGAGCAGCACATGAATGGAAACGAGCTGCTCAGAGAATACACAAACGAATTCCTATTCTTCCAATGAGAGATATCATGACCATGCTTTCAAAACGAAAAGCTGTCTATATAGAGAATCAATGTGTGGGAATCACACCTGTTCTCCATCCTGATGAAGCACCAGTTTCTTATGGGTCGGAAACCTACCAACAGGTATCTGAAGTCCCTACTCGACTGAGATTCAAAATTACCAACGCCAAATATGGTATTTTTTATCCTGCTATATACAAAGGAACATCCCCGTCTCTGAATGAGTTAGGTGGATTAGGTATTGACAGAGTCATGGTCTATGATGGTGCATTTAGCGGAATTTTTTCTGAAGGAGATGAGGTTGAGCTCTGTGGCACTATTCAACAGGTCACTCCGAATGACTCGCGAGACCTCTTCTTTCAGGTGATGATTGGCACAAAACTCGGTGCCGGTCAGGAATACATGCGTTTCTTGTAAAAAGTGAAAGCATAACTATCATAGGTGACATATGCTAGAAAGAAACCGATGCAAAATCGAAGATCCTACATCAGAGTAAAGACAATCGATGGAGAGAGAACTAGGCAAGTTCTTCTTGAAAGTAGGTTACTTGATACAGAACATAAGATTCTACAAGAAGACGGATTTCTCTATTTTCCTCTTACCAAAAGGACATCAGAGAAGAATATCCCCTCAGACTTTACTGAGATTGAATATGGGCTTGGGGAACGAAAGTTCTTCGTAGTAAAGGATGGTCCGGGTACACTTGCAGAAGCACTTGATGATACTCTCACTGAGAAAGAGCTTGAATTGTTACCAAGAGCGTACGACCTGATCGGTGATATTGCTGTAATAGAGATACCTGAGGAATTACAGGCGTACCGCATCGAAATAGGCAAAGCATTCCTACAAGTTCATTCCAATTTTGAAACCGTGCTAGCAAAGAAAAGTGCAATTGGTGGTCTCACTAGAGTGCGAGAGTATGAATACCTCTCTGGTGTTCAGAAGACTGATACGATTCACATAGAATATGGCTGTCGCATTGCTGTTGACCTAGCAAAAGCATACTTCAGTCCTCGTCTCTTAGAGGAACATAACAGGGTGGCATCACAAGTAGCAGAAACGGAATTAGTTGTTGATTTGTTCACAGGTGTAGGACCGTTTCCATTACATATTGCTAGACAAGTGAATGCGAAAATTGTTGCCATTGATATCAATCCAGCTGCAATAGATCTGCTCAAACAGAGTATGAAAATGAATCGTCTTCTAGGAACAATTGAACCCCTGGTTCTTGATGCTTATGAGTTTACCAATAATCACTCTGAAAATGATGTTGACCGTGTGATAATGAATCATCCCTCATGTGCAGCCGAATTTGTAAAGGATGCTTGTAGCATTTTGAAACCAGGTGGTATTTTACACTATTATGATTTCATGGGTGGAGAAAATCCAGAAGATAGACTAATGAATAGAGTCAAGCAATTTGTCCAGACTACTGGGAGGACAATAAAGACGATAGGAAGAGTAAGACGAGTACGTGATAGCGCTCCGTATGAATACCAAATGGTTGCTGATGTCATCCTCCACTGATGAATTGCAATTCACAGTGTATTTCTGTATCTGGTATCACAAGCTTCCTTACAAAATCACGACTTAGGTCTGAAGCGGCTTTATCTGCATTCACCATTAAGGTCCTGCCGCATTCGAAAACACTCGTTCTTGCGACCATACTGATAGGATTATTGTATGTCAATCTGGAGGAACCTCTGCCTGTGATAATCTCTGTAAGATTATCAACAGTCATTCTAAGAACAATTCGTGTTTGATTATCCTTCGCTAAGTTTCTAATCTCATTGTCCAAATCATCCAGTGTCATGTCCATTCTCACTCCAACTATACAAGTTCCAGTTATTGTCAGATCTCTGTCTGAAGTGAGTTCTAGTGTGGACTTGTGCAACCCAATTATGTTCTTATGACCATACGCGGTGAATGATATTTTTCGCATACTTCCTTCTATTTCTTAACGCTTTTATCAATGCATGTAGAGTATTACATTGATTGACATGCCTGATGAAAAACTACAAGCACGGAAAGAGCGATTGATCGCAAGTTTAAAAGCAAGAGGTTACCTGAAAACAGAAGCTGTTGAGAATGCGGTAAGAAAAGTACCCCGTGAAGATTTCATTCCTGAAAGTGCGAGAAATCAGGCATATAATGATCATCCATTGTCAATAAATCATGGTCAGACAATCTCGGCACCTCATATGTGTGTTATAATGTGTGAGGCTCTTGATTTAAAAGAAGGGATGAAGATTCTTGAAATAGGTGCTGGGTCTGGTTATCATGCTGCGTTATGTGCTGAAATTGTTGCTCCAAAGGGGTTTCAAAATCCCGGTCATATATACACAATTGAAATCGTTGACCATCTGATCGACTTTGCGAAATTCAATCTGCGCCAAGCTGGATACGAAGACCGTGTTACACTCATCCATGGAGATGGTGGTAAAGGCCTTCCTGAACACGCACCATATGATAGAATACTTGTCACAGCAGCAGCACCATCTGTTCCTCAACCTTTGATTGATCAGTTGGCAGAGGGCGGTACAATGTTGATACCTGTGGGAGGAAGAGGTTTTTATCAAGAACTAATGATGATACAAAAATCAGAAGATGGGAAAATCTCTCAGAGACGATGGGGTGGTGTAGCATTTGTTCCGCTTACTGGTGATTATGGTCACTAGAATCAGATAGCAAGATGTAGTGGGACGACCCTCAATTTTACAGTATCATCGTCTTTGAGCTTCAGTTTCTTTCTGATATTGACAGGCGCGATGACCTCTAAGGTTTCAGGACTGTGATGTGTTCTTTGAGCTATTACGATTGCACCCTCCAATTTTTCATTGATTCTAACTCGATAACAAATCACATCACCAAAGGTTCGCCCCTCATGACTAAATCCTCCGACAATAATAGGTGCTGTGTGTTTCATTCTATTAATTGCCACAATCGATTGTTCATTAGTCACTTTAACATTGAGTGTTCCTGGGTACGGCTTAAATCCAAGATTTTCTTCAAATCTATCCGAATAGACATCCACATAGTATGCCCCCTCACCTATGCCTCCTACAACCGCACCTTCTATTACAATCTCCTCTTTTGGTGGTGCAAAAGCTATCTCCAGACTGCTGAATGTCTTCCTGAGCTCGTTTCTTCCTTTCTCTGTGATTTTCAATCGCATACCATCGACTGCATGAGCTCGAGCCAGATACCCTTCTTCGACACACTTGGTCACTCTCCGTGATGCTGTCTGCTGACTGATTCCCAAATTCGTACCTATCTCAGTTGTCGTCATGATGATACGGTTATGGATGGCTCCTCGTTTTGCAAGCGCATAGAGAGTGAACCAGATATCAGGTTGAATCATTTCAGTCATTTTCCTCCAATCTTGTCCTCAAAATCCCTTAGTTCACGAATTAATCTGTTCTGTCGTACTGCAGTGGTGAGATCCCCTCTTGTCCGCTCGATAATGCCTCTTCCTACATCACATTTCCGTCTGAGGTCAGGCACTAGGGCATTGGGGAAATCGAAAGTATGAAGTTCTTCAAGGATGTCTTCCATCATATGTAAGAGTATCTCGCCACTCTCTGTGTCGTCTTGTCTTAGCAGGTTTAGAATAGCTCTACGCAGCTCTCCGATGGTGTCTGCTAGCCCTGTCAGATAGGCACGTGAGGGAATCTCATGTTTTTCTGGTGGTGTAAACACACCCTTGCTAAGAATAGAATGGACATTAACAGCTTCAGCAAGTTCTTGATATGCAGTGTCGAGAATTCGAGATTTTGATAAAAAGTCACTCTTCTCCATGGCATCACTTGCCTTCTCAATCATCATTTTCCCCTCTTCGATATGCTTTCTTGCCAAATCATACTCGCTTCTGTGTGATGCTTTGATTGATTGGCTGAATTCACGGACTGCACTTCTGGCAAGAGGTAAGATGGTTTCTCTCACTGCATCATCTGCTTCCACTTCTTTACGCACATCCTGAAGAATATCATCTATTTCCATATTGTTCTCTCCCTTTTGGTTAGTTAATTCTCCTTATCTTTTTCTTCTGTGACAATAAGACCACTCTACTCTCAATCTGTTCATCCGTGATATAATATCCTGTGAGGGCGGCAAGTTTCTCTGAGAATGCTTGGATATCTCTATGCGTTGGTGAATTATTCCTTTTCAGTCGACCTCGGGATGCCCCAATATACATGTATCCCTTTACTTCAACAAAATCTGGTTCGCCCAATAAGATTAAGTCAGCATAAGATCGTGGGTCATGCATGTTCTTCTTTGCAACCATGGTCAACCTGTTTGTGCGTCGGCAAGTGAAAGAGTGCAATAGCTCTTGCGTCTGAAGTAAGCGTTGCCAAGCATGTTTAATCATCGGATGCAGTAGATGTCCATGAACCCTCTCATCAGGAGCAGCTAGAGTGACGTAGAGCTGTGTCGGTTTCGTTATTCTTTCTATGACTTCTGGCATTGTGCCATTTGTCACCAAGAAGGAAGTCATACCTCTACTATGTATCTCTTCAATAAATTCACTCAAGTATGGATACAATGTTGGTTCTCCTGCGAGAGAGATTGCAATGTGTTTTGGTTCTCTGGCTTCAAGATAACGTTCCTGTTTCACTTTTGCTCCTGCTTCTGGGTTGTATCCTCCCAGTGACCGGATGTTTGCCATCAGTGTTTCGTC
Organism: uncultured archaeon; assembly: GCA_964610875.1. Taxonomy (GTDB): domain Archaea; phylum Asgardarchaeota; class Thorarchaeia; order Thorarchaeales; family Thorarchaeaceae; genus CAZSWP01. The sequence continues at coordinate 17,869 of CAZSWP010000010.1, forward strand.
AAGTAGTGTTCTTGGATTTAATACATCCTCATTGCTTACTGTAGTCTGATTCCAACTAATTCCTAGGTCTGCGGGGACAACCCGCCAACAGAATTCACAGTTCTGAGTGCATTTGTCGACAACTGGTGTCATTTGCAGGCATCTGTGGGACTCTATTCCGTAGAACTTCTGTTTGTAGCAAATGTCTTGTTCATTAACGAGACTCTTCTGTTGCCATTGACATGCCTTAAATGCCCCTCTCTCTCCTAACAGATGATACCCTTGTTTCTGAAGCTTCTTCCTGAGCTTGCTAGGCATCTTAGTTGTCATGGTGAGCCATTTTGTGTTTCAAAAGTAATGTAGAAAAGGCTTTAGCAATGTCCGGACTCAAGTTCTTTTGCAAGTTTTTCTTGGTGACTCCACGAACCAGTCATGAATCCTTTTCTTGACAATTCACCTAGAATACTACGTGTTCTGTCATTGAGTCTTCCAGCAGACATGTCCTCAAATGCACTTCCTGGAAGTGGCATGAATACATGCCCATGCAATTTGGCTCCCATTGAAAGTAGTTCCTCGCATAAAACAAGACTTGCTTCTATATCCTCTTCTTGTTCTGATGGAAGACCGAAAATCATGTCAACATGAGGGACGAAATCATGTTCAAGAGTAATTCTCACAGCTCGCATCCCCTCCGCAACTGAGTGGTGTCTATTTGCTACTTCTAACACGCGATCACTACCAGATTGGATTCCAATCTGCAGTGTTTCATTTGCAACATATTGGCGAAACATCTTTAGTAAACTCTTTGTCACGAACTCCGGTCTCACTTCTGATGGAAATGAGCCGAAGAAAACTTCATCAAGTCCATCTATTGCGGTCACAGTCTTTAGAAGAGTTTCTAGTTTCTCTGGCACTGTCTTTCGTCCTCTTCCACCATAACAGAATGCATTGGGCGATAGAAGCCAAGTACGATTGAAACCATGCTCTTCAACTGCTCTTCTCAGCCAGTATTCCACAGACTTCACAGACCTATGTCTGACAACACCCCCAGTGAGATATGGTGTTGCACAGAATTTACAGTTGAATGGACACCCGCGTGTCACCTCGATAGGTCCAACAACATTCATCTCTAGCGCAAAAGGCGGCACAGCATCAAGACTCACCCTTGGGAGGTCTCTTGGGATGGGATATTCCATGCTGTCTATGGATACTACTCCTGGTATAGCAACCATATCGATATCATTCATCCAATTATGGAGCATATCTGGGAGGGTTCGTTCTCCTTCTCCAATAACTACGTAATCAAAGCCTAATTCAATAAGTTCCTTTGGTCTTGCTGATGCATGTGGTCCTCCTGTAATCAAAATGACGTTTTTGCCGAATCTCTCTCTGAGGTGGGTCACTTCTCGTCGAACCCGATTCATCTGCGTACTCATAACTGAGTGTGCAACTATTGTTGGTCCACGTTCCAGCGCTTGTTCAACAAGTGAATCTGGTACCTTTATAGGGGCTTGGACATCAAGTTCCAAAAGCCTCGTATCAAATTCTATTGCACCTAATAATGCCGCTATACTATACCGTGAAGAGTTGTGCGCTCGGAAAATGAGGGAATGTGTAGTCAACGACCACACTCGCACTAATTCTCTACAGTCTTTTCAGTTACACCATCTTCAGTGACTGTCATGATACGGATTGCTCCGCCGGACTGTGCATCTCTACTAATCCCTGCTTTGACAGCTTGAACAGCAACCTCTTCGGCCTCTTGCACGGTGATGCCCTCTTTGTAGTCTTTCTCAAGCACACCGTATGCGGTACGAGTTCCACTTCCAGTAGCTGTGAACTCATCAGGTATCAATGATCCGCCCATATCTAATGTATACAATGAGGGTCCATCCCCGTCGTAACCAACTATGACTGTCTGAACAAATAGTGGTGAGAACCTTCGTGAGTAGAGAGTGTTTGCTACCATTTTAGATAGCGCTTTGACGGATATCTTCTTTTTCTGATTCAACTCGTAGAGCTTGATTTGTGCCTGCAGTCTATTAACAAGCATCTGATAGTCTGAGGTCAGCCCTGCAGAGGCAAGTACAATGGTGTCAGTCAATTTGAATGCTTTAACACCCTTATCACTGAGAATCATTGTGCCCCAGCTGATCAAAGAATCAGTGGCAACTACAGCTCCATCTGCACATTTTATCCCGACTACTGTTGCACCTGTTGGTAAACTCATATTTTCAATGACTCCTATGATTGTCTTGCCTTCTGATAAACGGCTGTTCCATTCCTTTTAAAAGATGTTCTATAAGCTCTATCTATCTGGACATACAATTAGGTAGTATCATCGATGAGCGCTCTCAATCCATTCAAGAATGTACCCACGATCATGACTGCTGATGAGATAATCGAATATGCTCACAATAAGTCAACCAAATTAGGTACCAAGAGCTCCTATCAAATACCTAAAGTTGAAAGAGCTCGAATACGTGAAATTGGGCGTCTACAAGAGTTTACAAAACTAGTCAAGACAAAACTAAAGCAGGCAGTTGAGGGGTTTCCTTCAATAGACCGATTACATCCTTTCTACTTGGAATTAACTCAGATACTCATTGGTACTGATAAATTGAAACAATCCCTAGGTGCAGTGTACAATTGTGTTGGATTAATCAACAATATTGCGAACAAGCACATCGAAGCCCTCAAGCTTGCTGATGACTATAAAATAATGAAGAGGACAAGGAGCGCCGCGAAAGGCAGGATTGCGTCTATTATCCGTGCCACAGCTGAGAATCTAGATTTCATAATAGATGCGAAGAAAAAACTAGCGAGGCTACCAGGTATTATACCAAACTCTCCCACTATTGTATGTGCAGGTTTTCCAAATGTTGGCAAGTCTACTCTTGTACATCAGGTATCAACAGCTGAACCAGAGATTGCATATTATCCATTCACGACTAAAAAAGTCATAATTGGACATCTTACTATTGATAATAATCGAGTGCAGATTGTTGACACTCCTGGTGTTCTTGACAGACCTATGAGCGAGAGAAATGATATTGAGCGTCAGGCGATTACAGCACTGAAATATCTGGCTCACGTGATAATCTTCATGATAGACCCATCAGAAGCATGTGGTTGGAGTGTTTCCGATCAATCTAACCTGTTCAAAGAAGTTCGAAGAATGTTTCCACTCGCCCCCATCCTTCTGGCGCTAAACAAGATTGATATCACTCCCCCTGACAAACTGGAAAGCGCTAGAGAGATGTTTCCAGATGCATACGAAATTATAGCTACGGAGGGGACAGGTGTTGATGAACTATTATCTGATGCTGTAGATGAAGTGGATATTGTCACACTCTCAGAATCAATTAAGGAGCATATCTCGTCAATCACTGACAGAGAATCCTACTCCGGAGACTGATAGCCTCCCCGGTTGACCTATCCCTCCAGAGAGATTCATCTCGTTCTCTAAGAACTGTTTGACAACCCAGATGTTAGTTTTCAGATGTGATGAGATTTTCGTTATTCCAATTTCACTATTTCCGCCTGCCAATGCAAGATACGGAACGAGCATATCGGAGAGATGGGAGTCTATAGCTTTTCCAGTGGATAAATCCCTTATCAGCTGTTTCGCTGCTTCCTCTCCCACTACTTCAGCTCTCTTTCCTCTGGCTCCTAAAGAATCAGCACCAACTCGGATGCCTTGTTTGGACTCCGCCCAGAGGACAATACCGCTCCCAGCACTCAAATGTGGGTCGCTTCCCTTTGGATATGATTCAATCTCTATCTCAACATCACTATAACCCGATTTCTCAATCAATTGCTGCGCTGCTGAAGCTTGTCTCTCTGCTATATGTCTTGGAAGCCGGACACAGTGTGATACACCCTTGATATTATCAAGCTCGCCAAAATCAAGCAACTCAACTGGTTTGAATCCTTGGCTTGGTTTCACCTTTGCAACGACCCTCCCTCCTCCCTTCGGATAATGTCCTCGTTTCTCAATTCTTATGTCTATGTCAGCCCCAAGCAACTTTAGCATTGGAACAAAGATATGCTGTAGATATTCAATTGGTGGACTCCAAGCAACATCGGTGCCCCCTCTGATTCTGAAGCCTATTTTATCTGGAGCGAGAGATGCTGTTGGTAACACCGCTTGCAGAACAAGAGAAATCGCTCCCGCAGTGCCAACATCGTGTGTGAATTCTCCTGCTTGTCGCTGAGTTGGTCGGAATTCAACCGTTTCACTTCCCACTTCTAGTCCAATTGTTTCCGCTTTGACAAGCTGTGCAGTGAGTTCTATTCCCACAATATGCTGTCGTTTCAATCCTGGTTTTGGACGTCCTGCCCTTATCTTGTGTATCTTCACAGGTCGCATTAATAGAGAGGACAAGGCAACCGAGGTTCTAAGTATCTGCCCACCGCCTTCTCCTTTTGATCCATCTATCTCAATCATACTTTGCAGCTCAACTGACAATGCACACGACCCGTTAAGAAACTCACGCTGAGTTACATTGCCCAATCCTTATTTGGTACTCTATGACATCCAATCGGGTGATTATTTTGCGTTCTGCATTCATTGGAAGATTTCAACCGTTTCACAAGGGCCACTTACATACTATCAAACAAATCTTAGAGAAGGAAGAAGAACTGGTGATTGTGATTGGTAGTTCACAGTACTCTCACACACCAAATAATCCTTTGACAGGCGGTGAGCGGATTATGCTCATCAAACGCGCCCTCATGGATGAAGGTCTGCCCTTGGATAAGATTGACATCATTCCCCTTTCTGACATCAATATTCATCCGCTCTGGGTGGCTCATATGCAGAGTTTTTGTCCCTATATAGACAAAGTGTACACGCATAATGATCTTGTCACGCGTCTGATAAAAGATGCAGGACTCCATCATGATGTCACAGCTCTTCTTGAGCGAACATCATATAGTGCAAATCATATCCGCGACCTAATCCGATGGGATAATCCTGACTGGGAGACCCTAGTTCCTCTAGGAGTGGCTGAGATGATAAAGCACTATGGTTGGGATGAACGGATACGAGATATTGGCAATACCACGACTAAGAGATAGCCAATTGCTCACAGCAGCCTTTATATAAGAACATAAATGGATGGACTAGTGGTGAACGTCAGTGCTAGGTGAATGCGTTCCGAACCCAAACTAGTCTAATTCTATGTCCTAGCCAACTCCATATCGAACTGTCCAAAATTGGAGGAATCAGTATTGAACGGTAGTGAAGAAACTAAAGATAACAAGCAAATTTTCAGCATAAACAAGGAAGAGAATTTTCCTGACTGGTATACTGAGATCTGCAAAGTTGCAGAGCTTGCTGATGTCAGGTACGGGGTTAAAGGGTTCACACCGTTCTTACCTTGGAGTCTAATGTCAATGAATCTTATGTTTGATATTCTGGAAAACACACTCCAGAGCAAGGACCATTTGCCCATGCTGTTTCCAACAGTAATACCTGAGAGTAATCTGCTTAAGGAAGCAGAACATGTTGAAGGCTTCTCCCCTGAGGTATTTTGGATTCGGGAGATTGGCGATGGTGTGAAACTGGAAGAAGCACTTGCCCTACGTCCTACAAGTGAAACTGCAATCTATCCCATGTATTCTCTATGGGTACGAAGCTGGCGTGATCTTCCTATGAAGCGATATCAAAGATGCTCTGTGTATAGGTCTGAGATAAAGAGTACTCGTCCTTTTCTGAGGGGTCGTGAATTTCTGTGGATCGAAAGCCATAATGTATTCGCCACACACGAGGAAGTACTTGAACAGGTCCAAGAAGACCTAGAAACCACAAAAGAGGTAGTGACGGATGCATTTGGAATTCCCGTTATGGTGTTCAAAAGAACCCAATGGGATAAATTTCCTGGCGGTCTGAACACTTATGCAGCTGATGCCCTCATGCCAGACGGAAAAGTGGTTCAGCTCCCCTCAACTCATGATCTTGGTGACAACTTCGCCAAGGCATTTGACATCAAGTACCTTGCAGAGAATAATGAGATGGAATATGCTTGGCAGACCTGCTATGGGCCTGCTATATCTCGTATATACGGAGCAATGATATCCATCCATGGAGATGACAAGGGTCTCCGTTTACCCTTCAAAGTGGCACCTTATCAAATAGTAATTATTCCGATTTTCAAAGGGAAAAACGCGGATGAGGTCCTCAAGTATTGCCAAGATATTGAAAAATCATTAAAAAAGGTAGGTCTTCGTGTATATCTTGATGACCAAGATCAAACACCTGGTTGGAAATACAACTATTGGGAAATGAAGGGAGTACCTATTCGTATCGAGGCTGGTCCGCGTGATATCAAAAAGGATGCCGTCGTTGTATTCAGAAGAGATACAATGAAACGCGAATCCGTGAAACTTTCCGACCTCAAAAAGAAAATTCGTAGTCTTGGAAAGGAAATTGATGATAAACTCCGATTTGATGCAGAATCCAAGTTTGAGGGTCTCATAGTAGATGCCGAAACTTACGGTCAAATAGAAGATGCTCTCCAAAAGGGCAAGATTGCACGGATCTCGTTCTGTACCACTGAGATGGAAGGTCTGTCATGTGGTGAGGAGATAAAGGACCGGACTGGTGGCGAGATTCGTGGCACTCGTACAGATATTGAAGAGAAACCTGAGAGCGTTTGTGTTGTCTGTGGAAAACCTGCACAATCGGTAGTTTATGTTGCTCGATCATATTAAAATAAAGGATGAGAGAGTCTTTTTGACTCTCCTTCTACTTTTTCCCACATGTGTACTCTATTAAGTAAAATAATTAAATTTATAGATCGAGCGTGGTCTTCAATGAAGATACTGGTTCCCTATAACGATGAGATTGTAAAACAAATTCAATCTATCATTGGAGATGTTGCAGAGGTCATTGGATCTGATAGAACACCTGAAGCAATGTTAGAGGCTGGTAGTGACGCAATAGCTGTAGCATCTGGACGAGTACCCGGCGAGTATATTTTGAAAGCTAAGAATCTAAAGATAATCCAAGCATTTGGAGCAGGAATTGACAAGATTGACAAGGATGCTGTTCTAAAGCGTGGCGATGTAATAGTATGTAACAATCATGAGAATGCTCCTGAAGTGGCTGAGTATGCCATTATGCTTCTTCTCGCCGTAGCTAAACGAATAATTCTCAGTGATAGAGAGATGAGAAAAGGGGATTGGGCTCATGGATGGGGTGGTCCAAGCCCATCTATTGAGATCCGCGGAAAATATGTTCTACTCATCGGTCTTGGTAATATTGGTAGAGAAGTAGCTAAACGATTACGTTGTTTTGATGTAAAAATAACTGCAGTCACTCGCACTGGCAGTTCTTCACATTCTCACCTTGTTGATAGACTAGTCAGTATTGATGATATCGAACCTAGTGTGAAGCGAGCTGATTTTGTGATACTGGCACTTCCTCTAACCAATAATTCTGAAGCGCTAGTTGATGAGGAGTTTCTCTCTTGGATGAAATCCTCCTCCCTCTTAATCAACATCTCAAGAGGTCCTATTGTGGTTGAATCAGCTCTCTATGATGCCTTAGAAAAGAAGCAGATTGCTGGTGCTGCTATTGATGTCTGGTGGAAATATCCCAAGAAATGGGGCGGGTCAGGAAAAATCCCATCAGAAGAATACCCATTCCATGAATTGGACAATGTAGTCATTTCGCCTCACCGAGCCGCATATTCTGAGCACATAATGAAGGATCAAATACAGTTTGTTGCTGAGAATCTTCTGAGATTCATCAAGGGTGAATCTCCTGAAAACATTGTTGACATGAAACTTGGGTATTGACATCTATCAAATCTCATTTTTGGTGGTGGTTATCTACCCTAGCTGTCACCTTATTATAAGGTCAAACGATGGCTTTAGACCATAACTCAGGGAGGCTCTGTTCTCAATAAGTACTGAGAGTCAAACCTTTTAGGTGGACCAAGATGACGACAGAACAATACACAGAATCAGGGGAAATCATATTGGACATCACAAGTCTTGCAGACATACCTGGTGTGGGTGACAAGGTCACTAAAGCACTTGTTGACCATTTTGGTTCAGAATCAGTCGCTATGAAAGTGATTTTGGACTCGCGTGTTGATCTGGTTGCAGCTGTCCCAGGTATTGGTGACAGACAGGCAGTAAACATTGTAAAAGCCGCTTTCGAATCACAATTCGGTGTCAGTTCTAATACAATACTTCGGAGTCCGGATGTTAGGAAGATATTCGAATCTGTGATGGATATCATCCGTGATTATGCTAATACGAGCTATGCCCGTGACAAGCTCTTTCTCTATTTTCCACTACCCCCTGAACGAATTGATGATATCCATAAGAGACAGGAATATTTTAGTCATGCACTAGAGATGGCACGTGGACTATCCACGGAACAACGCGAATTCTTGAAGAAACATCTTGGACAGATTCGCGGGCTCTTCAAAAGAATACGACACAAACGTATTGAAGGTCGCGTGATAATCACGAATGATGACAAGGTCTTTGACAAACTGGTGCAAGAAGGAGTTGATCGTTGGTGTCCAGTATACGTTCTTTCGGAGGGCGAGAGTGGTGCTGATTATGCACAAGGCTATGACCTTGTGATTTACATATCGCCTTTGGGTGTCTACGATGATTCAATTGACATGTTGGATAATGTGGAAATCCTTGGAAAAGACTGGTCCATCTCTAAAATTTTACCAGAGATGACTGTCAATTTCTATTCACGAAATTACCATGTGATTGATGCTGCTTGCAGTCTCGCTGATGAGTTCAGTAAATTACCAAGTAATTCTGCAATGAGTATATTTGCAAAAGGTCTTGATTTTGAGAAATTGAATCAAGTTGGTGCCATTCTAAGAAATCTCGATGAAAATGGAGATATCGCTCAAGGTGTTGATGCTGAGCTGGACAGATATCGAAAAGCAGTCAAAGCATATCCTACAGCAATTGCTGAAACAGAGGCATGGATGAATCAAGAGATTCACTCACGAATCGAGAAGAGTCAAGTTACGCTTGGTGGACAACAGATAATCAGTATACTACAGTCAGCAGACCTCGAAGGTGCAGAAGGGAACACACTTCGCAATATGCTTCCTGCTGAAATAGTAGAAACCTTCACCTCAACTGTTAGTGAGGCTGAAGAGAAACTTGTAGCAATGCTTGGTCTCACCATCCGTGAAGCAGATTGGGTCATCGGAGTGATTAGCGATGAGATTGCACTTCCTGCAAAAATGGTTCCTATGGCAATCAATGATTTGGAAGATAAATTACGCAGGCGATTTGCAGACCGCCAATTCAGACTGATAAAGAAATTTGCTGGAGAGCTTGAAGCATTACAAGATGTTGTTACTGAAGCTGTACAGACTCTACTCGAGTTTGACCTCTTTTTGGCGGTGGGTCTTTTCTCCGTAGATTATGATCTCGACATGCCAGTTGTTTCAAACGAATATAATGGCTTAGGTGTGAAAGGTGCGAATAACATCTTTTTGGTGGAGAGTCATTTGAAAGGAAAACATGGCAAAGTTGTTCCTATTGATTATGCTATTGGGAACACGCCGTTTCGACCTGCCGGAACAAATGGTGAGAACTGTGCAATTCTATCAGGTGCAAATAGTGGTGGGAAGACAACAACAATACAGACACTGGCTCAAATTGCCACTCTTGCACAGACTGGATTTCCAGTTCCCGCTAAGGAAACCTTCACCTGTGTGTTCGAAGAGATATTCTTCTTCTACAAGAGTCGGGGTATGGTGAGTGCTGGAGCATTCGAAACCACACTAAAACAATTCGCAGATATTGTAGTTTCTGACAAATCAAAACTAGCACTCTTTGATGAAGTAGAAGCCATAACAGAACCAGGCAGTGCAGCTAACGTGATTGCTGGATTGATTGAAATCCTTCAAAGAGACCCAAACAGTTCGACGGTGATATGCAGTCACCTTGCACGAGAGATACAAGATGCAACTGATGTCCCTGTACGAGTTGATGGAATCGAAGCACGAGGACTTGATGAAGATCTCAATCTGATTGTAGATAGAACACCAAAATTCGGTGTACTTGCTAGAAGCACTCCCGAACTTATTGTAGAAAGACTGGCAAAGCTCTCGCGTGGAGATAAGAAAGAGGTCTATGAGAAGATTCTTGAGAACCTAAGTCGAGGGCGTACTTGATTACCATTGAGAGTACTCATATTCGGCGATGCACACATTCCAAGAAGAAGCGACTCGGTTCCAGAGCCATTCTATCATCATATCAAACAGACTAATTTTGATATGGCTCTCATCACTGGTGACTTGGTCAATGAGCAAGCCATGAGAGCCGCCTTACCGCCATTACCTCGTACATTCATTGTACGTGGGAACATGGACTTTTCAGGAAGCGAATACAATTTTTCTGAACAAATTCATGTTGGAGGATTTCGGTTTTTGTTGTTACATGGAACCCAACTCAGGCCCAGAGGGAATGTTCAACAACTCTATGATATTGCTGAACATGTGGAAGCCGATGTAGCAGTACATGGCCATACTCACGAAGCTGCAATTGAACTCTACAAAGACAAACTTATACTAAATCCTGGTACGATATCCGGTGCTACTGGTGGTTGGTCTGGAAAGACTACAGCCAGTATGATTGATCTTACAGTAAGGGGCTGGTCTATTGAAGTCACTCTATTCAAGACTGATTGGAAAAAGGTGAGTGAATCCAAAGCACTCTTTGAGAAAAGGGATGGAATCATCAAACGAAAGCAGGAATAGACAAAACGGAACTCCTATTCCCAGGGACTTGGACTGAGTAATCGCATGTAGATACGTTTCAAGATATTGGTAGATTCTTGTAACGCGATTTTGATTGACTTGTCATCAATTTGTTTCCTCGGTTGTTCATCCTTGTTCTCCTTCTTAAATCGTCCAAGTAGTCTGTCTGCAATGCTCTCATCCTGTTCAACATCTTCATTCACATCTACTGAATCAGCTGCTTTCTGCATTTCTTCTATTGGAATGATATCTCTGGTTAGGGGGAGTCTTTGAAAGAAATTGAACATGACCAAACGTGCTTCTGAACCATCTACTCTCTCATCTGGAATATCTCCCACGAGTATCATAGATTCTTCTCGTATCTTTTTTGAAAGGATGCTCTGGATATCCGTTGCAAGTATTCTGTTCTGCCCACATGCAATACCAATCTGTATCATGATCATACGAACTCGATCAAGAATGACTCCTGTGTCAGCTCCAATGACCGACTTTCCTCGCATTGTTGCCCTCCAATCATCATAAGCACCATTGACTCTAGTCAATTCCTCTTCTGTACACTGAATCTTTGGTAGGTCGTCGTAGGGGATTAATGGGCACCAGACATCCATAGGTCCCCAATTATTACTAGTCGTGGGCATGTTTTGAACTCGTTTTGCTATTTTTTCAGTGTATTCAGTGTGTATCTATGCTCTTCTCTTAACTACTAGAATGACGACTATCACACAAACAACAATGATTACACTACCACCAATCAATAACCACATGTCAATTGGTTGTTGTTCTACAGCCTTTTCAACAAGCATTGAGAATTGTCCTTCATAAGCATCGTCCATCTGAGGGTGCTGTGGATCATTACCGAAGAGTTGTGCTAAATCAGAGTCCTCTGGAAAGACCTCATTTTCAATGTATTCTCTACAATGGTCATATGCATAGGCAAATGCTTCCTCCACAGTCACATCGGCATCATCATTCAGATCTGCAGTATCAGTCGAAAACGCATTGGTGAGGAAATGATTGAACAGGCATCCAGAAACCTCTTCAGTTTCTTCTCCGGCTAGTCCTAGTTCTCCCTGATCTGTTGCAGATATGTGAATGTGCGGTGCATCCTCATTCTCAAAATCTTCAATGAAATCGCCAGAGTGACAAGTGGATAGAACCATCAATTTCTTCTGGCTTTGAATATCTCCCCATGCATCAAGATATTCCTCCCCTCCGAAGTTTCTTTGGTCCATCCAGGTTCCATGTGCAAAAACATAGAAGAATGCTAAATCATTTTCATCAGCATTTTCAACAAGGAAATCAATGGCATCGAGAAGGATGTTTGCTGAAAGATAACCTCTAGTAATCTCAATATGATCGTTCTCCCACCCCAATGCCGTGAGTGTATCATTCCATTTTGTAGTATCTGCATAACCCGTTTCTAGGTCTGTCCACTGTGAAGGATAATCATTCATCTCCAGTAATACCGCCCACCCCTCTGAAGGGTTTGTTTGAGCAGCAACCGTTGATATAGAAGAAATCGAAATTACAGATACGCACAAAAGAAGCGAAAGCACTCCCAAACCAATCAATGACCTGTTCATCAAGACCACAACAATCAAAACTATTTGAAAAACAAGATATAATGTTCACAGTTTAAGCAATTTTTTCTATTCTATCATCTCATCAATGTGGTAGATATAATTATGTCAGTATATTCAACAATTACGCTAAGAAAGCATCTCCGTACATTAACAGGTTCGTTTCCCCTAGCTTTGGTTCTCTCTTAATCGTGTCTAGTATAAACGGAAGAAGACTTTGAATCAGCAATGAATAATAAAAAAACAGGAGGGAGGCAAGGAATGCCTCCAAGAATGAGCTATTTTCTCATCTTTAGAACAATTGCTAGTACAACTACTACAACAATTGCTCCACCAAAAATGAGTAGAGATGTGGCGTCAAGAAGTGGTTCTGTTATAGCAACTTCAATGCCAATGATTGGGTCATATTCAAGGGTTTCATTGCTAAAGTATTCGAATGCTAGATAGACTGATTCGCCTGCTTCTTGACCGATTCCATCACCATAGCTTGCTTTTACTTCCAGAGTATTCTGTGCAGCTAAAGCTGTTTCATTGTATTCCATATATCCATCGGAAAAGCTGAATTTTGTTCCAGTACGTTGGAAACCATTTGGATTTCCTTCTGACTGTCCCTGCCCGTGATTACTCTCTGTAATGGTGTACTGCATCACAAGAATAGAATCATCATAGGTCCAGTTCCATCCATCAATCACAACATCGAACTTCACTTCGTTTGGTGTCTCTGTATAGAGATGTACACGAAGCTGCACCATCACATCAAACTCAGCAAGACTTGGTAGTTGTCCGTAGTCGCCACCAGCACCACCGGGTCGTGGATCATGTTCGCTGGTTGTTGTGAAGTTGAAATGAACAGCTGTTACATTATCACCTTCTTCCTCAACGACGAAATCACTGAACTCCCAATTTTCGGTAGGAAGCATGAATCTCGGTCCAACTATATCATCAGTTCCCCTTGTAAAGACCCCATCATCATCAGTATCGTTAGCCTCGAACAGGCTTATGAACCGTAGATGGTAGTCAACATCCTCTGTTACAGGACTCCACCAATGAAAGTGTGGTTGACCTGCACCAGTAACTCTAATCTCTAAATCCGCAGTACTTAGCTCTGAGATTCCTGCGGAGTATTGATATTGTACAGCACTGCCCTGTGCGGCAACTACAGGGAGTCCAATTCCCAACATTGCCACTGCAAGCAATGAAATCAGGATTTTTTTATGGCTCTGCATTTTATCACCACATTAACACCAAATGTTAGTTAATATAATGACTCTTAGAAAGAAAGCCCATAAAACACAACTATAAGCATCTTATAGCAAATTAAAATATATTAGAAGGTTTATGGGAGCTTTAAACGTTTTTTAAAACACTATGAATGAAATTAAAAAACAACAGGTCTATACGAGAATAGACATAGTAGCGAAATAACAATGAATTTGGAGGAGTCGTATTTGATGTCAGAGTATCCTGTATACATCGTTGATGCTTTTACTGATATACCCTTCTCGGGAAATCCTGCCGGTGTCTATCTCTGTCCAACATCCCTGAATGAACAACAGATGCAACTGATAGCTCGTGAACTGAATCTATCGGAAACTGCTTTTCCTATTCCTACTAGCAGCGAATACTATACAGATGCCAATAGATTCCACTTGAGATGGTTTTCTCCACTCGTTGAGGTCCCTCTGTGTGGACATGCGACTCTGGCAACAGCTCATGTACTCTGGTCTGAACTACAGAATGAAAATGACACTTTAGCGTTTGAAACCAAATCTGGTAGATTAGAGGTACACCGGGGGACTAGCGGATACGTGATGGATTTTCCTCGGGGTAAAGCAGAATCAATTCCAATAACCGAAGATATTACCTGTGCCTTGGAACTGTCTATCGAATCGGTGGTGGACATGCTCTATTGTGAAGATCCCAATAAACTTCTCATAGTTGTCAAGGATGAGACGGACGTGAAGGATCTCCAACCTGACTTTCTTGAATTAAGTAGGATATCGGAAAAACACAATGCTGGAAGCATCATTGTGACAACAATCAGTACATCGACAGAATATGATTTCATTTCTCGCAACTTTGCTCCCATTAGGGGCGTGAATGAAGATTCAGTAACAGGATCCTCTCATGTGATTCTTGGTCCTTATTGGCAAGCGGCCTTAAAGAAGGACACATTGGTTGCATATCAAGCGAGCTCTCGCGGTGGATCTATGACTGTGAAGATGGTCAATGAAGACAGAGTCCTTCTAATTGGAAATGCCGTTACCATAACTAGAGGCACAATGACGATTCCTGTCCGTTACTAATTTAGAATGCAATTACAAAGATCACATCATTTTCTTCCCAATATCCCAGGCTTTTGCGAGATATTCTCCAACTGACCAATAGCGATTATCTGGCATTGTAAGTATTATGGGATTCATCTTCTTGATGTCTATCTTATCATCCGTGAGATATTCCTTGGTTGTGTACGACTCAACAACATCTCCCAATACAATGGTATTGGTTGGCAAATCAATCAAATCTCGGAGTCTACACTCGATTGTGAGAGGACAATCTTGAATCATAGGTGCATTCTCAAGTTCTCCATAGAAAACTGTGAAAACATCTGTCTTGTCAATCTTCTTTCCTGAACCCAGTCCACAATAGTCTACTTTTGTCACCATATCCATACTAGGGAAGTTAATGCTGAACTCTCTGTTTTGTTTTAGACCATCCATTGTGTAATGGCGCTTATTGATTGCTGCACCCCAGATTGGTGGATTGTAGTTCAGACGTGTTATCCATGCAACAGTCATGAAATTGACCTTACTCTCTACTTTCGTTCCTATCAGCGTGACGGGCATCGGGTAGGGTGTCACTTGCTGCCCTATCTTGACCTTATTCATCTCGTTTCACCTACAACGCTGTAGGAATTAGAAACTTTTCATTTAAGCCAGACGCTGCCCCTCAATTTCAACAATCTGAACAATGAATCAATGAGAAGTGCAATCCCACCAAGATGCACAAGAAAATGGAATGGTGTGGCATAGACATCAAGATATCCTTGCGCTTGTATACCCGTTGCAACAAAAAGGGATGACACACTCAGAATCAGTGCTAATATGATATACAGACCCATCACCATCCACTCATTAGGTCTCAACCTCTCCACAATCTTGCTTTCAGATAGAATGAACAGTGTCAGTATAATTCCTTGGAGTGCTATCAGTGCCCAGAGTGTAGAATCAAAGCCGAAAATGAGCATGATTTGTCCTCCACCTACCAAGACGAATAAGACTGGAGTGATTGGAAACAGTATTGCAGTAAGACCTAGACTAAACCCGAATGCCCTGTGATATCTCTCAAGGGGCGTTGCAATCAACTTGTGATATATCGTGAGGGTGATTGTAATCAGAATCACAATGATTGTGTATATTCCCACTAGTCCTATAAGTTCTGTATTGGGCACGAAGGGATAGACAACCTCATTGTAGAATATCATACTAGCGTAGAACAGGAGTGGTAACAGGAGCAGTACAACAAGTGAAAGCATGAATGGTATCAATCGCTGCAACCACTCGGACTTTCGCTTCGACTCATTATCACTATGATTCGTCGTCATTGTATCCCTCGTTTTCATTAACTCTTTGTTATACTAAATATGACCTTGTAAGAATTGTGTTTGCTATAAAATCGTATTACATATGTTCTGGGAAAAGGTGATGGTCACAGTCGTTTTTTGTAGTCTTCCTTTCTCAAAAGAGTACCGCAATATGGGCAATCCATTATAGACTCATTCCATAGACTATTCATCATTTTATTATCCAGATCCTCACCACAACTATAACAAGTCCAATTATCTTTCGTAACAATGAATCTCTCTATTTTAGAACACAATTTACAAAATAGCGCAGTTATTAGAACTATAGCAAAACCCAGATTGAAAGAGTAGAATATCTTTAGGAAATTGGTAGGCGCGACGATTGTCCATAGAAATAGATAGATGATAATGAATGATGAACATACAAAACTACAAAATGAGAAGATTATTTGTCTACATGTTGACTCTCTCTCCACTACTTGCCTGCTGTAAGTCCTGTATTCATCATCAATAGTTGTATGACTGAAAGCTCTATTCGCCATCTTGAACTGTCCTGCATCAAAATATACTTCTCCCAGAGAGTTCCAGAAGAATAGAAAGGATGTCCCGCTTGATAATAAGAGGTGGTCGACATTATAGATCTATCTAGAATACCATGAATCTCTTGAACGACTCACAAGTATTGAATGATTTACTTATGAGTTGCCATCATTCCTTGGAGTTGCTTCCGATTCAATTGCTTCTTCCTCTTCATCATCTTTGCAGACGAACTCTGGAACCACGAGAATCACGATGAATAGTATGAAAATGACGCTGAATCCTTCAGTTGTCCTCAAGAAGAGGCTGACATGCCCAACTGCTGGGACTTTACCCACAACGACTCCGATTATCTCATCATAGGTTCGTTCCATGTAATCTCGCGCTGGATTATTGTCACCTTTCGTGTAGTAATAGTAGGTACCATTTACTATCTGGAATGGAGGGCAGTGTTTCATTTACGACAATCCTTATTGATCCCAACACTATTGAATTTCTCTCAACACCATACCGAAAGCTGTTGTTCTGAGTTACTGCCCATGTGAATGATTGATTGTTTTGCGCGTTGGTAAACAAGCTGCAAGGAAATAGGATAAGTATAACTATAATTATTGAAAACTCCCTAACACCTAACATACTCACTATCTATTTGAGCACCTGATTTAACTCTTTCCAAGAATTTTGGTTCGGGTAACTCCTAGAACAGATACAATCTCTCTAGAAACTTGGAGGATTTGCTGGTTTTCTAGTCACGCTGTTGGAGTGCTTGAAAACGAAGTGAGCGATACAGGAAAGCCTCTCTCGATTGAAGAATCTCTCCGATGTCGAATTATGTCTACTTCTCTTGCCTGTAGGACAAATATTCAGGGCCGCAAATCTCTCTTGCTATGATAGGTTGCTATCATCTTGCAAAGATATGCTTAAGTGTCAATCTCATATCCCCCTATAGTAACATCTATTCGGAGTTTATTGCAACTAGATTCTACTGATGTACTCGTTGCATTCACTCTTGCCATGTGCATCATAGCCGCAATGGTGATCTTGAGCATCTTATATCGCGAGCGAATAGTAAGGAGTAGGTTATCTGCATTTGGTCTACTTCTCCTTGTAATGGTGGTTTTGATCTACGACATGGACTCATTTAAGCGCAACAAGATGATGCGGTCGAGCACATGACTACTCATGCCAAGTGGTGACGATATCTCAATTGATGCATTCAAACTCAGCCACATATCGTACTCTGCATCCCTTGGTAGTGGTCTTGGATTCTCATTGGAACTACCATTATCCGAGACTGAGAGTCCTAGAACTACTTGATAGTATATCCCGAAAAAGGCAAAGCTAGAGATTTCTGAAATTGTCATATTTCCAGGATCATTCATGCTCTGAGTGAGTGGAAAGTCAACTATTGTTGTATTTGGCTCATGCAGAGTACCCCCTGTCCTCAAGATAAAATCAAAGGTTCCTATATCAATTAGCACTTTTGGACTGCAGAGAAAGCTGATCGTATAACTCGCGAATGAAACACCCAGCAGAAAAATAGCTAGAATTGCCAACGCTTTAGCTGAATTCTGTTTCATACCTACCACCTACATGGAATTCGTAGATGATTGGTTATCTAAGCTTTCCTCATATGATATTCTCCAAGAGGTGATTTTGCGTCATTGAAACAGAGATGTCTAAAAGAAAGAGGGAGCGCGAGGCTCCCGTGAAACTTAGAATTACATCTGCTTCTCTTGACGATACGGGAGGTATTCAGGGCCGAAGATTTCCCTCGCCATGACAGCTCACTTGATATGAAACACTCAGAAGAAGAAAGAGGGAGTGATGAACTCCCTCATCATCAACTTGTCCTGGAATCAATATATCTGCCAAGTCGCGGAATCACAAGCAGGAATGCAACAATGTACCAGAGTAGGACACCTAGAGCGATTCCGATCCAAGGTAGATTGCTTGGGTCTGGGCTACCGAAACTTGCTACCAACGCGTCTTGACCAAGCCGTAACAGAAGGATTGGTAGTATTGCGACGACCAACAAGATAAACACCTTCAATAAAAGAACCTTTAAGATGTCCGATATTGATGCCTATCGAATATGCTCCATCCGTGTCATTCATTGGAGTTACATCATCAGAATCTGTGTCTTTATGATAGATTTGGATTCATCGATGATTTCTCAAGTACGCTGCCTTTTTTATTTTCATCCGAATTATTATAATCATCTTTAAATAGTGATTGAAGTAATTTCGACAGAGAGTTGAATTGCAGGGCAATTCTAGCACTACGAATAAAAGTGCGCTATTCAAAACTGGAGGAGTATGCAATAAAATCGATTGCTATCAAGCTATCTCATTTTTTAAAAGAGCATATGAAAGATGGTATTTTCATTAGTTGCATTACAATGATTTGTGGCCAAGTCATAGGTGCTTTAATTGGACTAAGCTTTGATGCTCCACGTCCAGAGGATCTAATCATTACGGATCCCCCTCCTCAGGAGTGGATTTTTCAAAACAATTCATCAGTAGCTCTTGGTCTATCCTTAGGTGGCCTATTATTCGGTGTCATCACAATCGCAATTCTTCTTTTTAATTCTATATTACTTGGTTACTGGGTTCAGGAAAGAATAAGATCACAAGGACCAATGATGGCCTTTCTTTTGGTGGTACCTCATGGGATATTTGAGATACCAGCATTGCTGCTAGCTGGAGCTGTAGGTGTTGAGATTGCGAAATGGACATTCCGTTTATTTATCTCTAGCCCAAGTTCTGAAGGGGAACAAATGGATAAAGAAGAAAACTCAGACGAAGTACTTATTAAGTGGGTAGTGTCGAGGATGATTGTAGTTGAGGTGCTACTATGCATTGCTTCATATGTCGAAGCATATATTATACCTCTATTAGTCGGAATGCATATGTGATGTGGCAGAACCATGAAAGATGATATTCGCAGGATTCTTTGGGTTTTTAGCAAGCCTCGAGAGGCTATCGAAGAGATACGAACTCAAGGAGTTGGGAAACATGGTGTAGCATTAGCACTACTTATCACCGGAATACTCACAGCGATTTACTCGTTCTACTTTGGAATGGCATTGGTAAATCCTGTTCTTCCTTCGGATTCTGAGTTACTTCCCTTTGCTATTCTTGTGATTACACTAGTTCTTTTTATTACTAGTATTATGTTTATAGCTTTCACTTGGATTATTGTTACAGCGGCAGGTCATCTGTTGCTTCGAGTTCAAGTGTGCACCGGCGATTTCGATTCTTTCCACACTGGAAACGGCTATGCACTAATTGTTTTAGCAGTTCAACCAGTGATTGGTTTATTGCTCTTGATGATACTAGGTCCTGTTGATATTATGTTTGCATACGATCTAATTAGTTCTATTATAGTCAGAATCTGGTATGGTGTAATAGTAGCATTATCTATGAAAGCAAATTATGATGGTACATGGAAGCAGATAGCAATATCTGTTACTATTGCATTAGTTATCATGACCTTTTACCCACTAATTCCGCAATACATTAGCTTTTCATTTGAACTACCTAGCTAAATCAAATTCCCTAATCGAGAGTGCTCAGGCATAATGGCCGCAGATGAATCCCTACTAGACTTGACTCAACTTGAAAAGACATATGATAGTGTCGCTGCTCTAAAAGGAATAACTCTTAGTGTGGGTTTAGGGAAGGTGGGTCTTCTCGGTCCTAATGGAGCTGGCAAAACAACATTAATGAAAATAGCAACTGGTCTTATCAAACCCACATCAGGCAGCTGCAAAGTACTTGGCTTAGATCCTAGACAAGGACCTGCATTACACCAGAAAATCGGATATCTACCAGAGCACTTTGGATTCCCCTCAATATCAATTTGGAAATACTTGATTCATGTTGGTCTGGTGTTCAATCTGTCTAAAAAACAAGCTGAAGACAATGTAAAAAAGATAATTCATGAACTTGATTTGTTAGAGCTGCGTGACCGCGACTGTACAAAGCTAAGTTCGGGGCAGAAACAACGACTTGGCTTGGCCCAAGTGTTGCTGCATAATCCTGAAATCCTTATTCTTGATGAACCTGTTTCTTACTTAGATCCTTTTGGACGGAAGAGGTTTTTTGACTTTCTTGATACTATTCAAGAAGATCAAAGTGTTATTCTTTCGAGTCATATCTTAACTGATGTTGAACGAGCATGCGACAATGTTATTGTACTGAATCATGGAAAGGTTCTCTATTTTGGACCATTATCAAAGCTAAAAAAGAGTGAGACTCTAACCAAGTTCTTCCTAATTGTTTCAGATCCACGCGCTCTTATAGAAGAATTAAATGGACGCCCCTTTGTTGATAAAGCCTCTATCAAAGGAAGAGAAGTTATGATAGAAACTTCAGAACCTATTCCATTCCAAGAAGCGATATCTGGTTATTTAGCAAATGCAGGTGTTCGGTTAATGGGTATGAAGCAAGAGGAGGAGAGTCTTGAGGACTTGTTCTTGGAATTAGTAAGAAGGAGTGATACTAGTGGCTAAGAATCTAGAACTGAAATCAAAGTTACCCTTGCTCATGAAACAGAATCTATCATGGTTTCTTGGTTCTCATAAGAATATCATTGTCCTTTTCTTATACTTATTAGTGGGTATTGTGTTCGGTGCTCTTATCAGACCAATAAATGGCCTGTTTTCCGATCAAATGGGTGCAGAAACAGATTGGACTGACCCTGATACCGTAGGAAACATCTTCTATGGACTGACATCGTTGATCTTATTTGTCCCATTGATGATGTTAGCTACTTTTCAAGGGGCTCTATCGGGGAACAAGCTGATAGGTAGTGAAATGCAATCTCGTTTCATGATTGAGCTTGCCTGGCCAGTACGAAGAACAGAAATGATACTATCATTGATTGTCACTAAATTCAGCAAACGAGCTTCGAGTGCATTCTTAGTTTTCGTTGGAACATGGTTCTCATTTAATGCATTTGCTTCTGCTGCAGAGATGAATTGGACATTCATCACTTCGCTTTCCATGGTTCTTGCAATATCATTGATTTTCTTGAGCTCGTATATATTAAGTATGGCTATTTCCTTACTAGCCAAAAGAGAATCAGCTAGTGCTGTAATAACATTGTTTGCGTTTCTGTTTCTAAATGCTATTTTCCGGACCATACATGGTCTCCTAGATCCGTCAAATTCCATACCGGGACTTGTTTGGATAAATAACATTGACTTAATGGGATGGTTCATGGCAATCGCATCTACTACAGTGGGATTGCCAGAAGGATATTCTATCGAGTTGCTTGTTTTAGCTATTAGTGCATTGATTGCGCTTCCATTAATCATAGCTATTGTCTTGTTCATGAAATTAGAGATACATACCAGGTAACCATTCGATTGATACGAATCACTAATCACAATATCAAGAACTCCATAATGACACCTGAAATTCAAAACTTATTTCAAAAAAGTATCAAGCATAAGAGCTTCTTGGTGAAGCTCTTACCTTGAATTTGATCTAGATTCGTAGAAACCGATTTACGCAGCTCCACCAGCAGCAATAAGAATAGCAATTATTGACCATTGCCACATTTGAAATGTGAACGAGTAAAAGTGTCCAGCATAATATGTGGTAAGTGTCAACTCACTATTGTATCCCAAACCTAGAGACGCCATATTCATGACATAGTAGGTTATCGTGGCTGCTAAGGCTACCAATGCGATTGCAGGTGCCATGGCGAGTCCAAAACTTGCTGCAACAAGTGCTGCTGCCCCTCTAAAAAGTGGAAGCATGATTGCTGCTGCAAATGGAATAAATAGCATTTGCAGTGCTTTCTTATCTGAATTGTTCAACTCCATAATGCATTTTCCTCTCCAATTTTCGATTTGCCTTTTACAAGGCAAGATGCATACTACTAGCACTCTTATAAGCATTTTGAGCTTTGAGCACCAAAAGGGGCAATATATTCAGAAGAGTATATATCTTTGAGAGAATGGATGCCTGAAAAGAACGATCGTGGAATTCCTTAGATAGAAAGGAGGACATATGGATTGAGTGCAATAGAGATTTGCAACTTGGTAAAGAAATTTGGTGATTTGATAGCAGTGAATAATATCTCCTTGGATATACATGAAGGAGAGGTCTATGGATTATTAGGTCCAAATGGTGCAGGTAAAACTACGACTCTGAAAGTCCTCATGGGTCTTATTGATCCCGATTCTGGATCTGCAAATGTTTTTGGAATAAACTCAACTGAGAATCCGATTGAAGCAAAGAAGAGAGTGGGATATGTTCCCGAAGAACTGCATCTTTATGATTCGCTGACATCCTATGAGCTCTTCGAATTTGTAAGCTCTATCAGGAAGGTCGATCCTTTGGTAGCCAGACAGCGAGTATCTGGTATGTCGGAAGCACTTAGCTTCACTAAACACTATAATAAACCGATAGTAACACTGTCACAAGGAAATAAGCAAAAAACAATGCTAATTGTGGCAATGCTTCATGCTCCAAAGCTGTTGATTCTTGATGAACCTTTTTCCGGTCTAGACGTGAAAGCGATACGAATAATGAAGGAAACAATTGGCTTGCATAAAGCATCTGGAGGTACAGTATTATTTAGTACACACAATATGGAGATGGCAGAAGACCTCTGTGATCGTGTTGGGATAATAGATGAAGGATTACTTGTTGCAGAAGGTGCACTTGACGATTTACGAATACAAGCTGAATCAGAGGGTGAAACACTTGAGCATGTGTTTCTAAAACTCACTAACGAAGAAGAGGATATTACTAAGCAGATAGGTGTAATGAGGGAGGCACTTGGTTATTGAATTTTAGAGAGCGTTGGCGGATTGCAGGATATGTTGCACAGGATATTCGTTTCCAAAGCTATCTTGAGGCTAATCCCACCAACTTTTCTAGAACAAAAGAAAATCCTGAAAACATCGCATCCCAAATAAAGAGAGCTTCCTCTCTCAATGTAGTTACCACTGCATTCATCATCATTGTACTTGGACTTTTCATATTTATCCCATTTTATTCGATAGAGAGTTCTGGTTCATCGGGACTCCTATTTTCCTTGGATGTTACTCTATTTCTTGTTATCAGTTCATTTCTCATACTCTTTATGAATATAACATCGTCAACAGGTTTTTTTGATGCTGATGCAATACAATTTCTATCAACACTCCCTTTCCATAAACGCGATTTAGAGGATCTAATGCAGCTTTCGTTCCTAAGAACCTTCATTGCACCTTTAGCATCAATTCTAGTTCTCGTCCCGTTAATGATGACACTGTTATTTGGGCCTCTAACTGGTATCTTTGTATTAGCTGCATCAGTGGTATCCTCTATCTTAGCAATTGGATTATTAGTCGAAGTAGCTGGATGGTTTCATAAGAAATCAAAATCCGGTGATAATTCGAAGTTATCAGTTATTATTAGAATCGGAGCGGGTCTAGGATTTATCTTAGGCATGTTTGCAGGCTATAGCATGGTTAGTTTCATGCCTTTGATTTCGGAAGCGATTCTAAGATTTTCATTCCTCAAAGATTCCGGGATTTTTACTCTTTTAGCCCTTATATATCCCATTTCATTTGGCATCGTAGCTTCGGTGCTTTTGTATGGTCCAATATATCCAGTGACAACCATAGTTGCAAGCATCATTGCCTCCCTCTGCTATTTCATCTTGGGTGCGAGAATTTTCCACAAAATTGGTAAGACTTTACGGGCAGTCCTTTCGGACTCTTCATCTTCTTCCATAACACAATCACCCCCCACATTTGACGTGATTTCACCGCTTCATGCACTAATCCGAAAGGATTTCAGTATTGCAACTCGTAGCCTTGGATCTATTGTTGTTCTCGTTTTACCCATTGTTATGTTCTTCTCAGTTATACCAATACTCTCTATCATCCCCTATGAAACAATCAGGAGTACAACAGTTCTACTAAGTTTAGGATACACAACAATTTTCGCTGGCTTTTCGGTAAATGGCATTCTGAATTTGGACACTCAAGGAGCATCCGTATATGACAGTCTTCCACTTGAAAGTAGACTTGTGATCAGAGGCAAATCCGCAATATTTGCGCCGTTCTACATTGCTACAATGATCATTGTATTTGTGGTCCTCCTTGGACGTCCTCTAATTTCCTCTTTCCTTCTATTTATTCCTCTTTTCCAGATCCCATGCGTTTATTCAATTACATATTCGGTAGGAACACTAATCTACATGATACGTAGTGGTGGACATGCGATATCAATCAACATAAATGGTGATCAACTGCTATCTGTCCTAGGATTTTTGATAAGCGCTGTATTGGGAATACTTCCTTTGATGGGATATACGATAAGTCTTATTACAACAGACAGTCACCTTGTTTCAGTAGTAGTACAATTATCTATAGTTATCCTGGAAGTTCTATTGGTTAGAGCAATCATGCAGCATATCTTGAAAGACTAACATCTGAGCTTGAAATAGACAGAATCTGCTACCTTGTCATAATCGACTCGCACTTACGTTCACCTTATCATACATCTCTGATAGTGGTTGATAATATTCTCATAAGTAAATGTGCTTTCCGCTTCTAATTCCTGACAATACTGTAACTCGAGAAAAGAAGGATGAGGGAACGCGAAGCTCCCTTGAAAATAAGTGAAAATTACATCTGCTTCTCTTGCCTGAAAGGTAAGTGATCTTTACCAAGAACCTCTCCAGCTGTCAATATTACTGAAACACAAAAAACAATTGCCGCTAATGTTAGAAGTTGAATATGAGGGAGGCTAGAATTAATTACGATAAAAACATCAAATGATTCACTCTGACTAGTATTAAAGAGAATTCCATAAACTCCCGGTTCAGGGATAACAAACTCCATCAACAAAGTTGAATTCGATGTAGCACTCATCAAAATCGTTGCATCAGCCGTACTTCCATCTCTGATACAGCGTATTAGGTCATCGACTGAAACAATTGATACATCATATTCGTACATTTCATCCCCTACAATTTGGGTTTCAATTATGACATTTGTTGATGCCTTGAAAAGAAATCCTTGATATGCTTGATCGGACACTTGAGTTGTACTACGAAAGGGAGCTTGGGTAATAAACGCTCCAGCTAAGAGTACAATGGAAAACACAAGAAATGTTTTTGCTATGCGCATAAGATTTCACCTTTCATAAATCCATTTTATTGTATGACCAGTAGCTGATGATGAACAGCACAATTGATAATCCCAAAGAGCCCAAAAGGAAGATTGGCAAGGTGTTCAAAGGAATGGCATTTTCATATCCCATAATGGAAGATGCTGTCATTCCCAGGGGGTTAAGGATTTGGAAAAACTCCAGCTGTAGAGAACCTGTTGTGAGAAGAAGCTGTATGATGTACCAAAAACCAACACCTCCAACAGCGGCAACGGACACTCGCTTAAAAATAATTGATGCCATTACTCCAAAGGCAACTAGAAGCACAATATAGCATACAACAGCTTCAATTAGTAAGAAAAGCACAGAGATTGAAACACTGGGAGGTATGAATACTGCAAACGCAATAACTCCTCCAATGATAGTTGCAGTTGAAACGACTAAAATTGCTGTCAGAACTTTAATTCCAAACAATTCACTACGTTTTATGGGATAGGATAAATAGGTTTTCAGAGTGCCGTCTTCAATAGAACCTGCAATGGATACTGAAACAACAATTGGAACAACTAAAGCAAGAGGGTGAATCAATCCAATGAAAACAGCTCCTGCAACAGACTGGGGATAACTAGCTGCAAATTCACCTATTTGCTGTGCTGGAATGGTACCATTCCAGATATCACGTTTCTATGGTTCCAGCTCTAATGTTCTTTTCATTGCACTGATACTATCTCGATATCTCCGAAGTTTTTCTAATATCATACCATGGAGATAATGTGCTTCTGCTCTCTCAGCATCAAGTGAAAGTGCTAGAAGAATAATGGTTTCTGCATCTTCATAGCACCATTGATCATACTTGATCTTTGCTTCCTCATATAGTGACTCGTAATCGTCAGGCATCTCTGACAAAGACTGCATCTTGAATCCTAATAAGAATGGAGGACACTATACAGCACCAAACAGCAACGTTAATATTGCTACTCGATTTGTCACCGAATCAAGCCACCGTGGCTCAGTCAGGTAGATTTGTGCTTTTGACGAAGCACATCGCCGAAAGCGACAGATGCAACGAATCCTCGTTGTGCCGCTAAAGCCTGTTATCTTTCAATCAACAGGTTGAGAGTCAGACAGTTGTTGGTCCGAGGTTCGATCATTCTCGCACGTCTGTGGTGAGGAAAGGAACCCCTCGCGGTGGCGCCACCGCATTATAGTTAATTATCTGAAAAATTCTCAGAACCGGTGATGAATAAACCTCGCTACATCCACCAGTGTGTATACTCTAATTCTGCTTTTTCCAACTCACGAATTGCTTCTTTTGTTTTCTCAGGATGATGGATGATTAATGATGGATGATTGCCGTCGGAAGATCATGAAAAGAATCGTAGAAGAATGCAATCTAGATAGAGAGAAAGTCAACCCGATAGTAAAAGAGATCGAAACAAAAAAACACACTGATGATGAGAGTGTGCTTTAGTGATACTCTTTTTTCAAAGTAATAATATCCAATCACCGGAACTAGCAAACGTGGTATCTGCAAGAGAGAGTGAATGTTTATTGAACTGAAAATGAATGCAGAGTTGAAATATGAATTAGTCCCTCTCTCCGTAATCACGAAAATATATGGCACGGCATTAAATGAAACATAATACTCATCATGATAATTAATGCCTGTGGATATGATGTAGGGCAGTATCACAAAAAGCAAAAGCAAGAACAAAGCAATTATGAAGATCATCTCATCCTTGACAGTCTTTTGATACTGTTCTCTCATTGTTTCATTATCATGTGCTATTGCATCGTATTTACTATCTATGGGTGAATCTTCTTTCCAATGACTCGAGTACAAAACTAGGAAACCTAGTAAGGTCATAACTGGAATTGGGACTATCAAAATCTGCAAGCTGAAAAACGTAGAGAACAAAAGTGGGATGGCAACTAATAGATCTCCTAAGAGCCCATATATCATGACTCGAATCATGCTGGTTGCTCTTTCCCTATAGCGGATTCCTTCAAAAATGAAGAGTACCCTAAATGGAAGTTGAGCTAAGAACATTGTCAAGTAGAAGTTAAAGAATCCAATTGACCAGCTCCCAGAACTACTAAAATATGCAACACTCCAAGTGAATGATAGAATATTTAGTGTAAATAGAGTGGGATGGTGTCCTGCAGGGGCACCCCATGTTTGAATTGAACTAAAGGGGACTAAGAATGCCAAAAATACGAAAAACAGTCACCATTTTATTCTCTCAGCAGTAAAGAATGTTTGAAAACGTGTTTTAAAATCTGACAATCTACCCACTCCATGGATTTATGGCCAAATGTATGCATTTCTTCTTCATAATTTGTTTATCAGTTTTAGCAAGGGATAGCAATTCTCTCGATGAATGCGCCTGTGTAAAAATAAAATCTCTCACACTAAAGATGGGTGGAGCTTATTTTGTGTCTGAATCAATTGATATGATTGACCAATTCTATATCGGAACTCAATGAACCAACTGTAATCTCTCTAGTCTAATTGACAGCGTAGTAACGTTTTCCCAAATACCTTACTGCTACTGCAAGCATCACAACGTATGCAAGTCACTTCACTCTGCCCTGTTTCCAGTTTCCTCACAATGTCTGATTCTCGGATAAAGGGGCGACTCATGCTGATAATGTCAACCAAGTTCTGTTCAATGGCCTGCTTCATTGTTTCTAATCTAGTAAACCCTTGTACTAGTGCAACAGGCATATCTCCTGTGACTTGCCTTATCTTCTCAGCATGTCCTGCAAAAGATAGTTCTCTGAATTCTGGATTGGTATGAAGGGCACGTCCTTTCAGGTCTGGGTTTCTATCATAGCCTCCACCACTGATCTCAAGTAAATCCAGTCCTCTTTTTGCCATATTCTTTGCAATAGTACGACTCTCATCTATTGTGAGTCCTCCATCTGCAAAGTCATCGCAGTTTAGCTTTAACATAATTGGATTGTTACCCACTCTCTTTCTGATCTCACTATAGGTTTCAAGTAAGAAACGTTGTCGCTGTTCAAGAGGCCCTCCCCACTTATCATCCCGCTTGTTTGTGTGAGAAGCAAGGAACTGACTAACTAGATACCCATGTGCACCATGTATCTGTACACCATCAAAACCTGCTTGTATAGATCTCTGAGCAGCATCACCAAATGATTGAATGATTTTTAGAATCCCATCATTTGTAAGGGCTTGTGATTTTCGTCCCTCACCCTCATATTCACTTGGCCCTGCTTTATATTCCACATTTCTCATACCTGCATGGTTCAACTGAGCTACAATCTTGCTATCATATTCGTGAACGACATCAGTCAACTTACTAAGTTGGTCTAAATGCCTATCCTCACTAATACCTGCTTGTCCTTGATGAGCCTTACCACTATTCATAACATACAGGTGCCCTTTGACAATCAGACCAACTCTCCCTTTAGCAAGATTTTCATAGATTGTAATTGCTTCGTCCTTCAGTGTTCCATCATCCTTTGCAAAATAAGTGGTTGTCGCACTTCTCATGAATCTGTTCTGTAGTTGTAAATTACCTACAGTGATTGGAGTAAAGAGGGAGTTCATATGTTCATTCCTGCTCTTATCATGCATGTGATACATATGGGCCCTTGTATTCAGCCACAAATACAACAGCTGAGAGGATAGCGAATATCCCTCCAATGATTGCCGGTGACACAGCCACCCACCCAAGGTCGCCAATGTCTTCTACAAGAAATTCTGCAAACATCGTTGCAATGGTTATCGCCGCTATTCCGGAACAGACGCCAAAACATGGAGTACATTGCACCCTCTCTCCCGTATCTTCATAGGTATCAATCCTACCCATTGGTGTAT
Source organism: uncultured archaeon (assembly GCA_964610875.1). Classification (GTDB taxonomy): domain Archaea; phylum Asgardarchaeota; class Thorarchaeia; order Thorarchaeales; family Thorarchaeaceae; genus CAZSWP01. Next base: position 47,277 of record CAZSWP010000010.1, read on the forward strand.
CCTGTGATGCAATTACTCGTTGTACTGCAGCCAACCCCCCAGTATACGCAAAAGCAGCTCCCACGAACATCACAAAAGTAAAGACACCGCCAGCCAATGCTCCAATACCATCGTCAAATATAGCAATACTGACGATAGTCTGTACGATCATACATGTAGCAGCAATCACAAACATAATTGCTGCAACTTTCGAACCTGCCATCTTTTATCCGCCTCCGAAAAAGAACTCAAAGATATTATCCAATGTCATCATAATCACAAACCCAATTATCAAACCCCATGTTGCCAGTCGCGCATTACCACCTGCATGACTCTCTGGGACCATCTCATCTCCAACAACAAAGACCATCGCCCCAGCTGCAAACGCAAGTCCATATGGAAGGAGGAAGGTTGAGAATGCAACTACCGCAACTCCCAAGAGTCCTCCGATTGGTTCGACTAGACCAGTGGCTAAGGCAAGCCCGGCGGCATATTTTCTCGAATATCCTTCTCTCACCATTGGAGCTGCAACAGCCAAACCTTCTGGTATATTCTGCAGACCAATTGCTACGGCCACTGCCAGTCCATTTGCAATATCGTTCCCTCCAAACGCTACTCCTACAGCAAGCCCCTCAGGGAAGTTATGTATTGTTATTGCCAAAACTAGCAACCAAACTCTCGCCATATTCGATGATGGTCCTTCTTCTCCTTTCTGAAAATGCTCGTGGGGTATGTATCGGTCTGCAAGATGAACGAATACACCTCCAAGAGCAAATCCAAGACCAACGACAGTGAGCACTTCCGTCCAGTTTGTGATCATCTCTAGAGATGGTACCAGTAGACTAAAAGCTGATGCAGCTAGCATAACCCCTGCTGCCAATCCCAACATAAAATCTAGAGTTCTTCTCTTGAATTGACCACCCAATAGTACTGGAATTGCTCCAATACCTGTAGCAGTCCCTGCAAGTAGACTGGCAATTATCCCTAATGCCATTGAGTCTGAAATCAGCTGCATCCTCTTTCACCTAGTTCTACCATAATATATGTTGCCAGTATAAGGCCGTTTTCATTTTGTTTGACATAGTAAAAAATTAGAACACGTGTTCTAATAAATCCAAAGTTTCACTCTATTTCTGTTCTACAAACTCTCGTGAAATATTGTAGACAACTTGATGATTAAAATCGGGACATCCACGCATCAATGCGTCCTCCTCATCAAAGAAAGCAAATCGACCTCCTGATTGCATAACCAGAATCCAAGGGTAATTACAATCCTGCATCTTCTATCAAATAATCGTACACACTCTGCCAGATAGTACCATCATCACGGTACTTGTTCTCAAAGTTATTAGTGTTAATCCACTCTTGCAGTGCATTAGCTGCCTCTTGTGAAAACGTATCATCTGAAATCTGTGATATAAGTCCAAGTTTTTCCAATGATTTTTGAATTCTAGTGGCAACATCACCTTCAATCTTCATCAATCGAGATGGATCTTCTCTACTTAGTAGAGTCATGTCATATATCTTGAAGATACGTTCAAGCTCTTCAATTGGGCTTGGATGTTCATCAACACGGACATCGACATAACGGTCATTTCCTCCCTCATATCCTCCTTTCTCTCGAACAACAAGAATAGATGCAGACTGCATGCCTCTTTTATCTCCGCCTGCTGCCTGACCTGCTTTTAGTCCAGCAAAGAGTTTGTCAATCAAATCGCCCTCTGTACTTTCATATGCTTCAGCCATATCAACAACAACTGCTTCGCCTGCCAAGATATTTCCTTGACAAGTATAGCCTTCACCAGTTATATGACCCGCCCAATCCATACACTCCTCTCCAGTATGAACCGCAACTCGCCCATTTCCATCAACAATACCCATCTGTCTATGCTCTGCTCCTTCATCACTCATAATAAGCGTGTCCAGTGTTTCAGTTGCAGATTTTCCCTCATTAAGAAGGTCTAGTCCTCTGGGCCCGTAGGAAACATTTGCCCATGCCTGCGTTGCAATTGCCCCTACATCTGCTATTGCCCATGGCACAACTGAACCAACACAGGGAAACTTGGATTGAACAATCACTCCCAGATCTCCGCTATCCGGGTTTCTTGCAACAAGAGAAAAGGTACTTAATGAAGCAACATTTCGCTTTTTCATCCTACAACACCTATCTTGTCTAAAGATGAAGCCCATCAATATGGCTATCGGTTCAAAGAAAAATGAAAAAAGTGGTGGGCCCGAGGGGACTTGAACCCCTGGCCGTTCCCTCATCTAAAGGAAACCTTCAGATGTACAGGTTATGAGCCTGCTGCTCTACCAAGCTGAGCTACGGGCCCTATTTGTTTAGTCGCAATCAACAGGCTTGGCGTTCTTGATATTAAGCTTGTGCAATACTCCTAAGACTGAAACTACAAGGTCCTTTCATATATCTTTCAGAAGTCGTATCTTTTTTGCTTTTGAGAATTCATGTGCTACTATGGATTATGTGACTTTAAATCACTAAACAAAAGACTACGAGTAAACAACCAGAGGCCAATGAATGATCCTGCTATTCACTTCAAACCACTGTGCCTGGTGTGACATCCTCAAAGGCATGATAGAAGAAGCGATGCAGATGTTTCCAGAATCACTAGAAGTCTATGAGATCGATATTGGCAGATATGAAAATCTTGCACAAATTTATGGGATCCTAACCGTTCCTACACTTGTATCTGGAACATACACTATGACTGGGATTCCGTCTTCTCTTGACCTTCAGTCTTTTCTTCTACAATCGTTCACAGCAAATTCTTGCGAAGATAATAGTCCATATCGCATGATAACAAAAGCACGCGTAAAGAACCAGAAGAAGAGGCTGAAAGAGAATTTCGATACGCCATATGCTTGATATAGTGGTCACATGCGCAACGTTAATAAAACTACAGCTCAGTTCGCTGTTACTACGCCCCGATAGTGTAGTCCGGCCCAGCATCTAGGCCTTTCGAGTCTAAGACCCGGGTTCGAATCCCGGTCGGGGCACCATTATTTTCTATCGATCTAATCATAGGTGTATTTTGTAGTTATTTCAAAGCTATAATCATATTGAAATCTGATGATATGTACGAATGAGTCAAAGCTCCTGAAGAAATGATATCAATCCCTGCTTCAGCATAGGGCACAATATTCGACTCATTTATACCACCTGAAGTTTCAAGAAGGATTTTATCTCTCAAGCCTTTCTCAGTTAGAACTTTGTGAACTCCTGCTACATCCTCTGCACGAAAATTATCTAGAAGTATAATATCTGCTCCCACATCTATTGCTTCTAGGGCCTCATTTAGGTTTCTTACCTCGCAAGATATTTTCTTCGAGAATGAAACGCTTCTCTTCGCGCCTTCAATAGCTTGTCTGACTCCCCCAACCACTGCAATATGATTGTTCTTGATCAAAACCATATCATCCAGAGCGTAACGATGCGAATCACCACCTCCAACAACCACTGCTCGTTTCTCAAAGTACCGAAATCCCGGTGTTGTTTTTCTAGTAGCTGCAACAATCACTTTCTTACCCGCTTTTTTTGTAGCTTCTACCATTCTATAAGCCATTGTAGCAATTCCACTCATTCGCATGACGATGTTAAGACACACGCGTTCAATCATGAGTAGTGACTTGGCAGGTCCTTTTAGTCTGATAATGGCATCACCTGGATTCACCCAATTTCCTTCAAAGGTAAGAACTTCATATTTGATGCCAGAAAAACCTGCAATAGCCACGACTTCCTCAAGTCCTGCAAGTATCGCTTTACTCTTCGCATATATTGTACCAACTCCATCTGCATCAAAAGGCTCGATTGAATTGGTTGTTATATCTCCAGAACGAATATCTTCTCTTAGAAAGGCTCGTAGATTTCTAATTATCTCCGGGGGTGGTTGATTCATATTAGCTACCTCCCTTGGGCTCTTTCATGTTTTGGATTTCGTATAATAGTTCCCCGCGGCTCTTCCTCACCAAAGATTTCCGCTTGAAATACCATAAATTCTGTTTTTTTGTCCATCCATGCTCCTTTTGGAAGACCTGCTTTATTACAGGTGTGCTCTAAGTACTCTTTAGTGTCCCAACCCCATTCCACTGGCACTTGTGGTAGCAGCAACCCACGAAACATACCTCTACTTGCTATGAGACCATCCCTTCCCACTTCCACTAGATTGAGGAGTTCTTCTGGCTGTTCGTATACTAGCTCTTGTGGTGGAGTAAGGACACTAAGTTCTATGACAATGGAGTCTAACTCATCTTTTGTCACAGGTCTAAATCGAGGATCATTGACCGCGGAGTCAAGTGCTGAATCAATTGTTGCCTTGACAAGAGGTTGGGTTGGATACGGCCTACCAATACAGCCTCTCAATGCTTTACGTTCTTTCTGTAATGCGTTTATGGTCACGAAAACACCTGATTCTCTCCAAAGATGATCCGGTGTGTCCTTAGGAGGATTAGGTTTTCTCTCATCCTGAACATATCTATCAACAGTCTTCCTTGCAATAGTCACGAGGAATTTTCCATCATCATCGGAGTAGATATTATTCAAGGCTTATCACAGACTGCTATATTCTTGAGAACGGTTATGTGTTTCGGAGTCGTGACTGGGAACGCAATGGAACTGCTCCAACTATCCCTGGTCCTATTACAAATCTCCCCTCATTGAAGACAATGTTTCCTCCAACAATGGTCACTTCTGGTCTTGCAAGCACACGCCATCCTTCAAATGGTGTGATTTTACTTTTTGAGAAAAAGTCATTTCCTTTGATGTTCCATTCTTCTTTAGCAACAACAATGATGTCCGCATCATAGCCTGGACTAAGAACTCCTTTTCCAGATAGTCCAAATATCCTAGCTGGACCTGATGAACACACACGAAGATACTCTACCCAAGAGAGTCGACCTTCAAACACCTCTGTTAAAATGAGTGGCACTGTGGTTTCCAGACCAGGGATACCTGGTTTTGCATCTAAAAATTGGGCTGTCTTCTCATTCTCTTTGTGTGGTGCATGGTCAGATGCAATAATATCAATTCCACAACAACTAAGAAACTCTCGTAATCCCGCATTATCTTTTTTCGTACGGAGTGGAGGTAACATCTTTGCTCTACCATCTGATACTAAGAAATCATCTCCAGACAGTAACAGATGATGAGGAGTAACTTCCGCTGTCAATCTGTCTTCTGCTCTGTTGTCTGATATTAATTTGGCAGCATCAGAACAACTCACATGACATATATGGAGACGACCATCAATATCGGACTGAGCTTGAAGGAACATACGTATAGCTGCTATCTCATTATCACAACTATATCTCTCAAGATACTCGTCTATCCCCTTCAAATCATGTTCATCATGTGGAATATCTGGATGTATGAGCAGTGGTCGGTCGAATCTCTTAGATAGCTTCGCACATTCCAAAGCCCTCTCTTTTGTAATCTCTGTTTCTGAATCCAATGGGGCATGAGGATACACCTTGAACCCCATGACCTGTCCTGCAAATGAAGAATCATATTCGCTTACATCTTTCGGAATCCCTGCATGGAATCCCACGTTTACAAAACGACTAAGCCGGGCTCGTACAATTTTTTCCTCTAGCACATCTGCATTCAGTAAAGGTGGTGATGAGTTTGGCATATCTATTACAGTAGTAACACCACCAACTGCTGCAGCCTTTGTGCCAGTTTCAAAATCTTCCTTTTCTGATTGTTTCATATCGCGAAGATGGACATGTACATCTATAGCGCCAGGAAGTATGTATCTCCCACTGCAGTCAATGACATCCTTAGAATCAGGTTCATTTCCTACCTCATAAATTCCTTCAATACTTCCTCCTCGTATAGACACTGACCTTTGTGTTTCCTTACCATTGAGGATTACAATACCATTACGCAAAGTGATATCTACTGACATCTGTAATCATCGCCGTCCTGTTGTAGGAGGGAAGAGGTGGTATGATTATTTAGTCGCTCTCTGGAACCTTAAACTTGTTGGCTATAAAACGAGTTATGTCAGTTGAGGTGATGATGCCAATTAACTTGTTACCTTCCCCAACTACTGGTATTGTATTGATGCTGTTTTCTAGCATCATCTCCGCTGCCTTGGATATACTGCTACCTATTTCTATCAATGGGGGCTGCTGCAACATTGCATCAACGACACGGATTTTTTTGACCTGGTTTGCCCTATGTTTATCGGGCACTTCTACTGTGAACCGTGCCATTGCTTCAGCAACCATTCTCTCAGTCAAGAGACCTAGGACTCGTGCTCCGTCAGTTACTGGTATACCTGATATTCCTCTGTTTAGCAATTCCAGACGAGCTTTAATGAGTCGATCTACTGGGTTCACAATTAGTATTCCATCAGTGGTCATCAAATCATCGACTTTAATCTCTTCAAATTTCCGTACCAATTCAATGAGCTGTGTCTTTGTTATCATGCCGACCAATTTGTCTTCTTCGTCAATGACGGGACATCCACTCATCTCACGTTCAAGCATCAATTGTGCCACATTTATTACATCATCATCCTGTGATACTGAAATGACTGTATCACTCATCGCACTTGAAACATGTAGGCGCGAGATTGAGATAGCTACAACTTTACTAACACCCAATCGATCAGCGATATCTGCATAAGTCAAAATCCCTTGGATTTCATCATCTTGCATGACAATCAGTCTGTCTGTCTTCTTTTTCTCAAGTAGGTCAAGTGCATAGGACAATCTTTGGTCCTTGTCAATAGTCACAGCCTCAACCATAATCTGTTTGACTTCCAATTCATGAGCCTCCAATCAACAATGTCGATAATGTATTATCTGTGGTTTTTTATATTCACCAGCTACTATCTACACTCTTCGCAGAGATATCTCCCATCTTCAAAGATGAGTTCTGTTGAGTATTCTCCACAACTATCGCAGATTCCTCCCATCTCAAGAAGCTCATCTTCTTCTTCACGAGGCATTTCATCTCGTTCATCGCGAAGTCTTAGTGACTCAACTAATACATCAATAAGTTCTGGTGACCATCGCAATATGTCTCTTGAAGTAACAATTCCAACTAGTGAATCGTTTTTTAGTACAACTACCCGACGGATGTTACTCTTTGCCATGATTCGCATAGCATCGGTTAGAGGTGTGTTCGGAGTAACGTGAAAGAGAGGTGAACTCATAACCTCACGAACGCTCGTACTTTCTGAATCGCGTTTCTCTGCAATTACTCGTCGGACAATATCTGCTTCTGTGATAATACCTACCGGACGTTCTCCATCTACAATGACAATAGAACCTAGATCCATTTCGCTCATTAATTTAGCAACCTGAAGTATTGAAGCATCAGGTGCCATTGTTATGACATTGACTGCCATGATGTCTTTGATGGCCATCGAATGAGTGTGATTTGACATTAGAACGACCTCTACCCCAAATAGCTGGTCTGATGTTCTTCACTTTCTAGGTTAGTTCTTAAATGTGTCTGTAGCACTCAATCATCTAGCAGCTGTCCATTCCCAGGGGGTAGTACTCTCATTAGTTCTTCCTGTGTGATATTTGCGACCATTTGAGCTTTCTCGTCAGAAAGCTTTGATTTCAAACGAACCATAATCTCCTTTATCAAGTCACCTTTCTTTTCATTCCCTGGACCCACTCTGACAAAAGATTCACAGTGCTTCTCTATTGCAGGTAAAGGTCCAGACATCGGAATTGCATAATCCTCATCAAAAAACACACCTACTGCTAACTCTACGGGTTGGTTTCTGATGTAATTCTTTGTACCATACAACATCACTGCACCTGAAGGAAGATATTCTCCCGAAGGTGGAGTGAAACTCACCTGTTCTGGATTCAACCAGAAGGCATCACCACTGGTGAATCCGTCTTGCCACGCTCGAGAAAATGTCACTGCAAATTGAGCAGCCTCTTCAAGTGTTGTTTCTCCTGGTTCAGTATCAGGCACCTTCACAATCACATATGGTGCTCCATGAATTGATGCGTGTAAGAAGACATCATTTGCATTCATGTGCCTCTTTGCCAAGCGCTCATTAGTTCGTGCGTCCCTCCCACCCAGAATTAAATAACCCTCAGATGATTTGAACCATCTATACTTCTCGTACCATTTTTTCTTGCGAATTCTTACTGGTTCTATTGTTGTTTCAGGCTCAACATAGCTCTCTTCAAGACTTTCCAATTTTGTTTTTGTCTTTTCAATTTGTGTCTTAGCGCCTTTGATTTTACTACGAGATTTCTTTGACTGTTCATAGGCCTTTGCAGCGTTATCTTGTGCACTGAGTCTGATATCTAATCCTACATCAACATCGCCTAGTTGAATCACTATCTCTGCTTGTGAGGGCAAAATGCTTTGAATCATCATGGCTGATTCATTACCCTCTTTTTTGCCTTCTTCAATCCGTTTCATAATCTCGGACCATGATCGTCCGTTTGTTCTTGCAGCGGTAACAGTATCCAGTACTTCCTGAACAGTCTGAAAATGGGAATAAATCAAATCTCCTTTCTTCTGCATCTCTTCAGCTTTTCTCTCAAGTCTATCAATACTCTCCCGTTGTTTGTCAACAATTCTCTGGAGACGTTCTCGCTCTTTCTCAAAACCGCTCTTTTCTTTTTGTTCTTCAAGCTCTCTCTCAGGAACACCATAGTATTCATCTATTGCTCTACTAAACGTATCAAATTCCTCGGACTCAAATTCATTGTAGAGTGCAAAATCAAAGGGAACGAATGCAACCTTTTCCTCCTCTTGCTCATCACTCTCTTCCAAGATGATTAATGGCTCTTTTACTCCTCTCCGCAGTCGTGATATGAACTCCTTTACTCCCATATCCAAATCTGCAATTACTTGATCATCCAATTCGGATGCTTTCAATGTGGGGTTTATACCTGCTAGTTTACAAATCTCCTCACAACTGATAGCATCAAGATTCAATCTAGAAGCAAGAGTTCTTACTACATTTGCTTTCGAATCGTCCATTATAGATTTGACCGAGATAGCATCCTCGGAGAGTATGTCTTTACCTCTTGGGGGTGGAAATTCATACTCTGCCTTTGGAACAATGTCACGGTCTCTCATCTTCTTATAGTGCTTGGCGACAAAAATACTGTCATCTGGATTTAGTAATAGCAAATTACCACTGCCGAATAGTTCTGCTACAAGCTTATGGGACTCGTTTTCATCCCCCACCTCAAATACTATGATACGATCAAAATCATGTTGATGCACACTTAGAATACGTCTATCACGAATATATTTTCTCAAGACAGAACAAAACTTGGGTGGCATTCTTGGTGGGACTCGACGAAAATCAGTAAGGTGCACTCTACGTCCCGGTTCTATCAGAAGCTGTGTTGTCCCTCCTGATGGTTGGTACAGTTTTAAAACAAAGACATTTCCAAATTGATACACGTTCTTGATGAATGCTCCTTCACCAGCTTCTCTGATTTCAGGTAGTATCAAGCGTATGTCGATGTTGCTCATTGAGTCCTTCATTTCACTCATATCGGGTAACCGAGCGTTTTATAACATGTCGTTTGACGAATTGCAATAATACTCAGGTGGTTATCGATGCAAGTTACACGAAATATAGTCCAACGACTGTTTTCCAGATGGGAGGATAGTCCCAATGACCAGCAGTATTATGTAAAGATGCTATTCGCAATTCTAAGCGCTATCGTGTGTGGCGTTGCTGGCCCAGCTTTTGCAGGACTCCGTGGCTTGCTTTTTGGCACACTTGTTTATATTCTGAGTCTTTATGTTGTTGTATATATTCTTGAGATAGATCCAGAAGAGCTTGGTGGTCGTCAGAAGCTGATTACCGGAACTCTACCTTCTTATCTATTGCTTTGGGTACTTCTTTGGACAGTACTTTATGCGTTCACTCTTCCTCCTGAAATCATTGAGAATCTCAGATTTGTGACGGATGCTATACATATGGGATTGTGAAATTCTCAGGAAATTCAAGATATTGGAGTCTAATTGCCAAAAATATCATTCCTCTCTCAGGTAGCAAATCTAATATCGGCAAATATCGCAACAATATAAAATGAACTTGCGAATCACGCAATCCTTAATAAACAAAACTCTCTACTATCAAGTCATGTCTGAGGAACTTGATAAACTAGACCAACAGATTCTTGGGATTTTACAAAAGGATGCAAGAGCCGCATTTACCAAAATTGCTCAGGAATTAGACCAACCTGATACAACAATCCATTTCCGAACAAAGCGATTACAAGAGAGGAACGTTATCAATAGGTTCAGCGCCTTAGTGAGACCGGAAGCCTTGGGCTATAATACTGCAGCCATATTTAGGATAGAAATTGGTGGACATATCCTTCCTGACATAAGTAAAGAACGTACTCGTACTTTTGCTGAAGAGCTTTCAAAACAAGAAGAGTATCTTTGGATTGCAATAGATGAAGAACCAATGATTGTACATGCTTTAGTGATGGGTACTGGTTCCGAGGATATAGATATCAGGCGCGAAGCACTGACTGATTCCCCTGATGTTAAGAATGTGATAATCATTCCCATTAGCAAACTAGTGAAAGGTTGGGAAATCAGCGGAAACCCAGAATGAGAGTTGACACCCCAATGACGAAAATCAAAACAGGAATACCCGGGTTCGACGAATTAGTTGAAGGTGGGTTTGTACCCGGATCAACAATCCTGCTCTCTGGCCAAGCTGGAACTGGAAAGAGTATATTTGGACTACAATTTCTCTACGAGGGTGCAAACACCTACAATGAGCCCGGTATTCTAATTACACTTGAAACAAGACCCAATCAAATTCACAAAGAAGCAGAACAATTTGGATGGAATCTAGTAGATTTGGTGAAAGATGGCAAATTTGTAATCATAGATGCAGCTTCTAGCAAAGCTGGTCTACCCACCTCTGAAAAATATGCGTTGAGAAGAGGTTTTGATATGACCCAGCTAGCTGAAATAATATACAAAGCTGTAGATGAATATAGAGTTCGACGGCTTGTATTAGATTGCATCTCTGGTCTTACACTCAGATTCAGTGAACCCGGTTCTGTTCGACAAGAATTGCATAGGATTTCCTCTCTTCTAAATGAGCTCGGGGTCACCTCCATATTCATCAGTGAAATCAATGATCCAGATGCACATAGTCGCATAGGCGAAGAGGAGTTTGTAGCTCACGGACTTATCCTCCTTAAACTCAAGGAAACAAGTAATGAACTTCAGAGAGGCCTCCTCATCTGGAAGATGCGTCAAAGAGCACATAGCATGAAGCGTCACAAGTTCAGCATCGGGTCAAAAGGAATTGTAGTAGACTGAATCCTGACGAAAGATATCATAGAAATGCTAGAAGTTGAAGGAGTATATATCCCAGCATAAGGAATGGAATCAATGGTGTTATTTTGGAATCTCTTTCTCTTTGGCTCTGTGCAATAGTTGAGTAAATGTAACCTCCAAGCAACATCACAAAAATTGGAAATAACACTCCTAGAACCCCCTCCAGAATGACCATTTCCCATGATGAGAATTCAATTCCAGGACTTGTGATAGTAATGACTACCAGTGACTTTGCATCAGCTCCTCCTATGGACTCCATTTTGAACAAAAATATCACTAAAGGTACTACGATGAAAACTGCGGTGACATGAACATACAGATACTCAACCAGATGGCCTGAAACCACTATGACCATAAATCCAATAATTCCTGCTGCAATTACGAATGCATTCTCAATCCTTCGTTGTCTGAGGTCTAGAACGGAAAAAATTCCAAGAATAAAAATACCCGTCAGAAAACAGGCTATATTTGAAATTGTGACCTCAAAGACCATCTGAATTCCTCAGTCTATTTCTGTATACACTATCGTATATACTCATTCTATTTTGTCCAAGAGTAACACAGATTAAGCACCGATTAGCCACTCTGTTTCTTGTGGGACAGTAGTTCCGTATGACCAAGTGGAAGAAGATGGTATAATGAAGGACCCTATGCAAGTCATTCACAACACAACCTATAGGCTTTTGAAAATGGCAGCAACAAAATTGCCTGCTGATATTGAGAAGGCTTTGAGGGATGCGCACAAGCACGAAACCGATGAAACTGCGAAGACGCAGTTAGGAGCAATTATCGAAAACATAGAGATAGCTGAAACTGGCATTCCCATGTGCCAAGATACAGGTATAATGATCTTTTACGTGAAGGTCGGTGATAAGTTCCCCTTCATTGGTGAAATAGAAGCCGGTATCAAAGGTGGTACAATTAAGGCTACAAAAGAGGTACCTCTGCGTCCAAACGCAGTGAATCCTATTATAGGTGGCAACTCTGGCGATAACACAGGCAAGAAGATACCATGGATAAACTGGGAGATAGTTCCTGGTGATTCATTGGAAATCACAGCATTTCCAAAGGGCGGTGGGAGTGAAAATGTTTCCATCGTTGGAATGTTGAAACCAGGTGTTGGCCTAACTGGAGTGAAGAAACTCGTTGTTGATAACGCTATGAACTACATGGGAAAGGCATGTGCTCCAAACATCATAGGTATTGGCATTGGCGGTGGTGCTGACATTGCTATTAAGATTGCCAAACAACAGCTCCAACGTCCATTGGATGATTCACATCCAGAACCAGAAGTGGCTGAAATTGAGAACCAGATTATGGAGGCAATCAATTCCTCAGGAATTGGCCCCATGGGTCTTGGTGGAGCAATCACAGTACTAGGTGTGAAAGTAGACTACGCAATGCGCCATCCTGCAAGTCTGCCTGTTGGTGTAGCAGTGCAATGCTGGGCAGCAAGGAAGAGTACTGCGGTGATATCTAAAGACCTCGATGTTGAATACATTACACATCCGCTGGAGGCGAAATAATATGGCTGAATATCATTTTACTACTCCCATCTCTGAAGAAGATGCTAGAAAACTGAAAGCTGGTGATATTGTCTATGTCACCGGTGAACATGTCTACACAGCACGTGATGAGGCTCATGAACGTGCACTTGAGATGTTCGAAAATGGTGAAACGCCCCCCGTTGATTTCGAAGGTAGTGTTATCTACCACGTAGGTCCTGTTGCTTGGCAGAAAGATGGAAAATGGGTAATTGTTTCTGCAGGCCCAACTACTAGTATTCGTATGGAACTTTTTGAAGACGACTTTCTCCGCAAATACAAAGCACGTATCATTATTGGAAAAGGCGGCATGGGTGCAAAGACTTTGAAGGCACTGGGAGAAGTGGGTGCTGTCTATTGCAGCTTTACTGGTGGCTGTGGCGCACTCGCTGCAAAGGGACTCAAAGAAGTGAGAGCCTATGAATGGCAAGACCTTGGGATGCCTGAAGCACTCTGGGTCATCACAGCTGAGAAATTCGGTCCGCTCTTAGTTACTATGGACTCTCATGGAAACAGTATCCATGATGATATGGACAAGAAAGTGGCTGAGAAGAAAGCAGAGATCTATACGAAAATAGGAGTGAAGGAGTAATCTAATACAATCTGGCGGCGGACAAATCCGTCTGCCCCTCTCATTTCTAGTAGTTACTCTTCTATTACCCGCCAAGTGCTGACAATATTGGTACTGATATTCCATATGCCGCTACTATCAAAAGCACCAACACAGCAAATACCATGATTGCTTGTTCAATATCCATATGTACTACTCCCGACAATGTCCAATCCACATAAAGTCGACATATTAGCATATTCCCGAGATAATATAATCATTTTCTCTACAGCATTCACATCGCGCGAAATCATCAATCACTCTTGGTGTTTTAGTCGAACAGTAACTCTTAAACGGTGTATTTTGTGCGGGGGACTTGTCTGAGACAAAACTCCCTTGGAGGAAAACCGTTGGAACAACTCCCCTACAAGACGATATTGTGTGATGTTCTCGTAGTCGGTGCTGGTGGCGCTGGTTGTCGTGCTGCTATTGAAGCAACAAAGCACAATCTTGATGTCATTATGATAAGCAAAGAACTCCTCGGTAAAGCACACACTGCTATGGCTGAGGGGGGTTACAATGTATCACTAGGAAACGTTGACCCTAAAGACGATGTTGAAACCCACTTCAAAGACACAATCGTTGGTGGCAACTACCTGAACAACCAAGACCTCGCACACATTCTGGTGGAGAATGCGGCCGATTGCATCTATGACCTTGAAGACATGGGTGCTGTATTCGACCGGACTCCTGAAGGCAAGATTGCCCAGAGACCTTTCGGTAAGCAGAGCTGGCGACGGACTGCCTATGCTTCTGATAGGACGGGGTCTGAAATCATGGTCACCTTAACAGAAGCCATCAGAAAGACCTCTGTAAGGGTGTTTGATGAGGTATTCGCGACAAAGATTCTTGTCAAAGATGGAAGGGTGGCTGGTGTATGCGCTGTGGACTTGAAGTATGGTGACTATATTGTATTCAGAGCAAAGTCTATTGTCATGGCTACTGGTGGTGCAGGACGAATCTACAAGGTCACCTCAAACGCCCAACTCGATGTTGGTGACGGTTATGCTATGGCCTATGAAGCCGGCGCAGAACTCATTGACATGGAAATGGTGCAATTCCATCCAACATCGCAAGTTTTTCCTGAATCCGCTAAAGGCAAACTGGTCACTGAAGCAGTACGTGGAGAGGGTGGAATCCTGCTCAACAATAAGGGCGAGCGGTTCATGAACAAATACTATCCTGAAGTCATGGAGCTAGCTGGCCGTGACCAAGTGGCACGGTCGATCATGACAGAAGTACTTGAAGGTCGTGGCTCACCAAACGGTGGAGCTTATCTAAGTATTTCTCACCTGCCAAAAAGAATTGTTGAGTTCCGGTTGGAGAGCATGATAGAACAGTTTGAAGACGCTGGTGTTGACATTCGTGACGAACCCATGGAAGTTTCACCAACTGCACATCACTTCATGGGTGGTATCAAAATTGATACCAATTCTGAATCTACCATTCCTGGGATGTATGCATCCGGCGAGTGTACCGGAGGAGTACATGGTGGAAACCGACTCGGAGGAAATGCCCTTGCAGACACACAGGTGTTCGGAGCCTTATCTGGAAAGAACGCTGCGGAGTTTTCAAAGAAACATGCACACACTGGAATAGACAAAGATACTGTTCAGAAGGAATTCCAGCGACTAGAAGCCATGCTCGAACGAAAAGAAGGAATTTCACCTTCCGAAGCTCGTAAAGAGTTAACAGAACTCATGTGGAGCAAAGTACAGATTTTTAGAAATGAAGAAGATATGGCATACGCTGTGAAAGAACTGAAGCGCATTGAGAAAGAAGTAGTTCCAAAGATCAAAGTTGATGTTGATGAGAAGCGCTTCAATCCTGGTTGGCATCAAGCACTTGAATTCGAACACATGGTCCTTACTGCAAGAATGGTAGCAGAAGCAGCATTCATGAGAAAAGGAAATCGTGGTGCTCACTATCGTGTAGATGCTGATCCTAAAGATAAGGGATACTTCAATATCATCATCAAAAAGAACAAGGATGGCGAGATGGAACTCTCAAAACAAGACGTTGTCGTCACAAAGATAGAACTGCCATGAGAGGAATCAAAGATGGCAAAGATAATCAAAACCAAGGTTCAGAGATATAATCCTGACAAAGATGATGCACCATATCTGCAGGAGTTTGATGTCGAGTACGAGCCCGGAATGACGGTCCTTGATGTACTCTTATCCATACAAGATGAATTCGACTCCAGTCTTGCCTTCCGTTGGGAGTGCAGAAGTGGTCAGTGTGGTTCCTGTGCAGTACGCGTTAATGGCACTGCACGGATTGCATGCAGAACAAAAGCAGATCCTAATGGTCCTCTAATCTTGGAGCCCTTAGAGAAGATGCCTATAATAAAGGACCTTGTTACTGACATGGCACAGGTCACTCATAGAATACGTCGTATCAGGCCATATGTTGCTCGTGACAAACCTGCTCAACGTCCTGAGATAATCAAAGCCGACCAGATTGAGAAACTCCGTGAAATTCGTAAATGTATTGAATGCAGCGCTTGTATCTCTAATTGCCCTATCGTGCGAGAAACATGGGATTACCCTGGTCCGATGATAATTCGTCAGCTTGCACGACTTGAGCTGGATCCTCGCGATGTTGAAGACCGAGTTTCAATGGCAATGAACGAGTCTCTTTACAGTTGTACTACCTGCAAGATGTGTGAGGACATTTGTCCAAAGAGCATAAAGATTCCAAGTCTTGCTGTTGAGCTACTTCGTGCTAAGGCTGTCGAAGCGGGTTATCCACTTGCTGAAGGCCAACAGGGCTTTGTAGATCAGATAAAATCAACCGGTCGTGCAGTCCCTGAGAAAGACACACCATTACTCAAAGAGATTGAAACAGAAGAATTCCTTGTAGATAATCCACGTGGTCGTGTTGGCTTCTTCACAGGATGTTTGATTGACTACAGAATGCAGGAAACCGGTAGAGCCCTGATTGAGGTGTTAAACCGGAATGGTATCGATGTCATTGTACCAAAAGAACAATGGTGTTGTGCAAGTCCTGCGTTCAGAACCGGAGACCTTCATACAGCTAGTGCAGCTGCTGAGAGGGTCACAGAGATTTTTGAAATCGCTATGGAGAAATTCAACTTTGACATAGTGGTTGTTGCTTGTGCTGGGTGTGGTAAGACTCTTCGTGAAGACCACAAACCCTACATTGAAGAGAAACGCGGCGAACCACCAAAGTTCAAAGTATATGACATGGCAGAGTACATGCTTGATGTGATTGGAATAGAGAACATTGTTCTTCCAAAAGGTGAGATTGACCTGAAAATCACCTATCACGAACCATGTCACCTCGGTAGAGGTCAGGGTGTATACGACCAACCTATTGAGTTATTGAAGCTCATCCCGGGTGTCGAGTATATAGAAGACCCATACAAGAATCGTTGCTGTGGTGCAGGTGGAGGCGTGCGTGCCGGTCAACGTGAGCTCTCAATGCAAATTGCAACAACAAAGAAGGAATACATCTTAGAAACTGATGCAGATATGGTTACTACGGAGTGTCCATTCTGTACAATCCAACTAAAAGATATGATGAAAGGAGAAAAGATGTCAGTCCGGTATATTCCTGACCTCTTAGCAGAATCATACAGAAAAGGCGATGAACAGTAAACAAGAATGGGGCATTGCCCCCTTCTTATTCTATTTTTACCTTCCCTTCAAGAACTCCCGCAACATTCTATGAACTTGTAAGAGTGCCAAATCATGGGATAAAAGTCCATGATCATATAATGACCAGACTGAATGTGTGTAGATCATTACATGTGATGCTCTAACAGTTCCATTCATCGCTGACATTGCATACTGTGCAGCTCGAAGGAGCGGAATTTCATCTTCTGAAACATTCCCAAGTAATTTTTCAAATGCGGACGACTTGCTGTCCATCATGGCTTGCCAATAGTCTGAGAGATTCTCGGCAAACCACTCTCTGACACCCTCTGAATGAGGTAATGAAATGCTACTGGGTTTAGTTTCCCAATCCACTCCCTTTTTTGATTTTGTGAGGGCGGAAACCTTGAGGTCGGTCTTCTTCAGAAGACGCTCCCCAATATTCTTTTCAAGTCTTTCAAGAAGCCATTCCACTGTTGGCGTACTTATGATACCCTTTCGAGCAGTTTCTGATATTCGATGAGCAAATATTCCATTATGCCCGAGTATACCATATTTTACAACCGCAGTAGCTATAAGAGTGTCGAATTTTGCTAAATCAGTGGGTTCAGTGATTTCTTTGATATGTTCATCTTCAATGAACTTGTTCGGTTGTTTTCCAGGAACCTTTCTTATCAGATATTCTCCAAGGTGCCAAAAAACAGCTCTCATAGGATAGCTAAACTTACTATCAGGTAACTCGGTGAGTAGCGAGTATGGTAGGATGAAGCAATGCCCGAGGTTATCTGCATCCTCTGCAGAAAGGGAAGCTGTCATTCGAATCAATGGTATATTGTCATCCTTCGAAGCCAAACCACTTGATGATTCAAGAATTCCTATTTGACTTCGTTTTCTAACAGATTCAGTGTACTTCCTAAGAAGATTACTTGTGGAATCAACATCTGCTCTGATATGATAGGTTGGTCCCTTTTCTGGTGTCCAATGATCGACAGCAGCAAGATATCGAGCAAGCCGCTCGAGAAGAGTGGATTGCAACAGTTCTTGGAGTTTTTTCGACAGTTTCATACCATTTTTTGGTTTCTCAGTTAGAATCTTTGGATTGTGACCAAGGTCCTCAATCATTCTGTGGATTGAATAGACAAGAATAGAGGCATGAGGCGTATCATAGGTTCTTTCTTCATGCCAAGCTGCTCCATGCATCAATATTGCCCATATTGCTGTGGGTTGAGCAGTTTCAGTCATTTTGATTACTTGCTTGGCCGCATCATCTTCTTTACAATCTTTGATTGCTTGAAAGAGATTCATTTGACTCTCCTAGTCTTATTTCTGAAGTTATCCGTGATATGTGTTCGGTATAAACACTCATGAAACGATAAATGACTCTCTACATACATTACAGGTTACAGTTTCCCCTTTCACAGCTACACGGTCGATATCTGCACGACAATATGGACATCCATGAACCGTCTTTGGTGGGGGCCCTGTCCCAGTACCCAAGATGAAATCTCCGGAGTCATAATCAAGTCTTCCTGAAATCTCCCTGCCATCTAACAAATCTGCTAGTATCTTTGATACTTCCATAGCTTGAACTCCAGCTTCTTGGGCGATTCGTTCTAATGATATCTTTCTCATTGATTGAACTGCTCTTTTGACTGCGGTTACAGGATCAACCATGGCTTTCTTCTCTGGTGGGCGTGGTTGTAATTGTGCTCCTTGCAATTCGGATGCATCTATCTTTGAAGCGGAAACAACATCAACTGTTGAGCCTCCAGCAGCTTCAAGTTTTACCTTCAGATCCGCCATTTTCGTCTTGTAATCTTCTTCTGTTACCCATCCTTTCATATAATCAAGGTCCAAATCCCGTATTGCATCTCTGATTTTCTTAACATCATCCATCTGTTCATCCATCCAGTATCAGACCTATTGATAGATTACCAAGAATCATGATTGCTATATCAATATAAGCTGGACGAAAGGGCTGTTTCATTAAACATCATCAACCAATTTCTTACCTTCAGGTAGTTCTCCAAACAAGCGACCCTCTTCTTCTGCTTGTTTAACCGCCTGTTTTGCCTTCTTTCCGCCTATTGATTCAAGTGCACCAGCTGCAGTCTGTCTAACAAATACTGAGTCGTCGTCGTTCAAAGCCTCGATTAGAGCATCTGTTGATGCTTTCCCTTTTTTGTCACCAAGTTGTGCAGCAACATGAATTCTCACCATATATCTAGGGTC
The DNA here is from genome assembly GCA_964610875.1 of uncultured archaeon. GTDB lineage: Archaea > Asgardarchaeota > Thorarchaeia > Thorarchaeales > Thorarchaeaceae > CAZSWP01. The sequence continues at coordinate 66,594 of CAZSWP010000010.1, forward strand.
TTTCAGCCCGTCAATTAGAATGTCTGTTGCTTGTTTATCGTCTATCTTTCCTAGACGTTCAACAGCCCCAAGTGCAACCTGTTCGTCCTCGCTATTGATTTCTATCTCCAATTCAAAGAGCATCTCTTTTGTAGCTTCTATTCTCTCGGTAGGTTTCTTTGGTGATTTCTTCGATACCATCGAATCTGATTTTTTTCGTGCTCTTTTCTTCGGCTCTTTTTCCTTCTTCTTCGGCGTTCCCTTTCCTTTTTTCTTGACGCCGGTCTTTTTCTCTGCGTCGGGACGTTTTGTTTCATCAGGTAGGAGTTTCTTTGCAGAGGCTATTATTTTTTCAGCACCTTTTTGCCCTAGCCCACTTACCTTGCTGGCAAGCTTGGCAGGATTCATCCTAGCTAGTTTCAGTGGATTTGTGAAACCTGCCTCTCTCAGTTTTTCTTCCATCTTTTCTCCTATGCCAGCAACATCTGTCAGTTTGGGTCTTTTAGGCAAGGGGTTACCTCCTTATTACCTACGCAGTTATTTTTCAATCCCATATCTGTAATATAAACCATGACTTTAGTCTTTACCACATCACAAACCCCTTAACTTGTGCCATTCGAACATCCAACGAGGTAGTTTACACAATGCATGAGTTTTCTGCAGCATGTTCTATTGTAGAAGCTGCTAATCAAGCGGCTCTGGAAAACAATGTCTCAAAGGTCACTGCAGTAAACGTGGAGATTGGTGAATTTACATTCCTTGTACCTGAACAACTTATTTTCAACTTTGAAATTGCTAGCAAGAACACCCTTCTCGAAGGTGCTGAATTAATGATAACAAAAGTAAAAGGTCAATTGAAATGTAATGATTGTGGTTTTGAGGGCGAATCCCTCATTGATCCTTCAATACCTCCTCAGATAGCAGTTTTTGCGCCCATGAAATGTCCAAAGTGTGGCGGCAGTTCAACAGAAATCGTTGGTGGGAAAGATTTCATAATTACTAACATTGAAGCTGAAATTGCTTCTCCAAACTAACAAAGACTCATAACATAATCACATGAAGATATCTGCATGTGTAGGATTTGACTATATCAAAATCGCATTGAGTATGCCATCTTGTCCGGGTCTACTTGTGACACGTGCCCGTCCTTTTGATGTGACGATTATTGTGCCTTTCGTGATGACTTTTCGGCGCTGATAATCCAAGTTAGCTGAGTTTTCTTCGACATCTTCAATCTCTGCACGGAAGGTTTCATTCTTTTTTGGATCTGTGACGTTCACGTACTTGGCTTCAAATAGGGGCACTTTCTTTGTCTTGCCCTTACTATCCATAGTTTTCCTCTTTGGTTCTCCTATTTGTGTTTCGGTTGGTATTCTACCCATCTGATGTTTTCTTTTGCCTCTGAATTTCTTCAGTCGTGAACCAGTAGCTGTTCGCCCAGATCTTCCGTGCCAAATTCCCATTTTGGACTACCTCTTTTGAGTCAGTGTCGCTCATATTGGAGATGTTTTAAATGTTGCTTAGTGGCCATTCTTCCAGTGAGCTCATAACGACCATTTCATATGTATTTATTTTTGAAATACAGATGTCCAGTAATTAAGGTGATTTCAATGACCAAAATTGAGAGTGCTCATGGTGCAGGCGGGAAAATAATGCAACGCCTGTTAGAAGAGGTAATCATTCCATCCTTTGGCATACGTAAGATTGGTACCATTGGTCTTGATGAGATGGATGATGGTGCAACATTGATTGTTGAAGGCAAACAATTCATTGTCTGCACAGATGCACATACAGTATATCCTATTTTCTTTCCGGGAGGCGACTTAGGAAAATTAACTGCTTGTGGCACAGTGAATGATTGCTCAGTCATGGGTGCTCGACCCATTGCATTGACGAACACACTAATTGTGGAAGAAGGGACTGAGATCACAACAATTCAGACTATATTGAAATCCCTCAACGACATCATAGAACCGTTAGGAATCGCTATGGTTGCAGGTGACACAAAGGTGATGCCCAAAGGGACACTTGATGGCGTCATCATGACAACGACTGGTATTGGTGAGGTCTATCTGGAGAAACCCGTCACCGATACTGGTGTGCAACCCGGTGACGCCATCATTTTGAGTGGTCCTGTTGGAAATCATGGTACTTGTCTACTCGCGCATCGTGAAGGCCTCAAATTTGATACGAATCTCATCAGCGATGTAGCTCCCCTGTGGGAACCCATACAAGCTAGTCTTGACATTGGCGGGGTGCATGCAATGAAGGACCCCACTCGTGGTGGTACTGCAGTTGCTTTGAACGAGCTTGCTACTAAATCCAAAGTTGAAATTGAAATCAGAGAAACCGATATTCCTATTTTGAAACAAGTCCAGTCCTTGTGTGAACTACTTGGGCTTGATCCACTACATATGAGTAATGAAGGCATGATAGTAATGGCTGTCGATCACAAAGGGAGTGAAGAGATAATCAATGTGCTACATAGCTTTGATCAGACCAAACACGCATGTGTGATTGGAACTGCAAAAAGGGGGACTCCAAGAGTGGTTATGGAAACTGAAATCGGTGGAAAAAAACTATTACAAGTTCCATATGGCGAACCAGTCCCACGAGTCTGCTAATCAATATAATGAAGACTCTTCTCGTTCCTTCTGTTCCTCAAGGATTTTCTTCATCTTGTATTTCAGTTGTGCTTTGAGCTTGATTCTATCTGGGTCTAAACCAAAATAATCTGCAAAGAGTGGTGTTGTCTTCAACATCTTACTACGTCCTTCAGGTTCTGACTCGATGAACTTCTTTTCTTCCAAGTCTTTCACATGTTCATAACAATGAGTACCTCGTTGTGCAACAAGATCGGACTGGAGGATTGGTTGTCTCAGGGCAATGAAAACTAGTGTTTGCAGTGTTGCAAAGGAGAGCAGCCCTCCTGGAATCAGTTTTCCTACTTTTGGTGTTAATTCGGGTTTTAACTGAAGCACAAAACGATCTCTGGGAAGTGCTATCACCTCGAGCGCCCCCTCTCTTTTATTGTACTCGTAACTCAACTCTTCAATGAGTTTTCTTACTGTTGATTCCGCCTTTCCCACCAGTTCAATGAGATCATCTATCGTCAAAGCTCGACCTGCTGCGTAAAGCGCTGCTTCAATAGTCAATAGATCATCATCAGTCATTTTGGACACCTAGAATTCTAACTGAAGTTGCACCTCTGCACTCTGTCCATCCTCCTCATCAACTTCTGGGGGTTCCAATAATTTGACGTGGATACGACCACAATCATCCCAGATATCAAGGCAAGCTCGTGCATATAGGTGGAGTATCGCGAAAAATATCCTGACCACTTCCTTTCTTGTGTTATTTATGAGGAGGTCTGTAAAGAGCACAACATCCCCGACTTTCATGATCTTCCGTAAATCATCTAGGACTTCAGAAATTGTTTCCTCAACATTTTGTCGGTCTATCTCCATTTTGAAAGCAAGTGGGTCTATTCTGGTCTGTACTGTTTTACGTTTTGTGGGACTTGATCTTCTCCGCACTCCTTTGGTCAGGACTCGGTCCATTGCAACCATTAATTCTTCTAAGGTGACCCTACGATTTGAAAGCCGAAATGGTGGTTGAATCATAGGGATTTCAATATAATCGTCATCATCATCTGTTTCAGGTGGTAGAATGCCAAGTTCTACCAGTTCACGTGTTTTCTTCATGAAGATTACAGATGCTGAATAAAGAGCATTGCCCGATATTCGAAAATCAATATCACCAAGACGCTTCATCTCCTTCAAAAACCCTGCAACTAACTTACCAACATCTACATTCCAAGGCTCAATCTTGTCAAGTTGAAGTACATCGGTGAGTAGTATGTACGGTGGCACTGCCCAGAATGGCGAGTCATCATCTGTACTCATGCGGTGCCAGCAACCTCCTCAAGGTCTACCGAAACTATCTTTGATATTCCGTCTTGATTTGACACGCCAACCAAAAGGTCCGCTTTTCGGACCGTCGTGTCTCTCAGTGATACAACAACAAATTGTGATGCCTCAGCCATCTCTGAAATGAGTGTTGCTACATTATGAGCATTGACATCATCCAACGCCGCATCAATCTCATCGAACACATAGAAACTAGCTGGGCTATACATCTGAATAGCAAAGATGAGCGCTAAACCTGTCAATGTCTTCTCTCCGCCACTCATGGCATCTAATGACACAAGTTCCTTTCCCCGGGGCTTTGACCTCACCGTGATACCGCCCATAAGTGGGTGCTCTGGATTTTCAAGCATCAATGTAGCTTCTCCACCAGGTGATAGTTTCGCAAATACACGTGAGAAATTATCCGCAATCTCATTATAGACTATGAGAAACTTACGTGTTTTCTCTGCCTCGATTTCTTCCATGAATGCTAGAATCTCTTTATGCTCTAGCTCCAATCTGGTCTTCTTTTCTACAATCTCTTCATACTTGTTTTTCTCAATCTCATAGTCATCCAAAGCTTTGAGATTGACTGCACCAATTGCCTCTTGTTCACGTTCCAGCTCTCTAATCTTTTCCTCAAGCTCTTCAATTTGCTTGTATGTTATCTCTTCTAATTTTCTACGTTTTTCAATTTCCATTTCCGAATCTGTTAGTGTACCCAACTCTGCAATTAAGGCTACGATATCATTCTCAAGTCGTGCTTGCTCAGTCTGCAGCCTATACACCGATTTCTCATTAGCTGTCTGTGCCTCTCTAATCTCTTCTTGACGAAATCTGAGGTTTCTCAAGTGTTCTTTCAATTGGTATTGTTTGACACGTTTGTCTTTTACTGCGTCGTCTATCCTTGTACGTTCATCACGAAGATGATCAAGATCACGATTCTTCTCAGAGTATTCTGTTTCCAAACGTTCTACCTCTTCCCTCAGACTAGGAAGCATCACCAACATTGACTGTACTCGCATCTCTAGTTCTGTTTCTTTTGGTATGAGTCGTTCATTCAATGCCACACTCAAACCAGTAATTTCATTGTTCAGATCGTTTCTCTGTTGTTTTTGTTCTTCAATTGTTTCTTTCAAATCCCTAATCTTCTGACTGATTTCCGATGCATCTGAGGTGGCAAGAGATTCATTTGCGGAATCTCTGAGTGCTCTCACTGTTTCTCGGTGTTCCGTAAGCTCTCTATCTCGTTCTCTGAGTTCTTCAACCTGTACTTCAAGCTGTTCGATAGTCTTTCTGGCTGTTGTAATTCTCTGTTTCAGTCCCTCAGATCTTGTTATCACTTCATTGTAGCGCTCTTGTAATCCCTTCAGTTCAAGACTCTTCCTGTAATTTGTTCTTGACAGAATCTCAATCTCTTGTTCCAATTCTTTCTTCTTTTCTCTAAGCTCTGTCTGTTGTGTACGTAATCCTGAAAGAATATTCTCAAGACCTACTAATTTCTCTGCTATTTCATCACTATTGTCTTCAACTTGAAGTGAAAGTCCGCTTGAATCCTTATGATAGTGCCCTCCCGTTACTAGCCCTGATTTCTCGATGAGATCTCCCTCAAGAGTAACAGCTCTTTTTCGACTAAATCCTAGGCGCTTTGCTGTTTCAAAGTCCTCAGTGACTATTGTATCTGAGAACACAAATTCAAATGCAGGAAGAAACTTTGGATCAAAGCTGACCAGGTCTATTGCAAAGCCAATTATTCTTCCGTCACTGGGTAGTTTTCCAGGGCCTCTTGTCTTAATCTTGCTAAGTGGAATGAATGAGGCACGTCCTACTCGTTCACGTTTGAGGATTTCTACGCAGCTCGTTGCAACATCATCATCTTCCACTACAACATAAGATAGTCTACTACCGCCTGCAATCTCAAGAGCAATGGAATATTCTGGATCGATAGTTCCCAATTCTGCAACAGTACCATAGATTCCCTCTATTTCTCCAGTATCTCGTAGTTCTAATACCCTTGCAAGTGCGTGCTTTCTCTTTAGAAAAGCCTCTTCAGCGTCTCTTAGTGCATCTTGCCGTGCTTGTAATCGAATAAGTTGTTCACGAGTATCGCTGACAATTCTAGCGGATTCAGCTGTTTCCTCATCTATAGTCTTGAGTTTCCGCACAATACCATCAAGTTCTGTCTGCTTCTGTTTCTCTAATGATTCTGCTTCCTCGAGTTCCATCTCAGCTTTTGGTATATGTGCTTGCAACCCATCCAGCTCGACATCTGATTTCTTTAAGCTCTCTTCTGCGTCTTGTATTTCCTCATATGCCATTCCCAATTCTTTAGAATCGGTCTTAATTGCAGAACGTATCTCTGATACTCCTTCGTCCAATGATCTCATTTGATTGTTTAATTCTTGCAACCGCTGACTGTTCTCATAAAAATTAGATTGCTCAGTTTCAAACTGCTCTTCGAGGGTGGTCAAAGATGAAGAATTCTTTTCAATCTCCTTGGATAGACTTTCCAAGCTCGACTCTTTCTGCTCCAAACCAGTCTTTGAAGACACAATCTGCTGTTTTACCGTTTCAAGTTGCTTGATTAATGCATCATGCTCTTCTTTTTGACTATCATACTCATGTCTAGCTCGTTCAAGGTCTGTTTCAACATGATTTATCGCGGCCTGTGCTAATCCATATTGTTCCGAGATTCTTGAAGAGTCTCCACCTGTGATTTGATCAATCCCTGTATCTATATTCTCAATCTCTGTTTCTGTTTCTTGGAGTCCTATTCCAACTTCTGAGAACTCCTTGGTAAGTGTGTCTGCTTCTTCAGCTCGTTCCGCTAATGTTTCATTGATTGTGACTATTCGACTCTGACTCTTCACAATGGTCCAAGCCAATTTGTCTACAGTGACTTGTTGAATCTCAGCCTTAACCTTGTTAAACCGTAAAGCGTCTGCCCTGTCTATCTCCAGTTTCTCAAGGTGTCGTCTACGTTCCTGTAGCTGGGTCTCGACTTTCCCAAGGTTTCTCTCGCTCTCATCTAGTTTCTTCAATGCTCGTTCTTTCTGTTCATCATAAGCTGAAATACCTGCAATCTCTTCTATGAGTTTGCGCCTATCCTCAGCACTGACCTTTACCATCTGAGCAATCTCGCCTTGAAGAACTAGATTGTAGCCGTTAGGATCTACTCCTATACTGCCTAATACATCTAAAACAGTAGAACGAGTAACAACTTTTCCATTGATTCTACATACCGATTTTCCTGACTCATCCAGCTCACGTTCAATAACCACCTTGTCCGCTTCAACCTGGAGTTTTCTGTCCGTATTATTGAAATGAATTTCGACCACTGCTGCTGTCGCTTTTGGAGGCATGTCTGGTTTTGGTGGTGAGTAGAGTAGTTCCGAAAAAACATTGGCACGAAGGGTTTTCGCACTCAGTTGGCCAAGTACAAAAAGAATTGCATCAATGACATTTGACTTTCCGGAGCCATTTGGACCAACTATACATGTAAATCCTTTATTGAGTTTTATTGTAACTTTGTCTCGGCCAAACGACTTGAAGCCTTTGCATACTAGCTTCTCTATGTGGACCAAGACATTTTCCCCTTTCAGTTCTACTAGACATCGACAGTATCAAATGGCGTGCCTGTCATACCTAGAGGATACACATTCCTTTATACGGTTGGTATCACCTGGGTAATACTCAGACATTATCTGTATATGCCTCTATGTATGTGTCAGTAATCGAAGTTCAGCTAAAAAAGGTAGCTGACGCGTACTTCTAGCGACTTACTTCTTAGTCGACCATATTTACAAGGGCGCGTTTCAAAGCCATGCGAAGTAATCCCATCTGCTCTCTTGCCCCCTCTCCAGCAATAGCTGCAAGAACCATTTTTTCGTCTCCAAGAATCATAATATATCCCTGTTCTGCAGAGATGCTGACCTCCTTGAGACCTCCCTTATCAATTCCTGCTGCTAGTTTTGAAGAATTAGTTGCAATTTGAACCGCTAAATCCGCCACCGAGTTGTGTTTTATGTCATCTGTAATAGTATGACCAAAGACTACCTTACCTTTAGCATCACAAACAATCATCCCTTCAATATCAGTATTGTCAGCCATTGTTTCAGCAACAATATCTTTGATTTTTGCATCATCAACCATTATTTGTCAACCCTTGGGAGGTTCTATCTGAATGTGAGGTAGGACTCGTTTATATCTTGTGTGTTAGTTGTATTTTAACTTCTATGTTTTAGAAATTGTATGAAAGTTTATTACTGTACATGAGGAGTCCTTACCAAATTTTTGGGAGTATAACCAGATGCCCATGTTAAGAACAAGCTCGGAAGCTTTCCCAGCAACAAAGAAGCTTCTGAGTGATATTCCGTATGTCCTTCGTGTAGAGTTTGGAGAACTCGCACACGACACCACCAAGATTGTAGGAAAGCCTATTGCATGCTTGAATTGTGGCGGCTTCCTAATCAGCGTGGATCAAATAAAAGAGGACCCGAAAGTAGGGAAGCATTTCAATTGTCCCTTCTGTGGTACTCTCAATGTAATAACTGGGGAGGTTGTGCTTGCAGGAGAAGACACGGACTTTGAAATCGAGCCGCCTCCCGAAACATCAACCGAAACAGATACAGTACAGACTGGCGGCAAGTCCTTTTTAGCGTTGATTGATGTTTCCGGTTCAATGTCAGGTGCTAATCTTTCCGCTGTCAAACGAAGCCTGACAACAAGTATTGATAGTCTAGCGGCTAATTCGCCAGATACATATTTTGGTATTATTGAATTCGAAAGTTCAGTAGTTGCTAGGAATTTAGAAACTGGAGCCCCAATCGAGCTTCCTCGCGACTCCTATGCAAGTTTTGATGCCATTATGGACTCGACAAAGAATCTTCTTGACAAAATCAAACTTGTGAAAGTTGGGGATAATCATGACCATCTAAAGAAGCACATTGCTGCTCTACGAGACAAAGGTGGAACTGCGCTTGGTCCTGCAGTAGCAATGGCGTACATCATAGCAAAACACAGGTCTGTAGGACGTGTTGTACTTTTGACTGATGGGCTTGCAAATGAAGGGATTGGCGCGCTTGAGGGTTACCAAGTAACACCTGCAACTGACTACTACCAAAATCTCGGAAAGAAGTTCTTGGACCTTGGTACTGCAGTTGATGTTGTTGGTATCGCATCTGGAGCAGGTATGGAGCTTAAAACATTAGGATTGATGCCGGAAGCAACTGGTGGTCAGATGTACTATGTAACACCCAATGAGCTCGATAGAAGTATGTCCGCACTTGCTGGTGCAACCCTTCTAGGTCGTGATGTCGAAGTAAGGCTTGTTACACCACCGGGTGTGAAAATCAAAGACGTCTCCGGTGTTTCTCGGGCTGTGATCGATGAACTGACGAAGAAGAGTGAGAGTAAGATTGGTGTTGTCGGAAAAGACCACGAGCTCTATTTCCAAGTGGAGCCTGAGAGTGAGATAAAGGAAGAAGAACTTCCCATACAGGTACAGATTACTTACACTGATGACGAAGGAGCACGTAGAGTCAGAGCTGTGACGACCAAGCTTAAAGTGGCCAAGAAGGAAGAAGAAGTCCTTGAAAGTCTAGATCCAACTCTTGGTGCTACTTTTGTCACCCAGAAAGCAGGTGAGGACTCTTTTGCTGGAGGTACCAAGGGTAGAGCAAAAGGGAAGAAGCGTATTGCTGCATTCCGGTCCGCCCTGCAAAATCATGAATCATCCCTCTCAACTGAGCAGAAAGCCCAAGTTGCAAAAGCAGACAAGGTTCTTGCCAGCGAAGAAGCAGAGATGGAACGCCTCGATGATGTCATGGAAGAGGCTCCTTCTGGAGCTCCATCTGCAGCGGCAGATGAAGCTTACACAATGGGTCTGGCACAGATGAGAAAGAGCTCTAAACAGATGTTTGAAGACGAAGAGGATGAAGAATAGGTGTCTTCTATGGAGTGGACAGATGCCAGTCTGTACCACTCAACTTTATTTTCTATAGCTTATCTAGACAATACACGACTATAATAGAATGCGCAAAAGGAGATACTTATGCAAAACACATCTCCACAAGTCTAAAATAGTCAACAGTGCCGTGTAGATTGCAAATGCACAATCGATAGCAGCGGTGGTACCGTAGTTTGATAAGTCAAGAAAAGCTACAAACAATCCTTGAAAGGCTCAGAGCACAAGAAGACGTTCGCGGAGTGGTCGTCACTACTATGGAAGGTCTACCTCTGAGTAGTGACCTTGATGCTGAAACTACGGAAAACGTGGCTGCCATCATTACCTCTCTTGTTGGAAAGGCGCTTGATGCAGTTCGAGAACTTCGAGAGGGAGGACTGTCCTTCCTGACTCTGGACACTACAAAGGGTCAGATCAATATCGCACCAGAACCAAAAGAGGGCCTTATACTGGTGGTCCTCAAAAATAGCGAATGAAGAGGTATATATTATGAGCGATCCAAAAGTCTTCGATAAGATTCTCACGGATATCATTCGTCAGGACAAGGGAATAAAGCGTGTCATTCTCGTTGACAAAACTGGTCTGACTATCGCGAATGTGGCTAAGTTGAGCTATTTTCCTGTAGACACTGATAGCATCGGGGCGATTGCAAGCGCGGTATTCTGTGCAAGCGAAGAACAAGGTAAGAATCTTCAGATTGGAGAACTGGAGATCGTCACATCCGAATTTTCAGAGGGCAAGATATTCGCATCCGCCTGTGGAAAAGGAGTACTCTGTGTGGTATCAGAAGCGGAGGTAAATATTGGTATGATCCGACTTGTGATGAAGAAACAGGGTGTACAGTTAGCAGATGAGCTTGAAAAGTTCCTTGCTGTAGAACCCACCTCGCCAGCCAAAGACGAATTAGATGAGGAAGACCTGAAGTCTGCTCTTGCAGAACTCGAGAAGGTCTAGCCGATTTCCATAGCTAGCCATTTCAGATATCCTGTGCCATAGAATTATTTCTGACTACTTTGAACTTGTCTGAGATTATTAGATATATTGGCACCGTTAGGCATCTCGGGAATACAAATTAACGATAAGAAACTGAAGATAAAACAATCTTGTCAGTGTATACGGGAAAGTAGCACTAAAATTGAAATCGATATTTTTAGTGGACATAATTGAGAAAATCATAGACCTTCCCGCCCCACAAAGGCTTTTATGAGACATGATAATTCTAACTCTCAAGACCTTCCTATTCGGGGAATCATAATAAGGTGTGACTTCATCACCGTATTACCCGTACAGCAATTAAAGACTACAAGGAACAAGGTGCCATCTCGTGAAGGAAAATAATGATTGCATCACGGTTTTCGCTAATACAAAAGATGAGATGGTATCAGGTGAGATAGGACACAACATCTCCATAAAACAAACCTCTAAAATTACTAAAGGTGATTTATTCAAATGAGGAAAGATGATAAGGGCCGGATTCACCTCAAGCTGGTATTCTATGGACCCTCCCTCGGGGGCAAAACAACAGCCCTTCGCTGGCTCTATGGAAAGGTAGAAGGCCTACAGAAGGGTGAGTTCACAGCTATCGAGGATGAGACAAACCGAACCCTGTTCTTTGACTACGTGCCTATGAGTGCTGGAGGAAGGGTTTTATTCGATGTCTTCACAGTAGCGGGACAGAAACGACACAGGCATCAGAGGAAGGTTGTTCTTCAAGGGACTGACGGGATTCTCTTCGTTGCGGACTCCTCTCCGGACCAGAGAGAAGAAAATACAGAGAGTTTTGAAGAATTGAAACTGTTCCTTGGTGATGATCTTGGACGTAACATTCCGATAGTAGTAATGCTTAACAAACGGGACTTACCTAACAGAATGTCACGGGACGAGATGTTGGACCTACTGGGTCTGGGAAGTAACGTCCCAATCTACGAAACCATTGCTATTCAGGGCGTCGGTGTCAAACGAGCCTTTCAGGCAATCGCACGAGAAGTCATATTGAAAAGGATGTACAAGTAAAGCCAAGGTGAGGTAAATGAGTCAATCACGCGGGGACACATTGGAAGGGGTTCTGAACGAACTTCAGGGAAGCATTCCTGAGATTGAGGCATGTGCTATTGTAAGTGTTGAAGGTCTCCCTATCGTATCGGCTTTGCCTACCGATGTAGATGAGGCAAAAGTCGCAGCTATGACTGCAGCGATGCTCACTCTTGGAGAAAAAGCTGCAATTGAATTAGGAAAAGGCGAACTAAAACAGGTCATTATTGAAGGAATGAATGGATGGCTTCTTGCGATACAAGCTGGTCTTAATGCGTGCCTCACAGTATCAACTACTGACCAAGCAAAACTTGGTCTTGTTTTCCTTGACATGAAACGTGCTGCTGAAAAAATCGGCCAAATGATCTAATTGGTACAGTCATCACATAACGCTAACTCTTTAATGAACTCGTACTGTTCTGTAAGATTGACTGGATAGTGAATATGCTTGAATCTATCAGGACCAGTATACAGACTCTACGAATGGTGGCTTCATAGACAGATAGATGAAGAAACCGCACCAAACCATGTTGGTATAATTTTAGATGGAAATAGACGATATGCAAGATATCATGGAGAGGACAAACCATGGTTCGGTCACAGAAAGGGCGCCCAGAAGGTCATGGAGGTCCTGAGAATTCTCTGGGAGGCTGGAGTTAAGGTCTGTACCCTCTATGGATTTTCAGTGGAGAATTTCACTCGCGACTCTGAAGAAGTAACCGAAATAATGGCTATTCTGAAAGAGAAATTTCTAGAGGTTGTAGATAATCGCGACATTCATAAATTCAAAGTTCAAATCAGAGCGATCGGAAGGACTGACTTATTGCCTGAAGAATTACAAGAGGCAATCGCTGCTGCTGAACAGGAAACACAATCTTACAATGACTATGTGCTCAATGTAGCTATCGGGTATTCAGGTCGTGCTGAAGTAGTTGATGCTATGCAAGCAATTGGAACAAAAATCAAAACTGGTGAGATAAGTCCTGAAGATATTGATGAGGAACTTATAGAAAAGCACCTTTATACAACTCATGTTCCCGACCCCGATTTGATTATACGTACATCTGGAGAGGAACGTCTCTCGGGTTTTCTTATTTGGCAGTCCGCGTATTCTGAGTTATATTTCGCTCAAGTCTATTGGCCAGCTGTTCGTCGCATTGATATTTGGCGCGCAATCAGATCCTATGGACGCCGCGCTCGCAGATTTGGTAAGTAAGAACTAGTTGTACAAGAAAAACATGATACAGCGTTTTATACATCTATCCGTACTTGTATCACTGAGTAAGAGAAATCTAGACCTAAATTGACCTTGGGTGAATCATGAATGGCAAGAACCCCACTTGATGTATACATTGGACTTTCTCAAACACGGCTTGGTGAGGATATACATGAAAGAATCCAAGGCATCGCTGAACGATATACTAGTATGGAATTTGCTGGTGATAGGCTTACAACATATCTAAGTAGATTCATAGAGCTATGTAGTCGTCTGATTGCATACCTTGACTCTCGGTATATTGTTGGACTTGAAGACTTAACAATGTCAATAGATATTCTAGACCACTTCACATCTACCAATAAGTGGTGGCAAGTGGACAGAAAAGACCCTGGTCTTGTGTTGCGACCCAGAATTCGAAACCCACGAGAATTCATAGAATCCGTATCAAGTGTTTCACTAGGTCCGGATACAAAAAATAGAATCTGTGGAGCAGCTGACAAGATTCAACGATTTCTAGAAGAACAACAAGTAGCAAGCGCAAGTAATCGAAAGCAGCTTACTACAACACTCGTGTCAAGTTGGAGTTTACTATCCGGATTCATTGCTAGGAGTCAGGGCAGAAATACGACAACAGAGGGTGATTTTGAATATGCATATGATGTAGTTCGGTTTCTTCTGTTTTATCTATCATATGAAGAATTCACTGCATTATTAGCAATTAGAAAAATCACTAGTAATAAGAAACTCATAACTGCTTCTTCAATATCATTCTCGCTCGGGTTTGAAAAGAAACTAGAGTCGTCAATAGCATGTAAATTAGAAGAACTGCATAGTGAACATCTTACACAGATTACTCCTTCATTACCCAGTGCATCTAGAAACATCCTCACTAATTCATTAAGGATGCTTGCTCAATTGTACGCTGTGCAGAACGGCATGGACAAGCTTGACGAGGAAGACTACGAGAGTGCAACAATTGGTGCACTTAAGATACTAGAGAAAGTCAATATATCATCAACTGTATTCAGTGATGAATCATCTGTTGTCAAGTTCTTCAAAAATCTAAGAACCACCTCTGAACTGAATGAGAAGCTTGTTCTTTTGATTCGTAGAATGGAAGGTCTTTTCATTTATTCGACAAGAAACAGGGACTTTCTTTTACAACATTCTCGCTTAATTTCCCGCATTGTTTCTCTCTTACTAGTTCTTGCGGGAAATACCCAATTGACATCAGATGTCTTACAAGACGCTGATCTCAAGAGAGGTCTGATTCTTTTTAATGATCTTATCAGTGACTAGCTTCTTCAGGTGCATCAATTAGTATTCTAGCATCTACTACTAGAGCTCCCTTTCCTTTCTCATATACAAATGTAGGATTACAATCCAGTTCATTTATTTCAGGATTCTCTTCTACCATTTTAGATACTTTGAGCATAATTTCAACCAATGCATCTACATCTCGTGGTCCCTGCCCTCGTATTCCGTCAAGAATCTTGGATGCTTTTATTTCCGAAACCATCTCTTTTGCGTCTCTCTCCGTAAGTGGAATCAATCTGAATGTGACATCTTTTAGCACTTCAACAAAGATTCCACCCAATCCGAACATCAGTGCATGTCCGAACTGAGGGTCTCTAGTTACACCCACTATCACTTCTGTTCCCATGTCTGCAAAATCACTGATGAAGACCCCACGGCTCAAGTCAACTTCTATTCCTTTCTTATCACCGTATTTCTTTGCATTCTCCATAATCTCATTGAATGCTTTGCGTACTTCTTCTTCACTCTTTAGATTAATCTTCACTCCACCAGCATCAGATTTGTGAAGAATATCTTTGGATAATATCTTCAAAACTACTGGGAATCCAATCTTAGCCGATTTCTCAACAGCATCATCTGCTGTTACAGCATTGTCATATGGAGGAATCGGGATGTCATAAGATTTCATAATGTCTTTGGCTTCATGCTCAAGGACAAAGGATCTCCCCTCTGAGCGTGCAGTTTCAAATATTTTCTTTGCAATCTTCATTACCAATCAGACCTCTTGTTCGTGTTTGTCTGTTTCTATTATTTATAATCTACTCTTCTGTCTAGAATTAAAAACTAACTGCCAGAATTGACTGTTTTCTTGAACTTGTCACCGTATTTTATCTCACCATAGAGCGCGAGCGCCTTTGCTGCCAGTGCACCCTTCTCCCCTGTAGCATATGTAGGAACGCCCATGAGTTCCATTATCTCTCCCGCTTTTGTTGTAAATGCTCCGCCCATTGAGATTACAATGAATGGTTTACCTGAGAGTCTAGCATAATTTGCAATGTTGTTTGTTATCTCCATTCCGAGGCTAGGGGTCTGAAGGAGCATACCCACGACAAAAATATCGTACTCATCACTGGCAATCGCCTCTTCGAAGACTGCATCATATCGTGACGAATCGGTATCTCCTACAACATCACACGGATTTCCCCATGCACAGTATGCAGGCAATCGCTCTTCGAACCTTTTATCCAATTCCTCAGATGGATGTGGAATAGCTAGGTTAAGCGCCTCCAATGCATCTGTAGTCATAACTCCAAGTCCACCACCATTAGTCACCATTAAAACTCGATCGCCCTTTGCAGGTGGTTGCATGGCAAGAGCTTTGGCCATATCGAACATCTGCTCAAAGTTATCTGCACGAATAATTCCCGCTTGTTTATATGCGGCATCTGCTACATTGTCTGAACCAGCTAATGAACCTGTATGAGAGCTTGCGGCATCCTTTGCTCGTTGTCCTCTTCCAGATTTCACCACTAGTACGGGTTTCAGTTTAGTGACAGACTTAGCAGTTTGGAAAAAAGTTCTTCCTTTTCCCGAATCGTAACCTTCAGTGTAGTAGCATATGACTTGCGTAGTATCATCCTCAGCTAGATAACAAAGGAGGTCATCATCATCAACATCACACTTGTTGCCTAAACTGACTAATTTACTGATACCTAATCCAAGTTCAGCCGTCCAGTCAGATATGGCTGCTGCAAATGCGCCTGATTGTGATACAAGTGAGATATTAGCTACATTACTTGGTCTAGGTCTCCCGCATCGATGTTCAGGAAGAAAGAAGGTGTCGATACGTGAATGGGTGTCTATTACCCCCACACAATTAGGCCCAATTATCCGAATATCGTTTTTCTTTGCTATTGCTACTATCTCATCTTCTATCTCTGCACCTTTAGGACCTGTTTCTGAAAATCCACCAGATATTATAATTGCTGCCTTACTCCCCTTTGCTGCAATATCTTGAAAAACCCTAGGAGTCAGTCTTGCAGGAACAGCTACCACTACAAGGTCCACAGGATCAGGAATGTCTTGAAGAGATGGATAACAGGGCACGCCCAATACTGACCTGTATTTTGGATTAACTGCATAAACTTTCCCTGTATATTGAGGTCTTGTGAAGTTTTGAACAATTGCTTGACCAACACTATTGGCACTGGTTGAGGCACCATAGATTGCTACACTCTTTGCATGAAAGAACGTATCAATTCCTTCAAGATTTTCACACAGCATAACCATCACCGCGAAGCATAGTCAGTTCTGCTACATTCCCCTGATGCCGTTGCTCTATACTTGTACGTTTTCATATGGTATCATAATTCTAATAGCCTTAATTGCCAGTGTGCTTCTTGCTGATATCTGTGTCAATTAACATTCTTGATGATGGACGAGAGATTCTCGAAGCGCCAAAAGACGAGTTTGACATCTGGATGAGAAAAGCTTACGAATCACGTATTAGAGAGTATGGCAATGCACTCTTGTGTTACAGTCCCACGGGATATCCCTATAAAATTGAATCCCATCAACATGAAAACCCACACTCATTTGCCTCACTCAGTGTAACAGGAACTGCATGTTCACTTAATTGTGAACATTGTAGCGGAGTACTCCTTCGCGGCATGCAGCCTACAATGACACCGGAAGCTCTCTATGAACGGTGTTCTGAAATCAAACAAAAAGGAGGAGAGGGTGTACTAATCAGTGGAGGTTCAGACTCAAGAGGACATGTTCCCTTGTTGAGGTTTGGACCAGTATTCAAACGCATAAAAAACGACTTGGGTTTACGGGTAGTAGTTCATACTGGTCTTGTTGACAGTGAAACTGCTCAGATGCTTGGAGATACTGATATAGATGCTGCGATGTTGGATGTCATTGGTGATAATGAAGTAGCTAAGACTGTGTATCATATAGATGATGGGCCTGAGAAGATCAAGAAGTCGCTAGATTTGCTAGTATCTCGAGGTATTCCAATTGCTCCTCATATCATGGTTGGGATGAATTACGGAAAGCTTGGTGGTGAATTAGAAGCGCTTAAAATAGCCATAGATCGTGATCCTGCAGCATTAGTGATTATTGTTCTTAGTCCCCAGAGAAATACACCTATGCAAGGATTGAATCCTCCTAGTCCTGAACTCGTATCTCGCATATTGACAATTGCTAGATTGGGTGCAGAAAAAACACCTCTTCTCTTAGGTTGCGCTCGACCAATTGGGAATCACAAGATTGACACTGATCTAGGCGCCATAAAATCAGGTGTGAATGGTATTGCTTATATTAGTCAAGAAGGAGTCAATTTTGCAAAAGAAATTGGACTAAAGCCAGTGTTTATGGATGTGTGTTGTAGTCTTGCCCATATTCATCTTGATTAAGCCGTTGCTCTGTAATCAAACCCGAAATCTCATACCCAAAATCAAACATCCAGAGTCCTAGTGCCACAAAGAAGAAATCCGGCCAAGCAATTGATAACAATAGTGCAACCAGTTTCAAAGTGAATCGATATTGAAAGAATGTCTGGGCAGTTGGATTTCTTCTGCGATCTACCCAATCATTTCCACGTTCATCAAGAATTGCTGACAATAATAGCATAATGAGTACAGCCATCCACTCTAGGATGTCTACTATTTCAGGTATACCTCTAAACATCAGGAGCAATCCAATCAATACGAAACCGATGCCAAATTGTACATGGGTTACTTTCCCTGAAACAACAACACCAATGATAATGGCGGTGAAGAGAACAAGATCCCACTGTCCCTCGCTCATTAACCAACCAAAACAAAACCCTGATATTCCCAAAGGCGCCCAAGCTAAGTCTGGTATTTCTATTCTGTCTAGAAAATCATCTCCCATTTTTAGACTTAGACCTGCAAGGAAATATGCCAGATAATAGAAGACCCACTCAATCAATAGATCACCACATTAAGGAATAAGTGACCCCTCAGCCTAACTATGACACATCATTGAACATTATGTTCTTCGATAGCCAAAGGTCATCATCGGAGTCATATTTGACTTTGATATATTCACAGATAAGAATTCGTAAATACTACTCAATATGCAGTGGTGTACCAATAGCCTGACCTGGCAAGTTAGTTCTAAACTTGGCCCGTACTGCGCCACTATTTCCATGTACACCCAATACTTTACCGAGGAATTCCCTTTCGTTCTCACTAACCCACTTGACTTTCCTTCCTACAAGTGTTGCAGCTTCTGCTTTTGATTCGATTCCATCAAATACCAATATCACTTGATTTGGGTGCTGTTTATGTTTACCTCTTCGGTAGCTAGTGACAACACCTCTTCGGCCCTTCAATACATCGCTTTTTGACATTCGGTCATTCCTCTATTCGAGATTCTCGATGACGCCTTTGATGAATCATATAAGAGTTGCGAATTGGTTGTATTTCTTATCCCGACTTAATTCCTGGTCCTCCTTCCTGATTACTTTCAGTTTCAATATCCCCTGTCTGAAAGATAGAAGTAAAGGTACGTCTCAGTTCCTCATCAAGGAGCACATCCCGAACTGACCAACCCACTTTATTCTGTTTTTGAGCAATTCTGAATAGTGCGAACCACGCCTTTCCATCAACCTGAGAACCTCTCATGTATAGGTCTTCAACGATTCTACGTGCAGCCCCAATCTTATCTTCGGCATTGGATACCGTGGAAAGGAGATTATTCTCGAGTTTCTGAAGATGTTTTACTCTGTATACCATTTGTATTGCATTAGCTGATGATAATAATACAATTAGTACTATTAGTGGGATAAAAAGCAGGAACTCTGTCAAAGACACTGTAACCAGTGTTATCAGGACCAGATATACAGTCATTATACTCTCGAAAATAACACCATCTGCTACAGAATTCTTTACACTCTCTACACTCCAACCATAATACTTAGCAAGAGCACCATTCGGTTTTTGAAAATGTGTGATCGCATCAACATATACGTTTCTTCCTCTTCTTGCATGCCATAACCAAGCTGTCTGTAAAAACACTGCATTCAACACAAGGAGAATTGAAACATAGGGAAGACTAAGCTGCATGACTCTCCTCTAGGGAATACCCTGTTTAAGCCTATGGTCTTATGCCGAATACTGATTACTTTCGGACACCCGTCCAGGCTATAGTTGTTCATTACGATGTACACGTCATGTCCACAAATCTGAACCGCTTTCAAGACATGGGAATCTCAGAGTATTCTCTAGCATGCGCGGGTCTTGGACATATCCTCCCGGAATTGATACCTGGACTCGCGCTCTCCGAGATTTTTACCTACGGAATGACTTATCTCAATCTCTATGTGTTTCATTTTTTGGTGAATCATGTGGATAGAGTACGTCATATCGAACCACAATCCATTAACAGTATACAGGACCTTGTATCATCAATGGACGCTGTTGGTGTGCTAGGTGCAGGTAGATTGGGTCGAGCTGCAAAAATAATGCGTAGGATGTTCGATGACGCTGATTGTTTCACATATCTAGCCATGTCCGGTCCAATGGTGCCAGGAGGTCTCCGACATATCATCAGTCATCTTGTGAAAAAAGGTCATATTGATGTTATTGTCACCAGCGGAGCAAATATTGTTCATGACTTAGTAGAAGCCTATGGCGGGAATCATCATAGGGTATCACTGGGTCAAACGGATGAAAAGTTACGTCATGCTGGCATGGGACGAATCGCAGATATCTATGTGGAAGAGAAACACTTCGAAACATTAGAGAAGAAAATTTATGATTTCCTAGATTCACTATCTCCAGAACAACATATCTCACTTGCTCCTAGTGAATTCTTACACGAATTAGGCCTAACTCTGGATGATGAAAAATCGATTGTTCATCAGGCTGCATTGAGAAATGTTCCGATATTATCCCCTGGTTTGATGGACTCGATGCTTGGTTTTCATCTATTCACATATAGTACGATGAAGACTCTCTCTTTGGATTTTATAAAAGACCTACGAATCCTTGCAAGCATGGTGAATGTAGTCAAGAAGACTGGGGCAATAATACTTGGTGGAGGTCTCTCAAAGCATTTCACAATGGGAAGTACCATTCTTCGTGGGGGATTGGACTTAGCATTGCAGATTACTCTTGATCGACCTGAAGCTGGAAGTCTGAGTGGTGCACCCTTGCAAGAAGGTGTATCATGGCAAAAAGTTCAAACTGAGGCAAGTTTTGAATCAGTGATAGGTGATGCAACAATCATTTTCCCACTACTTGTAATGGCCACTATCGATTCAAAGTAGATACTTGTCAATCATTGCTATCTTAGTAAACCTCTTATACATTGTTAACTATTGATAACTATTGTAGTAATGTGGTGAACACTAATGAGTGGTATAGGTTCTCCTATTCCTTACAAGAAGGATTCTGTTTTCTTCCAATACTATGTGAAAGACTTTGAACGTGCAAAGAAATTCTATTCTGAAATTCTTGGTTTCGAAAAGACTTGGGATGGTGGCGAAGAAGTTGGTTGGATGCAATTTGCTCTTCCAGTTAAGGGTGCTCAACTAGGACTGAATCTTCAACGTGAGGGAGAGGTAAAACAAGGCTCTGGGACTCTGACACTCGATGTAGAGGACCTAGAAACAACCCGTAACTATCTGACAGACAAGGGCGTACAAGCAGATGTGATAGTAGACGTTCCTGACATGGTGTCTTACTTCAACATAATCGACCCGGATGGTAATAAAATTCAGATTGTGAGTGATCCAAGAGTAAAGAGCGAGTAATCATTTATTCTCTGTCACACTCCA
>CAZSWP010000011.1:0-29543 GCA_964610875.1 uncultured archaeon
TCATCACCAGCCTGTTCACCTACTGGGCTCCAGAGGTCACTGACTCCTTCGACTTTTACACCGCACAGTATCCAGACGCCAGAGCCTTTGTGGACGCTATCCTTCCCACCCTTGCCCCTGACTTCTGTGCAGAATATTATGGCAAGGCGTCGGTATATCGAGGTTACTCTCTTGACCACTCTCAAATATATGATGGGAGAAATATCAAAGAACAAAAAGGTGGTCAGGTCACAGGCTTACGTGGTAGTTCCCCGCTATCAGGGAAGTCCTGACCGCTGAGGGGGGAGTTGTGTATTCCTCGGATGTGGGAATTCCATCAGTCCTATGAGGGCATGTTCCGCTACCTGATATGAGATATCAGGTATTTACGAAAACTAGGCCCGCAACCTGACCTTTGCAATGAGTTACTAGAGCTTCCATTTAAGTTCATCCATCATATCTCTCAGCGGGAGTTGTGTAATGAGGGCATGTTACGAAAACTAGGCTCCGTATGCTCTGACCACAATTGGAGTATCTCTTACTTCCATTTAAGCCTGTCTAATATTCAATTCATTGCTTTAAAAAACCAATTTTCTTCGTATTTTAGAGCATAATTCCATTAAAGTAGAGTGTGTGAAATCACATAGATATCAAAAACACTGTCAAATAATTAACAATTGGCCTTTGATCTGATTGTATTTGATAATGACTTCAACTGTGCAAACCTTAAATCTGTGATATGTTATCTAAACTTAGCGTACGGGAGGTCTATATTTGGAAATACCAATTCTCTCCAATATCGTTGAAGGATTGAAAGTCTTCTTCAAGACACGTAGATATGTTGCGTATCTGATTGTATTCGTCATCACTATTTTCTTGGCGCAGTATGTATCATGGCTCATATCTGGAACAATCGGAACCAGCTTGGAACCAATTCTTGTTACATTCTTTGTGTACTTCGGTTCAGCAGGTACTATCTATTTCTTCTTGGGTACCTTGTTTACAGGTCTGAACTTGGACAGACTCTGGATAACAAGAAGAGGTAGAGGTCGAGTAAATGAACTCAAAGGAATTTCTTGGTTTGCAGTATCTGTTGCAATATCGGTCTTTCTTGGAGTATTGATCGGTGCACTTGCATTGTACTTCTTTGCTGTACTGTGTTGGCTGGGATGGATTGCATTTCAGGCATTTCTCTCTGCTAGAACTAGTCTTCGAGTAGCATCGATAAAAGAACCAGTTAAAGGAGGTATTGCAATTGGAATCGGGAGCTTCATTATTTTGATTATTGGAATTGGAATCATTGCTGCGGAAGCACTTACTGCAATAGTGTTCATTCCAACGGATTTCTTAGGCATAAGAACTGCAATTGTATCAATTTTTCCTCAGGCTTGGAACAATCTACAGTACCAGCCAGAAGCAATTCTTGTAGCTTATGGAATGATGGGATTATTTGCACTGGTTGCTTTGCTATCTTTCTTCAAATATGCAAACAGAGGCGCAGCTTTGAATATTGCTGTACTTGTTCTATTTGTGTCACTGTACGGTGGATATTTCCTTGTCAATGTACTGCGAAGAAATGGACCTCCGGGCATCACAGCTGTTGATGTGGGTATGTCATTGTTCTTCTTGATTTACGCTTTGAGTGGTATAGGTAGTACAATCACCTCCTCTGTTGAGGGTTCGAGAAGTCGCCTGCGTGACTTTGGTCCACTACTAACCTTCTTCCTAGCTAGTGGTTTCTTCTTTGTGGACAGTATTATTGCAATTACATCTAATCCAAACTCGATGCTTATCTCTTGGTTTGGTGGCGGTTGGGATGCAGCCACATTCAGTGCTTCAACTTGGATATTCCGAGATGTTGCCAAACTGACCGCATTTCCATTGACAGCAACTATTACTCTGTTATACTATCTTAAGACCGAACGGTTGGAACGAATTGTTGACAGGGCACGAGAGGAAGGCAGAACTTACGACCCTGACAAAGTAGATGATGACATTGACGAAGCAACACCAGATCCAGGTGAAACATGGGCTAGTGAAACTGGAGAGGGAGTGAAAGAAGGAAGACCTGGTCATGATCTATCAGCTCCTGACCCTGACAGATTAAGCGTGGGTTCTAGACGTCGCTTAGGGAAACCAAAAAGATTTGGAGAAGAAGAGGAAGAAGATCAATAGACTTGATTGGGGGGCAAAATCTGCTCCCCTCAATCACTTTTTGTTATAGTCTGTGTTTTTTGTGCAAATTGTAAAGTATCTATACTATGGATACAGTTGTCCACAATATTTTCAAAGTCTGTTAACAGAGATTTCATGCTTTTTTCATAATCAGAACCACCATTTTGAATCTGTTCTAAGTCATTCATCATCTCTGATAACTGATGTATCTGATTCTTGATGCCCATTTGAATCATGTAATCGATGCCGCCCGTTAGTGTATACAAGACACGTTTTCGACCTCTGCCAGGTTGACCATAGTCTCTTACCCCATCGATTATTCCTGCTTCTTCCAGATTTGTGATGATCAGTCCTGCGTTAGCTCTTGAATATCCAGTTAATTTACAGATGTCTTCAGAACTCAAACGTCGATTCTCTCTGTATCTCTCATGAATGAATGTGGAGAGTACTGGTGCGGTATTGGTTGATACTCCCATCCATCTTGCCAAACGTTCAAAAAGTCTAGTTAATGTATCAGTTGAAGAATTATTCATTTGCGACATGATTATTGGATCCTTTCCTTCAGTTTATTAGAATCTATAGACACGGTCTAAGAAAATCAGACAATTAGAAACTATACATATGTTATGGTCTGCGTCACCTTCTAAGTTCTGAATTGTAGCTAGCTATTGCATATAGCTTTTTCCATAACATTTACGGAAGGATGTCTAAGCTTGCTGTTGTTTTCTGTAAATTCTGGTTCCTATGTATAACCAAACAGGATAGATGGCAATCTGTATTGCAGCGAGTGTGTCAATCAGGCCTACGGTATTTGTAGATTCAAAGGAAAATAGACCTGAATTGATCATCATGTCCTTTCCTGATGTGGTATAGGGTTGGAATGGAGTCCAGAACCAATCCATCCACCACATATCAAGATACATCGATGTACTCATGAACATCATAGATACTATAAAGAAAACTAGTAGCAAATTTCCTATTGGCAATTTTGTTTTCGTCTTCGCCCAATCACCAATTCTAAGAGATATATAGCCTAAGAACAACAACAAAGGCGGATCCATTATGAATGTCATGATATCCACTGGTTAGAGTAACATAACTAAGGTCATTATGAATGTGACTATAATACTTACTAACGCACAGTTGACACATGCGCCATCTTGAATTTGCTTTTTATCTCGCTCACTCAATTTTTGTGACTCAACTACATCTTGTTCTTCCTTGTCTGTTTCGTCAGTCATTCTCAGTACTCTCCTTATTTGAAAAGTGCATACTGCCGTATTAAAGCTACGCAATACTAATTCAGCATCAGCTCCAATTCTAATTCATCAGAAATTGGAATAGCATGTTTTCCAATTCTAGGGATGCTTGGCTTGATTTTCCGTGATGCATCAATTGCTCCCCTATGAATTGCCACTAGTGAAAAACCTCGTTTCTGATAGAACTTTAGAGCTTCAATGTTATCATTCGTAGTAATTAGCCAAATACGTTTCTTCTTTCTCATCTTTGCTTCTTCTATGACAGATTTCACCAATGAAGTGCCTATCCCTAGATTTTCTTGAAAGCTATTCAATGTGACAATCTCAATCTCATTATTGTTTGAGTGAAATGTGATTAGTCCGAGCTTTTCGTTCTTCTCAAGTAGAATAAAGCCTTCTAGGTTCTTTGGATAGTATATCTTCTCTCCAGAAACAACAAATACATCACCCCATTCTTGTTGGAAGACTTTTTGTATCCATACTAAATCCTTTTGAGTAACTTTGGTAATACGCATAACTATCCACATTACTTGATACTAAAATCGCATATATGAGATTGCACTAAATGTTACCACATCTTGCTTAAACCATATATTGTGGTATACAGTAATGATGGAAAAACGTATTCAAAGGTGGGAACCTCAATTTACAATTATGCTGAAGTGACAGTACGCCGTGCTGAGCTCCACGAAGTTGACATAGTGAAGCAGATAATCAAAGAAGCGTATGCAACTGTGAGAAAACAATTGTCACGTCAGCCAGGTGCATTGAAAGAAGGATTGGATAAAATCGCTCGTTCAATACAAATGGGAACTCAATATGTAGCCTTAGTTGGTGATCATGTAGTGGGGGTTATGCGCGTCTCACTAAGAGGTACAACTGGTGTTATTAGCAGGGTGGCTGTACGACCCAAATTCCGTGGTCGTCGGATTGGAACTACACTTGTCGAATATGGTGAGAACTTGCTGGTACATATGAATGCTCAGTTCATTGATATTGATGTTTATAACGCAATTGCAGAGCAGCAATCATTCTACGAGCAATTAGGTTATGAAGTAGTAGAAAAAACAAAACGTGAAGGCGAAGAAATCATTGTTATGAGAAAGAGCCTTGCTGATGAAGAAGTAATAGAAGAGGATGATTACTAAGGAATTATTTCACAGCCGTTATTGAATTCAGGATATCTAAGGTCATCCAGAGATATCATTCCTTTAGATACCGAATCTGCAATAATTGAACTTACACGCTCTAAATTTGAAATCAGGTGTTTTGTAATCTCACATATTTTTTCAAACCCTTCTTGACCCCAAAGCCGCTCCTTATTTGCAAAGAGACATCTTCCACCACAAATACCGTAGACTTCACAGGATGGACATGGTTCGTCAACATACATGATATTTTCTAGTTCAGCTGGTTCAGTTTCTCTGATATCACCAACAATTGAAAAACTCCAATCAGGCGAAATAGGACAGACCCCAATTTTACCGTTAACATGAATGGCAAATGTATCAAGTCCCGACCCACAACGTAGCTCTGATTCTTCCCCAGTAAGTAAGGTATACATCAGGGGCATAAAGGGGACAATACCTGGAAGTTCACCTTTCTGAATTCTCTCTGCCCAATAATCAATTAATCTCTCAATCCCTGAAAGATAAGATGAAGAAACCCATCCATCGAAATCAGTCCAATTATCATCAGCATCCCAGACGACATTAAGCTGCCAGTGTACATGGTCAAAAATAGGATTAGTATGTTCTAGGAGATGAAGAACATCTTGATATATATCCGTCTTTTGTGATACAGCCATTCTTGCAACAATATCTCCTACAAACCCAACATCTCGAAGCCATCTTACGCTATCTAAGACTCGATTGTACACACCCTTTGATCTGTAACCATCTGTGATTTCTTCTCTTCCATCGATTGATACAAGGATTGAATGAAACTTCAAAATGTACTTGATAGGTATTTGTGGAATACATAATGCATTTGTCTGAAGCATGAATCGCGCATCGGGAAATCTATCCATCATGGCTTTCATTAAATCTATGCGGAGAGTTGGTTCTCCTCCGTAGAATAACAGAGTAGTGAGGGTTCTATCCTTTTCAAGAAATCTAGCAAGTTCATCAAGGCTGTACTGTATCTCAGTGTTCTCGGTCTCTTCCCCGCCGTGACAATATGTACAGTTGAGATTACACTGTCTAGTTAGGATAAGATGATAGTTCATTCGTGGACTCACTCAACACGAGAGAAACCCGCAGAACCTCAAGAATCCGATTGACACATCATGAGTCAGGAGATTCTACGAGTCACGCTTTTACATTCTGTTTTGTCCTAAGTACCTTTCTCTCTGGAGTTAAAACATCACATATTATATTTAAGTTGATGAAGAGAATTAAACTAAGAAAACTAAAGCTGGAATTCAATATCATTCTAATTTTGAATTATATCAATCACATTGGATGATTTTATGAGATAAATTTGTTCACCAAATTGGTTGATTTTGTTTGTTCTTTCAATCCTAGAAACTACCAACTTAACTCGGAATTCAAAACCATTCTCTAATTAATACGTATTCCATTTTCGTCTTATTCTTTTTCGTCTTATTCTTCTAAGGATATCAGTTAAAGATGGTCGATCATTTTCAGTAGGTACTAACTGATCAAACAAACCTGCACAATCGTCAACTGCCCCAACATATGGTTCAGGTAATGGTTTGTCGCCCATTAATAATTTCCACATTCTTTGCCTTCCAGAATCGAATGGAATACTTTCGTGACCTTGCGTAGATTCATCACTATCAGTCCAATATGACTCTGGTAGTGATTTTATGAAATATTGAAAATCGCTTTTACATTCTCTCTCTACCTTAATCTCACCAATATTATCCAAAACAATGAAGTATTCTAATTCACTATTTGAAAGAACTGAATTAGAAAGAGAAGTCTTTCTTACTATTGCTCTAGACATTATCAATTTTCAAACCACCTAGGCCCCTATCTCAATATGATTCTACTCAAATGAAAGCATTTGTTGTTCCTGCAATCAGTGTCTTTCAAGTATATTATTACAATCCCCTTTTAGTATCCGAGGATTGCGTACATTCCGTCATCGTTTATAAAGGGAATATTCTGCTTAAGATATATTTCTAGTCTGGAATGAAAGTGACTTAATAGAGGACATCCTTTTGGAAAAAGCTACTTTCTCTTTCCATAGTGTTTCTCTATCTCTTCGAATCTTGCTCGCAACTGTTTTATCTCAAGTTCAGTACTCATGATGTGTCAAAAATTGAGTACACGAATCATCATTTAAGCCTTTAATGTAGAACCCACACTCAAAATCGGTTCCCCTTCGTAAAACATTATCTGTGAGTCTGGGTTTCTTGAAAGAAATTTTGCTAACTCATCTAGCGTATATGTTATCTCTGTACTCTCACCTGCTTCTTCTCCTCCGTGGCAGTACTCACAGTTGAGATTACATTTTCTTGTTAGAACCAAATGGTAGTTCATCCGCATCTTCGCCTGATTATGGATTCTTTCTACCATTAGCATAAGCTTTATGTCTGCAGCTATTCGATTTTTCATTTCACAAATCTTGTTTGAATTAAGAAGTTCGTTTATTAGAAGGGGTGAAACGTCAACCTTAAACATCTTCAATATTTGATGTTCTTGTGCCTTCAAGATGAAACGAATCATAACATTTCTAATTATCTTATCAATAGTAATCCCAATACAGCTTTCGACTGAACATAGTTCAACTATTGAAATCTACTCGCAGTCCTATAATTCATCGGATGGTATCTTGACTGATGTTCCTTATGTATGGCAGGAAATAAACGGTTTTTGTGCATGGGCTGCTACAGCGATGGCTTTGCAATATGCTGGTGCGGATGTAGGAATGCATGATGTTTTTGCATTATCGAGTATTGGTTTTTCGTATGCATACATTCACTATAATGATACAATACTAATGTATCCTGGAGCGTTCTATGACCAAGTGGGTCCTACTGATTTAGTTTCTTATCTCTATGGCATAAACTATACAATCTACTTGCATGAGGACACGCCGGGTGTGGAGCAAGCTATACAGTCGTGGGCAAGTCAAGGCATCAATGCAAAGACATTGAGTGGTCAGAGTGATGCCTTCAATCTAATGCGAACTGCAATTGATATCGGTTATCCTCTTTTAATCAGTGTTGACCCATCTTATCTTCCTGCTGATGATTATGATTATCTTAGAGAAACAGATACTTCAGGTGGAGGGCATGGCGTACTAATTGTGGGATATAACGATACAAACGGGATTGCTACCATTATGGATCCAGGTGTAGGATCTTTTGGAAACAATTTTGGATTTCCAGAAGATGGACGTGGGAATTATTCACAAATCACCTATACTGCTTTGAATGATGCATGGTCAAGTAGATTATACATCAGCAACCTTTTCACAAAGAGAACTGAGGAGATTCAAGACAAGTCTGCTATTCTGGGACCACTACTGCGTGACAAACTACTTGGTGTAGGAAGTACTTATGCTCCAACAAGTAGTAGCGCATATCTTTGGGATTATGGGGAATCCGCCTTTAGAAGAATGAGTGAAGATTTCACAACTGATGGTCTGAAAAGTTACCTTTCAATTTTTGATGGTATGGAGGACGAACTGTCATTCAAAACATCAATTCTGCTTTTCTTAGGACTTGGCTTAGAGAGTGCCTTGACATTACAATATCTTTCGTACCGTTCCGCGTTAGATGCTTTGCCATATCTAATGCCTGATATCGATCTCACTGATTTTCTAGCTGAAGCTGAGCTTGCTCTTGGAGCCATGAGTCAATTATCTGATAATTCCACACTCATCTATCCTGGAAATCTAAGTGCCATCGAGGGAAGAATATCAACCGGTTTCTTCGATATTTCTCAGGCATATAATAACACGGGTGACATTGATATAGTACTTCAGCAGAATAATGAATTTCTGTCTGATGTTTCATCTAGCCTCATGGAGATAGCTGATTCATGGCTCGCAGCTGGGAACGAGCTTGCAACAATATGGCCAAATGATGTATTTATTCAATATGGACCAATAATTACGATAGCTGCATTTGGTGCGGGAGCTCTTATTGTTGGACTAATCATCTACATACGCAAGACCCCTTCACAATGAATATGTCTTGCGTTTTTTCATGATAAAAAATATGATTGCGACTGCGACTATTACTACACCACCTATCTCAAGAAAGAGTAATACGGATTCGAAACTAGCATCTGATTCACTGCTTTCACGATCATAAGTTCCTTCTGCGATAATGGCTGAATTTCCCCATATATCTGATGCAGTGATATACCAGCTAACCGAATCCGCTGTCACTCTTGCTGGTATTGTACCTTGGAATCCTTCTGCATCTTCCAGCATAACTTGATAGTCAGTGAAATTGATATTACCCACATTTTGAGAATAATGCAGAGTTACATTATCCAGTTTACTTCTGTCATTTACATATACTCGAATAACAACTGTTTCAGCAGGAATTGGTTCCTCAGGAATGATTGAAAGAGAACCCAACACTGGGGCTTCATCGTCAGGTGTAGGATAGTAGTTATCATTCAGCGTAAGTGTAAGACTAATCCCTGGTGAATATGCAGAAATAGAATATGGGCCAGAGCCAATGGCTTCATCTGTTGTAGGCTCCCAATTGTATGGGTCCTTTTCAGACCAGATATGGCTTGGCAAAATAGGTAAAACTCCGATGGTTCGGTATGTCATTACATACCTAGAATTCACTGTGACTCCCGCAATCTGTGTTCCAATTATTTTCGTTGTGGAAATCAGTTCATGCCACTTGGTCAATGAATTATTGGAGTAGTATTCGAATGTAAATCGATAATCTTCAGCATTCATGACCTCGTCATCAGTCCAATTTGCATTTGGATCACAGTAGAATTTTGTCCTTGATTGTCCGCTTCCGAGATCGGATACTATTCCTAGTACTTCAATATCCCAAGAAGTTGCATGTCTTGGTTTTGCTGTTCCATCTGGAGCATTGATAAATGGGGAATCATAGACTAAGAGATACGGATTGAAGTAGGATCCATGTATCCAATCGTCATCTATTTCCATCTCTGATTTAAAAGGATTTAAAGAGGTGTAGAAGTTGTCAAAATATTCAGGTGTTACTGCAACAACCAGTTCGTTATCTGCACCATCTCTCGACACTAATTCAATTGGATTCCACAGTCCGAATGCACCTGCATACTTGTCTTGTATCCATCCCTCAAGATTCACATCATTATACACTGATAACCAGCGATAACTGAATAATGGAATTACAGGGCAGTAATCTCTAACTGTGATGAGAGCATTATATCCAGCAGCTTCTGCTTTCTCCAATGTCGTTGCACGTTCATAATCTTTAGAGAAATCATCTAATAGTGACAGTTCTAGATTTGCAGGATTCTCGCCGATAACACTTTTCATATCACTATGAAATGTCTTCGCTACCCAATCATATCCGTACTCCGAAATTTCTTGATGATATAATGCTAAATGATATGATTCATTATGGTTTGAGATCTCAAATTGAAGTGTTGAGCAATTTAACATCACAAGTGTATTATTGATTCCAGCGTCATTGAGATTTTGAGAAATCTCTTCTGCTGTTTCATTCATTCCTGGAATATCATATGGGTACCATATATCAAATACTACTTCGCTACCATTAGGCCCTTCTACAGCTCCATCAGAATCGACATCAATCATTCCTGCTTTTCCTAATTCGAACTTTGCCATGGAGTTGTTACCCTGATAGAATTCTCCCCCATCAATCGCTTCATTGGTGTATTGATTGAATAATGGGATTGCTAAATCAATCACATCAACACGATTTTCCATTGCTATCTCAGATATCTCAATTTTATCTATAGCATATGCAACTGCTCTTCGTAGGTGATAGTTATTCAGCGGATAAACCATTGTATTAAGAGTCAAAATACAACTCAGTGAGTCATATGCCCACAGTTGCTCGATATTGGCGTAAGACTCTACTAGCGAATAATGTGAAGAGTTTACTCTTTGACCAAAAAGATCTGCAGTTCCAGAGTTCACTGCCTCAAGTGCATCATTGATTGTATTGTACTCCTCAACTCTAATTGTTTCAATTGTCCCTTTGTCGTAGATATCAAATTGCCCTGTTTCAGAGGATTCGAAATTAGATGTAAGCATTGGAATAGAAGCATTTTGATAAGTCCAAGTGCTAGGAAACAATGAAAATAGAAATATGGAGATTAGAGCTATGGTTATTGTTCTTCCTGATATCATCACTATGTGTCTCCGCAGATTATTTCAGAGTAGAGTCTACTAATGGAGGCAATTCAATGGCAAAATAAGGATAATGGAAGGCGCTACGTTTCTTATTCTTCTCTCAGTAATTCCATCATTTTTTCAGGATCACTTGTTGGTAATTGACAATTCTGTTGTATACATACATATGCAGTAGCTTTTTCATCCAAAGGATTGTAGAATTTAGTATATGGCGCAAGAGATGTTATGCTCTTGGCCTGTCTTTCGTTCCCTCTCAAAAGCACAATTTTGTTCGGGAGAAATACTGAATACAATCTGTCTATCATTTTGTCTGTCAATTCATCTTCAGGTCTGCCTGCGATTATAACTTCATATGATGGACCAATCATCATATCGAGAGCATTAAGCATCATTGTGAAACTACTAGGTTGTTGTTTCACTTGCTCAGAAAAAGAGATACCAATCTTCCGCGACATATTTTCAAACTCTGAATCGGCAAGTATTCTTGCAAGTCGGACAAGATTGTACATCATGACTGAGTTGCCTGAAGGAATTGCTCCATCATACGCTTCTTTTTGTCTGATAATGAGACTCTCTGAATTCTCTGAAGTGAAGAAGAAACCTCCTTCATCAGAATCCCAGAACTCCTTCTTAACTCTATCAACGATCTGAAGTGAAGTTTCTAAGTATTTGGAATCGAAGGTGGATTCATACATCTCCAATAATGCCCAGAGAATGAAAGCATAATCATCAAGGAAACCAGGAATATTTTTCACCTCCCTCTTGTAGGAATGCATCAGTCTTCCGTCTTCTAACAACATATTTTCCAGAAGAAAATCCATTGCATTAATAGCAAGTTGCAACAGTTTCTCTTGCTTTACACTCCTATATGCGATCGCTAATGCAGCAATCATCAAACTATTCCAATCGGTCAATATTTTATCATCTAAAGATGGTCTGATTCTATTAGCTCGATGATTGTGTAATTTTACTCGTATGTTCTCAATCTTCTCTTTGAGATCATCATATGATTCACCACTCTGCTTAGAGAATTTTGTCACTGTCGAACTTAGGTGGGGTATGTTTTTCTCATTTCTTACCTGTGTTGCTTCGTCAAGATAGTTGCCTTCTTTTGAAATATTATAGAATCTGATGAATAATGAAAATTCCTCATCATCCAATATCTGGTTCAACTCTTCGTACTTCCAGACATAGAATTTGCCTTCTTCTTCTTCACTATCTGCGTCTTCTGCAGAGTAAAATGCACCTTCAGGACTCAACATGTCTCTGACAAGATATTGAGAAACCTCAGTAACTACATCTGCAAATATTTGTTCTTTTGTTGCTTGAAACGTTTCTGAATATGCAATCATTAGCATTGCTTGATCGTAGAGCATTTTTTCAAAATGAGGAACAAGCCATTCTCTATCAGTTGAATATCTATGAAATCCATATCCGATTTGGTCATACAATCCCCCAAAGCGCATATTGATCAAAGTCTTCCTGACCATCTCTAATGCCCATTCATCACCAGTCCGTTTCCAATAGCGTAAAAGGAACATCAGATTATGTGGTGAAGGGAATTTTGGGGATATGCCAAATCCTCCATATTTTGTATCAAATCTTTGAGAGAGAGTTCGAAAAGCCATATCAATATCTTCTAGATCTAATTCACCTACGATGTTGCTTGTTGATTCTTCAATCGCATTTGTGATTCGTTCAACAACCTCACTGACATTCTTTCTATCATCTCTCCATAATTCACTTATCCGAGGAATCAGCTCGATCATTCCAATTTGCCCTGCTCGACTCCTTTTTGGAAAATATGTGCCTGCAAAGAATGGTTCTTTCTCTGGAGTCATAATCACTGTGAGAGGCCATCCTCCCCTACCTGTCATCATTTGAGATACCTGCATATAGACCTTATCGATGTCAGGTCTCTCCTCTCTGTCGACTTTGATACTGATGAAGGAGTCATTCATTAACTGTGCTACTTCTTCATCTTCAAAGGACTCTTTCTCCATGACATGGCACCAATGGCATGTACTATATCCAATTGAAAGAAAGATTGGTTTATCTTGTTCTTTGGCTTCTCTGAATGCTTCTTCTCCCCATGGATACCAATCTACTGGATTATGTGCATGCTGTTGAAGATACGGACTAGTTTCACTGACTAGTCTATTAGAATATTCTTTTGAAGAATCGCTCATATTAATCCCTACTAACTTTATAACGATAGTTAAGAATGAATATCTGTCTTGTGGTGTAGCGCTTTGGATTAGTAGTCGGTTTATGCAGCCAAAGCAATGAATCGTCCATCTTTCTTAGCTATTAATTCTCTTTTCAGAAGGGAATCGACATGATGTTCAATCATCCATGTTTCAAACTGAAGGTATACAAAATCACTGAGGGAATTGTATATTATTGGATTTCTTGTAATTTCTTCAATTGTTCCAGCACCATTCGTTATTGCCATTAGGACAAAATCTTCTCTCAGATCAAACTGAAGTAGATATGATTTTAGAGCAGTTTTATAATTTTTAATAATTGGTTCTTCCAAATGTCCACTGATGAGTGCATTAAGATCCATATTCATTACTCTATCAATTGATTGCTTGAATTCATGAATGGACGATCTTGGGTGCCCATAAAACGGTCCGAAGTCCGTACAATCTATATCTCCCCCAAATAACAGGTTCAATTCTTCAACCTTGATACACATATGATCTGGTAAATGTCCGGGAGTAAATTTTGGTATCAATGTATACTCTCCAATATTGAATGCTTCATTATCCTTGAGGATAATGTCTGTTTTGCCTTCATCAAGGGCACCGTACATTCGAGTATTCACGAGCTTTTCCCAGAAAGGACGAACAGGATGTTCAGGGGAAAAACCTAGGAATTGTTTCATTTTTTCTTTCTCATCAAAACACTCTGCAGTCATTCTATTTGCAATAATACAGGCTTTTCCAAGACGTTGAATGCGTGCAGCATGTATGATATGATCCGGATGGATATGAGTGATAATTACATTCTTAATATCTCGGAGGTCAATATTTTTGGATAGAAGAAAACCACGAAGGTCCTCGAGGGAACAACCAGGATCAATAACAGTAGTAGAATTATCACAAAGTACGATAGTGTTACATCTCGGAAATGCTCCGCCTATTATTACATAGGCATTATGTCCAATCTCCAAAGTTTTCATTCATTGCCAGCCTCACCAGCATATGAATTAGCTGGGGACATTCAGAGAGAGAATGTCCCACAGTGATGCGATTCGTTAGCTTAGCTAACGGTTCTAACTCTAACCTCTGCTGCGCTTCTAACGCTGTGTCTCCATGTTCTGTAGCTACCCCACAAGACTGGAACCATAGCTGCCAGCAAAAGGAACATGATTAGAAGGTTGTTGACCACTGGAGTTGTGTTAGATGGTGTATCACCAGATGCAATGATATCAAACCATGTGCCGACCATCAAACCTAGCGTTGCTGGGACTATCATTATCGTCAAGATTAAGAATGTTCCAAAAGCTCTTCCTGGCGATGCTTGAGTGAATCGAGCGAATACACCCAAGAATTTGTGCTTCTGCCATCTTGATCCTTCCTGTGTAATCCAGAATGCAAGGAAGAGTAGAATGACTACAATGAATGGTATCAGGGCTATTTCGAAATACATTCGTATATTGCTCCCTATGCTTATGTTTGTCTTCGGACTAGCTACAACCTATAAAGGCTACGGTTCAAGTCATATTTCACTTATCCCAAGAAAATAAATCCAAGTATGTATATGTAAGTTCAGAAATTACACAAAAAGGCGAAAGATATGTCAGGCGATATCACACTAGCACAGGATGGAACAGCTCGTTTCCTCAGAGTGGCACCTATCTTCGGATTAATGATTTACTATCTTGGAGGTTTAATCACCAGCCTCGATGTTGAGAATGTGGCAATCTTTCTTCTGATTTTTGTTCTGTTATCTGTTCCTTTAGTAATTGGGATAGTAATCAGACATAAAGTAATAGTACTCCTAGGCGCACTCTTTGTAATGATAGCTTCAGCTGGGCCAATCATGGAATTCATTCTCACTCTTGGTGAAGGTGCAATAAGTTTTAGTCTACTTGGAGGAATACTAATTATTGTGGCTATGATTTTTCACATCATCACGATATATCTATGGGTGAAATATGCAAATTAGTGGACTTTGTTCTACTCAGAATCAATACAACTTTTTTCTTTTTCTTGAGTAAGAAGATGATATGCTGTTTCCCAATTTCTTTTAGCAATCATGAAATCTTTTTTTACTTCTTGACTCTCTTTGGTAAGAACGTCCTCGTGAATCTTCTCTTTAGTAACCGTCTTTTCATTAGCTATCTTTCTAGCTTCTAAGACATTATGTAGATAAAGTCCAAGAAAAAACTCAGAGCTTCTTGTGTACATCTCTGGAGTAAGATTCTTACATCCTCTGCAACCACATTTTTTAAAATCTGCTTTACGAACAGGAATCTGCTTGCTTTTTACTAGATATTTCCTCTTTATCGCAAGATAAAGTAGCATTGACGTATCTACACTGTCAAAATGGATTTCATGTAAATAATATCGAAGTAACCGTATCTCCGGCAATCCAAATGCATGTAACCAAAATCCCTTGGTAAGTTCTCGAATTCTCCGTAGTCTTGCTTCAAACTTATCTCGATTGAACCGATAATATGGAATCATTCCGCCGCTTGCAAAAATTTTCACACCATTCGATCTGTAGAAATCGTAGAGGTCATTAGCTATATCAAGATCAGCAATTTGGATTACTCCGATTACCTGCTTTGCTGATATCTGTTCTAGGACTTGAAGTAAATCAGCTTTTATCTGCCTAGATTTTCGTAGTTTGACCTCTGCTTTATCAGAACTGAGAATGATTTCATCTGGTGATACATAATAATCTGCTCCTGTGAGTTCGTATGCTGAAAGAATATCCGATAGCTTAAGTTTGATATCCACTTCAATACAAATCTTTCTTGATATCCCTGCCTTCTTTGCTTCAAGTTCAAATATTCCCGTGTCTGCCATTAGTTTTGTTTTCTGAGGAAATCCACATTCCACAAGTGCTTCTTTCAGAGTCTTTCCAGAACTTATCACGCTATCTACCCAGAAGTCGGATGTTCGATAAATGTCATATGCAGTCAATAATACCGATTCTGTGAAATCCCATCTGACTAGAGGGTCTTCACGAAAGAAGGAAACTGAAGCGAAATGATTCTTTGGAACAAGTGGACCTAATCCAGTGTTCAATTCCATGCCCCCAATGTAATAAGAATGGTTACCTACCTAGATAGCATTGTGTTTTGGTTTTAGATATAAAAACTACGAGAAAAACGGACATCATCTAGATTTGTATTTGCATTGCTCTTCATATACTTCTTTCAATTCAGAGAGTGTTGTCGCAACCGGATGTGAGAGATCTTCTCTTATTGACTTGATTCTAGCAAATCTTAGAGCAAATCCTGACTTATATGTAGAACTCTTTTGAACCTCGGATGTCAATACTTCTACTACTATCTCAGGTTTGACTGTTACTACTCTTCTAGATTCTCATTTCTTTATTGTAAGTAATCGTTCACTATTTCACGAAATTCAGTATCACTTAATCTCTTGAATGCTTTACCTATCATCTCATATACATTCTTCTCAACATCATATACTGCAAGGTGAAAATCCGATTGGATGTTCAGTTCGTTACATCTATAACAGATTTTTCATAGCACTCTATAGGTGAACACATTTGGGTAGTCCTTGGATAAGCAAGAAAGCCTTTCTCTACTTTGGTGGCGCATTCATTCTTTTACTTGGTGGCGCTATTGTAGTTATGGCACCATATCATGCTACTGGATATATTGCCACTATTGGAGATGCTGACGCATTTGAAATATGGGACAAACAAGGATTCTATCCTCAAATGGAAGTCGCTATAACGGTCCAACCACAATATAGCAATAACACTGTTAGAACGGATATTAGGATCGTTGCTAATGAAACTCTTGAAACAAAAGTCATCAATATGACCCTCACGATGGAAGATGCACTGCCAGGTGTCGATCCTGTCAAATACGAAAAAAGTGTGATTGTTGATTTAGAACCCGGACCATACACAATCTTCATTGACAGACTAGATGGTGCTTCTGATATGGATGTTGGGTTCACTCAGATTAGTGATGCACGCCTCTACATAGTATCAGGTGGAATTATGAATATTTTTGGATTAATTATGGGTGCTACTGGATACTGTATCAAAGGCAGTGTAATTCCAACTGGTGAGGAAGCAATTGTAGATTGGGGATATGAGGAGTTCGAAGAAGAGCTCTAAACTCTGAAATTCTCATGGGTTTCTGAACCCAGAGTGAGTGTTACGCCAATCTTGCCTCGGTTGTACACAGGCTCTTCTTTGATTATGCGTGCTGAATAATCGAGGAGCAATGCAACAAAAGGAAATGAAATGGCTTCTGAAGAACAAACTCGTTACTGACTTCAGAGGTTACCCAATTGGACGAGTAAAGAAGGTGTGGTACGACACAGCTGAAGGGCCGTTAGTTGTTGTAGAACGAAAATCAGAACGCCCTAGCTGGGAAACAATTCCTCTTAGAGCTATTGATAGTGTTAGAGACGAAGTACGTCTCAAACCCCCGAGCTTTGCTGAATGAAACGTACTTCTCCCTCTTTATGAGGTGATGGGATGCAGTATCATAAGAATCAACAGGAATTTCCTAGTATATCTAGACCTGTTTCTCCATATATCACAATTACAGTATTGACAAGCAAAAACTGCATATTTTGTGATACTGCACTGGAACGTGTAAAAGAAGTTGTTAAAGTTCTCAATAAGCAGGGAATGGACATTAAGGTAGAGGAATCTGATGTTGATAGATATCCAGAAATAGTTAGCAAATTAGGTGTTCTTTCTCTTCCCACAACAATTATCGGAAATTCATTCGTCTCAGGTGTACTCTCAACGCATGATTTGGCTTCACATATACAAACATACATATTCCTAGGACAATGAACTCCGATTATATTCCAAGTATTGTTTTTGCATTTTCCAGAGTAATTGCCCGATTTTGTTCAACATTCACTCTTACCATATTGAGTGATGCCTGAAGATCCGAATATTCTGTATGATGTCCTGAACCTAATACTAGTCGTTGAGCTCCTACATCTTGAACCAGTGCATCTAGATAATGTCGCATTGGGGACTCAACCAGTCTAACAAGAGTGTGAGAGGTTTCAAACCATACATTATTTCTGTGTGCGAGAGTAATTGCTCTGGGGAAACTAAACAGTCCTCCCATATTTAGAATCACAAACTGTCCTTCTGGGTACATTGTTGAGAAGGTTTCTACTAGTCCTAGATTTTCTACACCTATCTCAGTGCTTCTAAAGTATACTGGTATATTCTCTTCCACTGCGCTTTGAACCAAGCCATGTGTTGCAGGGTCTAGATGATGATAGAGTTGGTCATCCATTACTAATGCCTTAGCACCTCTCTCAATATATGACCTCAGTAGACTTCTTGATTCCCTTATAGGTCTGGGAATCAGAGTCACAGCAAAAAATAATCTATCTGGATAAACTTCTGTTGCCTTGAGATAAATGTCATTTCCAGTAAAAGGATTGTATGGTGACAATACAGCTTTTTGGATTCCATGGGTGTCCATCTGTTTTACTAATAGATCTACTTGAGCATCAACTTCCTTCATACCCACTTCATCAATTGCCATTCGATTGGATCCAAGTTGGGTGTTGATGTCAATCATGATAAGTCACATGATTCTGTTGTAAGCGGTTGCTTTTGTTTGTTTTCAATGAACTCGATGTTCCATTACACTAGTGCTAAAAGCGAATATCTCTATCATTTGCTGAATAATCTTGACTGATGACGAAAAGAAGAATCTTCGACTTGTATTGAAAGGATTTGCACATGAGCTCAACACTGATAGATTTATGTTGATGGAGTATCTTTCACCGGTAGTAGATGGATGTAGAGCTGCATTAAGTGTCAGTGTGGAGAAAGCAGTACAATTCCATTCAATATCAGATGTAGAAATTGAAGAACTCATTGACGCCACTGAAATGTCTTTTATGAATCTCACAGTATGTTTTGAATCTGAGGACACGGAAGAAGTGATATCTCTTGTCTTCGAGGATGGGGAAGCTTTCTCATATGAAGAATGCGTGGAACCAGATTTGAAGTTTATTGGCCCAGAAAGAATTCTTCTTGAAATTCTTGATTCTGACTCAAAAATCTCTGTAGTTGAAACTCTTGGAAAATCTATTCGTGTTGAAGGAATTGACCCCTCAATCATTATTGAAGGGTTGGGGCTTCTATGTTATCCTCCTCTTCTAAAAATGGCGAGATCTGGTGTGGACCCATCATCATTACTATCAGAGGATGCTGATGCAATCATTCTCGCAGCTGCATCTGAGCTAGTTACTGAGATTGTAAAAGCTTGGATTGATACATCGATGGAAGCCTAGCTGCAATTTGCATCAGAGTCCATGATACGGGAAGATGAGTTCTTTTACCCTTCGAATTGTTCTTTCCAAATCTAGTTTTACTTCCTCTCTCGAAAAATACTGCTGAACAACTTGAGTTTTATCTCTCATACCTTCTGGATGAGAAGTATAACCTAACGCATCACATAGAAGTCTAAACTCGCCGGGTAATTCTTGAGGTACTTGTTTGTCAAGGATTATTGATAGAAATAGTGCCCATAAACGGGCAACATTAGGTGGATGGTATCCTCCACCTCCGACAGCAAGCCATCCAATCCTACAATAATCATCCACCAGATTCCTCATTTTTCTCAGTATCGTTTCATAACCATGTGTTGTAAATGCGAGATGCGCTAATGGGTCCATAAAATGACCATCGACACCAAGTTGTGAAACAAGTAGGTCTGGCTTATATGATTCAAATAAGGGTATCATTATCTCATTTAGAACCTCAATCATTTCTTCACTAGAAGCTCCTGGAATGACAGGAATGTTCACCGAATATCCAGTACCTTCTCCTGCACCTGTCTCATAT
Organism: uncultured archaeon; assembly: GCA_964610875.1. Taxonomy (GTDB): domain Archaea; phylum Asgardarchaeota; class Thorarchaeia; order Thorarchaeales; family Thorarchaeaceae; genus CAZSWP01. The sequence continues at coordinate 19,785 of CAZSWP010000011.1, forward strand.
ACAAATCCAGTACCAGGAAAGAGTGTTTTTCCACTTTGGTGCAGGGATATGGTGAGAACATCCTTTGAACGATAAAATGCATTCTGTACACCATCGCCATGATGCGCGTCAATGTCAACATACATCACTCTGCATTTTCGTTTCTTTTGGAGATGCATAATAGAAATAACAACATCATTGAACACACAGAACCCTGATGCTTCTGTTCTCTGGGCATGATGGAGACCTCCTGATATTACAAAGGCATGTGATGCTCCTTTTTCAATCTCCTTCATTGCATCAAGTGTTGCGCCCACATATCTACACGATGCTTCGTAAATCAGTGGAAAGACTGGATTGTCAGCAGTACCTAGACCATGTCGAACATCTAAACAGATCTCCTCACTGCATTTGATAACAGCATCAATGTATTCAGGAGTATGAAAGAGCTCCAAATCAGCACGCTTTGGAAGACCTGGTGTGATTTGATGCAGGTCATCTAACAATCCGAGAATCTTGGAGAGTTTGTAAGTCAGCTCCAGTCTGTCTGGTTTCAGAGGATGCTCTTTTTTGAATTCATACTGCAACAAAGCTTCTGAATAGGGGTAGACAAGTTTTCCTCTCATGTTCAGAGACTACGATTCTACGGCTACCCTTATTTATTCTTGGAATGGTAAATCGGAGTTCTATGGAATCAAATCTGTTTGTTATGAAAACATCGCTAAGTAACCAGTGCTAATACCACTCGATTGTACCTGGGGGTTTTGATGTAAGATCATATACCACTCGATTGATACCTCTGACTTCGTTTGCAATACGAGATGCTACTCGCAATAGCACACTCCAAGGGGGTTTACAAACAGCTGCAGTCATTGCATCGCGGCTCTCTACTGCACGGATGACAACGGCTTGGTCGTAGGTTCTCTCATCCCCCATAACTCCAACTGAACGTACAGGGAGAAGAACGCAGAAAGACTGCCAGATGTTTTCATATATTGGGTCTTTCTTCAATTCCTGTTGAAGAATTCTATCTGCATGACGTAGTATTTCCAGTTGCTCTCGGTCTACGGGACCCCCTATCCTAATGGCAAGTGAAGGTCCTGGAAACGGTTGTCTAATAATCATGTGCGTTGGAACACCCAAGCTTCTTCCAACTTGTCGTACTTCATCTTTATAGAAATCTTTTAGTGGTTCAACTAGTTTCAGTTTCATCCAGTCAGGTAATCTAACATTATGATGACTTTTAATTACTGCAGTATTCTTTCCTGTAGCAGCACTCTCAACCCTATCTGGGTAAATGGTCCCCTGTCCAAGATATTCAAATTCTCCATGTTGTTCTCGTAACTCAATTGCTTTTCTTTCAAATACACGAATAAATGTTTCCGCAATAATCTTCCTTTTTTCTTCGGGGTCATCGATGTTTTCTAGGTTAGTTAGAAATTCCTCTGAAGCATCAACAACGTAGAAGTTTTCGAAACCCATTTCTAAGAATGCCTGTTCTACTTCTTCTCTCTCTTCATATCTCAATAGTCCATTATCAACAAATACACAGTGAAGTTTTTCCGATATAGCTTTTTGAATAAGATATGCAGCAACAGTGGAATCAACACCTCCACTTGTTCCCATCAAAACTCTGCCCTCTCCAACTTGCGATTTGATGGATACTATAATTTCATCAATCTCATCTTCAGGTGACCATTCTTCTTCATATTCACAGTATTCCCTGAGAAAACTCTCTAGTACAGATAGACCATTTGGTGTATGAGTCACCTCCGGGTGGAATTGAACTCCAAAAATTAGACCCTCTTTATCCGCGAATGCAGCGATATGGTCTTCACCACTTAAAGCAAGAGCAATAAGCCTCTTTGGTATTTCTATAACTTCATCACTATGACTCATCCAGACTGACTGGCCATCTTCTAACCCTTTGAGTATCATTCTATCTTCAGTCAGTGAAATATCAATTTGGCCATATTCAGGGTTTCCTGAGGCTTCAAGTTTTGCACCATAGGCAACTGCTAGAAGCTGGTGACCAAAACAGATACCAAGAATGGGTATTTTCTTTTTATTAAGTGATTCCAAGTTTTTTTTGAAGGCACCATCGATATCTTTAGTGGTTACAGTACGAGGACCACCGGAGAGAATCACACCCCTTACTCCTTCTAATGTAGAATCCCCAAGAATTGTTTCCTGAGGGATTATTTTTGCATATACTCCCAGTTCTCGACATCTCCTGGCAATGAGATGTGTATATTGACCGCCATAGTCTATCACAAATGTCTTTTCGTGAGATGTCACTTTCCTACCTCGTGGGCGAGGCAACATCAATCGCTTAAATGCGTAGCTCTTTCTACACATTCTTTGCAATATCTGATCTATATCTTACTTTGCCTAAAATCTTGGAGGCATCACTATATGCTATATCTCTTGCTTCCTGCAAAGTTGGTCCAATCCCTAATACTCCAATTGCCCTACTACCGGTTGTCTTTACTTGATTATCATCTTCATAAACAGAAGCATAGTATATTTCACTTGATACATCATCTGAGATTTTGATGGGTGAATCACGAATCACATCAGGTCCTGGGTATCCCTCTGGCACAATATACACACAAACGGTTGCTTCATTTCTGAACTTTGGTTTCACTAATTCACCATCAATCATTCCTCTGAATATCTCATCCAGAGGTGTTTCAAGAAGAGAAAGCACATTCATTGCTTCTGGGTCTCCGAAGCGTGCATTAAACTCTACTACCTTAATGCCTTGTTCTGTCTTCATGAATTGGCCGTATAGAATCCCCCGATACGTTCCATATGTGATCTTATCAACATCTTCTAGTGTTCTTCTTATTATGTTAAGAGCGGTATCTAGGTCCTTCAGTGTAACATAAGGAAGTCCATGGTCTTCTTGAGAATATGAGCCCATTGAACCTGTATTTGGTCCCTCATCATTATCATAGGCTCTCTTATAATCTCTGACAAGAGGCATCATCTGAATAGTTGGCCCTAAGGCAAATACTTGAACCGTAAACTCTGTTCCAATCAGTCTTTCTTCAAGAATCACAATACCATGTTGGGTAAGCTGTTCTTTGACGTAATCTTCTGCTTCTTTATCAGTGTGAAGATGTTCGCCATAAATGCGAACTCCTTTTCCTCCGGTGAGTCCATCGGGTTTGACTACCAAATTCTCCAGTCTTATTTTTTTGATAAAATCGCGATATTCTACCAGACTGCGTGCTATGACGAATCTTGGGTTGGCTTCTGGTGCTGCTCTTTCTAGAGTTCTTCTCGCAAATGATTTACTGGTTTCAATCTTTGCTGCATGCTGTTTTGGTCCTATACATGGAATCCCTGCTTTTTCTAAAGTATCTACAGTAGCTCTTGCGAGTGGTAATTCAGGACCTATTACAGCGTAGTCTATATCCTTTAGTGTTCTCATATCCCATGCATTTGTCGTATCACCGATTATGATTTCTTCTGCTAATTTGGCGATGCCAGGATTTTTCCGGTCCATATATGCTAGTATCTGAACTCCTGATTTTGAAAGCGCTTTAGCAATTGCGTGTTCTCTTGCTCCATTTCCAACTAGAAGAACCTTACTCATTTGAACCCAACTCCATATTTTGGAATTGTAACGACTCCTTTATTCTCACTTTTCACATTTCCTAATCTGTAAGTATTATCGAGCTTTGAAAGAACATAATGAGCATTTTCTGCATCATCATCCGAAACGACTAGTACCATTCCAATTCCCATATTGAATGTTCCAAACATTTCCGTCCAATCTATGGTACCCTCTTTCTGCAACCATGAGAATATGGGTTGTATCTCAGGAAAGTTCTCAAGCTCGTATTCGTGCATACCTAGACGGAGAACCTTTTTGAAACCTGTGCCTGTGATATGTGCGATCCCGTTCGGAACAATTTTTTCATCTCTGAGAGCTTGAAGATGTTTGACATAGATTTTTGTTGGACGAAGTAATTCATCTGCAACAGATGTTCCCCATGTGAATTTATCTCTGATAGACAATTTTGATAGGATAACCTTTCTGGCTAATGTGAATCCATTAGAATGAATGCCATTTGATTCAATGCCAAGAATCACATCACCCTCAGATATGACTGATTCATCAATGAGTTCACTTGGTTTTGCTATGCCCACAGCAGTACCTGCTAAATCAATTCCAATTCCTTTTGCACCTTTTATCATGTCAGGTAGTATTGCAGTTTCACCACCAAGAATAGGTATCCCGGATTGCTTACATCCTTCTAAGAGACCTTTTCCAATCTCCTCCATTATGTATGATGGAAGAGGACTCTCTGCTGCTAGATAATCTACAAATCCAATAGGTCGTAGTCCTACGCAAATCAGATCATTCACATTCATTGCGACACAATCTATTCCAATTGTGTCGTACTTCTCAGCTAGTTCAGCAATCAATATTTTACTGCCCACACCGTCTGTAGAGAGTCCAACACATAGATTATCAGAAACTCTAATTGTATTAGCATAATGACCATAATCTTGCATGACTTCTCCAAATTCAAATGAAGCCTTCACATACTTTCCAAGTGCTTTCAATCCTTTTGCAACATCAGTTTCATCCACTCCTGCGTCTGCATAGGACGATGGTACTATTTCTTCTCTCTTCGATTGAACTCCAAGAATACGGGCCGCCAAATGAGCTGCATTTTGTCCATTATCGATACCCACAGTGGCGACTGGTACACCCTTAGGCATCTGGGCAATTGATAGAAGTGCGTCTAGGCCTCCTAGTGCGACTGACACAGGGACTCCTATGACTGGTTTTTCCGTCAAAGACGCAACATATCCAGGCAATGCTGCGGCTAGACCGGCAACCGCAATTATTACCTGTGCGTCACTCTGCTTTAGTAATACTTCAACTCTTTTTGGTTCTCGATGTGCTGAAGCAAATTCAACTTGATATTGGATTTTCAGATCATCAAGAGTTGTAGTCACTTTATCCACAATTTTTTGGTCACTTCTGCTTCCAGCAATAACTAGAATATCTCCCACAAAAATCACTACTCCAAATATTTACTCAAGCTATTCCGATAGACTTCTTCTGCTTTTTCCATTGGGATTTTGAATTCACCAAAATCGATAATTCTCTCTTTTACAGTCAAACCCAATTCACAGGTTCGTATACCATGTGATTCCATTATACCTAGAAATTCAGTTTGATTGCTCTCTGTCACTTCAGCGAGATACCTGCCTGCACTCTCTGAGAAGAGTGTTTCCGCAGTACTTCTAATACTCCCTGGTGCTCCTGTCAGGTCCAATGTAAAGCCGTACTCACTATCAAGTGCCATCTTGAGAAGAGAAATTGCCAAACCTCCACGACCTACATTGTTACACGAGCGAATCAAACCTTTTGAGTGGGCTTCAAGAATTGCATGCATTGCTCTTTTTTCTTCCATTGGCATATATTTTGGCGGCATACCCTTTACTTGGCCTAAAGTGACACGTTGAAACTCTGATCCGTTCAATTCTTGATGTGTTTCACCAAGAATGAATATGTTTGCCCAAGGTGTAATTAGATTTCTTCTAATTGGTATGAATCCATTTGGAAAAACTCCTGCAATCATAATCTGTGGGGTTGGATTTATTCTATATGTCTTGCCATCGACCACTGACTCGTTATAGAGGGAAACATTTCCTCCCACAATCGGCACATTGAAATCATGCGAGAATTGTCCGAGTCCTTTCACTGACTCGACATATTGTGTATATGATTCAGGGTTTTCAGGATTTCCGAAGTTCAGGCAATCTGCAATAAGAACAGGTTTTGCTCCCATTGATACAAGATTTCTCAATGATTCAGCAGCTGAATTTGCCGTACCATGAAATGGGTCCAAATAACACCAAAAAGAATTGCAATCACTGGTAAATGCAACATTTTTGCCATGAGGGAACTCTAAGACACCTGCATTATTGCCAATACCTACTACTGTGTTTGACTGCACATGCTGGTCATATTGACTGTAAACCCAGGACCTATCACATATGTTTAGCGAACCAAGAACTTTTAGTACAGCTTCAGGTAGATCTTCTGGTTCTTCAAACCAACCCATCCCAGAACTTCTTGTTGGTAGAGCTACAACATTACGCTCAGGTTCAGGAAAGCCATCAACGAGCAGGGCTATAGGCAATCTCCCAACAACCTCGTCATAGTATTTGACAGTATAGTATTTGTCATCAGTAACCTCTCCAAAAACTGCAAATGGTGTTTCATTCTGCTTAAGAATTTCAATGACTCTATCCAGCTTCTCTGGATCAACAATTGCAAGCATCCTTTCTTGTGACTCTGATATGACAATTTCCCAGGGTTCCATTCCTTCTTCTCTTAAAGGGACCTTCTCCAAATTAACAAGAACACCTACTCCTCCTGCTGATGCCAGCTCTCCTGCAGCTGATGTCATACCTCCTCCTCCAAAATCCTGTAGACCATCAATCAGCTTCTCTTGCACTAATTCCGCTAAAGTATCAATAACAATCTTCTTTGAGAGAGGATCTCCTATCTGGACTGCACCTCTATTTTCTTCTTCTTCATCACTGAAGGTTTCTGAGGCAAAACTTACTCCAGCAATACCATCTCTACCAGTAGTTGATCCAAACATGACTAGCTTGTGACCTGGTGTTTTCGCACTACTTCGAATGACTTGCTCTGGTTTTACTGTCCCAATGCATACTACATTTACCAAACAGTTCTCATCATAGGAGCTATCAAATTCAATTTCTCCCCCTACCATTGGAATCCCAACACTGTTTCCATAATCTGAAATCCCTTTAACCACATGTTCAAGGAGATATGCATTCCTTGGTTTTTCTGGAGATCCAAATCTTAGACAGTTCATAAGCCCAACTGCTTTGCATCCCTGAGAGATGACATCACGAATGATACCGCCAACACCTGTTGCAGCTCCGTTGTAAGGGTCAATCTGACTTGGGTGATTATGAGATTCCATTGCAACTCCGAGAAGCACGTCATCCCCAAGGTCCACCAAACCTGCGCCTTCTCCAATACTCAGATATACATTTTCTCCCTCTGTTTTGAAAAGATGAAACCATCGTTTACTGCTTTTGTAACTGCAATGTTCTGACCAGAGGACATCTAACATCGCATATTCTACCTTGTTTGGTTCCTGTCCTAACACATCAGTCGCATGTGCCAGTTCTTCTTTTGTTAGCATAATTTTCCCCTCATTTTGCAATTGAAGCTCGAACAAAATTGTTAAGAATAACCAATCCGTCAGATGAGCCAAGAACTGCTCTTGATGCACGTTCAGGATGAGGCATCATGCCAAGTACATTTCCTTTTTCATTGATGACTCCTGCAATATTTTGTAGAGAACCGTTTGGATTTGATTCCGGAGTAGTTTCACCATCGCGATTACAATATCTAAATGGAATTCTCTGACCTTGATTTAAGGAGTCCAAGTCATCTTTAGAACAATAATAGTTTCCTTCAGCATGTGCTATTGGGATTCTAATTACAGCATTTTCAAGTCCTGTTGTGAATATTGTTGGTTCATCTGAAACTCTAAGGTATATCCATTTACAAATGAATTTTGCAGAATCATTTGGCAACAAAGCGCCTGGAAGTAGACCTGTTTCTGCTAGAATTTGAAAACCATTACATATACCTAAGACTGGTTTTCCCGCTTCTGCAATCTCCCGAACACCATCTAGAATATCTCCAACCGATGCCACTGCTCCTGCTCTAAGATAGTCTCCATAAGAGAAACCTCCCGGAATCACAACACCATCTGCTTTCTTTAGATCATCAGGGCCAAATCTACTTGGTACAAGATACGGGTCCGACTTTGGTATATACGATAGGGCTTGTAAGATATCATTCTCATTATTTGTGCCAGGAAATCTTAGGACTGCAATTGCCAATTATTGTAACCCCACCTTTCGCGTTTCTGCAATTGGGTTTGAAAGTAATTTCACGTTCATCAAATCGAGTTGCTTTAGCAATTTACTAGTGATAGGTCTATCAAGCTGTATCTCGTATATCTTACCAGCTCTAACTTCTTTTGCACTAACGAAGCCGAGTCTGAATAATGCTTTCTGAGCTACTTCACCCGGTGGGTTCTTTATACCCCTCTTTGGCATTATCTTTACATAAAGAGTTTCAATGCGCTTGCTGATATTATCTTGATCTGATTGTTGAATTCTTTCGAGTAAATCTTTGTATGCATCAAGGACATTTCCCGAGTCATTTCGAAAGATGTCCTTATCTAATGATGTGCTTCTATTATCCCATACTCTGACAGTATCTCCGGAGATTTCATCAGCAAGTAGAATTTCGTTTTCATCTGTGATTCCGAATTCTAATTTGAAATCAATGAATCTCAATTGCACTTGGCTAAACAATTCCTTGAGATAAAAATTCACGGACAATGTAACAGCTTTCATGAATTCGAGTTGCATATGTGTGGCATGTCCAAGAAGCACCGCGGCATCTTCCACAATCAACGGGTCACCTAGCTCGTCTTTCTTTAGAAAGAATTCGATGAGTGGAGTTTCCAGTTCTTTTCCTTTCTCAATTCCATATCTGCGACAGAAGGAACCAGCAGCAATATTTCTACAAACCACCTCAATAGGGATGATTTTTACCTTGTGACAGGATATCTTAGGTCCTTCAAGCCTCCTAATGAAGTGAGTTGCTATTCCCATTTTATTTAGGTATGAGAAAAGGAATTGTGATAGATCGCATGTTAGATTTCCTTTACTTTCAAGGGTTTCTTTCTTCTGTCCATCTCCTGCAGTTATATCGTCCGTGAATTCTATTATCACTTTTTTTTCTTCATCAGGGTCTTGATACACACGCTTTACTTTCCCTTTATGCAGTAATTCCACTATCATCGTCCTCCTGTCGAATTATGTTGTTATCTCATCTATCCTGTTCTTCTCATAGGCGGTCTTTATTTCAATCATGGAAAGATCTAACGGAGAGATGATATCTTCTTGAAACTTCAAAGCAAGTCTTCGCATCTCAGGACTTGTTGGTCCTACGCAAGGTGCACCCGGTACTCTTGGTGAAAGATCAAATACGATGAATTCCGATTCCTCAGTAATGGCACCTTGCAATGAAAATAATCCGATCATTTTTGGTGGAAAATGTTCCTTGACTCCTTCAAGCAATTTTTCAGCGGCATGATAAACAAGAGGTTTCTTACTCTCTCTCATTGTCACTCCTTTATGTCCTACTTCTTCGTTTACTATCGTGAGATTCAACTTCAGTTGATTTCTTGCAGGAAGATTTAGAACACCTGATAGACTGGTTTGCAATCTATCATCAAACCCAACTAAATCCAAATTACCATAGATATCTGATAGGCCATAAGCTTGGAAATTTGCATTGAATCTTGGAGCAACAACAAATTCCTCTATGGTAGCTTGATCCAAATCCTTACCAGATATAGTTCCATCAGCAATCATTTTCATTGAAACTTCATCAAACTCTTTTGGGCTGGAAACATAGAAAAATGCACGTTCTAGTGGGTTTTCCTTCTGTTGAACCTTTACGATTGCCAACCTGTCAATCTCGTCAGGTTTGAATGCTTTAGGAATTCTGACTCCTGATGTTTCTAGGAGCCAATATTGGTCTTTTGGAAAACCCCTCTCTTCCACTCTGAGAATTCTTCTATTTCCATACATGGGTATATCGAATCTTTCCTCAATATTATCATAACCTACATAGACTGAGAATGATCTATTTGGTATCCATATTGTATTCAGTTCTCTCAG
>CAZSWP010000011.1:29553-37956 GCA_964610875.1 uncultured archaeon
GACATCATCCTGAATCATATCTACAAATTTATCCAAGACTATTATTTCATCGTAGAGATGTTTGTTATAGTGAGAGTAGAGTTTCTCCCTTCCTTTTTGACAAATAACGATGGTTTCGAATCCTTTGCTTTTTGCCGAAACAGCAATCTCTTCTGCGCTGTGCGATCCAAGCATTCCAATCGTTGGCAGTTTCAAAGGGGTACCTCCTTATTCATAGAATTGCCCTCTTGATTAGCCCGCACGAGTGGAAGTCGCTTTGTAAATTTTCCTATCAACCCAACATCAAGTTGTGATTTAGATTGTGGCTGTGTGTAACATTCCATCATTCATCAATTCCTTAATCTCAACAGCAATTCTTCTCCCCATCCACATCGGTTCATTGAATTGTAGATATGAGTATGGAGAAGATGGGATCCAAACATTTGTTCCTGCAACTATCCTTCCTGAGAATTCGAATGTGTAGATGTCCTGGTTTCTATCAATAATTGTTTCAATACAGAATGGACCTGGCAACTCCATTCCAGTTAGTTTCCTAAATCCATCTACAAACATCTTGCCCATCTCGTAATACTTCGCAAGGGTGGATTCTCTAAGAACTAGAGGTAGATTACCTATTACAACAAATGATGGGTTTTCATCAAATCTGAGATTGGCATCAGCATCAGTCTCATATCTAATGTCTGCACCGAAGACTTCTAACCTGTTACGTGCGAGTGAATTGAAATACGTTACAAAGACCTTCGTTCCAACGATATACTCCTGAATACTGTATTTTTTATCAGATTGTAAATTGTTCAGAATGTCATTTCGGTCTTTTGCAATGAAATAACCCTCTCCTCCTGCTGCACCATATGTTTTTACAATTACTGGTGAATTCACTTCATCTACATTTTTGTATTCTGTAGGGACTCGAAGACCACTCTCTATCATTAGTTTATTCTTGAGTTGTCGATCCTCTTCCCATCTCAAGAGTTCCCGATTCCCAAAGAGTGGCAACTTTGACTCCAGAATGGCTTTGGCTCCAATATATGCTACAAATGAACCATGAGGAATGAGTACTGAATCTGAGTGGTCCATTGTCAAAACATCATTAAATGAATCCACTTGTATCAAAGATTCTTCTAAACCAAATGAGGAGTAGAATTCCATTCTATCTTGAGTACAGAAAAGTTCAGTCTGAAATCCTTCAGCTTTAGCACCAGATATGATATTTAGAGCACTATGACTTGCGATAGTACCGATTTTCATTACATCGACCTCTCATAGTCTCTACCAGAGGTTCTTACCTCGTGGTCCTTAACATATTGACGTATTCGCCTAGCATGGTCTGTGGGATAATTGCCATCTATACAAGCTAGACACAAATCCTTCAATTCTATTGCATTCACAAGACCATCCATCTCTTGGTAGATCAATGCATCCGCGCCAATGTATTGTGCGATTCCTTCCACATCCGTATCAGATGCGATTAATTCCTTGTCTGTTGCAATGTCGATGCCATAATAACATGGATGAGTTTGTGGTGGACATGTAGCGGCAAAGTATACTGACTTAGCACCTCGTTCTCTAAGATCTGACACAATCATCTTTGCAGTTGTTCCTCTAACAATGCTATCATCAACAACAAGAATACTCTTCCCTCGTATTTTATCATCGAGATAGAGATACTTGTTCTTAGCCAATCTATTTCTTTCCTTTTGAGAGCGAGCAATAAATGTCCGTCCCAAATATCGATTCTTCAAGATAATCTCTCTCATAGGAACATCCAATGACTCTGCCAGGGCTTGCGCCGCAGGTCGACTTGTGTCTGGTACAGGTACAACATAATCAGGTAATGGTAATTTTCTTCTTTTGAATTCCCTACCTAATGCTCGTCCTAATCTGAATCTCACATCATAAACAAGATGATTCTCTATTCTTGCAGATGGAAATGCGAAGTAGACAAATTCAAAGAAACAATGAGAATGGATTGCATTTTGCGATATCGAATGTGAAGACATACTTCCATCTTTGTCAAAGACCAATAGTTCTCCTGGATAGACATCACGTTCTTGGGGTACTCCAACCATATCCATTACTGTACTTTCAGATGCGACTATCACGAATCCATTCTTTCGACCATAGACTAAAGGTTTGAAACCTCGGGGGTCTCTATAAGCAAACATCTTACCCTTGTATATTCCAACTAAACTATAGGCTCCATCAACATCTGAATCTAATTTTTTAAAAGATTCTGTCAGATTCCCGTTGGTATCACTGAGATATCGTGATAGCAAATCCGTTAGCAGTTGAGTATCACAATCATATCGCTTTTCGCTTAATTCTGGCATATTGGTGATATTTCCATTGTGGGTAAGGGCTAGTTTGCCCTTCCAAAATGGACCAACAAAAGTCTTCAAGTCCTGTTCATCCACAACACGACGTCCTGAGGTCGGATATCTCGTGCTTCCCAACAACACTTCTGTTGAGGAGTCTTCAACGCAAATTCCAGAAGGACTACCCATGGCTTTTTGTGTCCTAAATTGACCGTCTTCTAACCAAAGCAGACCAGAGGCATCTTGACCTCTATGAGCAAGTAACAATAGTAGCTCACGACTTAACATGAGATTATGTTTTCCTAGTATTCCCAGCACTCCGCACATTTCTCTATACTTCCTTGATAATCACTTTTCTACCAATTATCTCTAATTTGTCTTCACAGAATAATCTAACAGACTCAACGAGTATCATATGTTCTTCTGGCAGGATTCTCATTGCCAATGATTCACCCGTATCATCAGGCTTGACAGGAACTACTGTTTGCTTTATTATTGGACCTGCATCCATCTCAAGAGTGACAAAATGGGTTGTACAGCCAGAGAATCTCACTCCATAATCCACTGCTTGCCATTGAGCATTGACCCCTCTGAATGAAGGAAGTAGTGATGGATGTACATTTATTATCCTATCCTGAAAAACATCAAAGAATGCTTTTGTGAGCATTCTCATGTAACCTGCTAATACGACAAGGTCGATATTGTTTTCGATTAAAATTTCGATAGTTTTCCTATCAAAATCCTCTCTTGTTGGGTATCTAGTTTTTGTAACAATTTCAGTTTTAATTCCTGCTTTCTTTGCTCGTTCTAAGCCTTGAGCTTTGCTCTTATTGCTAATGACAACAACAATTTCTCCAGCAAAGTCGCTTCTACTCTGTGCATCAATGAGGGTTTGTAAATTACTTCCTCTACCACTGATCAAGACCCCAATCCGTATCATGCGAGGGTTCCGTTCAGTAACCCGTTATTAGCTTATCCATTGCGGGTTCTCAGAAGAACTCTCTCATCAGTGCTCCTACTAATGAACCGAAAAGCGATGCAAACATAACGAACATGAAGTACACCGCACTTAATACCATACCACTGACAAAGAACTCTCCGATATTGAGTTCAGGTGCCATTAATGCCGGTGTAATAAGGAACAATAAAAGCCAGACTACGAAAAACACACCCGCGATAATTCCTCCGAAAAGAGAGTGACTGGTTTTCCCGCATAGCAGACCAATTGAAATTGCTGCAAGCATCGGTATAAGAAAAATGTATAACGCAGAATCAGGTAGATTGCCAACAATGATTTGAGCAAAAACGCTAGCATCAATTATGCCAACAATTGCTGGAATCAGTAATAGAACAATGATATCACGATTCTTCTCATACATGGTTATTCCAAGAAATTTGGTGATAGGCATGGATTTGCTGGAAACGGGTTCCGGGGCTGTTGGCAATGGTCTAAGAAATCCCTTCTTCTCTTTCTCTTCTTTTTCCTCTTCAGGCGCTTCAATTCTATACTTTGTTTCGTCACTCATCTAGTAGCACCATCCGAAAATGTGTCAGATAATCGAATAAATACATCGCCTTACGCAAATGTATTAGAACCACAACGGCTATCTATATAATCTGCTCCCTCTCTTGTATTGGTGATATTTCAATGTCCAAAGGTAAATCCGGTTCTAGCACAAATGCGGAATTTGATGAAGCTAGCATGACAAAGCGACGGAAGATTGAGCATATTGAAATTTGTCTGAAGCAAGATGTTCAATGCCGACAAAGCACATTACTGGAGGATATAGATTTTGTACACAATGCACTCCCTGAAATTGATAAAGACAAGATTGATCTTTCATTGAACTTTCTTGGTCTGAGAGCAGAAGCTCCACTTGTAATCGCTGCTATGACTGGTGGGCATCGTGAGACTTACGAGATCAACAAACGTCTTGCAGAAGCTGCTGAAGATATGCGGATTCCAATCGGTGTTGGGAGCCAACGGGCTGCGGTGGAGGATCCCTCTCTAGTTGATACGTTTCGTGTTGTTCGTGATAATGCACCTTCTGTACCCGTGATTGGTAATATTGGAGCTACCCATGTGAACGAAGCTCCCAAAGCTGTGGAGATGATTGACGCAGACCTACTTGCTATTCATCTAAATCCCCTGCAGGAGGCTGTACAACCAGAAGGCGATTGTAATAGTGAAGGGTTCATTGAGAGTATTGCTGCTATTATTGACTTGGTGGATGTTCCAGTCATTGTTAAGGAAACCGGAGCTGGAATATCCAGAAGCGTTGCTGAAGCATTGGAATCAATTGGTGTTGATGGTCTAGATGTTGGAGGTGTTGGAGGGACCAGTTGGGCTGCAGTAGAGTACTACCGTGCGATTAGTGAAGAAGATACTGCAAAAGCACAGCTTGGGTTAGAATTCTGGGATTGGGGTATCCCAACCGCTCTCAGTGTAATCATGGCAAGAGAAGTCACGGACCTTCCCATCATAGCAACTGGAGGGATTCGATCAGGTTTAGATATTGCAAAAGCACTGGCTTTCGGTGCTATATCAGCAGGAGTAGCTCATCCTTTATTAGAGCCTGCTGCAAATGGAACAACAGATGACATCAAAGTAGAACTTCAAGGAATGCTTGAAACATTGAGGACAGCCATGTATCTCACAGGATGTCTTAATGTTGATGAACTGGTTGATACTCAATTGGTTATTAGAGGCGATTTAAAGAACCGACTGAAAGCATTGGATATTGATTATAGAAAACTATCTTCAGGAAGATAAGAAACTGATGTAGTGGGAATATGGAAATTCCCCCCTATTTTCGGACCACTCCTATTGATTGGAGGAACCTAGACCTTTTCCTAATGCCATTCAACATCTGAACAGCCTCTTCTATTGTATCACCAACAGGTATACCGTTCAGTTCAAATCCTCTGATAATGACCTCATATTTTTCTAAATCTGGAACATATGAAACTACTGTCTTCTTGTAACGTTTAGCCACATTAGCTACTCGTGCACCAATCTGTAAGGAGATTCCTGGAGCATAGGGGAGCAAAAGAAGTAGTCCCGCATCGATATAGTCAATTTTTAACATTACATCTAAGACATTCTCATAATCAATATCAGATGCACTTCCTGTGAGATCACAGGGGTTTCTGAAAGACGAGATTGCTGCATATGATGGTGTCATTACCGCTCTCATCGCCTTTTGATCTTCTTCCTTGAATGGTGGGAATTCAAGATTGTACCAATCTGCTTCATCCGTAGCTATAACTCCATGACCTCCACTAACAGTCAGACATCCAACGGAGTCTCCTGTCATGTGTTGTTCACCAAAGCTAAGTACTTTAGAGTATGCCATGACCTCATCTTCATCTTCCGCCTCTATAACACCAAATTGGCGAAAAGCAGCTGATGTAACCTTCGCACTTCCTGCTAGGGATGAAGTATGGCTTTGTGTTGCTCTGTGTCCCGCTTCAGACTGTCCCCCCTTGAAGACCACAACTGGTTTCTTTGGAGTGATTTCTTTGCATATCCTAACGAACTCACGTCCTTCTCCCTCACCAAACCCTTCGATATATGCAAGAATCACACTCACATTATCATCATTCCCAAAATGTTGAACTAAATCATGAACTTTTGTCTGTGCTGCATTTCCTATAGAAATGGCTGCAGCAACACCCAAGTCTCTTGATGCAAATTCTTCAAGTCTCTCTATTAACCATCCACCACTCTGGGAAATAATGGCCACATTTCCTTTGATAGGTCGTGCGACTCTCTCAGATGGCAGGAAGAACGTATCCAGTTTCTCAGGTACAAAGACCCCAATACAATTTGGACCAATCATTGTGATTCTATGTCTATTGGCGATCTCAATAATCTCCTCTTGCAATGAAGCTCCATTTTCACCTGTTTCACCAAATCCTCCAGAAACAACGATTACATTCTTTATGCCTTTATTTCCACATTCTTCTAGAACACTAGGTACATATTTTGCAGGTACAGAAATAACTACAAGCTCAATATCATCTGGAGCTTCTTTAACTGATTTGTATACCTTCTGACCTTCAACTGTGCCTCCTTTTGGATTGATAGGATAGGTCTTCAAGGCATTTTCAAAACATAGTTTTCTAAATATTACATTACCCGGTGAGAACGGATTTGATGTTGACACACCCACTACGGCTGTGACTTTTGGACTGAGCATCTTTTCAAGACTTTTCATCTCGTACCCTCTTTATCCTTATGGCTCTAAATGCTGAGAACTTTTTATCCTTATTAGCCCTACGTAGACCAAATAACGATTTGAATATCCCATTACATGGTTAGTTCAAGCTTTATAACTAATCGTGTATATTTTCTCAATAGGTGTTTAGGGTGTCTTGGAAGAAACACACAAAGAAATTAGATGATATAAAGAAGGAAAATATCAAAACCGATAAAGAGATTGAGGAACGCTTTAGTGAAATTATCGGGGAACTTGGAGGAAAGGAAGATGCTGTTGCTCTAGAATCTCTGAAGGAATATCTTATGCTTAGTCCTGAAGATGCTGATGCACTAAAGGAATTGGGATACATGGCGAGTGGTTATGGAGGATACACAGTGAAGTATGTTGTTCATCGAAAAGAGAACGAGGAATATGTATTCTTCCCAAAGGTTGAGGAAATCAAAGAAGAACCTCCAGAAAAAGTATAATCTATTCATGGTTTCATTTGAGCAAGAATTTCACGCAGTCTTGGTTCAGCAAGAATTGCATGCTGTAATTTTGATAGCAGTTTTGCTACCTCTGCATAAATGATTGCTCTGGCAGGATCTGTTGCAGATTCAGCATTATTCAGCGCTTCTTCACAGCGCTGATTTATTCTCTTTATTAATCGTTTTTCAAGTTCGGGTCCACCCCAACCAAATCCGTCGAAAGCTGCTTTTGCTTCGTTTATCTTCTCTTGTGGATTAGGGATATTACCCTGCAATACTAATTCAAGACCTTGGTAGTATTTGGACACTGCCCTTTCAATCCGTTCCATTTCTGTGCTTTCCAAGTATTTTTCTTGAGGTCTTGCTTTCATTAGGTCTTGTAGAAGTCTTGCACCAGGAGCTTCTGTCAGCAATCCTTTTACTATTCTTGCAATCACCTTTCCTGGAATTTCAATCACATCTCCGATATATGGTGACTGTGAATGATACTTGTGAATTTCTTTCATTACCTGTAGCCAGAATGTTGGCAGTAAAATCTGACATCTCTTGCTGTACTGTTGAATGAGACGGTCTGTTTGTCCAATAAGTCCCCATTCATCATTCTCAACTCCTACCTTCCGGTAAGGCTCAGGTGGTGGTTCAGGTTCGGCTGAAACAAGACCAACAGCTTCCGAGTCCTCTGTAACAGTTGTGGTAGAGGTTGTAGGCACTCCTGTTGTAACCTTCGCCTTTCCACCGTCAAGAAGAGAAAGTATCTCCTGAGTAGGTGTTCCCTTTGCTTCAGCCTCTTTGGCTTTCTGTGATAGTTTTGGTAAAATACTCTCAATTTGAGAGAGTCGTTTGACAATGAGACCCATAATATTTGCAGTTGATGAGGAGAGACCAGAAATCGTTGTGGCTTCCTCCATCCATGTTCTTGTTTTGATGAGGCCTTGTGTCAAAGAATCGACTCGGTCTGGATCAACATATCCTTCTACCTGAGCACTCAATAAGAAGTGCATCAAGGTTGAGTTCAACGTTGCAATCAATAGAAGACGGTCAATGAGTTCTTCTAGATTGATTTGGTCTGACATAGCTTACACACCTTGTTGTGTATCCGTTCCTGGTGTCAAGTAATAACTGAACAATTCCCGAAAGTCCGATATTGCATCAACAAGTTCCTTCCTTGTGGTTCCCTTTGATCTCATGAACCAACTTTGTTTTAGTGGTGATGCACCACTATGTAGATTAACAAGCTGAGTAGCTTCATTGATGATTTGAACTAATTCTGGAATCTTTGGTAATCCTAAGAGTAGCAATAGATTCGTTGTGGGGTCTCGAGTATGATATTGGACATAACACGGTGTGATTGCTGCACCAGGTGCAATGAACTGGTCTAGTGCTTCTTTCAAATGCATT
>CAZSWP010000011.1:37966-87661 GCA_964610875.1 uncultured archaeon
AAAGACTCCCTGTTCATCCAGGTTGAGGTGTCGGGGAATGGGGTTATTCTCAATGTCCAGCTTGTTGAGAATCGCCTCAATACGTCTATCACTGACATACCCATATTCTGCTTTAGAGATATGTTTTGGTCCACTGAAAACATAATAGACACTCTCTGCGTTGGGCTCTTCGCCTACATCAGCATATGATGATTCTTTGACAGCATATTCAATCATTGCTCTCAACTGACGTGGCATACTACCCGCATCAGGAATTAGGCCAACATCTGTATACAGTGCTGGAACAACTACTGGGTCAAGCTTTCTGGCATAATCTGCGAGGTCTGTTGTGGGGAATACATCTTTGTCGGGTTCATAAACCCCTGGTGAAAGCATTGCTTCCACAACGTCAAGTGCAAGTGGATTCACCAGTTCAACGAAAGCCTGTTCAGTACGTGCTTCGAGTTCACTACCTTCATCTAGAGTGGATGGCACCATTGTTTCAACAGATTCGATATCTGCAATGTCCACGTTGAGTTCACGTTCAAGATAGCTAACACTGTCAGCACGTCGTGAATTCAGAATACGTTTGAGCATCGTGCGGTTACTTAAGAGAATAGTAAGGTCTGCACCTCTTTCCTGTAACTGAGCACGTAATAATTTCGATACTGCCCAGATGGAGTTCAATGCTTCACTTGATTGTCCTTCAAAAGGGAGAATCCCGATCACGTAAACGAAGATACGACGTCCCTCTTCTTCTTGAAATCTTTGTTTTAGCAACTCAATGATAGCTGGTGTGCCTCCACACCCTGTACCTCCTCCAAGACTGGTGAAAATACAGAATCCTGATACTCCTTCAAATCCTAGGTCTCCAAGCTGATCGAAGATGATATCTTTGGATTCATGGACTGCATTGTATCCGTCCATAAATCTACCACCCACACCAATCTCGCTAGCGCCATAGAGCATTGTATGTTCCTTTGGAATCTCATACTTGGAGCGGACTTTTGTGAGGTCTGCTCGGTCGGTATTCATTAGCAGATAGCCTCTTACGCGAGAGGGAAGTCTCTTGTCCTTACTCGATTTCAGGTATGAGCCAACGATATTTGACCCACACTCTCCAACACCAATTGCGAAGACCTCTGCTGCTTTCGTCAGTTCGTCATCGCTTATTTTTCCACCACCAAACATTTTGAACAGACTCCAATACTTATCCTCTTTTTTCTACCATTGATTTCATTATTTCCTTAATAGCCCATGTCAAATATGAGCTGATATCTTCCCTGCTGTAAGTTTCTTTGATTTTTCTAACAGCATCGTCAATGAATTTTGTTCGTTCATCTGCACTTGCAGCAGGACTAAATCCAGTCATGAACATCTTCATTGATTTGTGCCAATCATCCATCTTCTCAGCTTTCTCAACCCATCCCATTCTTAGTTCTTTCAGTTTATTGAAGTATTCAAGTGCTTCATTTAGTTGCACTGCATCAGAGAGAGATTTCTCAAGCTCTTTGATCTTGGAAAGGTCATATATCAGGTCGCTGAACTCGTCTGGATGTGTTTCATATACTCTTTCAATGGTTGAGTAATACTTTGACCTGTTTTTGATTTCCTTTGTATGATCCTCACCATCTTGCCCTGCAATTGACTTGATAACACCAAGCATCTCATCCTGAATGTTTGCTAATGTCAAACAGACCTCAAGAGAATCGGTGACAAATTTATCCTCTTCTCTCATCTTTGATGGTACTTGATCAAGCAGTGTGTTCAACCTATCAACAAAGTCTTGCTTTCCTTGTTGTTCAAATATCGATACTGCTCCTTTGATTTGCTTGTACGCATCATCTGCTCGATTCCTTATTTTCTCCTGAATTGTATTAGAGGTTGTCAAACTCGCCAATACATCAAAAGCATCAGCCGCGTCTTCAAGCTCTGTGGGAGGTTCATCTTTCAATTTCTGTAGAGTTTCCAACTCCTCAACAAGTGGTACACCAATTGATGCAGCTTTTCCGAAGGAATCGAGAAGCCCCTTTACTTCTTTCTCCAAGGATTCCAAGACATTTCCTGTTATCCGTTTCTCATAGATTTCAATCATCTTCCTAGCAATCGCAGGCAAACTGAAGACATTATCCGCAGCCACACCAATGTTGTTTAGTTCACTGATAGCTTCTTGCACATCTTCAGGTAATTCGACACCTGCACCAAGAAGCTTTGCGGCAGCAAGTCTAATTTTGATACTCAATCTGTATCTGAGATTCTCCAATGCTTCTTGCGCTTTGGCTAGGATACTCTCCTTAGTTGTTCTCATTTCTGAGCGAATTTCTGCAAATTCAGTCAGTTTGTTGATCTTTGCGGAACCTTCCTCAAGATCAACAATTATCGGTAAGAAGATTTCCGCATAAGCAGGTTTGATAGTTTGAAGGTCTTGGATAATTGCATCAATCTCTTGTTCACAGGCTTGTCTGAATGTGGCTACACCACTCTCTACAGCATCTCGCAGATTCTTCAGTGATTGCAGAAGATAGACAATCCCTCCTTCTAGTTCTTCCACCCTAGGTGCTTTCTTGCTCAGCTGAGCATGATCCAACACCCTGTCTGCAGATGTGGCCAATTCATTAAATCGTGTTAGATATTTTCGGATAGAATCAGTAACAGCTTTTCTATGAGCCTCATCCATCTGCTTTGCATGAGTATGAACCCGAATCATATAATCAATTTCGTTCTTCTTGAGGTCTTTCTTTGCTTCAGCCAGGAATTCTCGTACACTCACTACATCTTTAATACCAGTATCCTCTGGTGAATCAGTTGCTTTTGAAATATCTTCTAGAATTTCCTCGATTTGGTCTTTCAAAGCAATTTTCACTTGCCCTTCCCAACCAACCATCTCTTGATAGGATGACAGTAGCGTTGGCACATCCTCTGTTTCTGTTGATATCACTGGGGCCGTGGGTAGCACATCTGACGTAACAGGTATTCCCCCCTCAACAATTTTGCTGGTCACTTCGTGCTTCATATTGATGATTCTATCACGAAGCATATTGGCTATTTGAAGCCGTGAAGAATGCATCTGGTTTTCTAATGCCAAGAGGGTAGTAAGGTCTGTTGCTTTTGATGCATCTCTCGCAAGCATTCTTAATTTCTGGGAAAAGTCCATAGGTAAATCCAATCCCAATCGTGTGGCAGTTTCAACAGATGATTGTAAGGATTCGACATCACTCATCAAAGAAACCCCAAGCATCCTTCCAACTTCATCTTTTCTGCCATCTAGATATTCTTTTTCTTCCTTTAGCTTGTCAGATAGAATTATCAAATCCGTAAGTGGGAGGCCTAGTACATCTTGATTTGATACTGAAGTAGTCACAGCACTTCTGTCAATTGTAATATGCCTTTCATAAGTTTCTACTGTCCCTCTATTCTCATCATGCAGTTCCTTGGTTTCTCTGGCAATATCATTTCTAAGACTTGAATATTGTTTCGAGAAAGTTTCTGCAAAACCAAATAATTTCTCAAAATCTTGGAAGTCACCTGCGGCAACTGATGGGAATGGAATTGACGCTACCGCCTTTGCTTCTTTAGGTTTCATTTCCTCAAGTTTCGACATCAGTTCAGTGACTGACTTTTTCTCCTTCCTATAGAGTTCAGCAAAGTCTCTGACCACTCGCATGAATTCATCTTCAAGATCTCCACCGACTTTCTCTACTTGTGTCTGAACTTTGCGTTTTCCAAGAAAACCTGCACTTGATAGTTCATTCTCAAGTTTCGCAAAACTAGCAAACAATTCGTATAGCTGGCGTACTTGACGACTTGCTTGTTCATCTAATGTGGGATTGACTGAAACGAGCATTCCTTTTAATTCGGAGATTTTGTCTAATTCTCTCCGCCACTTTTTGCTATCCAAGAGTTAACCTCCTGCTACTGCGCGACTGGTTTTTCACATTTATCAGTATTAAGTGTGTTCTGGATTTATCTATAAAGCGCTATCTCTTATTCAGCCCTTTGAATGTCTAATTGCTAAGGTTTTTGAGTAATCGCATGGTACAAAAAGGAGATGTAGAAATAAGGGTATGCCCAGTTTACTTAAAAACCGTAAGTTTCCTTTTAGAGTGGATATATATGTCTAATGCATCAGGAGGTTCTGTTGAGGCACTACATCTCAATCATGAGATTCTAGCAAAAATACCTGGTGAGGTCGTTAGTATTGACCAGGATGATGAATTTCTCTATGCCGCTTTTAACGACCTAAAAGTACGCGTCATCTCAAAGGAAGATTGGCAAATTGAGGCCGTACTAGGTGACACGAATTCCGAACCACTCGCAGTAAATGTAGATGATGAACATCTCTATGCAACTTGTGAGAAACGAGTATACGTCTGGAAAAAGGGAACTTGGGGCATGATCGGATGGTTTGAGTTAAGCTATTCTGCAATTACATCGACGCTTCATGAAGATTCACTCTTTGTGGGAGCGAAAGATGGACGCTTAGTTTCAATTAAGAAGGATACACATGAAACATCCAGTTGGCAGCTTTTCAAAGCTGATATAACTCAGCTTTGGGCTGACCATGGAATTGTATGTCTTGGTACCGCAAAAGATGAACCTCGAGTGTGGGAGCTAAGAGAAAACGCAGCCCCTGCAGAACTAGCTCATTTTGATAAAAAGGAAAAGGGGGCCAAGCTTACAGGTGATGATGAGTTTGTCTTTGTTGGAGTAAATGCAGATGAGATACACATTTACGATCAAGTTGACTGGACGCTGCTAAGAATCTTAGAATCCACTTTAGAAGAACCTGTGTCTTCTATGTGGTCAAATGGTCTTTATCTCATCGTAACTTCCAATGCATCAAGAATAGCAATTTGGGATTTGAGAAAAGCTGCCCTTGTTGGAGAAATTATGACCGATATAGGTCGAGCAAATGCAATTGCTGGTGATCGAGAATTTCTTTTCTTGGCTACAAACGATGGGTTATTTATTCTACGTTTGAAACTTGATGAACAAGAAATGAATCTCTCTTCAACAAAGGATACGAAATATGATAGTCTCCTTAGAACATCCCCCTATGATGTTTTAGAAGGTGTACTTGTTTTGCAAAAGAAGGGTGATGAATTCATGGAAGGGTCTGAATATCATAAAGCAGTTGCTGAGTATGAAAAGGCGTTACAGCTACTGATTGACAATACTCATGCTCTACTTGAGGTTCCTAAAGAACGAGAGAGAATCACTAATGTTCTTAACACCCGTCTTGGTAAGTCGCTCCTTCGTGCAAAAATCTATGAGCTTCAGGAGTTTTCTGATGAAGTTCAAGAGTTGTCTAAGCAAATTGACACCCTTGGGAAGGCACAGGAAACAGAAACTGATGTGGAAAAAAGATGGAATGTTATTTCTAGGGTAATAAAGGAAAGCAGAGTTCTAGCAGAATCTCAAGCTGGTCATATTCTCAGCTATCAATTAACCAGTCTTGCAGATGAATTAGAGGAGCGACTTGGAAGAACTCAAGACAAACTAGCTAGTTATCGCGAGAGAGTGGATCAAACTAGAGATTTTGTGGAAAACCTCAGAAACGAATGGAATTTTATCCAGCGAAAAAGAACATTGCTAGAGGAACGGAAAGCTTTCCTAGAACGTGCAATATCAGATATCCATGGACGCATAGAAGAATATGATGAAGATAATGATGCTGAGGTTAGAGGAATACTGACCACCGCACTTGATGAATATGAAAAGCTTTTGAAACAAATTTCACATATTCTTGAAGCCGCAGAAACTATTTCGGAACAGATTGTATCAACAAAAGAGGAAGCACTGGCTGCTATAGAAAGTTTAGCGCAGGTTTTGGAGAAGAAGAAGAAATCTCTTCAACAGATTGCTGATGTGAGTGAGAAGGAGGCTGAAATTTGTCGATTAGAAACCGCTGTCAAACAAGCAGTAGAAATGGCTGAATCCTTCAAATTGGATGATGAAATTGATGACTTGCAGAGTACGATGAATGAAGTCTTAGGTATTACTGACGAAGGAAAAACTACTAAAAAGAAGAAGACTACTTCGAAGAAAAGAAAAAAGAAAGATAAGACGAAGAGTGAATAAGCACCTTAGCTTGCTGGACTCAAATTCAGTAGATAATCTTCTGATTCTTCAATTCCATCCTGTACTTGGTCTGACCATTCATCCGTTAAGACTTCCATACTTGGATCTAGCACAATAGCTTGTTGTGAAGCATCAAGAGCTAGTTGGTAATCTCCAAGTATGAATTTGCATGCGGCATAATTATACCAATTGATTGCTGAATTTGGATCTAATTGGAGCGCCGTTTCAAGTGCCCAACTTGCCTTTTCCCATTCTTCATCGGCCATGAGTGCCATAGCAAAGAGTTGCCAATCACGTTTGTTGCGAGGATTTAGTTTCAAACTTTCAAGGAGAGCTGAAATGCCTTCAGTGGTTTCATTCAATAGTAAGTGCAGGTACGCCTTGTCCGCCCAGACAGAATGTGAATTTGGTTCAATGTTGATGATCCTATCAAGTGCTTCAATAGCTTTCTTTGGTCGCTTTAGTTCAAGACTACAAACAACTACTTTCTCCCAGATACATTTGTCCTGAGGATCTGATGTAGCAAGACGTTCAAGTTCTTCAATCGCTTCGTTGAATTGATTCTTAGCCATCAGAGTGTCTGCTATATCGTGTTTTCGTGAATGTTCAATTGATGTACAATGATTCAGCAACTCAAACCCCTTTCCGATCTATGTTATAGTTGCATTTCTTACTATTTGAGGTCCGCAGAAATTGTTAGTTAAGGTTTCCTCTGTCTGCATGGTTTGTGCTATTGGTGCATATTGCATAGTTAAGCTATTTCAGATTATAAAGAACTTTCTAGATATCCCAATCAATCATTTGTACCTTTGATATTGGACCAAGAAAATGGAGCCCATCAGGACTCACAAGAAGTAATGGGAACATCTCTCCTTCAAGAAGAGCATCATCCATCCACCCAGCAACAATGATGCTTTTGTTACCTGCTAACACAGTCACTTCTATAGTATCATTATTCTCTTCATTATCATAGACAACAACATCATAGTTCTTACCTATGAGTGTCATATTGAATTGATAATGTTCATCATCTGCACCATCAAATGCTGCCACAATGATATACAATGGAACTCCTACGTAAGTATGACCATCATAACTAACATCTGTTCGGTGATGTTCACATGATGCCAGAGAATAATACACATCATGAGTCATGTTCCAGACCTCAACTCCATCAAGCTGCAGTTCCCAAGGAGTGACACCACTCATGATATTGATTTTTACAACATCCTTCGCCCAATAATGACTGTCTGTCAAATATCCATCGTTGCTAAGTGTCACAAATCGGAGTGGTCCACCTAACTCAGTGGATAGTGGTTCACCCCCCTCATAATAAGCTAAAGTTAGTGTGAAGTTTTTGGGTCCTAAGGACTCTTTAGTAATAGGGTCATATGCGGTGAAATTCCCCTCTACTTGGTCTTGAGTGAAGTATGTTTTGTAACCATCACTAGCAATGACTTCAAGAGAATATTCCACTGGAACATTGCCAATCTGACTTAGCAACGTTTCAATTACCACCCCTGTATACGTAAATGGTCCTACTACGGTGCCGGTTGATTTTATATAAGCCCCTTCTCCCGTGATATTATCCAGTGACTGTAGTTCATTCATACTAAATCTATATGACTTATCATAATTTATGATTTGTAGAGCAGATGGTTCTGGATTTTCAAGTATAATTTTTGCAACATTTTCAACACACTGTGGTCCTGCTGCATCCGGGAATATTTCAATAGGAGTTGAGCTTTCAGCATCGGAATTATCATAGTATCCATCTTCGGGAATGAATATCAATCTAAATCCTTCCTCCCATTCAGGAACTAGTGTACCATTATATTCGAATGCTAATACCATATCTCCTTGCAAATCATATGCTGTATTATTAGGGAAGACCTTGCCATAATTGAATTTTATTGAATATCCATCGCTGGCATTCACTGTCAATAATTGCTCCTCTTCCATCCCACCAACAAGCTCAAGCAAATCCGCGATTTTCACACCTCTATAGCTACCAGACCCACGAACGTTCCCATATGAATTTTGGAAGGAGGTAGTTCCTTCAATGACCGTCATTCCTAACATATCAGACAATGATACAGTTTCCACTTCTCCGTCTGCTGATATGATATCTATAGATGTTTGACTTGCAGGTTGAAGTGGGTTCAAAGAAATAAATGCTAATGATACGCTTGCAATTATTATCATAATAACAATTATCGCATAGAGCTTTCCGCTTTCATTACTTAGCATTTTGAATGCAACTCCGTTATGCATACTCGTGCAACTCGGTCTTGAATAAATATGTTCTGGAATATACGAGGTTTTCTGAGAATACCATATCGGGAAAAGTGTTAAGAAGAAGCTCAATCACGGTAAGACAGTAATATAGTCTGAGGTTGAGAGATTTATGCTTGTTTCATTAAGTGTGCTACTAGCTTTACTACTTGCTATGTTGGTACCTTCAATCGTCTGTGGAAAAGATAAGGAATCCGAAGCTGTAGTCAAGAGTGCTAAGGTGGCGGAAACGGAAAAAGAAGAAATTACTGAAGAGGAAGAGGAAGAAGAAGAAGAAGAAACAGAAGATAGCTCCAATTGATCCTTAGAATCTTCAATAACTCTGGACACTCGAAATAAACATGTAACTGCGGCACAGTATGAAAGGTGCCGCAGATACTATTTCTTTTTCAGTTGGATATTATGATTGACACTATAGTTAATAATGTCTAGAAAGGGTTAATAGGTTAAAATACAAGAGCTGAGAGTACAACTGAATTAACTTTCAGTTGTCAGATATTCGCTAGGGAGAGTAGCATGAGTTCAAAGCCGCCAAAACGGAATATATTGTCCGTTCCATACGCCGCCATAGATTTTCTTGAAGACATACTTTAGATTATCGTAGTGTAAGGAAGGCTCTACTTGTTCTAAATTCCCGGCGTGATCAGTAGAGTATTTGACATGGAGGACTGTCAAATTGCACACACGCGTGAAAATTGCACTACGACAAGCAGTTGTTATTGCAGCAATAATGATGTTAGTATCATCAGCTTTGCTGACTCCAGTTTCAGCAGTCTCTGTACCGGAGAAAATTGAAATTCAATCTCCTTCCCCTGTTGATCCTAAGGTTCACATCTATTATGATGGGAAAGACCCGGATATGCAGATATGTTCTATACAAACCTCTCGACCATTGGTTATGCGAGGAATAGATGTTCTGCGATTCAAAATAGATTCTTTGCTCAATCTCGAGTATGATGTATCCCTCTCCAAACCTGATTATGCTGTCTATTTCTTCCAGAGTAGTCAATCTGGAGTTGAGATTGGTTTGGAATCTTATACATGGGCAGAGGTAGCTGAAATCGTAAAGGACAATCCCAGTGTCCAGCACGTTTTCGGTGTAGGAAGTGCTTACAATCTTCGGGACACTCTTGGCAATGCTACAAATCTGCATGTTGAGAATGTTGAAGTTATTGATATCAAACTTGGAGTTCTCTATGTGCAATGGAGAATTGCTGACCAACTATCCAAATCTAGTAATGATGATTGGGCTGAAACAG
This sequence comes from uncultured archaeon, assembly GCA_964610875.1. Classification (GTDB taxonomy): domain Archaea; phylum Asgardarchaeota; class Thorarchaeia; order Thorarchaeales; family Thorarchaeaceae; genus CAZSWP01. The sequence continues at coordinate 47,581 of CAZSWP010000011.1, forward strand.
GAGAGCAATTGAGAGAAGACGTGATTTCTGATTTTAGTGATAACATCAACGAGTACTTCTCCAAAAGTGTCTATCCAGAAACCTATACTGGTGAGCGTGTTCCTGATCCCATCACTGATCCTCGTCTTACTGAGCGATGGGTAGAAGAGATCCCTCAATATGATGATAATGGGGAAGAGCTTCAACCAGTGATGAAAATAGGAAATCTCGCTGCTGAAGAAGATTATATTGATCTTCGTTCTATGACTCCAGATAGTGGTGTTGGTGGGCCTATGGGTTGGTTGATTGAGACCGTCTTCTATTCTCTCATTGACCTAGGCTTTCAGGACCTAGCAGTACATGTTGATGCAGCAAGACGATTGAATACTTACATTATGTCCGTTGTGGAAAACATCCAAGAAGATGTTGAGGAATGGTATGTTGAGCAAGGGTTTACCATTGTTGATAACAACTTCACAGTTTCTTCACTACTGCCAAGTCAAATGTTCGAGCTCTGGTCTTTGGGTGACCAGCTCATTCTTGATGCATGGTATGAAGTAGACGACTACATTGGTGAGTTCTTTGAACGCATCATCAATAGACCAGTACAGAACGACCTTACTGGCCTCTGTCCTGTCTTTCTCTTTCGACTTGGTACTCCCATGAACCTCGGGTCCTCATTTGCGAGTTTTGGTGCAGTATTGAGAATCAAACTACTACCTGATTTTGAGATTGACAAAGAGCCCTTCAAGACCTTCATGAATGATGCAGTCTTTGGAGACCTCGATTTGGATGACATGTCGGACACTGAGACTGCGTTCCTTGAAGTTAGAAAATTTGTAGATGTCATTCCTGTCATGGACATCGATTTGGGTATCTGTGCGTTCCTTCCAACAGGTGATGATTGGACACAAAGTATTCTGGGTGCTTTCACCCTTGACTTCTTCGGCTATGCTCATCTACAATTAGCCTTCCCACCAGTTGATGCATCAAACACTGACCGTGCATTCATTGATGTTCGTGAGTGGGGTCTTCGCTTTGAGCTAGATGCCAGCCTCACACTCACAGTTTCTGCTTTCCTCGGAGGTGCTGGCCATGGTGTATTGAGCACGATTCTCGACTGGCTATCCGCACTACTTCAGGTCTCTATTACCCTGACTCTCTCCATCGTGTTTGAGATAAGTAAAAAGTATCAAGGTCAGGGATTACCAGCTCTCTCCACTCTGTTACTTGACATTATTGTAGGAGTCACCCTGTACATCAGACTCCTTATCGTGATATTCCGAGGAACTTTCAAAGTAGGTATGCGGTTTGAACAACGGTCCGGAATATTATCGGGGTCGTCCTTGGCGGCCCTGGCAAATGACCCTGACCCGGTCATTCAGCATACCCTGAGTGATATAGCTACCTCGAAGATCGCGTTCTATATCACAATTTACTGTTCACTTTACTTTGCCGTAGACTTGTTCTTCACTTCATGGGGTACACACTTCGGAGGTCCGTGGGAGACCACTATCGAACTCTCTGGATCTTGGGGTTCCAGTGATTATGGCGATGAGGCTGCCGACCTCACTGACTCCGACTCAGACGGTCTTCCAGATGCATTCGAGGAGAGAATGAACACGATGTACGGGGGCACGTATATTGACCCGGCATCAGCGGATACGGATGGCGATGGCTTAGGTGATAAACTCGAATTGGAGTTGAACACTGCGCCAAATGATGCAGATACCGATGACGATCTTCTCACTGACTATGAAGAACACATGACCTTCCTCACCATGCCGCTCATAGCTGACACTGACAGAGACAATCTGACTGACTATGAGGAATGCATCACCTATGGCACTTCGCCATTCAAGATAGACACCGATGGTGACATGCTCTACGACTGGTATGAGATCAACACCGTTTATGATGTTTCACGCACTTCTGGTTCCTACGGTGCAGTTGACGCTGTGATGATTGGTGGCGTAGTTTATGATGACCGCACTGATCCTCTCAATCCAGACACTGACAACGACGATTTACTCGATGGAGAAGAGGGTGAGAACGGTGTACAATATGCTAATGAAACTATGATTGAAGATAGCGACTTTGTCTGGTTCACACACACTCATCCATTAGACGCAGATACCGACGATGATTCAATCCGCTGGGAGGCTGTATCTCCTGGAGAGTACCAACGTGGGGCTGATAATCTCTTTATGTGGGACATGAATGACGGAGTCGAGATTCTTGGCCAATATGCTACCATTCCAGATGAGGAAGGATATCCAATAACGATTCTGACAAAGACTAATCCCTGTAATGCGGACACGGACTATGATTCTGGTCCACTACTTCCAAACACTGATGGTAAAGAACTGAGTACAATACCTCAGACTGACCCCGCTGACGGTGATACTGATAACGACGGTCTGCTTGACGGATACGAAGCAATTGGTCCAATGGGTACTGGTACATCGCCAGTCAATCCTGACACAGATAATGATGGTCTTCCAGACTATGAGGATTACATCCTACCAACTGACCAGAGAGACCCTGATACTGATGATGATCAGGTCCTTGATGGTGATGAGTACTACAAATACGGAACTAATCCGATTCTCAATGACACTGACATGGATGGACTCACTGACGGCGAGGAGCTGTTCTTCTTCTACTGTAATCCACTCGTACGAGACAGTGATGTAGATGGTCTGACCGATGGCGAAGAGGTTCTCATATATCTCACAGATCCTCTAGTTGCTGATACTGATAACGATGGATTAACAGACGGATACGAAGTATTCTACTCTCACACAGATCCACGGCTATGGGATACCGACAATGATCGATTAAGTGATGGAGAGGAACTGAACATTTACAACAGCAATCCTCTCGATTGGGACTCTGATCATGACTCCTTAGACTATCCAAATGAGAATGGTTCAATGACCCTGCCCCTCAGTGACGGTGATGAGGTCTATGACTATCAGACCAGTCCAATTACCATTGATACTGATGCCGATGGTCTGACTGACTCTCAAGAGATATACCTAGCTATGGGGTATCCTGGTTCAGCTCCTATTCCTCTTGACCCCTTGAATAATGATACTGACAATGACTTGTTGCTTGATGGTCAAGAGATGATCCTTGTAAACGTCAGCATCATCACTTATCCATATGAAGCCCTCACCAAACAACTCAGATATCATTCCTGTCCAGTTCTAAACGACACCGATGGAGATGGGCTGATTGACGGGCTTGAAGTTCAGTGGGGTACGGACTGTCATGTAGCTGATACGGACCATGATAATTTGAATGACTACACGGAGATTTACATCACGCATACGAATCCGAAATCAAACGACACCGATGGCGATGAATTGCCAGACGGGGTCGAGGACTGGAATTACACTGGAAGTATGACCACGCTGGCCAGTGCGGGTAGTTTTGCACTCGCGCAGAATGAGACGGAATACTGGCCGTTGTATCCGACGGATGTCAACGATTCGGACACGGATGATGATTTGCTTCCAGATGGTCTTGAGATATTCTATGGTACCGACCCACTCAATCCTGATGAGAATAACAATGGTATCCTTGATGGGTATGAATACGACTTTGATGAAGATGGTCTTAGCGATGGAGCGGAGTTCTATGAGAACGAGACGTGGAAAGCACCACTGCCTATCGGCAATAATTCCTATGGATTCCACTGGATTGGACAACCTGGAGGGTTTGATAATCCAGATAGTGATGACGACGGATTGACCGATGGTGAAGAAGTACATATTTACGGCACTGACCCAACGTCAGCAGATACTGACGGTGATGGCGTGTCTGACGGTGATGAAGTTGCTCACGGCGAGAATCCTGTTGTCCCAATAACTGAGGGGTATCCCATTTGGTTATTGTTGGGCATTGCAGGTGGATTGGGCTTCATAGCTGGAATTGTCATCCCTGCATTCTTCCGGTTCACAATAGGAAAAGTCAGAGGAGATGATTCCACGAAGAAAACGTCCTCAAGTAAGAAAAAAGGAAAGTCAACGAAATCTAAGGAGGGTGGTAAGAAATGAATCGTACAGTACTAAGACTCCTCTCAATGAGCATTGTTGTTCTACTACTACTATCAGTGATGCCAACTATGCTCCCAGAGATTGCTTCTTCTGAAAAATCGGAAACACTACCAACAAGTCCCGGAAATGCCCCTGATAGCTTCATGGACAGTGAATTCAATCTGACAAATGACTATCAGAAGTTCTGGGAGCCCAATAATATCCGTGGTTCTAGTCATGCAGTTGTGGTTTCGGATGATAAACAATGGATGGTCATTGGAGGTGGCTATGTAAACGATGCAGAACTGCACCTGTACCGATGGTCAGATGATGCTCACGAATACATTCATGTCTGGGATGTTGGTGATGGCATAATCACTGGTGATATCTTTGATCTCGACCTGATGGACTGTGATAACAACGGTCGGTTCGAGATACTTGCTGGATGTTCAGATGGAAGAATCCTTGTATTCGAACAGATCTATGATGCTTCCCCCACATTCATTGAAAATGACCCTGGATATCGATTTGCTCTTGTCTGGGACAGTGGCACATTCCTCAGTCAGCAGATCTGGTCAATTATGGCATATGACATCGATCATGATAGTCATGAAGAGATCATTGCAGGTTGTTGGGACAATAAAGTCTACGTTTTTGATTACATCGATCATTCAGCATGGCCATACTGTCAAGAAGAACACTGGATAGAGTTTGCTTATGTCTGGGATTCAGGCGATGTAATGCCTGACCGAGTCAATGCCATTGCTGTTGCTGATTCTGATGGTGACTTACGAAATGAAGTGGTTGCAGGATGTCAGGATGGTAAGGTATACGTCTTTGAAGAACTAGCTTGTCTGCACCATGAGTATGAGTTAACATGGAATAGCAGTGATGCCATGTTCATGCCGGTCAATTCACTGACAGCTTCACCTGGTTTGGATGATGATGATAATTGGGAGATTGTAGCTTCTGCGTATGGTCAAGGTGTCTTTGTCTTTGACTATGTTGATGAGTGGGATGATTACCGAACTATAAAGATGAATCGCGCTGTTGCATCTTGGGAACTAGGTTCCTTACTCACAAGTGGTGTATACACTGGTTTTGAGGTAGACCCCTATATCGATATGAAGACCTTTGGATGGGAGTATCAGGGTATCTATGAGAATGACTTAGGGTCAGTTCCTTATCCGTGGAACAATCCATACATTGGTGGTGCATCTGCACTAGGTGGTCCTATTGACAACTTGGAGACCACGTTCGATTCCTCTGAAACCTACCTGCCCGTTAGTTTTTGGGACTTCGAATATGGTAATGAAACTGGAGAACTCATGAATCCACTTGATGTAGCTATCTCATCTAATGGTACAATATATATCACTGACTATAATGCTGATAGAGTTCAAATCTTTGATTACAATATGAATCCAATTTCGTCCTTTGGAACAACTGGTACAGGTCCTGGGGAATTCAATGATCCTATGGGTGTTACTGTTGACCCCGATGGCTATGTATATGTTGCAGATTGGGCAAATAGCAGAATTCAGAAATTCAATTCTACAGGTCACTTCGTTGATATGTGGGGTCAGTTCGGTTCCGAAAATGGTAATTTCTCCGGACCCTGGTATCTATACGCTGATCTAGATGGTCTATTATACATTAGCGATACTGGTAATGATAGAATTCAGATTTTGAATTATACTGATGGTTCGTTTGTTGATGCATTTGGTATCTCTGGTTCAAGTAGTGGACAGTTCCTTACTCCAGCTGGAATTACTGTGGGTCCTGATGATAATATCTACGTTGCGGACAACGGAAATAATAGAATACAGAAATTTGCCAAAAATGGTACATACTTGGATGAGTTCTCAGCATCTAGTGGAATGTATGGGCTTGATGTCGATAATGACGGTTTTATTTACTCAGTAGATTTTGGTACGCAGAATCTATACAAATACACCAAGGATGGCACCTTAGTATTTCAGACTGGTGCTTCTGGTTCAACTCCAGGAAAATTATCACATCCAACAAGTGTCACAGTATATCCTGATGGAGGTGTACTAGTAGTAAGCTATCAACCAGGTAACATCCAACGACTTGCCGTACCCGAGTATGAACTACTCTCAGTTATTGATGATGTCCCATACTCAGGTGGTCTTTGGTTCCCATTTGATATCGCAGTAGGACCTGATGGTTCAAGATATGTCACAGAGATTGGAAATTCAGAGATCTATAAATTTGACAGCGATGGAATTTATCTCATGAACTGGAGTATCCCCACGAACAGTTGGCCAATGGGAATAGATGTAGACCCTGCTGGTAATGTATACGTCACCGCTGGATTGGATGACAAGGTCTACAAATACGACTCAAATGGCAACCTAACTCTTGAAATGGGCGAGACTGGTACAGGACCAGGTCAACTCGCTTCACCAATTGATGTTGTCTACCATAACGGTTCAATCTATGTCAGCGAATATGTTAATGACAGAATATCTGTTTTCAACGCAACAACTGGAGATTATATTTTCAGATTTGGAGCAACTGGAAGTGGTTTGGGAGATCTACAACAACCCTATGGTATGGATATTGGTCCCGATAACTTACTCTATGTAAGTGATAGAGGAAATGTACGAATTCAGCGTTTCTTCACGAACGGCACTCCTATTAATTTCTGGAGTGTAAGTGGAATAGACCCAGTATTCTTAACTTATGGTCCATTAGGAGAGATTTATGTAGCCGGCGCAAATGCATATCAGATAAATAGGTATACGCCTGATGGTTATCTTCTAAATGAGATAAAAGGTGGAATTGCAAACACCACTGTATCATTAGATGAAGAAATTGCAGGATGGGGTATCACTTTTGATCACGAGGAAAATCTTCTTGTTTGTGATGCCGCAGGACATTTTGTTGCAAACATTCGTCCGTACTTTGCTCAACACAACGTAAGCTATGCGATTGTTGATGTTGGCAGGTATGAGGAATGGGGTGGCAACTCACTTGATACCCTAGACCTGGCAATTGCCTTTGAAAATGAACCCGACTTGGATAACTTAGAAATCAAGCTATCTAACGATCTAATTAACTTCTATCCAATTGAGCGGGATCAAATACTGGACAAATGGTATTTACCCTGGCCTACTAGTGGGTACAGATGGTTTGTTGTCATCAATGTTGATGAAACCATGAACGATAATTGGATGACCGAGTATCGTTACTTCAGTATAGGGGTTAGGGGTGGCCAAGTACTAGAAGTCGATGGTGCATTCGGTTATGTTGTCAGGCCTATTGATACAGCGCTTGTTGTCACTACTGGTCAGATAAAGAAGAATGATGGACCTCTTGGTTATGAGGAAATCATCATGGGTACTGTAGATGGTCAGATAATGGCTTACAGTATGGGCGGTGTCCTATACTGGGAGAGTGCTTCTGACTTCCCAAGATTCTCAATGGACACATCAATACGCGACATTGTTCAGATTGACAGTAGAGGACATATGCCAACATACTATCTTGAACAACATATGGTGGATGAATTTGATGTCATATCTGCATATCCTGCGTTTGAAAGATTCCTGAGCTATACTCTTGTTCAAATTGATGGTACAAGCGCACTCGATCTTGTGGCAACAATCTATGAAAGTGGACATTCTCGTCTGCTTTACTTTAGAAATTATGGTACAGATGCTGTTCCTAGCTTTAGTTTCATAAACAACTTCTTCGATACACGTCTGTCAATAGGGACTGACTACTTTGCAGGATATGCATCAGTCACGGTTGGTAAAATGGATTACGATAATGATGTTGACATAGTAATTGGACAAAGATCATTTATTGTAGATGTAGGCTATGTTTCAGAAGTCAGATACTTCGAACAGACGAGTTCTCTATATTGGGCAGAGCGAACCAATTACCTTAGCTCCGTACAATCTTGGGTGAATAAGGAACCATGGATGCCTCGAGTTTCTATGTGTGATTTTGACGGCGATGGTGATACTGACCTTATTGTTGGTCAGGATAAGTTATACTACTTTGAACACACAGGTTATTTCGGAGGAAGTGGCTTTTCATACCTCCTCCATAGCGATTTCTTTGACGATATCAATGATGAGTTTGATCAAGGCGAAATTGCTGGAAAAGTAGCTATCAGTGATTATGATCTTGACGGCGACACTGACATAACAGTTTCTCATTCCTTTGAGAATTATACACATGGTGGTATGAATCCAAGAACTAGTTATCTCACTTACTTCGAAAATACTGGTACTAACTACAATCCAGTCTGGGTAAAACAACGTAGCATGTATGAACCTGATTTCCGTGGTTCTACTGGGGACTATAAGGGTTCGGCTGATCCACAATTGTTTGATTTCAATAGCGATGGTATCTTAGACCTATATATCTGGCAAGAGGATGAAATTGATAGGTTCTATGGTCGTCTTGATCATGATGTCTTCATTGTGGCCACGTATCCTACTGTGCATATGGTGGAAGTTGAAAAGCGGATGAGCAATTACTTTGGATACGAAGCCTATGATTCATGGGACAACAGTATCATAATGAACGAATGGTCCAAGTCTCTAGAATATGGTGATGTTGACCAGGATGGCATTCCTGAAGTATTTGTAGGTTCATTTGACAACAACATAATAGCGTTTGAACAAGTTGCCAACAACACCTATCGACGTTCTTGGCGGTCTCCTGATTTCATGTTGTTGAATGATTTAGGATATGAAACTGGCGAATATCTTGACATTAGAGATATGGTCATTGGAGACCAAGACAGAGATGGTAAGGAAGAAATCATCATTGCCTGTGGGTATGAACTGATTGTCTTTGAAGTTGTCGAGAACAATTTCTATGAACTAGTATGGCGTTCAGGTCTAATTAGAACTTGGCAAATCGCCTTTACACACTTTAGTGGTTGGATTTATCATCACGCAAACATTGTACAAGTAGGAGACGACTTGGATAAAGATGGTTACCGTGAAATCATACTTGGTGCTGATAGGAATCTGTATGTCTTCGAATGTGTGGGTGACAATAATTACACGGTTGTCTACGAAGATGTCATGGATGTTGTTGAGGGCGGTTATGGAATGATCTATGATATCAATACGGGCGATGTAGATAAAGATGGACTTCGTGAGATTGTATTCGTAGGCACAGACGAAATGTACAATGGCGCTGGTGAAGTCACATATGCTGATGGTTGGATACGAGTACATGAAGTTCAGAAGAATGCTTCAAGTGGTCGGCCAATTGATAATGGATACGCAGAGGTACTTTGGGATTACGATCTCTACAATATGGGTAATTTCAATCCTGGAGCGTATTCTCTTGATATAGCATATCATGCAACCTCTGACTATCCTACAGTCTTTGCTGGACACAGTTTTGGTGTTGCACTCTTTGAAACGGATGGCGACAATAGTCTTGTTAGAAAAGCTAACTATCTAACAGATAATGTCACACGTGTTGTCAAAGCTGACAATACCGATGGTGATTCCTGGATGGAATTCATTGCTGGGTCTGGAAACTTCATCTTCGTCTTTGAACAGAATCAGACCAAGAACCCTATTGATAACATCTATGATCAGGTCTGGCTCTCCAAGGAATTAGACGAGTATGTCACCGACCTACGGATTGGGGACTCCAACCGCAATGGTAGAAAGGAGATACTTGCTACATCTCTAATGGGCTATCTCTATGGATTTGAATGGATTGCTAATGTGACTGCTTCTGAAACTGCATCTTTGAGTTCAGTATCAGTTAGTATGCCGTCGGAAGGACAATCGTTGAATCCGTGGTGTTGCGACTTACCACCAAACAGAAAATGGAGTATTTTCCAAAGGAGGAATGAAATATGAATAAGAAAACAAGAACTCTACTTTGCCTAATGGCGATATTCGGAATTTCAACTTTACTTGTGGTAACTCCTCCACAAGTAACAGCAGGAAGTAGCATTGATGCGGACACATTGCGAACGATGCTTACCGAGTTCATTGATGCATGGCAATTCGCTTTGGAAAAGAACGAATCCGAAGTAATGAAAGAAGTATGGAATAACGCGCTTCATATGAAAAAACAGTTTGAAGTGTCTGGTGTTGAAGACTTCGATTATCGCGACACTTTCAACTTTACAAATAGTGAGAGTGTCTTCGGTCCACTGGTGATGACAGAAGAAGAAGTTAGTTCAAACCTACGTAACTATATGTTCCAACTTCTGTATTCAGATATAGAAGCTGCGTGTGAGGTATCAATTCTGGACATCATGCTATTCCGTGTCTTTGATTCTCTGATTGTCGATTGGATTGATTGGGGATTCGGAGGATTCTGCAATGGATTTGCGCAGGCATGTCGTGACTTCTTTGAAGACCCAAACGAGATACCACTAGGCTTTGACTATACAAAGGAGCTGCCCTCTCCAAACCCCAATCAAACAATTGCAGAAGAGACTGGAGGAGATGTAGTAGAAGCAATCATCAAGGATTACGTTCTTTGGAAAGGTTCTGGTGCTTTCTTCAATCCTAACCACTTGAAAAATTGGTTGTATATCTTCTTGGGGATCCCAACATCACAGAGTGGTATATCAAACTCAATTGAAGTGCAGAAGATTACTGAGAATCTTTTAGTCACCTCCCCCTTCTTCACACCTGCTGTTGTTCTTCTAATGAACCCATGTTGGGAGGGAATGGAGGATGGCTTTGGTCACTTTGTGAATGTCTACGATTATGACGTAAATTCCAATGGCTCAATTACGCTATATATTTACAATAATTGGGATACATGGAATTCATCTTGGGGTAAGTATGATGATTGGATTCTGGTTGACTCGAATGGAGAGTTTAGAGGTACTCATCAAGAACCTGATAATTCATATTCAAGGCTTTGTTACTATGCGGAAACTTCAGAGTACAACACGATTCTGACGACATTGATTGAACTCTTGCCGGATCTACTTTCACTAGGTCTCTTGAGTCCTGTTGATGTTGCTGTTACTGACCCACTTGGAAGGACCGTATCTGTGGATGATGATAATAACATCGAATATGGATTCCCAGCAGTTGCTTTTGCAGATTCAGATGGACACAAGGACATGCTAATTCCCTTCGTACCGGGATTACCTTATACTATCAACCTGACTGGAACTGATGTGGGTGAGTATACTCTTCAGACACACAGGTATGTGGATGGTCGAATCATAACAAAAGAGATTGTAGGTCACACAGAACCTGGAGAGAATGATGTATACACAGTCACACTTGAAGGTGAAGGTATCAATCTAGCTAAGGCTGGTGTTGTCCTCCATGCTCCCACAATTCTATCAGGTTCGGCTGTCGAGCTTGAATGGACAGAGTACAATGAACCTGATTTTGACCATTACGAGATCTACTACTCAACATCAGTCAATAATATCGGAGTGAAATATGGGGCAGACATCACAGATGCTGAAACCACATCCACAATAGTTAGCGGTCTTTCAGGCGAAACAACTTACTTCTTTACAGTGAGAGTTGTAACCGATAGTGGCGACTACACTGACTCGAATAAAGTAGGCGCTGTACTCCCTGAAGATTACACAATGCTACTATACATCGCAGCCGGTGTTGGTGGCTTCGCAATCTTCCTTCTTGTGATAGTGGTCTTCCGGCGAAGAAGAAGCAAATAGCTGCCTTTGAATGCGGCCATCTAGTACCGCCGCATTCATCATATTTTTTTTATGTGAAGCTCCTATCTGAGAGGTTCACCACAGTTTGGGCACGAAACTGCATTTGGTGATATCCCAGATTTTCCACAATATGGACAAGATGTTGACGTGCCAATGATTTTCAGAGGCTCTGGGGTGGTATCAACTCTGCCATAAGTGGCACGCATTGAAACAATACCTGCAAGCATGGCAAGTATTCCAGATAATACTGCTGGGAATGCTCCAATTATAACGAGGGTTCCTAAATACCCAAATCCGGAAACAATGGTATAGCCTGCCAATATTAGCACTGCTAATCCAGTCATACATCCACACGTGATTGCGTTTGCCGTTTCAGCCGTTTCTTCATACCAACCTCCACCAACACTTCGCCTTGTCGTACCAGTTATTCCAAAACCAGTTTTAGCGAATATCGCACCCACAAAAAACAGAGCTGCAAGTATTAATTCCATCCAACTATATATTGGCAGTTCTGCACCTAGTATCTCAATAGAGACATACAAAACTACTGTTTCTATTATCATCAAAATTGCTGATGCTAAGTAGAGTTTATAGCTAAGACTCGAACTGACTGTATGTATACTCATTATATCTCCCTTCGGTTTCCTTGAAATCCAAGAATCTCTCAACCAATATTATGTGCATATGCTTGATTCTAATAAGAACACCGAAATCCGGATTTTTTGAGAGATTCCTCTATTGACTTTGCAAAAATGGCGCAATCATACTAGGATATGTACTCAAGCCATTCTTATTTTGTATTGCATAGCCATTATTGCAGTGCAATGGCTTCAATCTCAATTCCTACATCCTTAGGCAATCTTGCTACTTGAACTGCAGCTCTTGCGGGTGGTTTCTCTGTGAACCACTTTGAATACTCTGCATTCATCTCTGAAAAGTCATCCATATCTCTTAGAAAAACAGTTACCTTGACAACTTTATCCATACTCGAACCTGCAGCCTCGATAACGGCCATTACATTCGCCAAACATTGGTTTGTCTGCTCAGTAATGGGTCCAGTAAAAATCTCTCCGGTTTCAGGATTCGCTGGTATCTGTCCAGAACAGAATACGAATCCATTACCTGCCACACCCTGTGAATATGGGCCAATTGCTTTAGGCGCACCATCCGTTTCGATTATCTTTCTTGTCATTGTTGTTCAATCAATCATAGATGTTACCACAATTAATCTATTCCTGTTTCTTTGCTCGTTTTTTGGCAAGAAACTCTGCCTCTGTTCTTTTGTATCCGGAGGCATATAGATAATCAAGAATGTCATCATGTTTGTCCTCAACCCAGAATACAACCTTCTTTGACTGAATCTCACAGTGAGCTTTTCTTACTACTTCCTTTCCATATCCTTGTTTGAAAGCGAATGACACAACTGTACAATCCTTGAGGTTGCTGTCTGTTTCCAGTTGAATGAATCCAACAATAGAACTTGTTTCTGGCTCAGTCATGACATAACAAGTTCCCCCTCGGATAGCGTACTCCCAACTTACAGGATCTCTATTCCCCCAATAGGTGTCTGGTTCAAGATGGATAAGAAGAGGGACATGATCCAGTTTTGCCAATTCGACTTGTAGCTCACTATCACTTGGGTCTCCCAAAGCTGGACCGTCAAGACGAAGGATGAGTGATTGAATTCCATAATCTAGGGTTTCGATGAACTCTACAGCGTCAAGACTATCTGTTTTGAGTGCTATTGCATGATGAGTAACATTACTTGAATGCTCTATGAATGCTTGTTCAGACTCCTCAACAATGGCTCTCCCAACTCCTTTCTTACGAAACTCAGGTGATACTGCAAGCTCCCAAATAACTCCCATTCCAAGAGTGGTTATCATCAAGTTGATAGTTACACCAACAATCTTCCCTTCGACCTCTGCGACTCTCCAGAGTGATTTTAAATCACCATTCACAAGACTACGATTCCACCAACGTGCAAAAGTAGCGAAGGATATGTCACTCACATCAGGTATACCTGTTTTGTATACTTCGTAGAACTCAGTTTTTTCATTGTCTTTTGGTGGTCTCACAATTATATCATTCATAGTCATATCACACTCACCTTATTTTATGCTATCAGAAGTTATTACAACAGCTGTATATTTAGATGACGCAGTGAATATGAGTGTAAAAGTGGAATCTCAAAAGCATTTTCATTAAAATTAATCGAATAAGTTCATGTGATAATAATATGTAGCTGGGAGTTCTAATTGCTGGCGTTCTTGTTTCTCTGACAATTTTTAGCTATTATATGGGGCGTGGTGACAAGAATCAATGTTCTTCAGATAGAACATTTGGTAGTTCTATGTATCGTTCTAAAGCATGTGACAGCGAGTTCTTTCCTCCACCTAGTAGAAGAATACGATAGAGCAGTTTCTGGCAGTGATTTGGGTCCAGCTGGGTAGTACCTTTAAGTAACTGTCATTTTTAGAATTCTGTTCATTATATGGTGGCAATAATTGAGTGTTGATTCATCTGAGGAAAATGAAAGCAAGCTTCTGAAAAGGATCAAAGACGACTTCAAGAGATATGATCTCTCTCCTCCTGAAAGGATTTCTATTCGGGAGGAAAAAATTTCCTTCAAGGAACCGTAAATTTCTTCTGAGAATAATACATTAATTCTTGTCAGAAGAGATGAAACTAAGCAGTATGATCTTCAAATTGCATGGATTATTGCACTTACAAGAGCAAATACCCATAAAGATTGGAAACTTCGATTTTCAGTTAGATCAGAAGTACTTCTCGCAGTTCTGATGTTTATTGATTTCATAGTGAATATTATTGCAGCTAACTACTTCGATATGATAATTGGTCTTGTGTTCTTTGCGGTTATCCAGTTCTCTCTACTTTTACTCACATGGTATACTCTGAAAGGGAAAGAAATGCGAGTGAAACTCATCACAGATTCTATGTTGGATTCCGGAACTTGGCCTGAGTCTAAAGCTGATGTTTACTTTAGATCACACTCTGGTCTTACAGTAACATATCCCGCAATTGGAATTTTGGTGGTTACTCTTCTAGGATGGCTTCTCTATCTTCCATATTAGGTTGTTCTACATGTTTTGGTATTGTTTTCAGTAATTGTTTGTCATTTCAGGACTGTGTTAGAATCCAAGTAATTGATGTTTTTGTTCATTTTTTAATCAATATCTCATGCTCATCGAAAATGCTTCTACTCGAATTTCCAATGAATATTCTATACACTCCAGGTTCTAATCGCCAATCGTGTCTTTTGATGTCATAGTATGCAAGGTCTCTCGCATTGATCTTGATTACGCTCTTAGCTTTTTCTTTATCTTTGATGTATATCTTCTTGAACCCAACTAACTCTTGTTTTGGTCGTTGTACTGCAGAATCTTCTATGCTTGCATATACTTGGATTACTTCCGAACCAATTCGTGGCCCAATATTCTCAAGCTCAACCTTCACTTCAAAACGATCGTCCATTTCATAAACTGTGGAACTCTCAATCAAGGAACTACCAAATATGAAATCAGTGTAGGAAAGTCCGAATCCAAATGGGAACAAGGGTTCAATCTCTTTAGTGTCAAACCAACGGTATCCTACTAGTATACCTTCTTCGTAATGGACATTCTTTTCTTCATCACCAGGATATGTCTTAGGATATCCTGTGCTATGTGCTGGTGAATCACTCAATATCTTCGGGAATGTAATGGGCAACTTACCTGAAGGTGATGTATCACCAAAGAGTACATTAGTAATCGCACGACCTGATTCCATCCCTGCATACCATGCAATCAAAACAGTAGGAACATTATCTAACCAATCATCCATTGAAATTGGACTGCCTGCAATCAATACAACTATTGTATTTGGATTGACCTTAGCTGTTTCGATTATAAGACTGATTTGTTCTCCTGGAAGTTTCAGAGTTTTCCTATCTGCTGTTTCAGAGTCCTTACCTTTTCCATGGTCTAGACCCGCAAAAATGATTGCGATGTCTGCTTTCTCAGGGTCATCAGTGAAACAATCTTTTCCTATCCGCTCTTTCAATCCTTCATAGGGAGTGATTTCGTATAGTGGGACGACAGCTGAAGAACCTCCATAGAGTAGCTTCCCAAACTTTTTCTTCAGATTTGGTCCTGCAACGAAGATTGTAGTAGCATCATTAGGATTTAACGGAAGGAGGTCTGAATCGTTCTTTAGAAGAACCATTCCTTCCTCTGCTATTTTTCTCGAGAGTTCCTGATGTTCTGGAGAATTTCGATAATCATGTCTTGGAGAATCTCCATTTTCGAAAGCACCACAAAGGAACATCACTCTTAGTATACGAAGAACCAGATCATCTATTGCTTCTTCTGAAAATAGTTTTTTCTCAAAAGATTTCTGAAGAGAGCCTGTTTTGTACCTGGCAGGCCAAGGCATCTCCAATGAGAGACCTCCATTAACACAACCTTCTGTTGTTTCAATTGGTCTTGTTGCAAACCAATCTGAAACCACAAATCCATCGAAATTCCATCTCTCCATTAAGATATCTCGGATTAGGTACTTGTGCTCACAGCCATAGGTACCATTCACTTTGTTATAGGAACCCATAACTGCCCATGGATCTGCTTCAATTACGGTTTCACGAAAAGCTCTAAGATAAATCTCATGAAGTGTTCGTTCATCAACAACAGAATTGCTGGACCTACGGTCCGTTTCTTGATTATTCGCAGCATAGTGTTTCAAGCATGCCCCAATTCCCTCTTCCTGAACACCTTTGACAAAAGGTATAGCCATCTCTTTTGTTAGATGGGGGTCTTCACTAAAGTATTCGAATGTTCTGCCATTCAACGGGGTTCTATGAATATTGGTACCGGGTGCAAGTAACATATGCCGACCAATGGAAGCTACTTCTCGTGCAATTGCTTTTCCCATTGCTCGTGGGAGGTCTCTATTCCAAGTTGCAGCAAGTGCTATAGTAGCTGGAAATCGTGTACATTTTTTGAAACTCCCAGAATGTCTGGCAACACCCAATGGTCCATCTGTCATTTTAAAAGAGGGTATTTCCAATCGTTTGATCGGATCTGTTACATAAAATCGCCTTCTGGCATTGCTAGTGAGTAGCTTAAATTTTTCCTCCAATGTGAGTCCAGCTAGCATTTCCCTAGCTTTAGATTCAACATACCTCTTCCGTTCAACGTAGACATCCTTATTGTTCATGACATTGTGGTCTCCATCTCAGAACAACCTCTCCACGAATAGATGGACTAAAATTAGTTCCGTCGAATAGCGTTGGTATCAACTAATAAATTAAGCCACCTTCTTGGCGAATATCCAATATTGTCTTTCTCCCCCCAGCTTGAGAACACCATCGAATTCTATCTCAAAACCAGCTTCTTTTACATCAGCTAATGTCTTACTCGGGTTGTTATTACTCCATAGCATTGGTTGTCCAAAGAAATTACTCATTCCTTCAGATTCAAAGACACCTGTGTTTAAGACAAGAATCCCTTCTTTCTTTAACATTCTATGGAAATTAAATATTATCGAAAAATGGTTTGCTCTCGGAATATGCCATAGTGTGTACACGCAAATGATTCCATCAAACGACTCATTGGGAAAATCAAGTTCTAGAATATTCTTTTGAAGGAATTGAGCTTCAGGAACATTAGCTTGAGCTAGCTCTATCATCCGTTTGGAAATGTCAACACCAACAACTGTGAATCCTTTCTTCGTGAGAAATTCTGATGTTGGTTTTCCAACTCCACATCCCGCGTCCAACACCTGACCCGAAGGTGGTATTAGTTTTATAAATCTCTTCAATTCTCCCAAGAATTTCTTGTTATCTCGGTTGTTATGATAGATCTCTCCCATCTTGTCATAGCTTTCTTCTATGGTTCTGAATATATCCAAAACTATCAATTCCATATTCTATGAATGTTAGACCCACTAGATTTGTAACTATATTGAGTTTCGGATATGCCATTATTTGTCCAGAAACGAACTGTGAATTAAAAAATTACACTAGCTTGCTAGAGGGGCCAGAATAGCAAAATTAGTGGAATTGAAACTGCTATGACGATGAGTGATAGAGGTATTCCAACTCGCAGATAGTCACTGAATTTGTAACCTCCTGGTCCCATGACTAATGTACATATGTGATTTCCAAACGGAGTAAGAAAGTTACTTGATGCTCCAATTGTGAGAGCCATTAGAAATGAGTCAATTGAAACACCTAAAGTTATTGCAACACTAACAGCTATTGGAGCCATGAGGATTGCTACTGCTGCATTGTTCAATATTGCGGATAGTAATAACGCTACCAGCATTACAATAATCAATGCTGCAATTGGATGAATTGACCCACCAATATCAAGTAAGAAATTCGCAATCAATTGGGTCCCTCCTGTATTTTCTAAAGCTTCTCCAACCGGAATCATTGCTCCAATGAGTATTATCACTGGCCAATTGATACTCTTGTAAGCATCATTGGGTGAAATCAGACCTGAGATGATCATAGCTACTGCTGCAAAAGTAAATGAGATTTGGACAGGTAAAATGTTAAGAATGGTCAAAGCAATTGCCGCACCAAAAATGCCTATTGCAAGTGCCACTTGACGAGGTTGTCCAAGTCTGATATCCCGTTCGATAAGTGATAAGCATCCAAGTGTAATCAAGGTTTCTTGCATCTTATCAGTTGGAATCTGAAGAAGCAGAACATCACTAACCTTTAATCGAATATTACCCAGACGTGCACTCAATCTTCTTCCTTGGCGTGAAATTGCTAGTAGATTCACTCCGTAGTTAGCGTGAAGATTCAACTGTCTTGCACTTTTATCTTGCATCACTGAATCCGATGCTATCACAACTTCTATCGTGGTCACTTCATCTGTTTCCAGATACGAATCCTCATCCATTACCTTTCCAATAAGTTCTAATTCAGCAGAATCGACGAGCATCTTTAGTTCATCTGTGTTCCCTCTAACTATCAAATGATCACCTGCTCGTAGCTTTCTCCTTGTAGAGGGCAATCGAATTTGATCTTTACCTCGTATTAATGTAATAATCGCGACATCATCTTCTGCTATTTCTTCGAGGTCTTTGATACGTTTGTTAACAATCGTTGATTTTTCAGGAACACGGACCTCTGTTACAAATGTCTTTACATGAGCTATAGAATCACTTTTATCTCCCATCCGAAGAGGGATTATTCTCCATCCAACTAAAGATAAGAATAAGAATCCTGCAAAAGCGACTCCAACGCCCACAGGAGCAAAGTCAAACATAGTGAATGATGAATCGTTGTATTGACCCCTAAATAGTGCAATTATAATATTTGGAGGTGAACCAATTAATGTGACTAATCCTCCAAGCATCGAACCAAATGCTATTGGCATTAGAACAGTTGATTGTGACATTTTATTTTTCTGTGCTATTCGTATCGCTACTGGCATTAAAATCGCGAGAGCACCAATATTGTTCATGAAAGAGGAAAGGAGAACTGCTAACCCAGTGAGGGTTGATATCAGTACTAACGGATTATCTCCTACACGAGAGGTAAGTCTGGCAATTGAGTCGACGAATCCAGAGTTGATCAATCCCCCACTGATTATTAACACTGCTGCTACTGTGATAACAGCTGGGTGGCCAAAACCAAGGAATACTCTATCGAATGGAACTGCGCCAACTAATGTCACTGCTAACAAAGCTATGAGAGCTACAATGTCATATCTCAATTTATCGATAGAGAACAGAATAAGAGTAACAAGCAAAACTAGCAAAACTAGTGTTAATTCGAACGATATGACCTGCAACCAGTTCACTCCTAATATGAGAATAATTATAGCCCAGATTAAGATTCATTTCCAATTAATACTTATTTATTCCGAATCGTGTTAATATGATTATCATGGAGGCGGTGGTGGTACATGAAATCCTCTGACAATCTTGGTCCCAGTTTCTCCTGCCAATGCTCGTGTAATATTTGGAGGGTCCGTAATGATTGCCATTTCCCCTCCTTTTTTGATGAAATCTATGCATGCTTCAATCTTTGGAGCCATACTACCAAGTGCAAAGTGTCCTTCTGCCATATATCTCTCAGCTTGTATATGATCCATCTCGTCAATGGCTTGTTGGTTCTCTTTTCCAAAGTTGAGGTATACCTTCTCAACAGCAGTGGATATAACCAAGACATCTGCATCTAATCCGTTTGCTAGTAGTGCTGAGGCTCTGTCTTTGTCAATGACTGCCGCTATACCTTCCAGATTTCCTTCCTCATCTTCAACGACGGGAATTCCTCCTCCCCCAACCGCATATACTATGATACCTGCTTGGATGAGAGCCCGTATTGCAGGAAGTTCAATTATCTTCTTCGGATAGGGGGATGGAACAACCCTTCTCCACCCGCGCCCTGAGTCTTCCTTAATTTGCCATCCATCGTCATTCTCACGCTTCTTTGCTTCCTTCTCTTCCATGAATGAACCAACGGGTTTGGCAGGGTTTTCGAAAGCTGGATCTTCCTTGTCAACCAATACTTGAGTAACAACAGCAGCTACAGGTTTGTGTCTACCCCTTTTCTTGAACTCATTATACATTGCACGTTCGATCATATACCCAATGGCTCCTTGAGTATCTGCTCCGCAATAGTCTAAAGGTACTTCATGTAATTCGTGGGCAGCTAATTCTGATCTGCGAAGAATGAATCCAACTTGTGGTCCATTTCCCGAGGTTATGACCACGTCCCAACCCTGCTCAATCATATCTGCAATGTGCTTGCATGTTTCCGCAGTTGCAATATACTGATCGGGGATTGTCTTGTGAGCTTTATCTCTGATCAATGAGTTTCCACCAATAGCAACGACTGCTTTCTTAAACATAGTATCACACTTCTGAAAGGGGGGTCAACTTTGATAACTATACCCTTCTTAAACAAATGGGTTCATACAATATCCTGAATTTGTAATCTTATGGAATATCAGCGTTTTTATTTAGTTTGCAGAGATACTCCTCGAATTCATCTACAACTCTTTTGTCTTCTTCTCTCTCTTCCACGAATCTCTCAAGCAGTGTTTCATGTTCTGCAATCAATCTAGTGATGTCACTTTGATCATCAGAAATCCCTTCTAAGTTTAATACTCTCTCTTGTAACTCGGCTATTTTAGGATACATCTCTATTGCTTGATTATGACGTAGCCAGATCTCTCGATTGATTTTCTCTCTTCTCCACCAATAGGATGTAGGATTATACTGTTTTCCACCTATGTTGAATCCTGCATATATATCTGGGTCTTCAAATCGAAACGGCCAATAGACACTCAAACAAGGTGATGATGAACCAGTAAACAAATGAACTGGAGAGTTTCGCAAGATTGATATTTGACTTCCAGTGGTGCTGTATGCGTTTTCATGTGAGGGATGCTGACAAACAGCTGCTTGCTCTTGATTCCAGGGTGTCCAGTTAGATGGATGGCTTTGAAGGATTGATGCAATGTCATTGAAGCTCAGTTCACCTTTCTTTTCAGCAAGACTTTTCCTTGTGAACTCTAAACGGTCATCACAACGTGCAAGATACCTCATTGCAGTATTTCCATAGGCTTCTGCAAAGTTAAAATCCTCTTCCCTCTCACACCACCCTTCTTCTATTGCATGATTTATGATATCCTTGCTACTAAAGTCCCAATTCTCACCAATAGTGTACGCGTTGGATATTGAACGAACATCAGTGACTTTTTCAGCTACCCATCTTCTATCAGATGTTTCAAGCACCCACGCTGAGTTCCTATCTGCGATTATGAATGAATTGTGGTACATCATGATTCCATCTTGTTCACAGACTCCACCCTGGCCATGGGTTTCAAGGAGTGTGATGATGATATCCAAAGTATCTTTCGCTGTGTTTCCTCGCTCAAGCCCCAGACGCAAAAGATCCATTCCCAAAAGCCCTGTTTCAGGGACTGCTTCATTGGAAAATACCGCTTCGTTTCCAATAACAACTCCATGCTCGTTTGCACCCATCTCTGCTCCCCACATCCAATGCGGTTTACTGAGATAGACTGCATGAGTCTTTGATACTTGTGGAATTTCGATATACGTGCACTTGAGTTGGTCTTCTGATTCATATTCCTTTGATGGGTAGTAGACAATGAGTTGAGCTTCATTCGGAGGTCTGTCACTGTTCTTACCAAATAGTGTCTTGCCATCAATAGTTGAATTTCCCAATGCGACAATTGTATCACACATCAGACATCAAGTATAGAAATAGGTAACCTATACTGTTTATTCTTTGGGTAGAACCGCAAATGAACAATTCTAAGAAATGGAACAGAAATGTAGCTCATATCATTCTTCATATTCCACAGTTACAAGATGAGAACTGCAGCTTATACAGGGGTCATATGCTCTTGCAATCATCTCGAATTGTAGTTCCATATTGCCAGTATCATTAGATGCCAGTAGATTTTCTGCACTCTGACGTATGAATGCTTCGATGTCATCCAAGAACATCGCGGTAGGAGTGATATAGTTAGCTTGAACAGTCTTACCATGTTCGATCTCGTAATAGTGGATAAGAGTTCCTCTAGGTGCTTCAACTGCACCCGTTCCACTTCCTGTATGTTTTTGCGCAGAAATGTTCTTGGGAGATTTCGTTGATAGCAGATTCTCTGTGACTTCGATGATTCCTTCCAGTGAGAAAACTTGTTCAATTGCTTGAGCAAAGTTGTTGTACAAGGGGTTCCTATCCCACCTTGGATTGTAGAGTGTTTCATATGCCTCCTTTGCTTTTCCTTTGAAACGCTCTCCTAGAAGGAGCACACGGGAAAGAGCACCTACGGTGAATGGTTTTCCTTTGTAAAGACTCCTTTTTGCGAAACTATGAGGTACAACCCGCTCTTCAATAACCTCTGTGTAATTCTCGCAATCATGTTCTTTTCCGTCAGAAGTAAGAAGGATATCGCCATAGAAATCATATCCTTTATGAAGAGGTTTACAACAGAGGAATTGGGTTTCACGTTCAGGGTGATTGGGAATTTCAATACCACTTAGTAGGTCTATTGTTTCCATAGCGAAGGGTAAAAGATCCTTCGCTTCGTTGTGTAAGGATTGGATGGTTTCTGAAGAAGGAAGTTTCCCAAATCCTCCAAGGATTGGATTCTCACCATGAATCATCCTTCCGCCCATAGTTTTCATTACTCTGTTCGCGAATTTCTTCAATTCAAGCGCTTTTGCAACAGTGGGTCCATGTTCGGAACCCATCGCCACAGCATTATCGTATCCTAGAAAATCGGGAAGAGCAAGAAAGTATAGATGAAGACTATGACTTTCTAAAATTTCTCCATGATGCATAAGGTGACGATATGCTACTGTTGTTTCTGGGACTTTTATATCAAGAGCTTTCTCAAGTGCTCGGATGCTAGCGAACTTATGAGATAGATTGCAGATAGCACATATCCTAGGAACTATGCTGATATCTTCTTCTGGGGTTTTCCCTATAACCAAGGTTTCGAAAAGACGAGGCCCCTCCAGGATCTGAAACTGTACGTCAGCAACCTTGTTATCCTTAATCCTGACATGAATTGCACCATTTCCTTCTACTCTTGCAAGAGGCTTGATTTCGAAAATCTTCTCACTCACTTTTCTTCCTCCTCTGACGCCAAATCCTCAATATATTGTAAAATCTCATATCCTCCATAGTTGCGTATTCGTCTAGTAATCTCATCTTGAGAGAGACCAAATTCCTTCAGTAGCTTGAAGTGATAGGGGAAGTTGCCATCATCATTCGGGCCCCAACATCCAACACAGGGTAATCCATGATTGATACATACCGACCCGCAACCACCACTAGTCAAGGGTCCTAAACAGAATTGGTGGTCATTCAACAAGCATTTGTTTTCGTTAAGTTTACACTCATGACATACGGGATGAGTGTATTCTTCAGGGTCCAGACCATGAATAAGCCTGGAAAGAAGTGATAGGGTCTGGTTCTGACTAATTGGACAACCGGGCAAATAGTAATCTACAGTGACATGATGATCGACAGGAGTTGAATCAATAGGTGCTGTAATGAACTTGGCTTTTCCATACACTGCTTCCAGACGTTCTTGGAAGCTTCCGTCATTTGCATACATAGCCTGAGGACCACCGAGTACAGCACAATTGCCAATTGCTACAAGTATCTTTGACCTGTCCCTGATTTCTTTGACATGTTCTCGTTCTTCTTCAGTACTGATGCTTCCTTCTATCAGAGCTATATCGAGATCTTCTTCTATCGGGTTGCTTGATGCCATTACAAACGATTGAACATCTACAGCTTCGAAGAGATTCAGAATTTCATCTTCAGTATGGATAATTAGGAGCTGATCCCCTGCACATCCGGTGAATCCATAAATGCCAAGTTTTGGTTTCTTGGGACTGTGGGGATTTTTGCCTTTTGCTACCATTTCATATCAACTCCCGAAAATGAAGAGTGTCCCAATAAGTGAAGACAGGTCCATCTATACAAGTATACAAATGATCCAATACACAATGCCCGCATTTCCCAATTCCACAACGCATCCTCCGCTCCAAGGTCATCTGAATCATATTCTTAGGAATCTTTAGCTTTAGCAACTCATCAATTACGAACTTGTACATAACCGGGGGGCCACAAATTACAGCAGTAGTAGTTTCTGGATTGATTTCTGGCAGGTCATTGAATAGTGTAGTGACAACCCCTATGTTCTCAGTCCATTCACCTTTTGGATCTTCATCTACTGTATAGAATGAATCTATGTCATCTCGATTCTTGATCTGGAAAAACTCATTTTTGAACATGAATTCATCAGGATTCTTTGCACCATATAGGAAGAATAACTCGTCAAAGTGATCACGGTTATCTAAGACATAGTAAAGGATAGAGCGTAACGGAATGACTCCAAGGCCTCCAGCAACTATGATGATATCCCTTTCGTGCATTGGTTCAAGTTTGAAACCATTGCCATATGGTCCCCGAACAAAAACAGTATCGTTATCTCGGAGTTTGAAGAGGGCATTTGTCAATTTGCCTGCCTTTCTGATACCCATTTCCAGGATTCCCGGGCGAGATGGTGTTGAGGAAAGTGAGAATGGTGCTTCTCCCACACCCGGAAGAGAGAGCATAATGAATTGCCCTGGATTGTATTGAAAGGACATTGCCTTCGATACATCCACGTGGCGCACTTGGAAAAATCTGTGATCTTTAATCAAGTTATAATGTCGCACTATTCTCGCGGGTTCGGGTTGAAATGGATTGGGTGTATTCTCAGAGATGTTCATTCTTCAGGCACCTCACATTTCGTCAGAGCATCAGAAACTGTTAGAACATTGATGTCGACTGGACATGTTTCCACACATCTCCCACATCCTACACATGAAGGCCGTCCAAATTCATGAGGGAATGCCTTCAGCTTATGAGTGTACCATAACTTCAAACGGCTTGCTCGATCCTTACGGAAATTATGATCTCCAGCGACATCACTGTAATCAACAAACATGCAGCTATCCCAGAAACGTTCTCGTCGACCACTTTTATCTGAACCTATATCAAGGACATCTCGTACATCATAACAATTGCAGGTAGGACATACCATTGTGCATTGGCCACATGATAAGCATTTGTTTGCAAAGTAGTCCCAAACTTCACTATCATAACTCAAGTCCATGATATCCGGCATACTATCAAAGTTGAAGGATTTTTTGAACATGCTATCTCTCATTTCGCGCCAGGCGATGTACTGTTGAATCTCATCGTGTGTTACATGGTCGGCAAAGAATTCTTCTCTGTTCAAAATCATATCATGACCAAGGTTTGAACCAACCCATACTAGATAAAAATCATCGAGGTTGACAAAGAAGAGGTCAAAACCGGACTCAACAATATCTGTTCTCGTCGACTTACACAATGCGTTCTCAGTCGGAAGGCATGAGAAGCCAATGATTGCAGTGTTCTTTCTGAAACCTGCATAGTAAGGATCTTGGGGTTCGACCATAAAGACCTCGTCAAGTCTGAGAATACCGTGAATCTCACAGGGATGGACTCCTAACACTACTCGCTTTTCGATGACCGAATAATCTGGCTTGAATCCATCAACACCGAATTGAAACATATCAAATCTCATTGGGTGAAACAATTTCTTGAGAGGGAGGAGAGTTGTATTTCCAGAAATCTCCAAATCCTCAATTTTCTCTATTCTATCAAACACAAGCACGTCATTCTTACGAGTAGGACCGTAAAGATGCCCAAATGCCTCAAGGCTTTCCAAGAAATCGACGAGATGGGTCGAATCCATTTTTAATATCTGCAATACTAACACCAAGCGTTACCAAGAGTCATTAGAATGGACTCTTTACTGCACACTATAAGATTACACACTCAAAAAGATTGAGTATTAGTCCAAAATGCCATTTTTCGCAATGAAATTGATTTATGGCGGCTTCTGATTCATATTCCTTTGATGGGTAGTAGACAATGAGTTGAGCTTCATTCGGAGGTCTGTCACTGTTCTTACCAAACAGCGTCTGACCATCAACTGTTGAGTTTCCTAAATCTACTATTGTATCACACATTGGACATCAAGTATAGAAATGTGTGAACTATACTGTTTATTGTTTGGGTAGAAGCTAAATTGTAATTTCTGAGATATAGCACAAAAATAATATAGCCTTATTGTTTGATATATGGTGTCTTCTGCGCGAAGACGGTTGTGTTTGTATGAGAGATTGGAGTGGCTTTTGTGTACCTATTGTAGTAATCTTGATGTTTCAGCTTTTTCTCGTGGCATCAATACCAGTTTTAAGTGATGTTAGGAGTCCAACCGAACAGCGAATTTCCAATGACATCGTTGAAGAACAAAAAGAAACAACCTTAGCTGATTCCTTTCAACCTGATGGGTTGAAGACAAATGTCTTGCTAAACCCTGGTTTTGAGGAATAAGAAAGTGGGCATGCTAAATATTATTCTAAAGGAGTATCACCATATGAATATGGTAATGCAAGCTATCCGATTGATACTATAAATGGATCCTATGCTGGATTCATTAAGGGACAGTGCAATGGAGATACTCCTAGCTATGCTTATCTGTACCAATACTGGTCTGGACAAAACAATAGGCTATTCAATGAAAGTCTGACTTTAGATTTCTTCTGGCACCTCTATGCTAATCCTGACCTATGGGATGAATGTACTGTTTATATTTATGTAGAAACGCAAAATTCGACATCTGATTTAATCCAACTTAGATACAATCTTTCCTATGGTAATAGTTTCGAGTCAGAAGCCACTAACGATACATTGGAATATAACTTCTTGCTGAATGATACACTTGACGAAACACATCATTTTCATCGTAATATCACTAAAGATATCAATTCGATTCCAGAATTTGGTCCTATTGATGATTCTAGGTATTTTCAAAGTGTTAGAATATATGTACATTCACGGAAACCAACATCTGCACCTTCTTCTGGTCCTATTACTCTTCTCGTGGATGATTTTATGTTGAAGAATAAGACCAATTATGACTATTTCACGAATGGTGATTTTGAACTTGGAGATGGAAGCAATTGGTCAACAAATAATAGGTCTCCTGGGTATTTCACACAGACTAGTGATTGTCTTCAAGGAACATATGCAGCAAACCTCACCTCAAAAATAGTAATCCCTTCTTATGCAGAGTCTACTGGAGGTTTCTATCAATATTTTGACCCAGTTGCGAAGAGAGGTCTTATTTCCAATAAATCGAGAGATATTGTTATCAATATGAGTTGGAAATATAACCACCGCACTATGTTTAGTCTGAATGAATACGCATATTTATGGTTGACATTCAGGGATAAGTTTAGTAATCAATATACCTTATACTTCATACTAGGACACAACGAATACTCAGCTGGAGCATTTCATAACTCCTCAAATCGATACTATTTCAACTCTACGAATAATGGCATACAAGACTTTTGGAGTAACCTTTCTCTCGATATGAATGAGTATCTTGCTATTGGGGGTTGGGAAAATGTTAGTTTAACATATTTTGGTGTTAGGGTTCAGGTGATTGGCGGCAGTGGCACCTTTGTCGAATTGCTTGTTGATGAACTTTCAATTGTGACCTATCCCACAGTGGACCCTGGTTTTGAATATACATGGTATGATGATGGTATATCTCCATTCATTGCTTGGGATCATATCAATGCTGCTCCTGGTGAGATTTCTGCGGTTCAACAAGCTCATGCAGGGAAGTATGCATGCAACATCACCGTCAATGATAGCGACGATTGCAAGGTTCGGAGGAAATATTCAAATCCCGTAATCGAACCAAATATGGAATTGGATTTCTGGTGGTGACTCGATGATATAATGGGCAAAGACGTTTGCTACGCTGAAGTGGAGTTATATCTTATCGGAGGCTATTATTTGTACTATACCTTGGGATCATCATTGAGTTATAGTCATACTAATACATCATCTATAGTAACCTATCAAGTCACAGGGTTCAATGTCACAGACCAATGGCATCATTTTTCCAGAAACATGACTGAGGACCTTTCGATATTTACGACTTCTGAAGATTGGCGACTTCTATCGATAAGTGTGATAGTAGAATGTGGCAGTGATGAACGAGTTTCGCTTCTTGTAGATGATATCCACTTCATGGATGCGAATCCTCCAATCATTCATGAAGTTGATTGGCCTGGTGGTTCAGTGCAACCAAATGAAGCAGTCAATGTTGAGATTAATACAACAGATGCAAGTCCTGGTATTGGAATTGTCAATCTCTATTACTCAACTGGTGAGGAATGGACCAGACTAGAAACAACATCTCAATCAGATGTATATTCCGCCACCATACCAGGTCTTTCTCATGGCTCTGAGGTTCAATTCTACGTGAATGCTACAGACCTCTGTGGGAAATCGGCAATTGATGACAATAGTGGATTGAATTACAGCTATAGTGTGATAGATACAATTGATCCTACTCTCTCATTCACATCTCCAAGTAATAATTCGGAAGTGCCACATGATATTTGGATTGAAATCGACGTCAATGACAATGATGGTGTTAGGTGTGTTGAGTGGTATCAAAATGGATCCAGAATCGCCAACTTCATCTTTGGACCATATGATAACTACTGGTATGCTAACCAACTGGAGCTAGGTACCTACAAAATCAGTGTGATAGTGAGGGACTTTGCGGACAACAGTGTTGAGAAATGTCTCATACTCACTGTGATTGATAATCACCCACCAAACATCAATCATCCGGATGATGTCACTTTCACTGTTGGAACAACAGGACACTCAATTGTCTGGGAGCCCTGGGATGCGAGGCCTGAGTCATATGTCATCTATAGAAATGGTACTGAAATAGCATCTGGGAATTGGAATTCTACAATTGAATCTTCAGTAATTGTGTGTGATCACATGACTGTCAATCTTGACGCTCTTGATGTTGGTGTGTACAACTACACCATTTCTGTTCAAGACACCGTTGGACACGTCAGTGTAGATACAGTCATTGTGACAGTAGAAGATGACTCCACAAGCACATCAACAACTACGACAACCACTACCACCGATACAACTACTGATTCAGAAACTGATACATCTACAACGCCAACCACAACTGAATCTGAAGATGATGACACTCTGCTAATTCTGATTATAGCTGGAGTAGGAGCAATAGTTATTGTTCTGGTTGTGGTCATAGCTCTAAGAAAAAGGAAGAAATAGATTTGGAGTCCTTCGGGGCTCCACTATTCCTAATTAAAAAATTTGTAATTTGATAGGCATATGAAGAACCATATTTACTAATCTAATTCAAGCCAGACATCAAGATATTTGCCTTCTATATCATCTGCTTGAATTACATCCTGTCCTGTCATCTCGATAACACAGCTCTTTACTGCTCGTAGTATTTTCGTATTTTTCTTGATGAGCAATTTAGCATATGTGATGGCATCATCAACAACTTGCTCCTGTTTGAGAACCCTATCTGCAAGTCCAATTCTCAAGCATTCATCAGACTGCACTCTTCTTCCACTCATGAGGATGTCCTTAGCCCTTGCAGGGCCAACAAGATGAATCAGGTTCGAGGCTGCTCCAGCTCCTGGAAAGATGTCAAGATCAATCTCAGGTAGACAATAGAACGCATTCTCTGCAAAGAATCTGAAGTCACACGCTCCAGCAACCATTGCACCAAATCCAAAGCAATATCCATTCACTGCAGCAATTGTAATGGAGTTTCTGTTCTCACGGATTTTTCTAATAATCACTTCAAGGTCTTTGAAGAATCGTTTGTAATCTTCGCCCTCTAGTCCCTTGATCATCTCTAGATCAAACCCTGCTGAGAAGGATTTATCACCTGCACCAGTTATTATGATAGCTAGAATTTCTTCACTGTTGTACAAATCCTCCATGGTCTCAGAGAACCTGTCCAACATCTCTCGTGTCACTGAATTCAACTTATCCGGTCGGTCCAATGTGACAATAGCCAATGAGTTTTTTATTTCGAGATTTATGCCTCCATCCATATTGCTGATCTCCTTTTACTGCGAAACGTAGTTTTTTCTTAAATCTAGTGGGTATGATGTAATGCCAACTCTCTTGCATTGATGAACAATTACACATAATCTAGACCAATTGAAATGTGCTAGCTAGAACTACTGCAAGCACAAGGGCGCAAATTATTGCTGTAGCAAGATCATTTCTTGTTACGCTGCCAACCCACACCATCAACCAAGTCACTGCACCAAATAGGACTGTGAATACCAACATCAAGAGACCTATGAATAGGATGAATCCCAGTTGCACTCCAAGCAGGAATGGAACATATAGGATTCCAAGAAAGATGACTTGGCCAAGTAGTCTGTGGAGGAGAGCTCGAATTGATGTATCCACAAACTGTCTGAGGCCTACATAATTCCTATCTATACCCACTACTGCATCAAGCCACATTTTCTCACCATAGAAAAGTGGTGTCAGTAGTACAGCGAGGATGACAGTGTAGGCTGCTCTTGATAGCACTGCGTTACCAACTACTTGTGGAGTGAAACCAATCTTATTGCTGAATAGAAACGTAGAAATTCCTGACCAGATTAGTAGCCATAGCAATATTGGGATTATCAGTGATAACGTCTTGATAGTAGTATCAAAGATTGATTTCCATATGCTCCGAAGATTTGAGATATCATACTCCTCTGTTTCTTCTCTTCCTACGAATCTTCTCATGATGACCACGGTAAATGCAAATGCCACAAATGAATACATGATGAACCCTGTGCCGAATGAGATACCGATGATATTGATTCCTGCAAAATCAAAACCGAATCCTGCTAGTACGATGAACATGAAAACAATGCTCAAGGAGAAACTGAATAGAACACTGAATCTTCTTGCACGTTTCCTCTCCATTGGTGCAATCTTTTCATTCTTGTCAGGAAGGTATTTCGTAGGGATGAATGCATATGCAATCAGGATTACTGGGAACAGACTGAGTACTAGAGCTGCTGCAGATACCGTATTTCCTATGTTCGCTATCTGATGAATTTGATCAGTGGAAGATAATGTGTACTGAAGTTGTTCTTCTCCTTGAAGTGATGATACCATCCAATCAATTGACTCGCTTATGATCAGTGAATCAGAAGTTTCAAACAAGTGATTGGTTGGACTCAAGACTAATCGTCTGGCTGTACCATCTTCAAAACTGCCATAGGTTGTTTTCTCCTCAACTTCTGAAATTCCGGTAGCATCTCTCAGTGTTTGGTATGCTACTTCCGGAGAGACCAACTCATCCCAGATTCCTGATGCAATCAATAAATTCTCGGGAGCAGTGGTATTTATGGTTAGTTCAAGTCCTCCAAAATCATTTCCCATGCCACCTCCAATTATTACAGTAGCATTTGGCAGAATAGGCATAGTTTGGAATATCAAAGAGATGCCTGCTCCTAGTGAATGTCCTAACACGCCATATGTTGTATCACTAACGTCTGCATACTCTGTCTGAACATATTTGACCGCTTCATAGGCATCATTGACGCCTTCAAAGAATGTATCGAATCCAAATGTTTCTCCGGAAATACCATGACCTGCAAGGTCCACAGCTACAACAGTGAAATTTCTCCTAGCCAGTTCAATATTGTATGGACTCATGGCTCCTCTTGAGCCAGAGATTCCATGAATGGTAAGCACTACAGGATATGGTTCACCAAAATTGTCTGTTGTAGGTTTGTAGACCGAGAAACTGACCATTCGGCCATTCGTCCTAGTTATTGTGAATTGTTCTATCGTGATTGTTCCAAATCCTCGTTCAGCAGCATAACCAAGGTAAAGTCCTGAAACTACAATTATACTAAGAATTACTAGAGAAACATATCTGGTCTTTGGCAACTCATATCCTCCACTAAGAATAATCAGATATCTTCTATTTCATTCTTAGAATATTTGTCTTCGCTTTATCCTGTTTTCGGATGTCCTGGTGCTTTGGATGTCCGCTTACCTAGGGACTCAGCAAGAAATGAGGAACGGTATCTAAAGATGATTTACAGATATTTCGACTCAGGCGGGAGTCTTCCTGAATGGACCGGGGGACAAATCTGGCAATTTCATAGAATATTGGAAGAGTATAGCAAGGCTTTGAAAGAAGCTAGTTTCGTTATTTCCGAGATTATTGAGCCAAGACCTGCTAAAGAGCTCATTCAAAAGTATCCTCATGTATTAGCCTTTGATGCAGATAGATGGACACATTTCATAATCTTCGAGTGCTTGAAAAGATGATTGCAGATTCATTCTCTCTGCCTGCTCTCATAATCCTCGATTGCTCTATGCAGTGCATCGGCAGCAAGATTTGAACAATGCATCTTCTGAGGTGGTAGACCGTCAAGAGCTTCAGCTACTTGATTACGCGTGAGTTCCTTGGCTTCTTGAATTGTCTTTCCAATGACCATCTGTGTTGTCATTGAAGAAGTAGCAATAGCTGCAACGCATCCGAATGTTTCCAC
This sequence comes from uncultured archaeon, assembly GCA_964610875.1. GTDB lineage: Archaea > Asgardarchaeota > Thorarchaeia > Thorarchaeales > Thorarchaeaceae > CAZSWP01. The sequence goes on from CAZSWP010000011.1 coordinate 80,275, forward strand.
CTTGGCATCTACAATAATGTCATCTTCTACTTTGATATAGATCCGCATCATATCCCCACATACAGGGTTTCCAACCTCTCCTATTCCATCAGGGTTCTCAATCTTTCCCATATTCTGTGGGTTTACGAAGTTTTCTTTCACTTTGTCTGAGTACATTCGGAATGCCTCACTTTAGATGCCCCTAAAATTTGCTTATCATTCTTACTCTATTACCATGAACTGGAATGAAAACATTCTCTCAATTTAGAGACCTGATGAAATCACAAATTCTTTCAATAACCAAGTCAACTGCTTTTTGTCCCTTCTCTTTGGTAGCTTTTGTCGAATAGCCAACAGTTCCAGATTCCGTGAAATCTTTCATTGTAAGATTTGTTGCTATTTGTGGGGGTTTTGCTAGCATGTTTGCTTCAACATACTCTGGGTATGGTGTTTTGCCAGGTTCATCAACTCGTTTTTCATCCAACACTCGCTGACCAAGTGCCCATGAAACCGAGGTTTCCATGTCACATGCATGAAAGACTGGGGGTGTGAATATCTCTGGCACTTTATCCATTATCATTGACCACCAATTCAACGCAAACACATTGGAATCAATGAGGTCTCGGAGTTCATGGAGAGCAACTGAGATTGCTGTAGTATTTCCGCCATGACCATTTAGAAGAATGATATTCTCAAAGCCATGTTCCGAAAGTGAAACGCAAATGTCAACATAAATGTTGGACAGTGTGCTCTCGCTAAGAGTTATTGTTCCTTTGAATTCCATGTGGTGAGGTGAATAGCCATATGCAAGAGTTGGAGCCAAGCTGACTTTGGGATCAGGCCATAATGCTTCACATACTAATTCACCAAATCTAGTAGCAATATAACTATCATTGTCTACTGGTAATGCTGGTCCATGCTGTTCGTTTGAACCCACAGGAACAATCACACTTTTGCACTCCTGCAAACGTTCTTCCACTTCTTCCCATGTCATTTTTGCTAATTGATACGGGATTGACATAGTGAAATCACTTTGTCCTCCCCTTATTATCATATATGTAGAACACAGAATTGCAGTCAGCATTGCTACCATTCATCACAAGGTAAATTATGATGATGCTCGTTTTCATCAGTAGTTGACGGTGCAAAATATTCTCCTGATTTAAGTGGACTGAATTCCCTTAGACGCTCAACAGTTGTTGATAAGATGTCTATAAATTCGTCTATTTCTTTTGTGTTGTTATAACGGGAAAACGACACTCTAAGGGAGCCATGAGAGACCTCGGGTGGATAGTTAAGACCCTTTAGTACGTGACTTCCCTGGAGTGTTTTTGAGGAACATGCTGACCCAGTCGAAACTGAAAACCCATTCATATCAAGATGAACCAGCATTGCCTCTCCCTCTATTTGTTTCACTAGCAATGATACAAGTCCGGGTATTCTTTGTGTCGGATGACCTGTGAATTCAATCTCAGGTATCTTTTCAGAAAGTCCATTTCGAAGATGATCAGCAAGTTGTTTCAAGTACTCTGAGTGTTTTGGTTCCCAGATTTCTACTGCTTTGGCAAAACCTACTATTGCTGGGATGCTCTCGACACCAGGTCTCAAGCGCCGTTCTTCATCTCCACCTTCATGGAGCCGTTCAATCTGAGTTTTTCTTCTGATATAGAGGGCACCAACACCTTTTGGTCCATGAACGAGATGTCCATCGATTGTCACTAAATCAACTGGTATTTGCACTGTGTTGATTGGAATCTTCAGGTATGTCTGAGTTGCATCAATATGGAAGATAATCCCATTTGCAGAAGTAATCTCAGCTATTTTTTCAATTGGTTGGACAACTCCAACCTCACCATTCCCATGGTGTATAGAAACAAGAACTGTACTTTTACGGATTGCTTTTTGAAATTCATCCAAGTCAATCAATCCATTCTTATCAACCTCGAGATAGGATATCTCATACCCCTCTCCTTCTAATCGTTGACAAGATTTCAGTACTGATTGTACTTCAATTGAAGTTGTGATTATGTGTTTGCTACTCTCACGATTTACCTTGGCCACACCTCGAATTGCTAAGTTATTTGATTCTGTAGCTCCAGATGTAAAAATAATAGTTCGTGGATCTGCCTTTAATGAGCCTGCAATAATCTTTCTTGCATCCTCCATACCTCTAACAGCTGCAACATCTTGCGCATGACTCATCTCAAGACCAGATGTCCCATAATATTCTCTAAAATATGGTAACATTGCTTCAATTACACGTTCATCCACCTGAGTAGAATTCGCGTTATCGAAATAGGGCATCGACTGTCAGTCCTTACATGCTCTGCAGTCTTCCTTGACATGCTCACAATACTCACGGTGAATCTCACACATGACTCCCTTATCCCGCAATAGTTTGATGAGATGATTGATCTCTCTTGTCATTGTTTCATAGATGAATTCTCCCTCGTCTCTTTCGTCCCAGGCGTCTATGATGACATCTGCAGATTTTCCTACTTCAGGTAGGATATCCTCAGGAATCTCAACTTGGTCTCCACGTGATCTCTTTGACTTCTTAAGCTTGTATTGGGTTACTGCCGGCTCTGTAACACCAAGCATCTTCGCTATGGTCTTCTGTGCCATGCCTCGTTCAATCATAACTCTAGCTAGTTCTCTTCTAATGGCTGGAAGCACATACCAGACCTCGACTTCTTGAGGCATTAGCCAGGTACGTTTTTTCCTACGTTTCTTGGTTCCACTTTCTGTTGATGACATCGAGTAACCCTCGTCTTAACAAACGTTATCCGTGGTGCTTTTCACTATGGTTAAGAATGATGACCTAATAAGGGTGATGGCTTAGACAAAGGTTTGAACCAAACTGATAAGGTATGGACTCCATAAAGCTATAAGGCGAGTTCACATGAATGAAGAAATTATCAAAGCTGCAGATCTCATTAGGAATTCATCTTATCTTATTGCACTAACAGGAGCAGGCATATCACGAGAGTCTAATGTCCCAACCTTTAGAGGAAAAGACGGATTATGGAGAAATTATGATCCAATGGAACTTGCCACTCCTCAGGCATTCAAAAATAATCCGAAACTTGTCTGGGAGTGGTATGCTTGGCGTCAAGGGCTTATTGCTTCGTGTGAGCCAAACCCCGGTCATACCTCACTTGTTGAATTGGAAAAGAAAGGAATATTGAAGACTCTTATCACACAGAATGTTGATGGTCTGCATCCCCGTGCAGGTTCGCAAAATGTACTACCTGTACATGGTGATTTATGGGAAGTAAAGTGTACTTCTTGTTCATACGGAGGAAGACTATCTGAACCCGCCACAGAGATTCCGATTTGTCCAGAATGCAGGTCTAATCTTCGTCCTGATGTCGTATGGTTTGGCGAGAATCTTGACATCAACATAATGCATCAAGTAAGAGAAGAACTGAATTCAGCTGATGGTATTCTTGTGATTGGAACATCTTCTGTGGTGCAGCCAGCTGCATCATTTCCAATTGCTGTATCGAATAGAGGTGGATGGATTATCGAAATCAATATTGAAGAAACTCCATTGACTCCCTTAGTGACAATCCACCTGAACGGACCATCTGGTGAATTACTCCCATCCATTGTAGAACGACTGTGAAACGAACTTATGACTCAAAAAGTCAGTGACCTTGCCTTGGCTAACGCTTCCGCTCCCTCCTGAGCCCTTCCCATCTTGAGAAGAATCTCTCCGAGTTTCTGGTATGTATCGGCGTCTTCTGTATCAATTGATGTAGCTTTTTTCAGCACACTAATAGCTTGGTCAAATCTGCGATTCCTTTCAAGAGTGAAAGCAAAATCCTTCAAAAATTCTGTGTTGTTTGGTTGAACCTTCAATGCTCTCAAAACGGCTCTGCTTGCCTGAGTATATCTCTCCTGTTTTATCAAGGTATGACCCAGCATACCCCATGCATCGCTATCATTGGGCATCAATTTCACATATCTGAATAAGGCTCTTGCTGCAGCCCGAAATTCCTCAACCGAAGTATATGCCTTTCCCAATATCAAGAATGCTTTGTGATTTCTAGGTTCATTCTCTATAACCTGCGAGAGGATTTTAATTCCTCTTTGTGTTCTCTTATCCTTTACGAGCATCTCACCTAATAGAACAAGTGCTTCTGTATTGTTTGGGTCTACTTCTAATCCCTTCTCTAGTGATCTAATAGCCTTCGCATATTCTCTGTTTTTTGCATATACTTTGGCATAATCAAACCATGACTCAGAATCACCATATCTTGATGGCGGTTTTCTAGTTGTACCAGATAGAAGTTCTGTGACAGATGCATGAGTTTCTATTACTGTTTCAGCATTATCATCAACTACTCTGTCTTCTAGAATTTCTTTTCCGAGTTTATGAGCGTCTTCTTGGGATTCACCTCGCGAAAAGATAGGTAATGATTTTTTCACAGAATCAATCCCTTCTGATTGTAGTTGCTCTGAATGAATATCGGAATGAACTACTAGCTCACTCAATTTAGTGCCAACGCTCTTTAATGAGGAATCTCTTGTTTGATAGCGACTAGGTAAGCTCCCTTTCACATGTTTCTCTCGCAAATCACTACGGAGGATTGCCCATGATTGCCCCTTTTTCCCACGCAACTCTAAGAGATGTTTTCCTGCCTGTTCAGCATCCGTTTCTCTTCTCTGTTTCAATCTAATGATACAAAGTCTTTCCCAAGCTTCTGCTAAGGTAAGGTCAATTTCCACAGCCCTAGAATAGCATTCATCAGCTTTGGAAGCTTCTCCAATGTCCTCATAGATACCACCAAGTATCATCCAAATTCTTGTATTGCCTTCAAATTTCTGTGCAGCCCCTCTGAGTTCTTGTATTGCTGCCTCAAGATTTTCCTGTTCAAGATACTCTTGAGCACGACCAAGACATTCTTCTAGTGAATTTGTCGCATCAATTGATTTTTCTTTTAGCTTTGAATCCCCTTCATCTGTTGACAACCTTACAATCCACCACGAACTACTGTAGCTATTTCTACCTGAAGACTAATGAGAGTTCTGTTTAGAAACTCGTCGTGATTTTAGGCAAGAGATAAATGTCTGATATTTCGGTGGATATGCTATGGGTGTTAGTGGATGAGAATACTAGTTACCGGAGCTACTGGTTTCATTGGTAGAGCAATTGTTAATCATCTGATTGAACTTGAACACGAAGTCATTGCTTTGGTTCGTGAAACAAGCAATCGTTCAGGTATCCCTGAAGAAGTTGAATTTGTTGAGGGTAATATGCTAGATCTAGAAAGTCTAGAGAATGCTGTGAAAGATGTAAAAGCTGTTATACATCTAGCTGCATATTTTGATTTCTACCCTTCTGATGCGGACTTAATGTATCGCGTTAATGTTGAGGGCACAAGAAATCTTCTGGACGCCTGTGTTGGATCGACTATTGAGCGTTTTATCTACGGTTCAACCACAGAAACAATTGGTCCTGTCCGTTATCCGCCTGGAAATGAAGATACAGAGCTTCGACCACAATTTGATTATGGAAAAAGTAAGGTGATTGCTGAACGCTCTGTCAGAGAACTCTGTTGTGACACAGGGATTGAGTACGTTATTATCCGCCCTACTGGTGTAATGGGGGAAGGTGATCAGTATACTGCATTCGAGTTAATTGAAGCAATCAATAATGGTGATGTTCCTGTTTTACCTGGTGATGGCGAGAAGCATATCATGTATACTCACATTGATGATGTCGTTGAAGGCTTTGTTGCGGCGTTGTCATCAAAATCTGCTGCGAATGAAACAATAATTCTCTGTCCTGATCATCCCATGAAATACAAACAACTAATTGAATACCTTGGAGATATTCTTGGAGTAAAAGCACCGAAGAGATATGTTTCAACCACTCTTGCAAAGGTGGGAATTGGTCTTCTTAGTCCATTAAAAAACAGAGGTAAGACGACATTTCTTTGGCATACTCAGACCATTCAGAGTATGGACGAAGATAGATGGTATTCAAATGACAAGGCAAAGAAATTACTGGGCTGGAAACCTCAAGTCACTATGGAGGAGGGTATCAAGAGAGAGATAGAGTGGGCATGGGAGATGAATCTCCTAGAACGGAGGAAAGAGTGATGGATGCAACCATTGGTTTCATCCTAATCATCCTACCAATTATCTTGGCTTTCGTAATGCTCCTTTTTCTAAAACAAGCTGCAGACACAACAGGTGTTGTAGTTTGGCTTCTGACGGTAGTAATTGCTGTGCTTGCATTTCAGACAGATATTGGCGTAGCATTAGTTGCTAGTTCTGCTGGAATTGTACGGTCATTCCCAATCTCACTAATGGTGGCGACTTCAATTCTGATGATGACATACATGCAAGAAACGGGATCTCTACAGAGATTGATCGTATTCTTCAAGACGCTTGGAGGAGGAAGCAAACCGATGCAAATTATGCTCATCAGTCTTGGTCTTGGACTGTTTCTTGTAGGCATTGGGGCAACCCCTGTGTCCATGCTTCCTCCTGTAATGTTAGCTCTTGGATTTTCCCCATTAGTTGCTGTTGCACTTCCATCCATAGGGTATGACCCGCTAACAACATTTGCACTTCTTGGTGTGCCTGCTGAAGTTTTTCGCGATGTATATTCAACTGTTTCAGGTACTGAAGTTGAACTCTGGTATGTCGGATCTGTTTTTGCGATGTACATGCCTGTGGTTTCTGTTGGAATCGCTATCTCAATGCTTTGGATAGCAGGAGGAAAGAAGCTCCTAATGAGCCGCGAAGGATTGCTTCTTGCAATAATCTCAGGGGCAACTGCAGGAGTAGTAGCTATTGTATGCAATCTGCAGTTTGTGAATTTGACACGTTTGACAAATGTAATCGCTGGAACTGCTGTATTATTCATTCTATTTGTTTACAATAAGGTACTAAAGAAACCTTTCTTAGATAGGTCTGTATTGAAAGACGAAGACTACAAGACTGAAGAATCTATGAGTCTTCTCCGAGCGAGTATCCCTTGGACTATTCTTGTCGTGCTCAGTTTCTTGACCACTTTGGTAGAACCCATTAAACAACTCTTGGTTGGAGACTATGGGCTTGTTGTTTTTGGACAGTATCTGAATAATGCATCTGAGGTAATTCCTTACGCAATCAATACCAATTTTCTGTGGCATGCTTATACTTTGATGCTTATTGCAACACTTGTTTCAATGCCGTTTTTCAAGAATGATAAAACTATATTGAAGAACACATTTCGAAAATTTCTGAAGAGAGCACCACGTCCAGTCCTTGCTGCAGCAGTATTCTTTGGAATGGCTGAAGTAATGAATTTCAGTGGATTTTTCATAAATCCTAGTGGAATTTGGGTTCCTCCCACAGACCCAACAAATAATATGGTATACTTACTTGCGACATTGACTTCAAGTTCTCT